>CAZAXD010000015.1:0-32705 GCA_964489015.1 uncultured Sphingobacterium sp. | reverse complement strand
GGCAGAGGGGGTGCCTGACAGCTTAGCAGTAAACCAGATGCCGCAGGAGCCCCTCGTTTGGGATCTGGGGCCGGAGCAGGTGCTGCCCACGCAGGTTATTACAGGGCAGCAGCCGAGACGCATTCAGGCTGCCACGTCGATTGTGCCTCTGGAAACCTGGACTCGCGCCGCGCTCACAAGCGCCCCGTGCTGCAACCTGTCCGAGGTTTTTCAGGGAACTGCGCTGGTGGATGTGACCTGGGAGGGGGGGGCGGCTGGCTTGCGACAACTGCGTTTGTTGGGGTTTGAACCGGTTCATAGCCGACTGCTGGTCGAAAATAAGCCGCTCTCTTGGGGACTTTATGTGCCGTGGAGTGCTACTCTCCTCCCGGCCTTATGGGTCGATCATCTGGGCGTAGCCAAGGGTATCGGCAGTGTGCTCAATGGTCATGACGGGCTAGCAGGGCAAATTCAGGTTTTTTACCTACCCACGGATGAGGTACCACAAAAGAGCATCGAGCTTTTTGGGCGGACGACAGGCGAAGTGTTGGCGAGCTTTCGATGGCATGATACGAGTGGTCGCTGGCGCACGCTCCTCTTAGGTCAAGGTGGAGGCGTTCCCTGGGAAAGTGGTTTTCTGCAGGATCACAACGCAGACGGCTTCTTGGATATGCCGCTTTACCACCAGGCCCAGGGATTAGTCAAGGTTTATCGCCATCCGCCGACGGGCGGACTGCTAGAGTGGGAGGCGAGCGGGATATGGGATCATCGGCGGTTTGGCCAGCTCCACGTTCGGGAGCCCCAAAGCGTAGCTGGTTTGACGGGATGGGGGGCCTTCCAAGATTTAAAACAGGTTACGCTTGGTGGGCGACGCGGGTGGGTCTGGCGACAAGGGCGGGGCCTTAGCCTGCTTTGGCATGGGCGCTACTTCACGCAGAAGCTTTATGCGGGCCTTGCGACGTATCAGGCGCGCATGCCTACCGCTTGGGCTAGCCTCCTCTATCGACAGCCTATAGGAGATACCCGCTACGTCTGGCAGGTTGGCTTTTCCACTTACACGAATGAGTATGACGAGCAGTTCCGTGATCCGGTGCGCATGGATACCAGCTGGCGCAGGACGGAGATTACGGTAGGCGTATTGTCTGAGTTTGCATGGACGCCGAGCGAGCGGTTTTCGGTCGTGGTAGGTCTGCGAGGAGACTGGCATTCTCGGTATGGGTGGCAGCCGGTACCTCGGCTGCATGTCCGATGGGGCTATAGCCAGCTAGGGGCTCTCCGGGTATCGGCTGGCCGAGCCTGGCGCATAGCGAATCCCGTCTCAGAGAACCTGTCCTTTCTCTTTTCAGGACGGGCGTGGCAGTGGGCATGGCCGGGTTGGCCTCCGCTCGAGGACGGATGGAGCTATGGGGCCTTCTGGACGCAGGCCTGGCCTTTGGGTGGGGGTATCCTCCGCCTCAATCTAGATGGCTTACGGGCTCATGTATTTCGGCAGGCTTTGCTAGATATAGAGGATAGCTGGGCGGTTCGGTTTTATGCGGCTCCTCGTCCCACCTTGTACCAGACGCTTTTCGCAGAGTTGCGGTATGAATGGCAAGACCGGGTCCAGATTTCGCTTGGTTACAAGCACCAGGAGGTATGGTGGCCTCTGCGTGAGACCTGGCAGTGGCGGCCTTTGGTACCGAAAGACCGATTCGTGGCGCAGTTGGGGGCCAATCCCCTTTCTCGTCGCTGGCGAGTAGATGGCATTGCCGCCTATACGGGCTGGCTTCGCGTGCCCAGTACGGCGGCGAATCCCCTTGCCTACCAGCGTTCTACGCAAGGGGGGCGTTTCTGGATTTTGACCGCGCTTTTCACCTATCGAATTGACGACTGGGAGATGCAAGTGGGGGTTGAGAATCTACTGAATTATCGACAGCCTTTACCGGTTATTGCGCCGGAGCAGCCCTTTGGGCCGTATTTTGATATGAGCTTGATTTGGGGTCCGATCATGGGGCGCCTTGTTAGTCTCACCTGGCGTTATACATGGTGAGAGCCTGGCTCTTGATGCACTAGCCCATCAGACGCGGTACCTTTGGACGATGCAAGACAAGCCGAGTCTCTATTTTGAGGTTAGCTGGGAGGTGGCTAACAAAGTCGGGGGTATTTATACAGTGCTGACTGGCAAAGCGCCACTGCTCCATAAGCGCTTAGGAACGCGTTACATCTGCTTGGGACCGCAGGTGGCGGCTTCTCGTCGATATTGGGAGCCTGCTGATTTATATCCGGAATGGCGCACCTATCTCGAGCGGCGGTATGGCTTGCGAGTCTATCCTGGTTACTGGAAAGTTGGGTCCGCGGCTATTCAGACATGGCTCATAGACTTTTATGCTTTTTTGAGTGAAAAGGATAAAGTCTTTACTTGGTTGTGGAAGCGGTTTCGGGTAGAGTCGTTGTGGGGCGGCTGGGATTATATCGAGCCGGCCCTATTTGGCTACACAGCGGGGCTGGTTATTCATAGCTTTTGGGAGTTTTACTATCGAGCCGAGGAGCTGGAAGTAATCGCCCACTTTCATGAATGGCTCACGGGGGCGGGCATCTTATACCTCAAGGCACACTGTGATGCAATCGCCACGGTGTTCACGACCCATGCGACTGTAGTGGGTCGGGCTTCGGCGGGGGCCCCTGTCCGGGAGGACGTACAGAGGTGGGCAGCCTCGCAGGGTCTTTTAAGTAAGCACTCGTTAGAGCGAGCGGCCTGGGAGCAGGCGGATGTCGTCACGACGGTTGGTGAAGGGGTTGCCCAGGAAGCCGCTTTGTATCTAGGGCGGGCGCCGGATGTACTCACACCCAACGGCTGGGACCCGCCTGCTGTAGACCTAGAACAGGCCCGCGGCTTTTTGGCTCGTCTGCGGAAGCTCTGGGAGGTGCCCTCCACGCAGCGCATTTTTTGGCTGCTGCATAGCGGCCGACCCGAGCTTCAAAACAAAGGAACTATTTCGCTTTTGAATGCCTTAGAACGCTATCAGAAGGCCCCCGTTGAAGGCGTAACGCTTGGTGTCGTAGTGGCTATGCCCAATGAGGTACGACGAGCTACACCGCAGCTGCAAGCTCGTCTGTGGGTCAGTCATGAACCTTTGCCCGATGACCCACTTTATCTACGCCTAAAGGCTCTGGCTCAGAGCCCAGGGGAGGGTGTTTATTATGCGTACTTGCCTATTTACATAGACGGTACGCAAGATAGCTTTTGGCTGGGATATTATGACTTATTGGGCGCTGTGGATGCCTCTGCTTTTCCGTCTCGGTACGAGCCTTGGGGGTATACGCCGCAGGAGAGCCTGGGTGTAGGCGTGCCGACTTTGTCTTCGGTGCAGGCGGGCTTCGGTGCTTGGATGAAGGGTCATGTGCGGCCCTTGCCACCAGCTTTGAGCTTGGTAGATTATAGTCAAGATGATGTACCGGGCCAGGTGCTTTCTTGGCTGTATACGCTTCTTCGCTTGAATTCCGCTGCCTATAAGGACCTTGTCAAACAGGCCCAGGTGCTTTCCGGCTATACCAGGTGGGAGCGTTTCCTCCCCTTTTATTGGGAAGCTCATAGCTTGGCTCTTAAGAAGCGACGGGTTCGCCAGTGGTATTATGAGCTGCCGGCCTCAGATGGAGTTAGTCCCCCCCGCTGGCGCCGTGCTTTTTTTGTGCCGAGTCTACCTGCGCCGCTGCATGGGCTTCGTCGCTTGGCGTATAACCTTTGGTGGACCTGGCAGCCCCAAGCGCAAGAGCTCTTTAGCCGGATTCAGC
This sequence comes from uncultured Sphingobacterium sp., assembly GCA_964489015.1. GTDB lineage: Bacteria > Bacteroidota > Bacteroidia > SpSt-205 > SpSt-205 > JAPYWM01. The sequence goes on along the minus strand of CAZAXD010000015.1, from coordinate 28,955 downwards.
CAGAGGCCTGGGTTGCCCACGAGAACCCTGTCTGGCTCCTCAACCACACACCTTATCAGCGCTGGCAAGCGCTACTCGAAGATAAAAGTTTCATGCAGCTTTTGGCAGCCGTGGACAAGGCCTTCACGACTTATATGGCTCAGCCTCTGCAGGCGGACAAGTCTCGTGTGCTTTACCTGAGCTTAGAATACGGGCTTGGGCGGCTATTGCCCCTTTATTCGGGGGGGCTTGGAGTCTTAGCGGGCGATTACCTCAAGGAAATGAGCGATGCGGCGTACCCTGCATGGGCTGTGGGGCTCTTATACCGACAGGGGTATTTTTCGCAGGAGGTCAGTCCAGGTGGGGAGCAGCTTGTCAAGTTTACCTCCCTCCGTTTTTCTGATTTACCTTTGGAGCCGCTTCGTCAGACAGATGGGCGCTGGGTTCGGTTACAGATAGATCTGCCTGGGGGGCCTCTTCATCTGAAAGTGTGGCAGGTCGCAGTGGGTCGGGTGCCCCTATACCTTTTAGATGCGGATATCGAAGAAAATACGCCGGAGTGGCGCCGGATCACAAATCAGTTGTATCCAGCGGATTCGGAATGGCGGCTCCTTCAGGAGATTACCTTAGGCCTTGGGGCGGAGAGCCTCGTGCGGAGTTTAGACCTGACTTATGACCTGGCTCATTATAATGAGGGGCATGTTGCTTTTCACTTTCTGGCTAGGTTAGAGACTTTAATGGGTCGTGGACTCAATCTCGCCCAGGCTATAGAACTAGCTCAAGCTCGTACACTCTTTACCACGCACACGCCAGTACCGGCAGGCCATGAAAGCTTCCCACTTGCCCTGGTGGAGAAGTATCTAAGTGGCTATGTCTCCCAGCGCTTGGGCTGGGACTGGGAAGAGTTTGCAGCGTGGGGGAGGGCGGAGGCTGAGCGGTTTCAGTTGACAGCTTTTGCCCTGCGAGCTAGCGTCCGTACCAATGCTGTTAGCCTTCTACATGCCGAAGTCTCCAAAAAGATGTTTCAGCCCTACTTTCCTAACTACCTAGCGCAAGAACTGCCTATCTTGGGCATCACGAATGGCGTGCACAGAGCCACATGGCAGGCACCGGAGTGGGAGCGTTCACGCCGCCCATGGGAGACCCATCTCCATCTCAAGCGGCGCTTGATGGCCTACGTGGAGGCGCGGCTCCAGAAGTATGCTTGGCCGGAGACGTACCTGGAGGCTATTCAGCGTTTTTTGCAGGAAGACTCGTTAGAGGCGCTGTGGATGGGCTTTGCGCGCCGGCTAGCGACGTACAAGCGTCACGGTGTCTTATTTCAGAGTGAGCGCTTTGCTAGTTTGTTTGAAAGGTATCCGCTTCGGCTCCTTATTGCTGGCAAGGCGCACCCGGCTGACGAAGCGGGGGCCGCCATGCTAAAGGACATTTGGCAGCGCATTCAGCGACCGCCTTTTTTAGGTAAAGTGCTCTTTCTGCCCGACTATGACATGACGCTAGCGCGTTATATGGTGCAAGGGTTAGACATCTGGCTAAACTTTCCGACGTATGGGCAGGAGGCTAGCGGCACGAGCGGCATGAAAGCTTTACTGAATGGCGTCTTACATGTCAGCATTCCGGATGGGTGGTGGGCGGAGGTAGAGGCGGCCGCGGCCGGCAGCTGGACCATACCGCTTTCGCCTGACCAGCAGGCCCCCCACCGAGACCTGTACGAAGCAGCGCAATTGACCTATTTGCTAGAAGAGCAGGTCATCCCCACTTTCCTACAGCGCGATGCGGAGGGTCTGCCTCAATTGTGGATACAGCGCATCCGAGACGCCCAAGCCTATGCCGAAAGGCACTATACCACGCAGCGCATGCTCAAGGCCTACGTCGAGCATTTGTATGAGCCCATGCATCAGCGGGCGCAGCGGCTCGAAGGAGAGGGACATGCGATTCTGGACAGGCGATTAGCGCGTAAGGCGCAGCTTACGCAGTTACTGCCACAGTTACAGGTAAAGGCGCTGCGCTTACCCCCTTTCGTCGAGCAGGCCCGTCCAGTCCAGGAGCCTTTTACCGTGGAACTTGAGATCGAACCTACACCACTACCGCCCGAGGAGCGCCCAGCGGAGATCCTCTTTGAGCGTCCGGAAGGCTCGTGTTTCTGCTTTCCGCTCAAGCCTATCTCGCCCACCCTCTACCGCGGTGAAGTCGTCATTCCGGATCCGGGTGTCTATCACTGGGCTATTCGGCTCTACCCCTATGACCCCGACTTAGCTGAGCGCTGGTATAGTCCTAGCCTTCTAATCGGATAGTCCTCTGAAACTACCTACCTTTGCCACATGGGCTATCTAAAGCGCGTTTGGTTTGTCATTTTACCTTTGGCCAGTATGCAAGCCCAACTGCCTCCTCTGATTGATAGAGAGGTATTTTTTGGGGATCCGGTGTTGGCAGGGGTTCAAATCTCTCCAGACGGTCGCTATTTGTCCTTCTTGCGTTCTTACGCTGGGGCCCTTAATATCTGGGTGCAACCTATCCTTGATGGTAAGTTAGGTGAGCCCTGGCCGATTACCCAGAGTCCTCGTTCTATCACGACCTACTTCTGGAGCCGCGATAGCCGGTATATTCTGTATGCACAGGATCGAGACGGCGATGAAAACGAGCACTTGTACCGGTTGTCGGTTAGTGAGATGAGACCGGGAAACTTTCCCCCCGCTGTCGATCTGACACCTCGTGAAGGCGTTAAAGTCCTACTGTACGGGCTGCCGTATGATCGGCCAGAGGTTGCGATCATTGGTCTTAATGATCGGGACCCTAGCCTGCATGACCTGTACGAACTCACGCTATCTAATGGCCAGCTTAAGCTGCTCTATGAAAATAAATTTGGAGTGCTGGGCTGGGCCATAGATGCGCAGGGGCGCCCCCGATTTGCAACTAAGCTTGGACCAGAAGGCGAGACGGAGCTTTATGAGGTTCAGGCTAAAAAACAGGGTTACACTTTCACCTTGCGCTATAAGACAGCCTGGGATGAGTCTGCTGGCGTAACGTACATTCCACGAAAAGGCCGTTCTGTGTATCTCATCACCAACAAAGGCACTGACAAGACTCGCCTTGTTCGCTGGGACCCTGTCAAGGGCATAGAGCAGCTTATTCACCAAGATCCCGAAGACCGTGTCGACTTAGCGGCTGCCGAATTTGATCCTAAGAGCGACTCCCTCTGGATAGTGGCCTATACGGATGATGGGCCAAGACGTTATTTTTTCTCGCAAGTCTGGGCGGCCCGCTACAAACGCTGGGCTGAGCGTTTTTCGCAGTATGAGGTGAGTCTAGGGGATTACAGCGAGGACTTTCGGTATTTCATTTTGCGGGTGTGGGACGATCGCGAGCCAGGTCAGTATTACTTATGGGATGAGCAGACAGGTCATATGATCGAATTAGGACGCAGTCAACCCGCCCTGCCTTACGAGCACCTGGCCAGGCGGCAGCCGGTGCGCATTCCTACGCGAGACGGCGCCCAGATTCCGGGTTATCTCACACTCCCCAAGGGCGTGCCTCCCCAAAATCTCCCCGCCGTTTTACTGGTTCACGGGGGGCCCTGGGCGCGAGATTACTACGGCTATGATGCCCTGGCGCAGTTTTTGGCCAATCGCGGTTATGCGGTCCTCCAGGTAAATTTTCGCGCTTCGACGGGCTATGGCAAAAGCTTTCTAAATGCCGGTAATAAAGAATGGGGCACCGGCCGCATGCAGCATGACCTAACCGACGCCGCGAAGCACTTGATAGCGCAGGGAATTTTTGATCCTAAGCGGGTGGCTATCATGGGCGGTTCTTACGGGGGGTATGCTGCCTTGGCGGGCTTGACCTTTACTCCTGAGCTGTATGCTTGTGGCGTGTCTATCGTGGGACCTTCGAGCATTATCACCTTGATCAATTCGGTACCGCCTTATTGGAAGCCGGCCATTAAGATCTTCCACACACGAGTGGGCAATCCGGACGACCCAACTGATCTAGAACGGCTCAAAGCGCAATCACCGCTTTATCACGTAGACCGTATGCGGGCGCCGCTGTTCGTCATCCAGGGAGCCAATGACCCACGAGTCAAGCAGCAGGAGTCTGATCAGATCGTAGCCAAGCTCTACCAAAAAGGCTACCCTGTTGCGTATCTTCTGGCCCCAGATGAAGGGCATGGCTTCCGGCAGTACATTAACCGCATGGCCATGATGGTGGCAATAGAACAGTTTTTAGGCCAACATCTAGGGGGGCGTGTGCAACCTGAGGTTCGCGAGGCCATCGCTCAGCGTCTGGCAGCACTGACTGTGTCGCCCGAGACGGTGAAGGGCTCTCAGGCTGAAGATATGCCTTCTGCTAGCCCTGTGCTTCGCTTAGTTACGCATTTGCCTGCCAAGAGTCGCTGGTTGTATACGATTCAGCGCCAGGGTAAAAGCTTCACGGCTCGGGTTGAGCACCGCTGGGAGAGGACGGATGGCGGTCGCCGCTTCAACGAGGAGGTCGAGAGTGAACTCTCGCAGTTGCGCACGAGCGACACGGCCGTCGTGGATGCGCAGGGCATGCTCGTTCGGTACCATCGTACGCAGCCTGGGGTAGAAATTGTGCTCAGCTACACGTCCCCGCTCTTCAAGGGGCAGCTGCAGGCCATGGGGCAGACATTACCTATCGAGAAGAAAATCAATCCCGAGACGCCCGTTTACCCACCTGGTAGCGCCCTACTGTATTACTTAGGAAGTCTACCTTTGAGGGAGGGCTATGAGGGACAGATTCCCCTTTTCTCCTTCCAAAAGCAAGACATCAAGTCAGTCAAACTGAAGGTTGTCGGGACGGAAAAGATCATTGTCGCCGGCCAGGAAATAGATTGCTGGGTGATTGATTTAGACTCAGAGGGTAGTAAGCAGACGATATGGCTCGGTCGCGTAGACGGGCTACCTTATCGCACGCAGGTAAGTGTGATGGGGGCTTCGATGATAGGGGATCGGATTGAATGAAAATCCACCGCGTAGGGGTAGCCAGTGTAAGGACGCTACCTTTAGACTTTGAAGCTCATGTAGAACGTCTAGAGCAGGTGTTTGTAGAGGCTCGTCTCTACGGTGTGCAGGTTTTAGCGCTCCCGGAGCTGGTGCTGTCCGGATACGAGTGTGGTGACTTTTTTTGGCATCCTTGGGTAAGTGAAAAAGCCTGGGAAGCGCTACAGAGGCTTTTACCCGTGACCGAAGGTCTAATCACGGCGATTGGGTTGCCGCTCCGCATCGGGGATAGCTTATACAATGCGGCTGCGGTGGTCGCGGATAAGCGTATCTTAGGCTTTGCCCTGAAGACCCGCTTAGCCAAAGATGGTGTTTTTTATGAGCCGCGCTGGTTTACGGCCGGTCCCGCAAGCCACTGGCTTACCGAGCCTCGAAGTGGCCGGCCTGCTGGTCTCTTTGTTCTAGAGTGGGAAGGCTTACGTATCGGGGTGGAGATCTGTGAGGAAGCCTGGCAGGCCCCCAGGGTACTGGATCAGCTGTGGCCTCATATTGTCTTAGGGCTCAATGCCTCTCCGTTTGAAATCGGCAAACCTGAACGTCGTCGCCGCCTCGTGACAGAAACCTCCTACCGTTACCGTTGTGTCTACCTGTATGCCAACCTCCTAGGTAATGAAGCTGGCAAGCTCCTCTACGATGGAGAGAGTTTGATTGCATACAAAGGCGAACTCGTCTCTGCGACCCCTCCCTTCTCCTATCGGGCCTATGAGCTGGCGACAGCTGATATTGACTTCGCCCCTTTGCATACTTGGCGGGGGCTAACGGGTGGTGCGTTCACGGAGCCCCTCGAGCGGATAGAGCTTGCCACCCCCTCTAGGTTGCCCCATACGAGGTCTAAATCTACGCCTATTTCGCCAGTCCTTGTTCCTGAGGAGGCCGTGACGCAAGCGATTGCTATGGGTCTGTGGGACTACCTAATTAAGACTCGACATCGGGGGTTTGTCGTTTCTCTATCAGGTGGATTGGACTCGGCAGCCTGTGCTGTTTTGGCGACATTAGCGATCCAAAATGCCCAGAAAGCTCTTCCAGCCAAAGAGTGGGAGACCATTGTACAACTCCTTCGGCAGTCCCCAGGTGTTTATACATTCTATCAAGCTACCGCCCAGAGCTCTGCTCAGACCTATGCGCGCGCCCAAGCTTTAGCGCAAGCGATTGGCGCTTCATTTGTTCGGTGGGACCTGCAACCGATCGTGGAGGCTTATGAAGCGCTACTAAGCCCATGGCTGGGGCGCGAGCTCTCTTGGGAAGAGGATGATTTAGCCCGGCAAAATCTACAGGCTCGGGTGCGGGTGCCCAGTGTCTGGCTGGCTGCTAATGTGTTAGGCGCCCTCCTACTAAGCACGGGGAATCGGAGCGAATTCTCCGTAGGCTATACAACGATGGATGGGGATACAGCGGGGGGACTAGCCCCCATCGCGGGTCTTAGCAAGACTTTCCTCAGACAATGGGCACTATGGGCGGCTTCCCACTTTGGCTGGCCTGTCTTAGCTGAGATCGCCCAGGCTGCGCCCACCGCCGAACTTCGGCCAGGGCCTCAAACCGATGAGTCGGACCTGATGCCCTATCCCCTCCTAAACTTCCTAGAAGAGAAAGTCGTCTATGATGGTCAGGCTCCCCACCAGCTCGTAGAACTGACCCAGTATCACTTTTCACAGCTTTCGGCCGCCGAGCTACGTAGCTATGCCAGGCGGTATAAACAGCTCTTTGCCGCTAGCCAATGGAAGCGTGAGCGCGCAGCCCCAGGGTTTCACCTCGACAAATACAATCTCGACCCGCGTAGTGCCGCCCGTTTCCCTATTTTGAATGCCTTTGCTAAACATTAGCTAACTTTGCTGGCATGTGGCGCTTTTTACGCCTAGTCTTGGCTTTTACTGTCGGGTTTTTCCTGACGGCCATTATAGGGATCGTTTTGCTGACGATTAGCTTATCGGGTGCTTTCGTCGCCTTATCTGCTAAGCAGCAAAAGGTGAGTCGCAGCAAGGCCATTCCCGATAGCAGTTGGCTTTACATCCCTTTGGATGGTGAACTGGAGGAGTATGTCCCTCAGGACATAGACTTCGATTTTTTCTTTTCATTCATGAATACCCTTTTAGGGCAGCCCTCAAAGACCGTTCCTACGCTGGATGAGCTTCGGCAGGCCCTTGAGCAGGCTGCAGAGGATAAGCGGATCAGGGGTATCGTGCTGCATTGTGCGGATCTGGCCGCTTATCCGGCGCAGATTGAGCAGATCGCTCGATGGTTAAAAGCCTTCCGAGCCAAAAGTGGCAAACCGGTCCATGCGTATGGTAATTTCTTCACCGAAAAAACGTACTACTTAGCGGCCTGTGCGGATAGCATCTTCATGTATCCTGGTTCTGGCGCGCTCTTAGAGTGGAATGGCCTGGTCGTGGAAAATACCTTTTTCCGAAAGGCCATGGAGCGCTGGGGCGTACGACCTATCTTAGTGCGAGTCGGGCGGTATAAGTCGGCTGCTGAAAGCTTTACCGAGGAGGGCTTTAGCCAGGCCAACCGGGAGCAGTTATCGGTGCTTTTGGAGGATATCTGGCGTACGTGGGTAGATAGCATAGCGGCTTGGCGGTCGATTCCGGCGGAGAGCCTGCGGGCCTGGCCAAATCAAGCTATTTTCTTTTCTGCGCAGGAGGCTTTAGAGCGGCGGCTGGTCGACGCCTTGCTACCCTGGGAAAGCTGGCTAGCCCGCTACACGCCAGACAAAGTCCTGGAAGACAATCGCGCCCTTATAGCGGTCAAGCGTTTATTAGATGATAAAGAATCCAAGCATAAAGCGCCCAAGATAGCTATTCTATATGCCCAAGGCGAAATCGGGCCTCAAGCTGTGCTGTCAGCCGATGAGTTCGTGCCGGTTATTCAAACCATAGCCCGAGACTCTACCATTAAAGCCGTTGTTTTGCGGGTCAATAGCCCAGGTGGAGCGGTTCTAGATGCGGATCGCATGGCCCGAGCGCTGATGGACCTCAAGGCCCAAAAGCCGTTTGTCGTTTCAATGGGAGGGGTCGCAGCATCCGGAGGCTATTATATTTCTGCTTATGCAGACTCCATCTTGGCGGAGCGGACTACTATCACGGGGTCTATAGGGGTGATTGGGCTCCTGCTAAATTGTCGGGAGCTTTTAGAAAAGCACCTCGATCTGCGGACGGACCGAGTCAAGGTGGGCGGAGAGCATGCTGACTTCATGAATCCTTTCCGAGAACCTGACCCCTATGAAGTGAATCGCTTGCAACGAGAAATCGATCAGATTTATCGAGAGTTTCTAACGGTGGTAAAAGTGGGGCGGCGTTATCCCTCTTTAGAGGCGGTGGACGGCATCGGACAGGGGCGAGTGTGGTCCGGAGAAGACGCCCAAACTATAGGTCTCGTCGATGCTTTAGGGGGGCTAGACCGCGCTATCGCAGTGGCTGCCCACAAGGCTGGCCTTAAGGAGTATAGGATTGAGGCTTATCCGAGAAAGAAAAGCTTTTATGAGGAGTGGCTGGCTAAATGGGAGGCAAGCCTGCGCTGGCTACAGCAGCTAAGCTTACGCGCAGGTACCTCGCCCCTTGCCATCGAAGTTTACTGGCCTGGCCCTAGCATCTACTAAATACCAAGCGTTATGACATCTTATTTGGGGAGTATACATGGGAGCTATTCTTTAAGGTGCTTTTTCATCTTGTTGCAAGTGACGGTGGTCTATGCCCAGCAGGAGCCCGCGCGCAGCTACTATTCTATGCTAGCTGGGTTGTAACCGAAGATGTATGCGGGACAGTTTCATCAGTCCTCCACGCTTCCGCTTGCCTCACATGGTAGCTTCTTACCAGCCGGTTTTTCTGTAGGATTTGGGTATGCCTATCGGTTTTCGGACTTTTTAGAAGGCTTTGTTCGAGCCCGGCATCGCCGAGCAAAGCTATGTCTTGGTCTGGCGGGTGAATCACTTGAAGGATGGACCTATTTTGGAGGATGGCGATCTCCACCTTTGCCTCATGATGTATATTACCATGCGCAGTCCACATTCATGGATATGGGGCTTCGGTTGTTGCTAGGTAAATCAGCTGAGATGATTCAGACATACATAGGCGGTTCGCTTGCAGCGGGCGCCTATGTGCTAAATTTGGGTTCCAAGGATAGGCGTTGGACTTATAGCGATGTCGTAACGGGCGGAGGAGTTGGTTACCTTATCTCCGCTGGGGTCAATTTTCCGATTAAGTCACAGGGCATTGTGTTGTTTATCCCGTCCCTGTTTGTAGAGTATGGGGGACTGCAAGTGCGTCAGGTGTCTATAAGTGATTACATCTGGCAAGGCGTTACGCACACCATCAGTGAGCAAGCCTTCGCTTTTCAGGGCTTTTGTATTGGCTTAGAGCTTAAGACCACGCTTTAGGCCCTAAGCTGAGTCGATAGATCAGGGCTGTAATGCTAACTCATCCACCGTCCGGCGGTATCGTTTGTAGGACATATCAGGGGTTTAGGGGGGGCGAGCGAGGCACGGTATGCCCGAATTTGCCTATTTTAGCTCCGTGGAGATAGAGTTGCTATGGCCCCTTGTGCAGGAATTGATTCAGAATCGGGATGTTGCTTCCGATGACCTAAGCTTTCTGCAGCAGAATGCAGAGGTGCTAGGCTGTCCCCCCCCGACCTTGCAGGCGCTGATTGACGTGCGCTTAGCTAGTTTGGTTTCTGAACCTTTAGAGCGCTTGCGGGCTCTGACAGCTCTGATTCAGGCTTTGGGCAATGAAGCCAATCGAAAGCTGCCCTTTTTGTTAGAAGTCGCGCAGTTTTTAGGATTACCGGTAGACCTGGTCCAAGTGCTCTTGCAGGTGCCCCGCTCACCGGCGTTGCGGTTTCTCATGCGGTTATTGCGGGCGGTGGAGTCTACAGCAGATCCGACCGCTTATCGAAGCTGGCTCGAGGAGACTGCCCAGCAGCTTCGTCTAGGGCATGAAGTATTAGGCTATCTCATGCAGCTTCAGCAAAGCATTACTCAAAAGTCTTTAGCCCTAGCTTTGGCGAGTTATTGGGAACTCCTCAAGCTGCTAGAAGGGCAGGGCGCTTCTGCTGTCGAGCTGGCTTATCTCATGGAGGTCGCGCAAGAAGCCCGAATCGCCGATCCGGTAGCGCAAGGCCTTCAGGAGTACTGGCGCCTGCGGGCGCGGACCCAATCTTCAATCGAAGCTCTGGCCTACCTAGTGCGAACTTTTTCGCGCAAGGGCGTTTTGTCCGAGGAAGAAAGGCCCTTCCTCGCTCATGTAGCACTGGAAGAGGGCGTCCCAGAACCGGTTCTGGAAGCGCTCCTCCAGCTAGAAACTATTCTCTTACGGCGTCCAGTAGGCTTCACCGCTGAAGCGTTGGAACCGCTCATTCGCGCCCTCCTCGCCGCAGGCCTTCTGGAAAAAGCCAAAAACCTCTTGACTCAGCGTGCGCAAGAACTCGGCATCACTCTTGCTCAGTTAGAAGTTATCTTAGAACTTGAGCAGCTCATCTTTCAGAAGAAAGCGAAATTTCCACAGCATATTCAGCCCTTGATTCGTAGCTTTGTAGAAAATGCTCGCATAGAAGATAGCAAGCTGCTCTTTCTTGTGAAAAAGGCCCAGGAACTTGGCGGCAGTGAAAAGGTACTGCGTAGTCTGATTCAAATAGAAACGACAGCGCAGCGTAAGGCAGTTGAGAAAGTAATTCTTCAACCGCCCCCTTCACCCGAGCCCACCCCTGTAGCGGAGCCTGTGCCCCCGCCTACGCCTTCAGTAGTGCCCCCTACGACTACTAGCAGTGCCGGTGCGGTTACAGCATCTGCTTTTACCGGTGGGCTGCAGGCACCTGCTACAAAGGCAACGGAGTTCCCGAAAGGCGGACATTTTCCCTCCCTTAGTGCTGACTTTAGTTCCCTTAAGGTCTTTACACTCAAGTCCGAAAAGGACCGCGTCCGAAAGTGCGAAATTTTCCCCAGAGCGGGTCGGGCGCACTGGTATGCTTTGGTAGAGTATGAAGGCGGAGGCCTAGTCGTGATCGTTCGGGGTAAGCCGGAATACCGCCTTGAAGAGGTCTTGCAGGTGGCTGCCAGCTCTACAGGGGATGTGTTGGCTATTAAGTTACGGGTTCCGGGTGGCCAGCGCGTATACTTCAACGGGGATGAGAGCGTTGTCTATGACGAAGTGGGCTCATTTGTCTTTTCTCCCAATGGCAAGCATTTAGCGTACGTGGCGCTCAAGGGCCAGGATCACTTTGCTACGCTTGATAATGGCGCCCTTCGCCCGTACAATTACATTCGAGAGCTCGTCTTTCGCCCAGACACCGAAATGGAGCTTTACTATGCGGCGCAGGTCGAGAAAAACAAATGGATGATTCTGGACAACCTCTCCAATGCGCATTCTGACGCTTACCTTGCCTTAGGGGCATTGACGTTTTCCAAAGATGGTAAGCGCCTAGGGTATGCGTTTTTGAAAGGCCGAAAATATCATGTTTTTGATGGAAAAGGGGCGGGTGAGGGCTTTGATCGGGTTGGGGATATTGGCTTTTCACCGGATGGGCAGCATATTGTGTACTCCGGGAATGTAGGCTCAGCTATTGCTCTGCTCTGGGATCACAAGCCACTCTGCACTGCAGAGGGTATCATGAATATCGTGATAGCGCCGGATAGCCGGTTTGTAGCTTATGTGGCTCGCGAAAAGGAAGGCCAGGTCGTTTATGCCCATAATAAACGGCTTAGCCTTCATGAGAAGGTCGATAAGTTATTTGTAACGAGCCAAAAGCCCCATGTTATCTACGCGGTAGAACAGGGGGGACGGCACCATATCTTTATCAACGGTACACCCGAATCCGGACCTTTTGAGCATATTTCCCTTTTTTCGGGAAAGGAAGATAGCTACGCTGCCATCGTTCGGAAGGATAAGGACCAGCTGGCTGTAGTGCATAATGGACGTCTTAGCGCCACTTATACGAATATCCCTTTGCTAGTGTGGGACGAGGCTGGCAAGCAGTTGGCTTTTCCAGCGCGAAAGCGTCCTAGCTGGAGTGGGGTCGTCTGGAATGAGACAGAAAGCGACCACTACGAGTATCCTCAGCATCTAACCTTTGGGGCAGAAGGCAAGGCGCTGCTCTTTTTTGCACGGCGCCGCGACGGCTGGTACGCTGTCTTAAATGACCGGCCAATCCAGGAGTCTCTCTGCACCGAGATTATGACCCCACCCGTTTATGATGACAAGAGTAAGTCTTTTTACTACCTGTACCGCCAAGGAAAGGACGTTTACGAAGGAAAGATCCTGCTCCAGCTGTGAGCTTCTGCCGTGAACGAGATTGATGATAGGTTCTTACGGCGTGCCCGCTGGCTTGCTCAGCTTGGCTCCCCCGCCAAGGTGGAGCCCAACCCGCCGGTTGGGGCACTCCTCGTAAAGGATGGATGCATTCTAGCGGAGGGCTATCATCGACGATACGGAGGGCCTCATGCTGAGATCGAGGCTTTGCGCGCAGTTCCTGATTCTAACCTCATTCACGGAGCGACTCTATATGTAACCTTAGAGCCCTGCTGCTACTATGGCAAAACGCCCCCGTGCACCTCAGCCATTATTGAGGCTGGCCTGAGCCGAGTCGTGGTAGGTACGCCTGACCCTAATCCCAAAGTGGCGGGAGCGGGTCTGCGTCAGCTTGCGGCGGCTGGTCTAACGGTTACCGTAGCCCCTGATCCCCATCCTTATCAGCGTCTTTTACGCCATTTTCTTGTCAACCTTACAGAGCATCGTCCTTACATTACCCTCAAATGGGCCCAGCTTAAGCAGCCTCATCAGCCCCCTATATTGGGTAGTCGGCTATCGCCACGCTATCCCATCTCTACCTTTTGGGCAAAGGTTTGGGGACATCGCCTCCGAGCTAAGCATAGCCATATTGCAGTGGGTTATGCTACCTGGCAGCTAGATAAGCCCCTACTTTCCACCCGGTACTACCCCGGTGATAACCCAAAGCCTATCGTCTTTTACGATCCTCGGCGGGGAGAGCCCGCCAAGGGCTTATATGCCTCCGCTGCCCCTCTTTTCGTTCCTCTATATCCCCTGCGCGAAACCCTGGCGCATCTCTATGAGCAACATCAGGTAGGCTCTATCCTCATCGAAGGCGGTGCTCAGGTGCTTGAAACGTTCTTAGGTGCTGCCCTTTACGATGAGATTCATATCCTCACCCGCTATGAGAAGGCGCACGTCTCGCCTAGTCAGCCCGTCTGGGCACCCTATCCGCCCCGCTTGCCCTGGCGAACCTATCGTCTAGCCCCCGCCGAAATCCTCCGTTTCTATCGTCGCCCGCTTATTAACTGATCGTCCGCATCCATCTTTTAGTTTTACTTTTGTGCTATGGCTACGATAGCGACCCAATCCAACTGGCTACACTCCAGCGTAGGACGTAAGATCATCATGGCGCTGACGGGCTTGTTTCTAATCACCTTTCTGGTGGTGCATTTAGCAGGTAATCTCCTGCTTTTGCGCAATGATGGCGGCGCTGCCTTCAATGCCTATGCAGAATTCATGAGTACTAATCCGCTTATTCGAGTGCTAGAGATTCTCCTCTTTCTAGGGTTTGTTTTACACATCTATCAGGGGTTGTACTTAGCTTGGGATGCTCGCCGTAAACGCTCCCAAGAGTATGCCCAAAATCAGCCCAGTGCTAATTCTAGTATCTTCTCGCGCACTATGCCTATCACTGGGCTAGTTATTCTTATTTTCCTCTTAGTACATCTGAGAAGTTTTTTTGTAGAAGCCAGAATCTTGGAAAGTTCTTATACGATGTATGAACTCTGCAAAATGGCTTTTGAGAATCCCTGGTATTCGGCTTTCTATGTGGTATCCATGATTTTGCTGGCGTTTCATTTGGCGCATGGCTTTTACAGTGGTTTTCAGACCTTGGGTCTGATTGTTAATCGTCGAGTTCGGCAGCTAATCCAGTGGACTTCGGCGATTTTTGCTTTTCTAGTCCCGCTTGGTTTTGCCATCATACCGATATACTTCCTTGTAACCAAATACCTTGTCTGATATGTCACAAGCTGTAACGTCGGTCGTAGCGCCGCCAAAGCCTAAAATTACTTGGACAGAAGGCGCGCCTATTACCCAAAGTAAGATACCCTCTGGGGATTTGCGCGATCGCTGGACGCGTCATAAAGATAATCTGCGTTTAGTAGCTCCTCACAATAAGCGCAAGCTAGAGGTTATCGTCGTAGGGGCGGGCTTGGCTGGGGCGTCAGCTGCTGCCTCACTCGGGGAGTTAGGCTATCAAGTCAAGGTATTTGTTTATCACAACTCTCCTCGGCGAGCCCACAGTATCGCGGCCCAGGGCGGTATCAATGCCGCTAAAAACTACCGCAACGATGGGGATAGTACCTGGCGCCTATTTTATGATACGATCAAGGGTGGTGATTTCCGGGCTCGTGAGCCTAATGTATATCGCCTGGCAGAGGTTAGCGTAAAAATCATTGATCACTGTGTGGCTTTGGGCGTGCCATTTGCGCGGGAATATGGAGGGCTTCTGGATACTCGCTCTTTTGGTGGGGCTCAGCTTATGCGTACGTTTTACGTACGAGGGCAGACAGGGCAGCAACTGCTCTTAGGAGCTTATACAGCCATGCAGCGTCAGGTGGCTGCTGGCACCGTAAAGGTCTATCACAACTACGAGGTGTTAGACGTAGTAGTGGAAGATGGACGCGCCCGTGGCCTCATCGTTCGCAATTTGGTCACAGGTGAGATTCAGCGGGTAGCAGCTCATGCGGTCGTTTTGGCTACAGGAGGTTACGGCAACGCGTATTACCTCTCCACGAATGCCAAAATGTCTAACGCTACAGCGGCTTGGCGCGCACACCGCCGCGGTGCTTACTTCGCTAACCCGAGCTTTGTCCAGATTCACCCCACCTGTATACCCCAGTCGGGCGATTATCAGTCTAAGCTCACTTTGATGAGTGAGAGCCTTCGCAATGATGGGCGCGTGTGGGTACCGCGCACGCCGGGCGACAAGCGTGCACCTACTCAGATCCCCGAAGCCGAACGCTGGTACTACTTAGAGGAGTGGTATCCCTCGTTTGGAAACCTCGTTCCACGAGACATTGCCTCCCGCGCAGCGAAGCGGGTCTGCGACATGGGCTATGGGGTGGGTCCTACTGGTCGAGCTGTTTACTTAGACTTCTCCGATGCGATCCGACGCCTGGGCCGTGAGGTTATTTACCAGCGCTATGGCAACCTCTTTGAGATGTACGAGGAAATCACGGGCGAGAGCCCCTGGGAAACGCCTATGCGTATCTACCCGGCGGTTCATTACACCATGGGTGGCCTCTGGGTGGACTATAACCTCATGACTAACATTGAAGGGCTTTATGCGATTGGAGAAGCGAACTTCTCCGACCATGGGGCCAATCGCCTAGGGGCCAGCGCTCTAATGCAGGGATTGGCGGATGGCTTCTTTATCTTGCCTTACACGATAGGAGACTATTTGGCGACTCAGCTTTTTGTCAAACCGACTACCGAAACGGCTGCCTTTGATGAGGCGGAGCGTGAAACCAAAGCGCGTATAACGCGTCTGCTGTCTACCAAAGGGACCAAAACGGTTGACCAATTCCACCGCGAGCTCGGTAAGATTCTTTGGGCTCACTGTGGCTTAGCTCGAAGTGCCTCGGGGCTCGAAGCCGCTCTCTCTGATATTCGGGCTTTGCGCGAAGCTTTCTGGCGGGAGGTCCGCGTCGTCGGTACGAATGAAGAATTCAATCAAAGCTTAGAGAGGGCGCTGCGCGTGGCGGATTTCCTTGAGCTAGGTGAGCTCATGATCATCGATGCTTATCATCGTAATGAGTCATGCGGCTGCCACCTACGCGAAGAGTATCAAACGCCAGAAGGTGAGGCCCTTCGTAATGACGAGGCGTATGCGTACGTGGCCGCTTGGGAATGGCAAGGCGAAGGACAATCGCCTGTCTTACACAAAGAACCGCTTCATTTTGAGTTTGTCAAACCGACCGTCCGCACCTATAAATAAAACATGACCGCTATGCGATTCACACTAAAAATCTGGCGACAGAAGAATGCACAGGAGGCGGGCCACTTCGAGGTGTACGAAGTGGATGACATCTCGCCGGATGCTTCGCTTTTGGAGATGCTGGATATTCTCAATGAGCGCTTGATTCGGGAAGGCAAAGAGCCCGTCGCTTTTGACCATGACTGCCGAGAGGGTATCTGCGGCTCCTGTGGTCTATACATTAATGGTCGTGCCCATGGCCCTTTACCTAACATTACGACCTGCCGGCTCTATATGCGCCACTTCCAGGATGGGGATACGATTACGATCGAACCCTTCCGCGCGAAAGCCTTCCCAGTTATTCGTGACCTAGTGGTCGATCGCTCTGCTCTCGATCGGATCATTCAAGCGGGCGGGTACGTTTCTGTCAATACCGGTAGTGCGCCTGACGCGAATAGTCTGCCTGTCGCTAAGCCGATTGTCGATCGGGCTATCGATTATGCCGTCTGCATCGGCTGTGGGGCTTGTGTGGCTGCTTGTAAGAATGCCTCGGCTATGCTCTTCACCTCAGCCAAGGTCGCTCACCTCTCTCTATTGCCACAAGGTCAGGTTGAGCGTCGCAGCCGCGTGATGAAGATGGTGGCCCGCATGGACCTAGAGGGGTTTGGCCACTGTACGAATACCGGCGCCTGTGCTGTCGAATGCCCGGCAAAGATCCCGCTCACGGCTATCGCAGCCTTGCAGCGTGAATTCATCCGGTCGGCCCTACTGCCCGATCCGTACCAGCCCTAACTAAGGTGGCCTTCGTACCTTTGCCCCATGGCAAAGGTACTCGTCATCGGCGCCGGTGCCGTCGGGAGTGTAACGGTTTGTAAACTAGCTCAGTATCCAGACCGCTTCCCAGAGATCGTGGTAGCGAGTCGAACCCTCTCTAAATGTCAGAAGCTGGCTGAGGCCAATCCGCAGGCGCGTATCATCCCAGAGGCGCTCGATGCTGACGACGTCGGGGCTACAGTGGCTCTGCTGCGCAAGCACAAGCCCGCCCTGGTGCTGAATCTGGCTTTACCCTATCAAGACCTTCCTATCATGGACGCCTGCCTGGAGGCAGGCGTTGATTATTTAGACACGGCCTCGTATGAGCCGCCCGATCTGGCACTCTACGAGTATAGCCACCAATGGAAATACCATGAGCGGTACGTAGAAAAGGGTATCATGGCAGTCCTAGGTATAGGGTTTGACCCCGGCGTAACTAATGCCTTTGTGGCTTATGCGGCCAAACACCTATTCGATGAGATTCATTACTTAGACATCATAGACTGTAACGGCGGCGATCACGGCCGTCCTTTTGCGACCAACTTCAACTTGGAGATCAACCTCCGAGAAATCACCCAGCCAGGGCGCTACTACGAAAACGGGCGCCTGGTCGAGGTGCCAGCTATGTCTATTTCGCGGGATGTACGCTTCCCAGAGATCGGGGTTCGTAAGGCCTACCTCATCTTCCACGAGGAGTTAGAGTCCTTAGTCAAGCACTATCCTACCATCAAGCGAGCTCGCTTCTGGATGACCTTCAGTGATAATTACCTCATGCACCTTCGGGCCCTTATGAATGCCGGCCTTACCCGCATAGATGCGGTTGACTATGAGGGACACCCTGTCGTGCCCATTAAGTTTTTACAAAAGCTTCTACCGGACCCGGCGAGTTTGGCGCCTGATTACAAGGGGTGGGTATCTATTGGGGTCCAGTTGCGGGGGGTCTATCGGGGGCAGCCTCGCACGGCTTACCTGTATACCAACATCCGGCATGAATGGGCTTATGCAGATTGCAAGGCGCAGGCGGTGGCTTATACGGCGGGGGTGCCGCCGGTGGTAGCAGCCGAGCTCATGCTCAGCGGCCTCTGGAAAAAGCCAGGCGTCTGGAACGTCGAGCAGCTCGATCCGGATCCGCTTTTAGAGCGCTTGCCGAGCTATGGTCTGCCCTGGAAAGCCATTATCGATTATCCTTTAGATTTCACAGATATTCCCGAATGACCCGCCTCAGCGTCAATGTCAATAAGGTGGCGCTCCTGCGTAATAGCCGCGGTGGTCACATTCCAGACGTTGTGGTGTTTGCCCTTCGATGTGAAGAGCTAGGCGCTGATGGCATTACCGTTCACCCTAGACCGGATGCCCGCCATATTCGCCCAGCGGATGTGTATGCCCTGCGAGGCGCACTGGCTGTAGAGCTAAACGTGGAGGGGTATCCCTCTGCTGCCTTTTTGGAGCTAGTAGAGCAGGTGCGGCCAGCGCAGGTTACCCTCGTGCCTGACCCGCCGGACGCGCTGACGTCTAACCAGGGCTGGGATACTTTAACCCATCGGGCCTTTTTAGGTGAAGTGGTAGCTAGACTTCAAGCTGCCGGGATGCGTGTGAGTTTGTTTGTCGATCCTAAGCCCGAAATGGTGCAAGCGGCAAGTGAACTTGGGGCAGATTGTGTCGAGTTGTACACGGGACCCTATGCGGTGGCTTTTGCCCAGGGACCTGAGCGGGCTATTCTCCCGTATTTAGAAGCGGCTGCGGTCGCCCAAGCTGCCGGCTTGCGCCTTCATGCTGGTCACGACCTGAGCCTTGTTAATTTACGCTATCTCATTCAAAAAATTCCATTTCTGGCGGAGGTTTCGATCGGCCATGCGCTGATCGCTGATGCGTTATATTGGGGTATAGCGGAAACTATCCGCCGTTACCAGCAAGCCTTGCGCCCATGAGTATTCAAGTGCTGGCCAGGTGGCTTTTTCGCTTCGTATTTGTGGGGGTCGGTACCGTGGTAGGCTGGGAAGCGCTTCAGGTTCCTTTTTGGCCATGGCGCCTCACGGATAGGTTACAGCAGCATACGCTAAGCGGGATAGATACGCACTTTGTCCTTATAGATGTGGCGTATCTGTCTCGAGGGGAATTAGCCCAGCTTCTGCAGCGGCTAGCGGCGGTGGGACCAAGAGGTCTGCTCTTGGATATGACCTTTGAAATGCTACAGGAGCCGAGTAGCGACAGTACGTGGCGGGCTGCTCTCTGTACCACAGCGACTCGGGTCCCCTTGTATCTAGCAGGTGATGTAGCGGGGCAGACGTTGCATACCCAGGCTGTGCCGATCCCCGCCTCCCTCTCGTACTTTCAGGACTGTACAAGGCTCGCTTACGTGAATCTGCTCTTTAACGAATCCGTTGGTGGACGCTGCATCCGGTATACGATCCCTTATCTCACCGTAGGCTCTGACACGATTCCATCGATGGGGCTCGCCGCCGCCAAGCTCGTAGATTCTACATTGGCTTATCAAACGATACCTTCCGGGGTGATTCCGATACGGTATCGCGGCAATATCCACTTCTTTTACTACCTAAGCGGTAAGGATGTTATACAAGATACCGTAGCGCCAGAGCTGGTGCGGGGTAAAGTCCTCTTTTTAGGATTAGTAGACCCTCTTTATCAGGTGTCAGAAGACGTATTCTTTTCGCCATTGGGGCTTCGATGGGGCCAGTTGGTTCCCCCCGACATGTATGGGGTGGTGATTCATGCGAATATGGCTTCGATGTACATAGCCCGGCGCTTTTGGCAGGTAATTCCCAAGTGGGTATTGGGGGCAGCATTAGGGCTTTCCCTGCTTTTAGTTGGTATGATGGTGGATAGACTCCAACGAGGGCGCTGGATGCTCGTGCGCACAAGCCAGGTTGTCTTAGGAGGAGCAGCGGTTTTAGTGACCTTTATCTTAGGGCCGTATGGATACTGGATAGAGGTGGAGTGGTATCTGCTAGGGCTCCTCTTGGCTGGTGAAGTGCTTTTGTGGACAGCTTCTTCTAGACGCTGAAGTTGGAATGATAATTGCGCTATTTTGCCACATGCGAATACACGTAATCAGCGGTCTCCTATTAGGAGTAGGGTGCCTCTTATGGGCGCAGCAAGCTACGATATTGGCCACGCGCGGTGATGTCCAGGTCGAAGAAGCCGGCGCTTGGAAAAAAGCCGCAGCAGGCATGAAGCTAAGCGAGACGCAAAAGCTACGAGTCGGTCCCCAATCGTATGTAGCCATAGTAGCCGGTAGCAGGGCCCGCGAGATTCGCGAACCCGGTACTTATACTATTGGCCAGCTTCTCTCGCAGCGGGCCAAAGCCGATGAAAATCCTTATGCGGCTCGCTATACGGGTTACGTCTTAAATCAGGCGGTAGCTTCGGGCGCAGGTCGCGCGACTGGTCGTACCTTGGGCGCTGTCACCCGATCGGCTTCGACTATGGCGCCTGCCCCACAAACCCCTCCCCAGAGTGCTTTCTTTGCAGATCGCGTTCTGCTTAGTTGGGAACGCAAGCCCGGCTCTGAGGGCTATATCATTGAGATCCTCGATGATGGCGGGCAAGTGATTCACACCCAAGAAGTGGATGCGAGCCAGCACGAGATCACGCTGGACCTCTCCGCCAAAGTGAAGCCGGGGCCCTGTTATTACTGGAGCGTTAGTAGTCGCCGGTATGCGGCTGTCAAATCGACTCGCTTGTGCTTCCGCGTGTTACCCGCTGATCGCGCAGCTACTCTTCGTAAGGAAGAGCAAGAGCTTCGGCAAAGCCTGGATCTTAGCACCGCCTTGGGTCAGTCCCTCTTAGGTGCCTTTTATGAGCAAAATGGCTTGTACGGTTATGCCTATGCGGCGTATCGGCAAGCAGCTGCGCTAGAACCAGGCACCGATTCCTATCAAGCGTTAGTCGAAGGTCTGCCTCAACGAGCCACGCAAAACGTTTCAGCCGTCAAAGAGTAGATACGCCCCCTGTATCTCAAAAGGTACGCTGCTCTAGGCAGTGTGCCTTTTGTATTTTTACGAATATATGGCGAGCGGGGTCGCGTTATCTCTGCCTGCGTTGTATAAGCGCATCCAATGGGTATATCCCTTACTCTTTGACGAGATTATTTATCACAGTGAGCCGCCACTAAAGGAGATCCTGCAGCGTCATCCCAAGGTCGTTCATGCGATTAGTCATGCAGGCACGCTCGGGTGGATTCCGGCTATTCTATCCCTGCTGCGTGTCGCTCTTCAGGAGGGGGGCAGAGATAGGCAGGCTTATGGCATTTTTCATAGGGGGTTATATCGGTTTTGGCTGAGTCGGCTGCTCATTCGGAGCCTATTCCAAAGTCAAGAGCCGCCGCAATTTGCCAAGGTAATAGAGACGTTTCGTACGCAACCCGTGAATGACGTGGCTTTATTTCCAGAGGGAGATAACTGCATTCTAGGCGATGTTTATGAGATTCGCCCGTTTCGATCGCCCAAGTTTATCGAGTTAGCTCTGGCTGCCCAAGCGCCCATTCTTGTTACGGTACACCGGGGGGCCGAGGAGTGGGGGCAGGATTTTTATGTGCCTGCGTGGTTATTTACTTTGCTGCGGCGGTTTCAGCCTTCTTATGTGTATTTTCTTTACAAAAATCCGGTGCTCAATCTGCCGACTCGCATGACGCGTATTCCGAAATTTAGTATGCGCAGCGTGCTTTATGTGCCGCGATTATCTTATGAAGACCTTAGTACCAGGCCGCGCGAGCGCTGGTTTCAGTTGCAGAGTGAAGCGCAGCGAGTCAGGCTACTCATGCAGAGCCTGCTCAAGGATATGCCGTACCTATGAAAGCTTCGAAATCAGAACAGGCGGAGACCGAGCTGATGCGTCAGTATCGCCATTTCAAGGAAAAGCATGCTGGCGCCATTTTACTGTTTCAAATTGGGGATTTTTATGAGACTTTCGCCGAAGACGCTAAGATCGTCTCAGAGGTGCTGGGTATCACCCTTACGCGCCGAAATAATGGAGCAGCGGGGGATGTGCCGCTAGCAGGCTTCCCTATTAAGGCAGTCGAATCGTGTTTGCCGCGGCTCGTGGAGGCTGGTTATCGCGTGGCAATATGTAACCAGATCGAAGACCCCAAAAAAGCCAAGGGCATCGTCAAGCGGGAGGTTGTCGACGTAGTGACCCCGGCTGTGCATTGGCTGGCCTCGACAGAGTTTGCAGCGACCCAGTACCTAGCGGTCTTTTGGGCGCATCGGTCTGATGCGGCCGCGATCGCGCTAGCGGATGTAGTTACCTCGGGCCGGGTATTATGCTATGAAGGACCGCTTTCCGAAATCGAGCGCATCCTCCATGCTTTAGCTCCTACTGAAGTGCTGGTCTATGAAAATCAAGATACGCTCTTACCTGCTATCTACCCTAAAGCGTTGCAAGTCGAGGTCCTGGCGAGTTGGTATTTTGATCCGTCGGCTTTAGGAGCGGTCTTTGCAGAGGTCTACCAGTACTCCCTTTCGCCTACTGACCAACAGCAATTTTCGCAAGTAGAGCAGGCTGTACTGGCGGCTTTGTATGCCTATTTGCGCAGCCTTCGCCAAACGCAGCTAACGCATCTACTTTTTCCGCGGCGCTTACCCTTGGAAGCCTATTTTGTGCTGGACCCGATTGCCGCTCGTAATCTAGAAATAGTCGAGCCTTTGCAGCCTGAGGGTAAAAGCCTTCTAGAGGTCCTGGGTCAGACGGCTACGTTGGCCGGCCGACGCTTGCTTCGGCAATGGCTGCTGATGCCGCTTCGGCGCCAGACGCTCATCGAAGAGCGCTTGAATTGCCTGGAAGCGCTGTATACGTCGGCTACCTTTCATCTGTCCTGGTATGAGCTTCTCAAAGGCGTAGGGGATCTAGAGCGGCGCGTCGCGCGCCTGTCTGCTAAGCGAACCCAGCCTCGTGACTTAGCCCAGCTGCACGCCAGCCTGAGGAGCCTAAACGAACTCCTTCCAACGCTGCCCGCCCCGTGGCAGCAGATAGATCAGACGGTTTTGAGCGCTGTTTTGGCCCTCCTAGAGGCCTACTTGCTGCTGAGACCAGAGCCGCCTTATATTGGGGAAAAGCCGGGAGAAGGGGACGTGATCCGCAGCGGGCTCGATCCGGAGCTTGACCGGGCACGAAGGCTGACCCACGACGCCGAGCAGGCTATTCGCGAACTAGAGGCGGAGGAGCGCCTTCGCACGGGGATCCGTTCTCTCAAAATCAGCCAAAATCGCCATATTGGTTACTACATCGAAGTCCCCCCTGCGCACGTGAATAAGGTCCCCCCCGAATACCGTTTGCGTCAAAATCTGCCGACGGGGGGCCAGCGCTTTACCAGCGAGGTGCTGGAGAAACTCGCCAATGAGATCGCCACCACTGCGCAGCGCATAGAGACCCGTGAGCAGACCCTTTATGACGAGCTCCTGCAAAAGCTACAGCCTTGGATCGCTCCGCTGCAAAAGATTGCGCACACGGTGGCCGCTTTCGATGCGACGCTGGCCCTGGCGCGGATCGCTCATGAACAGCACTACACGCGGCCTACCTTCACAGACGAACCGCTTATCGAAATCAAAGGAGGACGCCATCCGGTGATTGAGCGGTACCTGCCTGCACACCAGCCCTATCAGCCGAATGATCTTGTCCTAACAGCAGAACAGCGTATCCTGCTACTGACAGGTCCTAACATGGCGGGCAAATCAGCCTATATGCGGCAAAATGCGCTCATAATCTTGCTAGCCCATATCGGTTCTTTTGTCCCGGCGGAGTCTGCTAAGTTGTGCTTGGTCGACCAGGTATATAGTCGGGTAGGCGCTTCCGATAATCTAGCAGCTGGGCAAAGCACCTTTTGGGTTGAGATGACAGAAACCGCCAGAATCCTCCAGCAGGCGACAAGCCGGTCCTTTGTGATCTTCGACGAGGTGGGCCGTGGGACTAGCACGTATGATGGGGTCGCGATCGCTTGGGCCATCGTGGAGCACCTCCATGCTAACCCCAACCAGCGGCCCTGGGTCCTCTTTGCGACCCACTACCATGAGCTTACCGACCTCGAAAAGACGCTCCCTCGCCTCAAAAATTATCACCTGGCTGTCGAGGAGCGCCAAGATAAGCTGATCTTTCTGCATAAGCTTCGCCGAGGGCCTATGCGTCGTAGCTTTGGGGTCACCGTGGCTGAAAAAGCTGGGCTGCCCGCTGCTGTCATCAAAAGAGCTCGCGAGCTCTTGGCGCACTTGGAGAAAAAACAGCCTCTCCTCTCTACCGCCCTCGAGCCTACCCTATTTGCGGACTTACCACCCGTGGATGGCGTCCTGGCCCAAAAGCTCCTCGAGCTAGACCTGAATGCCCTGACCCCTATCGAGGCTCTCTTTCGGCTGCAAGAACTCCAAAACCTCGCTAAGAAAAACTGTGAGAACCTTTGATAAGTATATCTGGAAAAAGTTTGCAGTCAGCTTCTTAGGTAGCTTAGCGCTTTTGGTGGTAGTTCTCGTGGCAATAGATGTCGCTGAAAAAATCGATGACTTTATCGATAGACAAGTGCCCCTTGAGGCTATCATGGCCTATTACCTTCATTTTATCCCGTTCTATGCGAATCTCTTGTCGCCCCTACTAGTTTTTCTCTCGGTGCTTTTTTTCACCGCTAAGATGGCCCAGCAAACGGAGTTTGTAGCCTTGCTAGCCAGTGGAGTGAGCTTAACTCGCCTGCTTAGACCCTATCTCATGGCTTCTTTCGTGGTTTTTATCCTTAGCTTACTTCTGCACAACGAGATAACGCCAAAAAACGTTCGGGAGATAGAGCGGTTTGAGTACAAGTATATCAAGAGAAGAACCTATTTCGATCAAAGGCAAGTGCACATTAAGCTCTCTAGGGAGGGGTATTTCTTTGTGCGGGCCTTTGATAAATTTGATCATATCGGCTACGACGGCCATATTGAGCGCATTGTGAATGCCCGGGTAGTCGAGCGGTATAAAGCGGATGAACTGATATGGCTGGATAGTGCACGGGCCTGGCGGCTTCTCAGGGTCTGGCATATTAGAGCTGATGGAGCGCCGCGTTACGTAGAGCAGGTGGATACGGTTCTGCCGCTGGCACCACGTGATATTATTCGATCGGAGTTTTATACGCGGACCATGGGCCTTCGTGAGCTGTGGGAGGAGTACCAGCGACAGAAGTATGTGGGGGGCGACATAGCGGCTTTGCTGGAGGTGGAGATGCATGAACGAACTGCTATCCCTTTTGCGTCGATCATTCTGACCGTGATTGGGTTTGTCTCCGCCTTTCGTAAGAAGCGTGGAGGGGTGGCGCTCCAGATCGGGCTTGGCCTTATCTTAGCTTTCGCTTACGTTTTTTTATTAGCCATAGCCAAAAGTGCCTTCACAGGTACCTTTTCTATAGCGTGGCTAGGGGTTTGGCTCCCGAATCTAACTTTTGCCATTTTGGCCGGTCTTTGGTACTGGCGTTCGCCTAAATGAGGAGAAAGGCCCAACTGCTAAGCATGCCTACGCCGCTGCCTAGGCTAATCTCTTGTAGCGTATGCGCTTTTGTCTGGTAGCGCTGATAAATCACAATGATCCACGCTATTGAGAAAATAAGAGCCCAGTGGGGATAAGTGACGCCATAGTATACGTAAAAGGCGCTTAGGCCAGCCCAAGCCTGGGCATGCAGGGAGTAGCGCTTATACAGATGTAAGCAGAAAGCTATGACACCATGCCAGATTAGGTAATTGAGCCAGAAAGCCAGCAGAGGCTCAGCGGTAGCGGCGCGAAAGGCTAAGAGAAAAAGTAGATTCATGAAGAGCAAAAACCGTCGCGGTTCTCTAAAGAGCAGGATAATGTCAGGCGGAGATGACGCCCGTTGTATGAGGAGGTACAGCCCCCCATTGACACCTACGAGCAGGCTCCAGCTAGCCAGTATCCAAGCCGGGTGCCACTGCGTCCAGAAGGATAAGAGCAGCGCTTCTAGCATAGCGGGATGAGTCAGAATTGGAAAGATTAGGTGCCAAAAGCGGGCTACCATGCTAAAGTCAGGGCAACCCCATTTGGCCCAGACCCTGCATAAATGGTGAAGCCCTTTAGATGGGCCTCCACATAAGCATCACCAGCATTTAGGCCATAGAGAACCAGTGTCACCAGGAGAAAGATATCCCGATTTTGCCGGTAGTACTCGCGCAGGCGGCGGAGGTTTTCGGGGGGTAGTGTGAAACGACTGGGGTCACGAAGGCTCTCCTGATAAGCGGTTCGGTAAAGTAGATAGGCTTGGTGGTTTCGCACTGTTAGGTAACCTGTAGTGCCTAAGGCAGCCCAGATGATGGGTGCTTTCCAAGCCGAGCGGTTGTATACTTGACCGGCACCGGGCAAAAGGAGCGAAAGCATGAGCGCCGTGCGTGGCTTGGGCAGCTGGGTAGAGTCCGCAGACTGGGCCCCCAGAAGCCCTAAAAGAAGGAGCAGGATGAGACCGTTATACTTTTGCACTAGTGTCAAAGGTAAGAGTCCTGCGGCTCATCAGTCGGCTCAATGTAGGTGGACCAGCACATCATGTGCTGATTTTGACACGATACTTAGACGCTGCGCGCTTTGAGTCGCTTTTAGTCGCAGGTCGTGAGCCGGATGGCGAATGGCGGGCAGATTCTTGGATCCAGGCTTATGAGGTGCAGATCCACTACTTACCGGCCCTCCAACGAATGCCTTCGATTGGCGCTGACTTACGAGCTTTTTGGGTCCTTCTGAGGCTGATGCGACGTTATAAGCCTCACATTCTACACACCCACACGGCCAAAGCTGGCGCCTTGGGACGCTTGGCCGGCTGGCTAGCAGGGGTCCCCATTCGGATTCATACGTATCACGGGCACTCCTTACGCGGGTACTTTTCGCCGATAATCTCGCGCCTCTATCAATGGGTAGAGCGCTTTCTCGCTAAACGTACGACTAAGCTAATCGCGATTAGTCCTGAGCTACTGGAGGAGTTGGTGTCTATTTACCGCATAGCGCCCCGTGAGAGGTTTGAAGTCATCCGCTTAGGGTTTCAAATGCAACGCTGGACTGAGTACGAAGCCGAGGCGGTCGCTGAGCTTCGTAGGACCTGGGCCCCGCAAGGAGAGGTACTCATAGGCTGGGTAGGCCGCTTGGTACCCATTAAGCGTGTGGAGCGTCTTATCTCCGCGCTAAAGCCTTTGCGCCAAGCCGGCTATGCTACTCGACTTGTTTTGGTGGGCGAAGGACCTGAGAAACCTAAGCTGCAAGACCTGGCTCAGCAGCTTGGTGTCAGCGAGGCTTGTGTGTGGCCTGGGGCGCGCTGGGATATGCCCACCGTGTACCGCGCCTTTGACGCGGTGGCTTTGTCCTCTGCTAACGAGGGCACGCCGGTGGTGCTGATTGAAGCTTTAGCGTGTGGGGTGCCGGTCATTGCTTCTGCTGTAGGGGGGGTGCCTGATGTGCTGAAGCAGGGCGAATGGGGGCAACTTGTGCCGCTAGGAGCGGACTGGGCCGAAGCGCTGCGTCATTTCCTAGCAGAACTGCCACGCTGGCTGGAGAAAGCCCACCGCGCTCAGTCCGAAGTTCTAGCCCGCTATGATTTCAGGCGATTGGTAGCCGAGACAACTGCCCTCTATGAGCGCTGCCTGGCTGACCTGACCCACGAATGAGCCTAATTTTGCCTGCATGAAGCCGATTCGCTTTGGGACCGACGGTTGGCGTGCGATTATTGCCCGCGATTTTACGTTTGATAACGTTAGCCGTATCGTGGAGGGCACAGCGCGGTGGCTTTTGGCCAAGCACGCCGGGCCTAAGGTCATGATAGGCTATGATTGCCGCTTCATGGCGGGTGAGTTTGCCCAGGCCGCCGCGCTCCACCTGGCGCATCGCGGCATCAAAGTATACCTGAGTCCCTCTTTCGTTTCCACGCCCATGGTCTCTCTCGCCACCGTTCAGCATCAATCTCACTTAGGCATTGTTTTTACAGCCTCGCATAATCCACCCAATTACCTCGGTTATAAACTCAAAGCCCCCTACGGAGGACCGGCCCCCGTTTCTATTTTGCAAGAGATTGAAGCGCTCATTCCTGCTGAACCTGTTGACGTGCCTGATAACTGGGAAACCTTTTTGCAAACGCGCCAGATTGAAATTTACGACATGGAAGCTCTTTATCAAAATTACATTCGATCGCGGTTTGATCTAAAAGGCTTGCAAACATTTTGGTTTCGGATAGGCTTTGATGCGATGTATGGGGCTGGCCAACGAATTTTTCCTAGACTGCTGCCGACGGTACAGGCCTTTCGCTGTGTATACAACCCAAGCTTCGGCGGAATCAATCCAGAGCCTATCCCCAAAAATCTGAGTGACTTTGCAAAGTTTATTCGAGAACAAGGCTTAGACTTTGGGTTCGTGCTGGACGGCGATGCCGACCGGATAGGCATGATGGGAGCCGGAGGCCGCTACATAGATGCGCATCATATCATTTTACTGGTACTCCATTACCTCGTGCGGTACTTAGGACGGCGTGGACGGGTTATCTTGAGTCTAAGCTGTGCTACGCGCGTTGGTGAG
Organism: uncultured Sphingobacterium sp.; assembly: GCA_964489015.1. Lineage (GTDB taxonomy): Bacteria > Bacteroidota > Bacteroidia > SpSt-205 > SpSt-205 > JAPYWM01. The sequence continues at coordinate 663 of CAZAXD010000015.1, read as the reverse complement.
TACGCTCGACGAGAGGGCCTTCCCGTCGAGATCACGCCCGTAGGCTTTAAGTATGTAGCGGAGCGGATGCAGGCAGCACCCGATACCCTGCTAGGCGCTGAAGAGTCTGGCGGTGTGGCGATTCCCGAGCACTTGCCTGAACGGGATGGTACCTTTATTGCCTTGCTTATTCTCGAAATGCTTCAAAAAACAGGCAAGACGCTGGATCAGCTGATACAGGAGATATACGAGGTGATAGGGCCTTTCGCGGTGGACCGGTTAGACTGGCATGTGTCCGAAGAGCGCAAAGCCGCTATCCTCAAGCTCTTAGGGACCAATCCGCCGACCACTTTGGCTGGTCATCCAGTGACAGCCATAGATCAGACCGATGGTTACAAGCTTATTCTGGCCGGGGGTCAAGCGGCCGTGATGTTTCGTGCTTCGGGGACAGAACCTATCCTGCGCATCTACACAGAAGCGGCTACCGCGGAGCAGGCTCAGTTTCTGATCTCTGCAGGTCAAGAGCTTGTCATGCGAGCCTAATCATGCTTCCACCCAATTGCGTTGACGAACGGCCAGAGACGAGAGCGGCTTATAGTCACGACTGGACGGAGGACTTGCGCTTTTTGCCGGATGGGGTTGCTTTTCCCCAAACGCCAATGGAGGTGCAGGCTGTGCTGCGGT
>CAZAXD010000014.1:0-51175 GCA_964489015.1 uncultured Sphingobacterium sp. | reverse complement strand
CCACAGCCGACCGCACCGAGACCCGCAAAAAGCTCACCCCCATCCGTCAAACTATCGCCAGGCGTCTCCTCGCAGCCAAAAATCAGACCGCCATGCTCACCACCTTCAATGAGGTGGACATGTCCCGCATCCTGGAAATTCGTAAAACTTACAAAGAGGCTTTCCAGGATAAATTTGGTATCGGCCTAGGCTTTATGAGCTTTTTTACCAAAGCCTGTGCCCAAGCTCTTCTAGAATTTCCTGAAGTGAATAGTCAGCTACACGAGGATGAGCTCGTATACTTCAATTATACGGACATCAGCATCGCCGTGAGCACGGATCGTGGGCTCGTCGTACCGGTCGTACGTAATGCACACCTTTTGTCCCTGGCGGAGATTGAGCGTACGATCGCAGAATTAGCCGAGCGAGCCCGACAAAATAAGCTGGCTATCGAGGAGATGCAGGGGGGCACTTTTACCATCACGAATGGCGGCGTCTTTGGCTCCCTGCTCTCAACTCCGATTCTAAACCCTCCGCAGACAGCCATCCTCGGCATGCATAAGATTCAAGAGCGTCCCATGGTCATTGGGGGGCAGGTCATACCTAGACCTATGATGTACGTGGCCCTCTCTTATGACCATCGGGTCATTGATGGCAAAGAAGCTGTAAGTTTCCTCGTTCGGGTTAAGGAATTGCTAGAAGACCCTACACGCCTTCTCCTTGGCCTCTAATGGAGCTCCGGGTTCAAAACCTCTCTAAGGTCTATGGCCGTCACAAGGCCTTAGACGGGGTTACCTTTGTACTAAGGAGGCCGGGTGTATATGGCTACTTAGGCCCCAATGGCGCCGGGAAGTCTACCACCTTCAAGATCCTCACGGGCTTCCTGCCGCCGACCACTGGCGAAGTCTACCTGGATACCTTACGTTTGCCGCATGATCGCCAGCAGATCCAAGCCCGTATCGGCTATTTGCCTGAGCACAATCCACTTTATCTCGATCTGTATGTGCGGGAGTATCTACGATTTCGCGGCAGCCTCTATGGACTGCGTGGCGCGGACCTCCGTAGACGCATCGAGATGGTTATTGAAAGGGTGGGTCTCACCTCTCACGCCCACAAGCTGATCGGCGCGCTCTCTCGCGGCTATCGTCAGCGCGTCGGTCTAGCCCAAGCTATCCTACACGACCCGCCCCTTCTGATCCTAGACGAGCCTACCAGCGGGCTCGACCCCAATCAGGTCATCGAAATTCGGCATCTCATTCAGAGCCTGGGGCAGAATCACATGGTTATTTTTTCGTCTCACATCTTAGCAGAAGTGCAAGCAATCGCGTCAGAGGTGCTGATCCTGCACCAAGGGCGGTTAGTCTTGCAAACCCCCTTGCGGGAGCTATCCCAGCACCTTGGCCAGCACACCTACGTCGTAGAAGCCGCCGAACCTACCTTTGACTGGAGCTTTCTGCCGTCAGGCATTACGTGCCTGGCGGAGTCCGACCGCATTTGGTGCTTAAAAGGCCCCCTAGACGCGGACATTCCCCGCTTAGTCTACCAGGCGGCTCTCAAGCAAAATATCCCTATTCTCCGCCTAGAAAAGCAGCAAGTCCCCCTCGAGGAGGTTTTTCAAAAGCTTACCACTTAAACGCTTAGGCCCTCGTTTCACACTTACTAAGCGTGAGTATCGAAGGTATCCTGTCCCAGATTCGTCGTCATGAGCAGCGGCGCCTAAGGTGGTGGTTAGCTGCCGTCATTGGCATCTGGTTTGGCCTATGGCTCTACAGCTGCCTAAGTTTCCCTGCTTTGGTCACGTACGAGTGGACAGAGTCCGAGGCAGAAGCGCTTCTTAGTCTCTTATATCCCGTCGACCTATGAAAACAGGGCTTCTCGGCTGCCTAGGGGGCCTGCTACTGCTGGCACAGCCGCATCGAGATCGAGGTGAGCGGCTGCAGAGTTTGCGGATCGCCGTCATCACAGACGCGTTAGAGCTCACACCTGAGGAGGCGCAAGCCTTCTGGCCTGTTTATAACACTCGAGATGCGGCCCTGCAGAAGCACCGCGCTAGTATTCAGAGCCAGTTTAAAGCGCTACGAGGCGAACGGGCTAACCTTAGTGCACAGGCTTTCGCCGATAGTGTGAGCGCCCTGTACTTTCGCTTGTGGGAGGGGGAGGCTCGGGTACGCCGGGAGTATCACCCACAGCTGATGAGGGTGCTTCCCCCACGGAAAGTTGCTCGCCTGTACATGACGGAGGTGCGCTGGCTTCGTCGGGCGCTGGGTGAAACTCGTGAACCATCTCGGGACTAAGCAAATCCGGGCGCCGCATTGCCGTCCGTCGCACCCGCTGTGTCCATCGCCATTGGGCAATCGCTTCGTGATCGCCGCTTAGCAAAATAGTAGGCACTTCCTGCCCTTCAAAACAACGCGGACGCGTATACACGGGCGCCGACAGCAGTTCATCCTGAAACGAGTCATCCAGCGCCGAGGATACATCCGACAAAACTCCCGGAATCAACCGTACCACCCCGTCGATCAAGACCAGCGCCGGAAGCTCCCCCCCCGTCAGCACATAGTCTCCTATGGAAACCTCCCGCGTAACGTAGGAGCGCACGCGATCATCGATCCCCTTATAGTGGCCAGCTAATAACAAAAGCGAGGAAGCGAGGGAGAGCCTATTGAGCAGTTGCTGGTCTAAGCGTTCGCCATCAGGCGTCAGGTAAATAATCTCGTCATAGGACGTAGTGTCCTGCAAACTTCGTAGCGCTTGCACTACAATGTCTACACGAATCACCATCCCCGCCCCGCCCCCGTAGGGATAGTCGTCGATCCTTCCGTCGGGTGCCCAGTTTCGCAGATTGTGTATCCGAATCTGCACGAGACCTTTAGCCTGTGCCCGCTTGAGTATAGAAGCACGAAGGGGAGACTCGAAAATCTCCGGGATAGCGGTCAGAACGTCAATCTGCAGCATCAGCGGCAAAGCGCATAAGGAGCGCGCCTTTTTCAACGGCCTGGCCAGGTGAGACGAGGATAGCCTCTACACGGCCACGCACCGGCGCAAAGAGGATATTTTCCATTTTCATGGCCTCGAGCACCATGACTCCCTGCTGGGGCTCGACCAGCTCCCCTATGGCGGTCCTTACCTCCTTGACAAGGCCTGGCATCGGGGAGCGCAGCTCCAATGATTGCGCCCCCTGCCGTTTGGGAAGCTGAACGCGTGCTAAATAGCGCTCTTCCACCACCTGCCAGCGAAGGCGGACCCGCTTACCTCCTATCAGGAGGTCCAGGTAGCCTAGCTCCGGCTGCCCCCCCAGCACATAAAAAGGCTGCCCCCGGTAAACTCCCTCCCAGGGATCGACCCATACTATATCGACAGGCCGGCGCTCGGTAGTGCTAATCGTGATCTCTCGCACGTTTCAGCTCTTTTTGGGATCGACAAGGTCATTTTCTAGAGCATACCGTACTAGACCAGCGGTGTTGCGTACGCCTAGCTTCTGCATAATACCTCGTCGATGCGTATGAACGGTCCTCGGCGAGAGGCCAAGCTTCTCAGCAATCTGGGCATTCGTGAGTTCTTGGGCGATTAGCTCTAGGATTTCTCGCTCGCGACGAGTGAGATGGATAGCGCCTCCTTCTTCCGTTCGCAGAGCGGATTTCGGGCGGTCTTTGTGGGGCTCATCCCGTCGTCTCAAAATATGCTCGCCAATCACATCTTGCACACCTTTGGAGAAGTAGTAGTGGCCCTTGACCACCTGCTCGATCGCCTCGATGAGCTCCTGTTGCGAGACGTGCTTGAGGAGGTACCCTTTGGCCCCTGCTTTCACAAGCGCTTCCAGGTACTCCTCGGTGTCATACATGGTGAGGCCGATGGCTTCAATGTGGGGATACTTTTCCCGAAGCTCTCGAACGAGGTCGATACCTAATCCATCCTGGAGCCGAATATCTACCAAGGCTACCTTGATGTGAGGTGCTTCCTTAAAGAGCACGGCTCGAGCATCTGCTAAACTAGTGGCTTTGGCATGAATCCGGATGTGAGAAACTCCCCGCAAAAGCGCTTCCAAACCTTCGATGATCATAGGGTGATCATCCACTACCAGAAGCGGAATAGAACTCATGCGGCAAAATTAAGCCCTTTTCTTAGCAAGTGGTATGACAAACCGATGATGAGTGCCTTGATTAGGCTCAGAGAGGTCCTGCCAGGTGGCCCCTAGTAGCCGTACCCGGACTTGGATATTCCGTAAGCCGATGCCATCCTTGACGAGCTGTTGCGGTGAATAGCCTTTCCCGTTGTCCCATACCTCGACCATTAGTTTACGTCCAAAATGCATCCGAACGCCAGCTTCGGTAGCTCCCGCATGCCGAACCGTATTGACCAAAAGCTCCTGAACAATTCGATAGATATGGAGCTTCTTACTCAGAGACAGAGCGGGTTCGGGGCCACTGGCTTCAAAATGAAATCGAATCTGAGCGGAGACCGCGTTAAATCGACGGATTAGGGCTTCCAACGTAGCTGCTAAGCCAAAGTGCTCCATGAGGGGCGGCATGAGTTGATGGCTAGTCAGGCGGACCGTTCGAATAACCTCGTCTAGCCGAGCCAAGAGGCCTGTCACCGTGCTTTGACTGCTTTCTGGCAGTTCTGCGCGAAAGGCTTCCATCTGCATCCGCAGCGTGCTCAAGAGAGCTCCCACGTAGTCGTGCAGCTCCTCCGCCAGCCGTTGCCGCTCTTGCTCTTGCGCTTGCAGGACAAGCCGATTTTGGCGAAGCTCTATGCGCCGCTCACGCCGAGCAGCCTGATAAAGGCGTGTCTCGTCTTGTACAATGCCTAGCCACAGGCGGCCACTCAAAATCGAAACTTCTTCTAGGCCCATAGAAGTCTGAAGGTCCGGGGAGAGCGTGACCGGCTTGAGCCGTAGACGTAAATGAGACCAACCCCACTTGTAGTAAGAGGCGCTAAGCAAATAATCTGCGCCGCCTTCTTCCGCTAAAATCGCAGGTATGCGCTTCTGATCGGAGACTCTCATGTGGGCACACACCGTATCCCAAAGCTCCTCTAGGGGACGGGGGAACCACTGCTGAACCGCAGGATTCGCATAGGCTACGGTCCAGCGCCCCTGCACCTCTCGTAGTACAAAGAGCCCTACGTCCCCTTCTTCCCAAGCGCGCCTCAAAAGAAGCGATTCCTGCTGCGCCTGATACACTTGCGTCACGTCCGCTAGGAGATAAATACGGCCGGCTTCGGTCTCACTGGTTAAGTGCCACCGCAATAGGCGACCGCGCCAGCCCAGAAGGCCTTCTTCCCCTGCTAAGTGCTGCAAAAAAGGAGGCGTATCTCCAATCGAAAGGCCCAGCAATTGCTCCGCCAGAAGATTAGCGTAAATCAACTCCCCATTCTTATTGACACTAAAAATACCCTCTTGAAGCTTCTCAGTCACGAGCTCCATGAGCCTCTGACGATCATAAAAGGACTGGGCCAGGCCTTGATACAAGGTTACATCCACAGCCTGATACCCTACATAACGCCGCCCCCGATAGGATAAGGGTAACATCACGATCTCACCGACACGCGGGCCGACCTGCCGCTGGGTGTGAACGGTTCGTCCTTCCTTCGCATGGAGAAGATCTGCTGTGAAAGCTTCTAGATTCTCAGGTCGCACTATCCTGTCATACGGCAAACCTTTCCTGGGTTGAATGCCCACTAGCTGACTCACCCCCTCCGCCAGTAGCGGATTATAATCCACAAGTCGGCCATGCTCATCAAAAGCCGCATAGTGTATCATGGGCGAACCCTGCAGAAACTTTGATCGTAGGCGACAAATCCGGCTCTTATGCAACAGATAAACATACCACGCTAGACACAGTTGAAGGGGATGAAGGGTCTCCGGATCATAATACCGCTCTGGCTGGTGCACGGCCCGTGCAGGGTCATAAATCAGAACAGGATAGCGCTGCTTAGGTGGCTGGCTCATTAAGTAAATGGTCCTTAGCCCAGGCCTATCGGGTATGACAGCTTGCCATTCATGGGGTAGCTTAGGTCTAGGAGCCTCTCCTACGCATACTGCTTGCCAGCGCATCGGCCAAAGATAATAATCAACCTCATGCAGGGATTGTGCCTCGGTCTATGAGATGCCCTTATATTTGCGATATGCGTTGGCATTATACCTTTTCGCTGCTTACTCTCTTGTGGGCTCAGCAGCTTGTATGTGGTACCGACCACTTTTATGAGCAAACCGCAGTGGCTAATCCCTATCTAGCGAAGATGCGTGAGATGTTAGATGATGCTATCGCTGCTTACCTGGCGCAGCAAGGCCCCCAGCTACGGACTCAGAATACCTGCCCAGAATCAGACTTCGTTATCCCGGTCGTCGTTCATATTATCCACTCCGGAAACGGTCAGTCTGATAGCCTCCCGATTTCCCGCGTTCTAACGCAAATGGAGCAGCTGTTTAATGACTACCGCAAGCGGCCCTACACCAAAGGGTATAGCTCCGGCGTAGATACGCGCATTGAGTTCTCGCTAGCTACTAAAGACCCGAGTGGCAATCCCCACCCCGGCGTGACGTATACCCATTACACGGCCGCTGGTCTCTCAAGCCCTAAAGTAGGGACATCAGACGGCACCGCTACCACCATGAAGAGTAATGTCGGCTGGCCCCGTAATAACTATCTCAATATCTGGGTGATCGGGTGTATCTACCAGACTAGTCCAAGTCAGTGCGATGTTTTGGGCTTTGCTACGTTTCCAATGGTATTCTCCGCGACAGACCAGGGGGTCGTCGTGGTGAGCGGTTATTTCGGAAATAGTGGCGGGGGCCAAACGGCTACCCATGAAGTGGGGCATTATCTCAACCTTTACCACACCTTTCAAAATTCCTGTGCGGGCACCACTTCTGGTAACTGCGGCAGTGGTGGGGATCGGATTTGCGACACACCGCCTACTCGTCAGTCAAACTTTGGAGGCGCCCGCCGCCAAAACACCTGTACAGAAACAACACCGGCCACCGGTGGTGATCGTCCTGACCAGGTTCGTAACTACATGGATTATTTAGACGACCCCTCGCTTGATATCTTTACGGAAGGGCAGCAGCAGCGGATGGCTTCCGCCCTCAGTAGCGCCAGTGACCGCCAGCCGCTCTGGCAAAGTACCAACTTGCAAGCGACCGGTACCGGACCCTATGGCCGCATCAAAGCAAATTTCGCCCTCAAAGGGTGCGACCAGCCCCCTTGTTATGTATGCCCTGGTCAGTCGATTGAGCTCATCAGCTATAGCATGGGCAAGCCCAATCAGTTTAGCTGGGAGATCCAACAAGGCGCTACAGTCGTCGCTTCGGCGACGCAGGGCCCCTGCGTTACGCTCACAGCCCCTACCACACCAGGCACCTACGACATCCGACTAAGCGTCACCAATCAAGTGGGCTCTCATGACACCACCTACACCGACTTTTTGATCGTACGGGATCCTTCTAGTGCCCGCTCGCTGCCCTTCACAGAAGGCTTCGAAGCAACGGCCTTTCCCCCCGCTGATTGGGTCCACCAAAACCCCGATTTCGCTACGGGTAACTCCAACCTCTCATGGGAACGCTATAGTAGCACAGGGCGAGGTAGCTTTGGCGCTAGCAACGGCATGGCCCGCCTGCGCAACTTCGTGTATTACAACCGTACCCAGCGCGACCAGCTTATTACACCTCTCATTACCATTCCTGCTACAGCCCCTAGCCCCGCCATTGAGTTTGATGTGTACTATCGCGCCATTTACTGGGAAAATACCAGCGCTAATCAATATGGCTATACCTATGGTGACACCTTGGCCGTTTATATCTCCAGCGATTGTGGCGCTACTTGGACCCGGCTATACTACAAAGGGGGAGAAGATTTGGATGTAACGGGCAGCGCTCTCCAAGTCATTGGACGGAATATCAGTTCGTCTGACCAAGCGGTCCCCCCCACGGGTCCCAATACCAGCTGGCGCCATGAGGTCGTGCCCATCCCCGCCAGCTTCCAAGGACAAACCGTGCTCATCCGCTTTGAAAATACCACCGAAATGGGTAATCATTTATACCTGGATAGCATTCAGGTTCGCGAAAATGTCACGACTGCGACCGCAGCGCCTGAGGTGCGACCGGCCGCCCAGCTAGCCCCTAACCCGACCACAGATCACGCTTTTCTGCTGATTAGGCATGCGGAGGGCCTAACAGTCTCTTGGCGGCTCTACGATGTGCAAGGACGCCTTCTACGGACTGAGCAGCATCCAGTGACTGCTACCGAGGTGAGGCTCCCTATTTCACTCCAAAGCACAGGTGTGTATTTACTTCAAGCCCAGCTAGGCTCAGAGACATTTTTATTCCGCCTAGTTCGGGAGTAGTTCCACCTATCGGACGAGGTAGGCGGAGTCCTCGGGACCCCACCTACTTAGTTTTTGACAGGTGAAGGCTCTAACTGTAAAACAGAGCACTTACAGACTCGTGCTGGTGAATATTGCGCAGGGCCTGGGCAAAAATAGGGGCCACAGATAGGACTCGTATCTTGGGACCCAGCTGTCGAAGCGGGAGCGTATTCGTCACGATGAGCTCCTCAAGCGGTGAAGCAGCAATGCGCTCATAAGCCGAGCCGGAGAGAACTGCATGGGTCACACAGGCGCGTACTGAAAGCGCGCCTTCCGACACCAGAAGCTCAGCCGCTTTGACCAGGGTACCCGCCGTGTCGACTAGGTCATCCACGATGAGTGCGTGGCGCCCCCGTACCTCGCCGATCAGACGCATCGTGTGTACCTCATTGGCCCTAGCTCGATACTTATCGACAAGGGCTAGATCGGCCTGCAAATGCCGCGCGTACTTACGGGCCCGAGCAGCCCCTCCCGCATCGGGCGAAACGATAACCAAAGGCTCCAACCGCAATGACCGGATATAGGGAATGTGTACCACCGATGCCTCCAAATTATCCAGGGGAATGTCGAAAAACCCCTGAATCTGGCCTGCATGCAGGTCCATGGTCACCACGCGAGAAGCACCAGCCGACTGAAGCAGGTTTGCTATCAGCTTTGCCCCGATCGAGACGCGCCCTTCTTCTTTCCGATCCTGGCGGGCATAACCGTAATACGGGATGACAGCCGTGATCTCAGCGGCAGATGCGCGCCTAGCCGCATCAATAAGCAGCAGTAGCTCCAGAATATTTTCTGCTGGGGCCTGTGTAGACTGAATCACACAGACATGCGCCCCTCGAATTGATTCCTCGTATTTAGGCATCATTTCCCCGTCCGAAAACCGATATAGGGTAAGGCGCCCTAGGTTTTGATTGTAGCACTGCGCCACCTCCTCTGCTAGAAATCGTGAAGCTGAGCCGGCGAAAAGCTTAATCGGAGGTGAGCTATTCACGTGGTTGCCCGGGGAGGATTCGAACCCCCACACGCAGACCCAAAATCTGCTGTCCTACCGTTAGACGACCGGGCAAGGCACCGCAAAGGTAAGAAGATTTTGGCAAAATCAAGGGGAGGCTAAATATCGCACTTCGGGCTCGAGGCGAATCCCCCAGCGCTGCTGAATGACCTCTTGGATATACTCAGCGAGCGCAACTACATCCGCCGGCTTAGCCTCCGCCTCATTCACCAGGACAAGCGGTTGCTGAGGATGGACAAGCGCCCCACCGATTCGATAGCCTTTGAGGCCCGCTTGATCGATAAGCCAAGCCGCAGGTACCTTATAAGCCCCGGCCTGCGTCAAATAAATGGGAGCAGCCGGTGCACGTTGACGCAACGCTTCCGCTTGGGCCGCTGTCAGGACTGGGTTCTTGAAAAAGCTCCCTGCATTTCCTTTGGTAGGGAGCTTACGATGACGAATCGCCCGAACCACCTTGTAAACTATCCACGGGTCATTTACGTCCTGCTCCCCCAAAGCCCTGGCTAAATCGGGATACGTCAAAATAGGCTCAAACCGCCGAGGAAGCCGAAAACGCACTCGCGTAATTAGAAATCTATCCTGCCACGGCGCTTGTTGAAAGCGGCTATTTCGATAACCATACCCACAAGCCGGCCGATCCCAGTGGCGCCAAGCACGCTCCGCTTTGTCCCAGCCGTAGACCCGCACAATAAACGGCGCAACTTCCACACCGTAAGCCCCAATATTTTGTACGGCGGCACCGCCTACGCTACCGGGAATAGCCGCTAGATTCTCTAAACCATACCATCCCGCCTGAAGACAATAGCGAACAAAGCTATCCCAATTTTCCCCCGCCGCCACTTCGACCTCCACCTCATCAGAGCCAAGTCGCACAAGCTCAATCCCTTTTAGATAACGAGTAGAAAGCACCGGCGGCAGGTCTCCTAAAGGCAGGACGTTGGTACCCTCGCCTAGAAAATAGCGAGCTTCCGCTGCTAAAACAGGGACCTCACTCTCTGACTTGGGAAGAAGCATTGCGCTAGCTTGGACCCGCAGCCCAAAGCTATGAAGCGTCTCCAGTGGGACCCCGCTTTTGCAGCTGTTCGCGTACACGGTCTATGACGTTTTGCGCTTCTCGGCTGACCGCATCCCAGCTGCACCGCAGAAGACGCCGAAGCCGCTGCTCAAAATTATACTGCTCAGCGCAGTACTCACACTCCTGAATCAAACGCTCGATCTCCGCTCGATCTTTACCCTTGAGCTGACCATCTAGAAAGAGCTCAAGCCGTTGAATAATCTCTTCACACTCCGCTTCACTATACGGCGAGTCCGGTCGCCATAAACCTATCCCCTTAGTCTTTCCAGACCTCATAACCTTTTGATATGGCGTACTCTGCTAACAACTCCCTCAGGATCTTACGAGCCCGATGCAGCCGAGAGCGAATCGTCCCAATGGGAATACCCAAAATATGTCCTATCTCTTTGTACGAGAAACCCTCTACATCAGCTAAGATGACCAGCGTACGAAAATCCTCCGGCAATTCCATGAGAGCCTTGCTAACTTCATCCCCAAAAAGACCTTCTACGGGATCCTGGTAATTGTGATAGGCGTATGTATCCTCGACATTATAGATAGCGTTCTCGTTGTGCTCTTCTAACGAGGAGGTAGGATGTTTAGAAGCTTTTCGATAGTGGTTGATAAAGGTATTACGGAGAATGCGAAAAAGCCAGGCTTTGGCATTGGTGCGGGCGGTATAACGATTTAGGAAGCGGTAGGCCCGGAAGAGCGTTTCTTGAGTCAAGTCTTGAGCGGCAGCCCGATCGCCCGCCAGACGCAGGGCAAAGTGGTGGATAGAGGAGGCATGCGGAAGGATCTCTTTGGTGAAGAGTTCGTCATACGCCGCCCTCTGCTCTGGGGTCATGACAGGCATGGGCTTAGGCTTGCGACCCCGCGTCCGAAACTCATCCATGTGTCAAAGATAACATTTTTAGGCCAGGGAGAGTTCTTTGGCTAATACCTTCGGAAGCGCCCACTCCAAGGCCTCACGAATCGTCCCTGCGTATAATACTTCTAAGCCAGCCAAGAGCGAAGCGTCGATTTCAGCGACGTCTTTTTTATTGGCCTCGGGCAGCACAACCGTTCGTATACCCGCACGCAGCGCGGCCAAAAGCTTTTCCTTGATACCGCCGACTGGCAAGAGCCGCCCGCGTAGCGTAATCTCTCCACTCATGGACAGATGGGAGCGCACTGGCTGACCAGACAAGAGCGAGATGAGCGCCACCAGGAGTACTATTCCCGCCGAAGGGCCGTCCTTCGGCACAGCCCCCGCCGGAATGTGAATATGCACGTCATGGCTCTTAAACCACTCGGGCGCTACAAGGTTGTAGCTACGGGCAAGGTGATAGGCCAGCGTAGCGGACTCCTTCATGACCTCTCCAAGCTGCCCTGAGAGGGTAAGTTTGCCTTCGCCAGGGAGGGCTATGGTCTCTATGTATAGCACATCTCCCCCATAAGGCGTCCAGGCCAAACCCACTCCTACGCCGGTCTGCAGGTTCTCTTCGTAAGCGGACTCATCATAAGGGGCAGCTCCGAGTATCCCTTCTAAGGCTTCAGGCGCTATCGTGATCCGCCCTTTTCCTTTTTGCTGGGCAAGCTGGAAGGCAGCCCAGCGAGCTAAAGCCGCTAATTGCCGCTTGAGCTGACGCACGCCCGACTCTCGCGTATAACGAGCAATGAGCTGATTGATGGTCTCCATTGGCACGACCCACTGGCCTTTACGCAGGCCGTATTCCGTGCGAACAGCCTCGATTAGGTGACGCTGCGCAATTTGGACTTTTTCTAAGGCCGTGTAACCGGATAGCTCGATAATCTCCATGCGATCCCGCAGCGCCGGATGCAAGGTATCTAAGGAGTTGGCCGTGGCTATGAAGAGTACCCTGGACAAATCATAAGGAATCTCCAGATAATTGTCCTGAAAGGCATTATTTTGCTCAGGATCCAGGACCTCCAGCAAAGCAAAGGCTGGATCCCCACGAAAGTCACGGCCAATCTTGTCTATCTCATCTAAGACAAAGACCGGGTTACTCGTGCCTGCCCGACGAAGTAGCTGGAGGATCTTGCCAGGCATGGCCCCAATGTAAGTGCGGCGATGGCCTCGGATCTCGGCTTCGTCATGGAGTCCGCCTAAGGACATCCGGACGTACTTACGGCCAAGCGCTCGCGCTATCGAGGCCGCCAGACTCGTCTTACCTACTCCTGGCGGCCCGACCAGACACAGAATAGGGCTTTTCATATCGCCCCGCAGCTTGAGCACGGCTAAATGCTCCAGCACCCGCTTTTTGACCTTCTCCATGCCATAATGGTCCTTGTCGAGAATTTTGCGCGCCCGCTCTAGGTCAAATCGGTCCTTCGTATGGACCGCCCATGGCAGTTCTAGTAGGTATTCCACATAAGAAAGCGCCACGGTGTACTCGGGTGAGTGGGGCATCATGCGTTCTAGCCGACTAATCTCCCGGTCAAAAGCCTCCCTGGCGTGCGAGGGCCATTTTTTCTTTTCAGCAGCTGCTTTGAGGCGGCCGATTTCGGACTCTTCTGGCGACTCCCCTAGCTCGTCTTGAATGGCCTTGATTTGCTGGCGGAGGATGTAATCTCGCTGCTGCTTTTCAAGCGTGCTCTTGACTTTCTCAACGATGTCCTGAGTAACCTCGAGTACCGATAGCTGCTTTTCGACTAAGGCAAGCACCCGCTCAGCTCGCTGCCCTACTGTGTCAATCTCTAAGAGCGTCTGGCGTTCGGCCAGCTCCATGGGCAGATTATTCGCCAGAAAGTTAGTCATGAAGTGGAGGCCCTGGATGCTCTGCAGAAGCTGAACTGCCTCCGAGGGCGCCTCGGGCAGGTTTTCTAGCGCCGTAAGCGCTTTTTCCTTGAGAGCGAGGAGGAGCGCTTCTGCCTTGGTCTCATCTGGAAAAGGCTCGGGTAGCGGCGTATACGTCGCCCGAAGGTACGGTTGCGATTGGGTAAAGCCCGTTACGCGCACACGCTGACGCCCCTGGATGAGCAGCGCCACATGTCCATCTGGCATAGGCTGAGCCCGCAAGATCCGTGCTATGGTGCCGACTTCGTAGAGCGTTTCGGGTGTCACTTCCGTCGCCCCCGCATCCCGCTGGGCAAGAACGAGCAAATACGGGAATCGCGTCTTACGAAGTTCCTCCAAAAGCTGGAGCGAACTTTTGCGACCTACCGAGATAGGTAAGATCACGCCAGGAAACACAACGGTATTCCGAAGCGGCAAAACACCCAGTTCCTCCGTTTCCACGGAGGTAAACTGTAAGGGCCCCTTCTCTTTGAGAACGTACGAAAGGGCGTCAAACTCTGGGTCAAACGGTTCTATCTCCGCCATAAGCTGTGTTAATCAGACAAAGGCCGTACCAAATTAACGAAAAGGCAGGCTACCAAGTGGTAGCCTGCCAGAAAGTACGCCAAAACGGTACGTTATAGCCGCACCAGACGTAACGTAACCGAGCCTTTTGACGTGGTCAGTTGTAGAAAGTACAGGCCTGCCGGTAAAGCGGTCGCCTCCCAGGTAACCTGCGGTCCTGCCAAGCGCCGGCGAGTCAATACCTGGCCCTGAGCCGAAAGTAACGTGGCTTCTACCTCGCCAAGCTCGGCAGGCAGTGTGACTACAAAGGCCGCCCCGATAGGATTAGGATAAACTGTAATCAACCCACCAAGTGCCTCCACTAAAGCCGAAGGGGTTTGCGCTTGCGTACAAGTTGTGCGCCGTACGTTCCAGAAGTCTTTATTGTTTCGAGGGAGAAGCTTGATGAAGTTCCACTGATACGTCAGAATCCCCTGTAAGCTATCCATGAGCGTTGTGTCCTCTACGATGCACAAGGGGATTGCGGGATTGATAAGGCCATCCTGGGCTGCCCAAACCGAGTCATTGACATACGAGACATTGAGCGAAGAGAAGATGTCATTCGTCTGACGGCCAGCTAAGACCCGAACCCCGCGGCCCGGATCGCCAGGATCCATGCCTACCCGATAGTCACCCGCATGCTGAGATTGAGTGGACACCTGAGTCGCTATGACATGAAGCGGCTGGGTGGGATTATCATGACGAAACCGTACTAACATGCTCTCATAAGGCTCCGTAGCGGCATACTGGGTGTCGCCGTAAACCACACTGAGCGGCAATAAGGCGGGCGTAATGGTGCTCGAAGCAGGGCCTATCCGCGTAACAGAAGCGTTATTGAGGTTTGTCAGACCGAAGTACTCGCCCACAGTAGCGACATCGACGACGACGCTATCGCCTACCCGCAGGTTGTCAAGGCCTGAGCCACGCACCCAGATGCCACCCCATTGCGTGGCGCCAGGCTCCTGAATGTGGACATAACCTAGCGAGGTATCACTCGGATTTTGGCTGGCCACGACGATACCCGGAACATTCGTGACCTGCATACCCGCATAGCCGCTACCCAGGTAATCGCGACGGCTACTCGGATTATAGGCATACAAGACGGAGGGGATTACGTACTGAATATCTGAGATGCGGCAACCGCCGGTACGAGTCCGGTAGCTTTGCGGTTCGAAAATGGGGCGCTTCGTGACATCTCCAGACTGGTCCGAAGCTTGGACATAATAGTGCACGTACGTGCCTTCTGGCTGCCCCGGTATGATCCCCTCATACGTGGAGCTGGAGCCTACCTGCGTCATGGGAACCATGGTATAAGTGGTGCTATTTCCAATCGCATAATACAGTTGCACCGACGTAACGGGATCCCCGCTCGGGTCATTAGAAGTAGCCGTCACGCTGACCGTGACAGGCTGATTCGGTGGCGGGCAAACGGGGGTGCGAGTTAGATTAGACAAGACCGGCACGGGGTTTCCAATGTACACCAGGCTATCATGCCAGGGGCAGACCTCATAGGTAGGTGTGCCCGTCGAAGGCCAATAGTGTAGCACGATTCCCTTGACGGAGTCCAAATAGGTCCCTGTCGTATACGTAACTGTGCTGCCCAGCCCCTTGAACTCCCCAAAGATGAGGACCTGGTTATTACTGGCGTCTCGAGCTGTGATGCGCAACGGATTCGTCTGCACATTCGTGATCGTCAAACCGGTGAGTTTTACATAAGAGCCCTGCCACTGGTCACCAGCTTGGATATTGTGGGTGAGTGCGCCGGGCTGATTGACATCCGTGGGTGTAATGGTAGTAGGACGGGCTAGCGGGACGTTAGGCGCCAGAACGATAGGCGGAACGGTCATGTCGATATTCAGCTGAATTTCGCCTTGGAAGTAGCCGACGGTCCCCTGCAGCTCGACGTACTGGCCCTGCTGCAGCGCCGTGAAGCCGATGGGTTCGTCTGTGGTATTCTGACGACGAATCTGGAGACCTGTTCGCGGCCCGGTTTGAGCGCTATCCTGAAGCCAAATGCTACAGCGAACGCTAGTAGGGCCCCCACTGACATTGAACTGCCGATGCCAGTCGCATTCTGTGACTACAACCCCCCGGACACGAACGAGCTGTCCATGCAAAACAGACGTGTCATTGCCCGCAGATAAATCGACCGGCGTCTGAATCTCCTGAATCGTTTTAAGCGGTTGCGCAATAACCAGCGCAGCTAATAAACTAATATGTACGATACGCATAAGGCTAACGAATGATTACAAATTTTCCAGTCCGGACCTTTCCCGTTTCAAGGTCCTTCACGGCAAAGACATACAAGCCTCGGGCGATAATTTGGCCTCCGCTGGAGATGAGGTTCCAGCCGTGCTCGCCGCCACTCGTGGCAAGCTGCTGCGGCTCGGTATAGGTGCTGTACCAACGGCTCTGCTTCACCATGGACGAAGGATTATTCTCGTCATGCATAAAGCGATACACCAGATCACCAGCTGCAGTATAGATAGACACCTCACAACGGGGAGGTAGATTAGCAAACATGATCCGCTTATCCTCGTAAGCCGCGGAAGCGCCTTCCCAAGCCGCCCGCTCATAGTAAGGATTAGGGTAGACGTAGGGGTCACCCCAGGCAAAATCTTTATTGGGGGGGGCGCCTGCGAAAACTCGCCGGAGGGTGCTGAGAGCACTGCTTTCTAGAGACTCCAGATTGCGGCCGGGGTCGCCTTCATCAAAAGCTGTAATCGCTATAGCATGCTGCCAGCCATTGGTAATGCCCGAGAACTCATACTTGTAGACATAGGGCGTAGGATCACCGGGAAAGTAAACAGGCTCCGCTAAGCGAATCGCCCCGAAACCGTTGTCATACCCGATGCCGTTTCCAGGTCTATCAAACTGCGCAACGGGCTTGAGCTCGGCCAGCACATCGACCACGTCCTTAACATCAAAGCCAAGGGTTGTCTTGTAAAGTCGGTAGCCCTCAAAGTCTTTTTTGCGCGAGATGGGGTCCACGCTCTCCTCAGCACTAGCGTCCCAATAAAGTGTAATCCGATTAGAGCCGATTTCATACCGATAACGCGGGACCAAGGGCGGTGCAGGAAGGAGATACCGGTCTAAACGGCCGTTGGCGTTGAGGTCTTCGCCCGAGTCTAGCTGGCCATTGAAGTTGGCATCTTCCCCGTTGAAGGTCGCTTGAGCCCAGCTCGCATTTTGGACGAATTCCGCCTTTTGGACCGGCGTGTCATCGGCATTGGGCCGACCATCGGCTGTTTTACGGGCCCATACAAAAGCAAACGCCACGTTGATACTATCCCCCGGTCTGACACCATAAAAAGGCCCCGCCGAAACGAGAATCGAGCGATTACCCTGTACCCGTAAGGCCGGAATGACATAGCTATTCCAGTCTACTCGATCTGTTAAACTTTGGGAGAGCTTCGCATATCTTTCTGCATCATTGGCTGGACTGCGAAAGGCCCCTGAAAAGTCTCGGAAGGTCCAACTCTGAAAGTTTACCCGAAAATCCGGCGGTGGCGTAGGCTGCCGGCGGGGATGATAAAACTGCCCACTGTAAGTCGCCCCTAAAAACTTTAACCCAAAATACGTGTCCGTAAAACCCACATCCCCCGCCGCATCAAACTCATACCCCAAGAATAGACTATCAATGTAGCCATTCCCCCCCTTATTGTAAAAGTTGGTCCCCCCAGAGCCGGCAGGAGCAATCGTAGTATTGCGAATAACAGGGTCAACCCAATACCCCACAAATACGGTATCCCAATTTTCTGCACTGCGATTGTAAATGGTGAAATTGTAGATTAGAAAAAAGTTAGCGAAGGTATAGCTCCAGTTGTATACTTCCATGTGCACATCAGCGCCCAAGGGACCGCTTTCTAGGTTCTGAATGGGGATGCTCGTGCCAGGAACTGTAGTATTTCGATCGGTGAAATCTGCGACGAAGTCTTGGTGGGAGATAGCCTGCGGGCTATAAGTAGGCTGGTCAATAAGCGAAGAGCGCTCCAGAAGCACAGCACCCGGCTCTGCAGAAAATTCAAAGCCGGCCTTGCCAGTGGTATAGCCTGTGGGATCATCGACCGCACCGGTGGAGACGATCACCGTGGGCCCCTTCTTCGCTCCAATCCACAGCCCACCCTCAAAAATGTGCTCAATGCCGGAGCGCTTGGGATACTCAGCAGACGGGAACCCCTGTACCAAATAGCTCCCTTTGAAACTATTGCCAATCATCCCCAGATTATTAACGGTTACCCGAAAATTGCCTACGCTGGCCTGCTTCTCCACGAAGCTCGCCTGCCCCCATAGCACACATCCCAGAAAGCTCGCTACCCACCCCAGGCGTCGCATCTCAGCAAAGATAAGGGCCACAGGTAAAGGATACGTAAACCCCAAACGCTGATTGGCTTTTGTAAGGGGGATTTGGAAATCAGAAATAAAACGTTTAACTTGCCCTTTATGGCAAAGCTTACTGTATTCGGGCTTAGCTGCATGGGCTTAGCATTAGGGCAAAATGTAGGGATTGGAACGGCTATTCCAGCGAGCCGTCTATCGGTGGCGGGCAACGTCAGCATTGGTGCCACGTATGCGCTGACGGCCGCGCCGTCCAACGGTCTCATCGTAGAAGGCCAAACTGGCTTGGGCACCGCTACGCCGGCCCATACGCTGCATGTCGTAGGCGATGTGCGCTTCGTGGGGAACTTTGTGAACCAAGAAGTTACAGGTGTCAACGTCACCTTTCCACCAGCGCCGGATGCGATTGCTTACAACGCTACCTATGCCCCCATTCCCAATACGACCGTTTCCATTACTATCCCCGATGGGAGCGGCCCCGCCCATAGCGGTGTCTTCATCACGGGCTTTGCTCGGATCGTCAATAACACCACCATGAGTGGGAACCACGCGCTAGCCGGTTATTTCTTGATCCTGGTACGGGCCCAAGACCCGGCCTTCACGGTAGGGCGAACTGTCCTTACTTACGGATCAGGCATCTGTGCCTTGCGCTTCCCGAATGGATTGGTCTCTACCACAAGCAGCTTCAATACAAGCACGGCCGTTAGCTACGTGGACCTAGGTCTAGTGCCCGGGCAAACGTACTACTACCGGCTAGAACTATACGGAAATAGCTTTGGCGTCAACGGTGGCACCTTGGACGTGTATGAACGAAATCTATCTGTACTCCAGATCAAGCGCTAAGGCTATTGTATGTGTAAAACGTCGTATATTTGCCCCCACTAAGCACCCGTAGCTCAATTGGATTAGAGCACCAGACTACGGATCTGGCGGTTGGGGGTTCGAATCCTCCCGGGTGCGCAAGGGACGGATAAAGCATCCGTCCCTTGTTTTCTTAAATAAAAAGTCAGGGGGCAGGCTCCAGCGAACCCGCCCCCTTCTGATTCTTAAAATTCCGATTTAGTGGGGCAAGACGGCCAGCTTATAAGTGAGAGTCTGCTCCGCTGCTTGCAGGCGTACCAGATAGAGTCCTGGCGTCCACTGCTGGGTCGGGAGGGTGAGAACGCTGCCGCTATAGTCACAAGCAAAGACGCGCCCCCCACTTACATTGTAGACTTCGACCCGGTAATGCCCCGGCTGAGACGCTTCCACGAAGGCATGCGTGGTAGCAGGATTGGGGTAAACCTGG
Source organism: uncultured Sphingobacterium sp. (assembly GCA_964489015.1). Lineage (GTDB taxonomy): Bacteria > Bacteroidota > Bacteroidia > SpSt-205 > SpSt-205 > JAPYWM01. Next base: position 31,800 of record CAZAXD010000014.1, on the reverse strand, counting down.
AAGGCAGCTCCTTCCTTGGAGGAGGCTGCAGACAGACTCGACACAAATCGCCCTCCCAAAACTGGCAGCTCGATATAAGAGGGTTTATCAGGCGCGGAGTGGATAGTCTGAAGGTTACGACGCGGATAGAGCGTATTACCGTAGAAGTTATACGGTGTCGCGTCAAAAGGCCGGCGTCGGTAGAAGGTGCCGGGTTCTAAGGGCACATTTGGGCAGGGTTGATAGCGCGGGTAGTTGGTAGCGCTTACGAGGACTTTGATGCGATGGCCTTTCCCCCAGCAGTAAGCAATAGGGAGCGAACGGAAACGCCATTGATAGACGGAGTCAGCCACGAGATTGTACCAGGGCTTGGACGTGTCTTCGGCCCCATCCGCCCAAGAAGCGGCGTACTCCCTTGCGCGGGCATTGCAAGCCCCTTCAAATACATAATACTCGCGCCCATCCGGATACACATCCAAAATACGCACGACGACATCTCCATTGGCAGAGTCTGCAAAAGGTCCTGAGAGCGGTTTGATCGCTTGATAGAGCTGAATCGTCGAAAAGCCTGCCACGCAGAGCGACTCTGGGATATAGTCCGACACATAACTAATGAGGTCCGTATACGGCTGACCATTAACCGTGTAACGGGCTGGTCGATCGAGCACTTGATCCCGATAAGCCGGATCCGTAAAGTCCATCTGCCCCTGGCTAAGCCGAGCCCGATCAGGCGTGTAAACGATCATGTTAGGTCCACCATGGGTGGGAACGGGATCTATCGGATCAGCGACAAAAGCACGAGGCGACTCAGGCCCGGAGGGAGGCACCTCAGATAGGCGCCCGTCCCCATGTAGGTACAAACGAAGGCGCGATAGATTGGGTAAGGGGAAGGTATCACCACTGTACCAGAAATTGCCCACCTGGGGATTGAGGCTATCCCCGACAGGCCCTACCACGTAAAACCGGACATTCTTACGGCCGTTGGGTTGGGTAGCATCAAACTCGTAATCGGTACCGGTCACGGGGGTACGGGTTGTATCGCCAAAGACGGATACGCCTGTCGCTGGGATGCTAATCGTCTGACGGGTGGGCGTACCATTGGCACCGACTTTGACCTCAATCGGGAAGTTATCGAGTCCACCCGCCCCATTGAGGAAGTTGTAAAAGGCGTAAAAGCCTGTGCGGAAGGTATCTGCTGGCACCCGCACATAAATATCTCCAAACACCGTAGCCCCTAAGTACTGCCAAGCAGTATCCGGCGGCAGTTGGAAAGTCGGCGTGCCTAAGAAGTACCGGAACCAGCCGACCACCTCAGACGTGATAAGCCGGCTAGCCGCTTCTAAGTTTAGGCTGGAGACGTCTGGAACGTTAAACTCTTCAGTGACATTCGACGGATAGCGGTGATCGCGCCCATCTGGCAGGAGGCGCATGTCGCCCGTGGAACGGGTGCCGATGGTCTGATGCGCCCAGGGGCCAATGACTAGTTTCTGGTACCACTTGAGGCTATCAGGCAGGTATTTCATGAGATACTGCCAGGTCTGAATCTGCCCATCGATGAAAATATCCCACCACCCCGTTAGATTGTAGACTGGCACCTGGATGTTGGTGTAGCGGCTGACAGGACCACGCCACTGGGGATTGCCATTGGCGTCGAGGGTGGCGTGACTGATGTCCATGACGGCACGAGCGGGGGAATTGGGATAGTGCCCCCGATACATCGTCGTCCAAAAATCGATACAAGCTTCGGCCGCCTGCTGGGCATTTTGAATAGCTGGGCCATAATCGGCGAGGGTATGGAGATTGTCATAGGGATCAGCCGGACCGCTCACCCAGTCTCCATAAAATTCTACCTGCCCGCGAATCCATCCATCGATGATCCGCTCTCGAAAGACCCCATTATGATGCCCGGTGCTGTGATAAAATTCGCCAGAGGCGACCACCGGCATTAGACACTTTAGACCAGGCTGGCTAGGGTCTATTCGATGGGCAGCCGCCAGCTGATACTGTGAATTGCCTAAGGCCGAACCGCCAAACATGCCGACTCGCCCATTGCAACGTAGACGATCGGTAGGCGTCACCTGCCCATTGCCATCGCTATCATAGCGCAAGCTATCGAGGATCCAGCGGTAGGAATCATAGCCATCCTCATGGATATTGGCTTCCTTATTGGGTGTGATATCCAAAGGGTGGCCTGTCCCGGCACCAAACTGGCTGACATAAGCGGTCTTTTCCCAACTGTCGCTGTACATGGGGAGGTAGACGCCCCACGAACGGTAGCGACCGCGCATATCCTGCTCAATGCCGGCATAGCCTAGCAACGCATAACCCTTACTGAGTTCTGAACCGCCCTTGTTGTAAGGGGTTCGGGTAAAGAGGACCGGCAAAGCATAGGGATCAGATTGATTGGGATACACGAAGTATTGTGTCCCCGGATAAGCAAACCGAATACGGCGTACTCCACTGAGGCCAGGAATTCCAAGACTCGCTAAGTCTATGTCGATAGCTGCCGTGTCTGAAAATATGGGCAGGTTGACGCTCGTCGCCAAAGGAACACCGTCCCGCATGGGAACGAGGTATTCCGTGTGCGAAACGAGATCGGTTAGCGTGTCTATCAAGCCGTTGGGCTGCTGGGCCCTGAGCAGAGAAAGGAGGACTAGGCCCCATAGTAAACTGCGCATGAGGCAAATATAAATTTTTTAATTCTTCAAAAATCCAGCCAGAGGGTGACGGGGCCGTCATTGCAGAGATGCACCTGCATAAGAGCGCCAAACCGCCCGGTTTGTAGAGGCACTTGAGGAGCTGCCCGCCTGATTTCTGCGAGAAAGGCCTCATATAAGGCGAGGGCCTGGGGCGCAGGTGCGGCCTGACTAAAGGACGGCCTAAAACCCTTTTCCAGCACGCCGTACAAGGTAAACTGTGAGACGATGAGCAAGCTACCGCCTACTTCTATGAGCGAGCGGTTCATGCGGCCCTCTGCATCCGAGAACACACGCAGGTTGACTAGCTTATGGACGGCCTTAGGGAGGAGATCCGGGGTATCCGTGCGCTGAAAGCCAACTAAGCCCAGAAGCCCTTGGCCAATGCGGCCGACCTCTTGCCCTTCGACCACGACCCACGCCTGGCTCACGCGCTGAATCAGTAGTCTCATGGCTCTGAAGCAGATTCCAGCTTTTCTAAAAGCGCTAAGTAAGTGTGATAACGGCTATGGGCTATCGCTCCAGCGGCGACCGCTCTTTGGACGGCACAATCCGGCTCATCGATGTGCAGGCAGTTGGCAAAGCGGCAATCCTTAAGCCGAGCACGCATTTCGGGAAAGTAATGACTGAGTTCGGCTCGGGCGATCCCGGCAGGTGTAAACTCTCCAAAGCCTGGCGAGTCAATCAGCGCGCCGCCCCCTGGCAGGTCATAAAGCGCCGTATAGGTCGTCGTATGCCGTCCCTTTTGGGTGAGCTTAGCAAGCGGCTGCGTACGGAGTCCTAGTCCGGGAATTAGCGCATTAATAAGGGTAGTCTTGCCGACGCCACTCAGGCCTGTTAGAAAGCTCGTTTGTCCTGTCAACTTCGCACGCAGGGTATCGAGGCCCAATCCACTCACCGGACTGACCTCTTGGACCCAGTACCCCAGATCACGGTAAAGGGTCATGAGGTGGGTTTTCCGCGCTTGGACCTTGGCCCTAAGCGGCACATCGGCCTTGGTAAAGAGCAAGCTGACAGGCACGCCATAGGCCTCGCACAGCACCAAAAAGCCATCGATATACCGCTGCGGCGTAAAGGGCGATTCTACTGTAACGAGCAGAAAAGCTTGATCCAGATTAGCGCCGAGGATCTGCTGCCGATAAGGGTTGTGGGGATCTTGGCGGATAAGCCAGTTTTTGCGAGGCTCCCAATCCATGAGAACAAACTGGGCTTCCTCTACATAACCCAGTACGATATCGCCCACCGCTATAGGCAACGTGTAGGGTCTATCGGCCAAGCGGTGCTTCCCTCGCAGAATAGCCACGTACTCTACTTGGCTCTCCAGGTGTCGGCTATACAAATGGTCACCGCCTGTGCGAGTAATCAAGGCTTTTTGCACTACTTTCGCAAAGATGCGCATTTTGGTGACTGGTGCAGCGGGCTTTATCGGAAGCTATGTAACCAAACTGCTCTTGGAGAAAGGATATACCGTCTTCGGCTTAGACAATCTCAACGACTACTATAGCCCTCGCCTCAAACAATATCGGATAGCCCAGTTGGCTGCCCAGCCAGGCTTTCAGTTTTATCCTGTTGATTTAGCGGACTGGGAGAGTCTACGCGCTACGTTTGCGGCAGCAGTGCCTTTAGACGCCGTAGTCAACCTGGCGGCTCGTGCTGGCGTACGCGCCAGTTTGGAAAATCCGCTCCTCTATCATCACACAAATGCCACGGGCAGCCTACATCTTTTAGAGCTCATGCGGCAGTATGGTATCAGTCAGTATGTGCTAGCTTCCACTTCGTCCCTTTATGCAGGCAGTCCCCTGCCTTTTGAGGAAACGCAGCCGGTCAATACGCCTATATCCCCCTATGCCGCCTCTAAAAAAGCTGCCGAGCTCATGGCCTACACGTATCACTACCATTACGGCATTCATGTCGCCATTTTGCGGTACTACACGGTGTACGGCCCAGCGGGCCGACCTGACATGAGCATTTTTCGGTTTATTGAGTGGATCTACCGGGGCCAGCCGGTTCACTTGTACGGCGACGGCTCCCAATCACGGGACTTCACCTTTGTAGAAGACGTAGCGCGGGCTACCGTCGCCGCCCTCGACCTAAAGGGATATGAGATCCTCAACATCGGCGGCGGAGGAGCCCCTACCTCCCTCAAGGACGTACTGGCTTACATTGCGAAAGCCTTCAACAAACCGCTCACCCTTCTCAAGCATCCTTTCCCCAAGGCCGATATACTGCACACCCAAGCCGATATTCAAAAAGCACGAGCTTACTTAGGATGGGAGCCGCAGGTTGACTTTTGGACCGGCCTCGATCGCACCATTGAGTGGCATCGCACCCACCGCGCCTTACTCGATACCCTTCCCCTGCCGTGAGTCGCGCCTTCTCCCTGTGGCTCAGCGTTTTTGTTTGGTCTATAACCCTCATGCACGCCCAGGAGACCTCCATCTATGCAGACAGTGCCTACCATCGTCTGCAAAAGCTCTATTTTCTCGCTGCCCAATCGGAAAATTACCTTCAATCTTTTGAAACCTTACTAGGAGAGCTAATTCGCCAGTATGGCCCTTTGCCTAACCTCCAAATGTATCGCTACGGCGGCTTAGCCCTAAAAGCTCGATACGTTTCCAACCTTATCGATAAAAAGAATTATCTCTTTACAGCCATCGCTAGCATGGATGCCCAGGTGAGTCGGACCCCTGATGACATTGAAATACGGTTTATTCGCGGGAGCTTTTACTATTACCTGCCTTTCTTTTTAGGAAAAGGGGCTACTGCTCGGGAGGATATTAGGACCATCGCTTATTTACTCGAGAGCCAAGTATCTATGCTCAAAAGCCGTTATACAAGTGAGTCGCTTCGAGCCATCATTGCGTTTTTGGCCCAGACTGGCTGGGTAGACAAGCGCACTGTAGAAGCCCTTAGACAGCAGTATAACTCAGGTTGATATGGAGCCTAAAGCATGGATAACATCTCGGAAAGCCGAGATTCTAGAGGGACTCTTCACCTTTTTACGCTTTCCTTCGATTAGTGCTCAGCCGGCCTATCGAACGCAGCTAGAAGCATGTGCTCGCTGGTTGGCTGACCTTCTAGCGGAGCTTGGATTTCGGGTTACGCTGCACGGGGATCCGCCCGTGGTTCATGGGTATTACGAGGGGCCTGCGGGCGCACCTACTCTGCTCTTTTATGGGCATTATGATGTACAGCCGCCGGAGCCCTTGGAGCTTTGGGAGAGCCCACCTTTCGAGCCCACTATACGCCAGGAAGCGATTTATGGACGGGGCGCGTGTGACGATAAAGGACAAGTCTGGGCTCATATTATGGCTTGGCGCTATTGGCAAGCACAGGGGGGGCTACCTGTTTCGCTTCATGTCGTCATCGAGGGGCAGGAGGAGACCGGTAGTGACATGCTCCATGCGCTGATTGAGCGTGGCATGACATGGCACGCAGACGCTGGCGTCGTTTCGGACACGGCTTTTTTTGCGGAGGAAATCCCGACGCTCACCACAAGCCTTAGAGGGCTTCTTTACACCGAGATCAGCGTGGAGGGGCCGACACGGGACCTACACTCAGGCAGCTTTGGCGGGATAGTCTACAATCCCGCAGAGGCCTTAGCTCGAATCTTAGCGGAGCTCAAGGGGCCAGATGGTCGCGTGCGGGTGCCTGGCTTTTACGACGGGGTTCGTGCCCCTGAAGAGCGGCAAGCTTGGCGCGCTTTACCAGCCGATGAGGCACATTACCTCGGCCTTACGGGTGCGCCGGCGCTTTGGGGTGAGGTCGGTTTTTCACCGTTGGAACGGGCTACCATACGACCAACCTTAGATATCAATGGGCTGTGGAGCGGTTATACGGGACCTGGCAGCAAGACCATCATCCCCGCTCAAGCCCATGCTAAAGTCTCTATGCGGCTTGTACCCGGTCAGGACCCCGATCGCATCTGGCAAGCCTTCCAGGCTTATGTAGAAGCGCTAGCGCCACCCGCTGTCCGCGTCTCTGTCAAACGGCTACACGATCCAGCGCCTGCCTTTGAGACTCCCACCCATTCGCCATTTTATGAGGCAGCGGCCCGAGCTGTTGAGCAGGCTTTCGGACGTCCACCCACCCCGCTCCGGGAGGGCGGATCGATTCCCATTCTCTCCGCTATCCAAGCTGCCATGGCGGACCGGCCCGTGATCCTCATGGGCTTCGGCTTGCCGTCCGATCAAGTCCATAGCCCCAACGAGCATTTTCGCCTGCGTCAGCTGTGGGGTGGCATCGAGGCGGCCATCACTTTTTATCGCTTAGCGGCTCAGGGCAAATAAAGCCGCACTGTCTCGGTCTCCCGCCCCCACACCCGAATTAGATACACACCATGCAAATCGCTAATATCGTGGGCGCTACTGCCATGCACCTGACGCACCAGGCGGCCATCTCCCGTGAAAATCTCTGTCTTCCACACGCTGGGTGCTAAGCGCATCTGCTTCTGCACTGGATCGTATTGGGCGAGCGGTAGGGCCTTTGCTTGAGGGAGGGACGCTGTGGTAGCCGCAGGCATATCGAATGTTACCGCGTTCACGGCATCACCTGATGTGCTCCCATCACCATTAGCAGCGTTGGCCGCGATATACCAGCGCAGAGTCCCTATGTCAGTGGCCGGGGGTGTCCACGTGAAGGACCACCGTACCTCGTTACTGACAAAGCTTTTCGCGCCGCTGTGGGCCAGATAACGACGTCCCCCGACACCACTCAGGATAGTGCTCCCACTCGAGGCGGAGAAGGCATTAGCAGGCGCGGCGTCGTTACCAGGTGGCAGGGTCGCAACGGTTAGTTCATACCCGCCCACCTGAGCAGTGGGATGCGTCATGATAAGCTCCATATTCAGGGCCGGCCCGCCCGGCTGATACGTGAACTGGCCATCCACCGTATCGCTATTGGCCAGCAATAAAACGGTAGGCGCAGGCGTGCCCGACGCATGACAACTGCGACAGCTGCCTGCATCAAAGGGCGCCCCGGTCCGAGACACCGGCGGCACACTAGAGTTAGAAGTGCGAAACGCCGCCACACTCAGGGCTAGTACCGCAAGCCAAAAAATACGTACAGCGGTCATCGAGCCAAAATTTAAGGAGATTTGGCGAGATCACGTATATTTGCCTCATGTGCCGTCTCTGGATTGGAGCCATTTTCGGCTTAGGCGCTTTAGCCTGGGCTCAGGTGCAAAAGCAGGCCGAACCGACCCAGCATCAGTCAAATCGACCTACTATCGTGCAGGAACCAGTATCAACTCCGCAACCGCCTGGCCAGTCTACCCAACCTGCACGACCAGCACCGCAAGTGCAGCCGGCAGAACCGGCCAAGCAGCCTGACAGGCCAAAATCGGCCCCTGTAAGGCCGAAAACTCAACCCACTACACCAGCAAAAGATCCTTCTCGCCCCCAGCCAACTAGTCAACCCTCCAAAGCCCCTCAGTCCTAGCTATGTCCAGCCTGTAGCCGCCTGTCATCGGACAAGCGGTCTAGCCCCCTCTCATTATAGGCCATGGGCGCATTAGAGTGGGTCGCGAGCATGAATGTTTATTGAATTGAAGTTCTATAGTATTTTTGATTGAGATAACCTCCTATCAGGCATATCTACCGCAGCCTAACTCGGTAGCTGCTTTGTTGCCACGTGGCATGCGTGGGCCATGCGACGACGTAAAAAGGCTGAAAGGGACCTGTACGGGAAATTAATTGTATATTAGCTCATGGTTATGCTAAGGGGAGCCTTGCTATTAGTCATCCTGCCTTTGGCAGCTCAGGTCAATCTGCAGGGGACTACCCAAAGGATGGAGAGCAGCAAAGACTTTCGACCGCCCGCTCTCTCCCATGTACGAACCGAGGAAAAGTCTACCGAGCTCAATCAAGGGCACCAGCTTGCCCAAAAGGGAGACTATGCCCAGGCCATACCGCTTCTAGAAAAGGCTCTACGCAAGGATCCTAAAGCCTTAGAGGCCCTGTTTTGGCTGGGCTACTGCCGCGAGCAAACTGGGAATATAGACGGGGCTCTTGAGGCTTATGAACAGCTCATGCATAAGGCGCCCCAGCCCGAAGTGGCTTATAGAATAGGACTTCTCAAGCTAGTCAAGGGACAACCTGGTGAAGCGCTCAAGCTCTTAGAAGAGGCGGCGCAGGCACGGCCCCAGTGGGCTAGTGCACAGGCTTTGTACGGCGCTGCGCTTCTATCCAGCGACAAGCCTCTAGAGAGCATCAGGCCGCTAAGACAGGCTATCATCCTGGACAGCACAGATGCGATTACCTACATCTGGTTAGGAGAAGCCTATTTTGCCGTGGATAGCTTTATGCAAGCCAAAGCAGCTTTTAGCGAGGCTTTGCTTCGAGATTCTACGCTGGTGGCTGCAAAGCTGGGCCTTGGTAAGAGCCTGCTTGGCTTAATGAAACCAGGCGAAGCGCTCCCTTACCTTCAGCAGGCCGCACAGACACCGACTGCTGATGCCTCGACTTATTATTACCTGGGTGTCGCTCAGAAACTCAGTAATCAACCTCAGCAGGCTAAGGCTTCCTTCGAAAAAGCCCTGAGCGTTGACCCAAACCACGTTCGCTCTCACTACGAACTGATTTTGCTGTACGTCCAGGAGAAAAAAACCGCCCAAGCAGAGCCGCACTACCAGGCCCTTCAGCAGCTAAGCCCGAAGCTGGCGGCCCGCGTGGCGCCGCTTTTAGGCAAATAGGTCTTTCGCCTCTTCCCCCACTTACCTTTGCTTAGTGCGCCTTTTGGCTCTTATTAGTTGCATGCTAACCTGGGCGCAAAGCATCAAGGTGCAGGGACAGGTCGAAGCCATAACGGGTGAACCCCTCGGCCAAGCCCTTATTCGTCTGCCCCAGTCTGGGTTTCAAACCTTAGCCCAGAAAGATGGCACCTTTGCGCTTTTTTTGGAGCCGGGGAGGCATCCTCTAGAGATCCGCTACTTAGGCTACCGACCGCTGGTAGAAACCCTGCAAGTGGAGGCACCCGGACCACTTGTGCAAACGTTTCGACTCAGTCCCCAGGAGATTCGACTAGGGGGGGTCATCATCACAGAGGAGGGAGCTAACCCCGCCGATATCCTGATCCGCCAAGCCATCCGCGCCAAACGATCCAATCGTACCTGTCTACCGGCGTATCGCACAGAGGTGTACTCTTTATTCACGGCACGCCTTTTATCCCTTCCGCTAAGCTTACTTCGGCGGCTCGCCCGCGAAGACTCCATAGAATTTCGAGAAGGGGATATCGTCTACATGAGCGAGGCGCTCTCAGATGTCGATTATGTGCCGCCTAAACGCTACAAGGAAACCATTAAGCACTCGCGCATCGTCGGTTCACGGGGGTATGGATTTACGGGCTTGTGGGTGCTACAGGGCTTTGACCCGTATGACGAACGGCTCACCATCCCAGAGATTACGCAAAGTCCCCTTGTTCTGCCCTTGGCCGATGATGCTCCGCTCTATTACCGTTACCAGCTTGTGGGGGAGATTTGGGATGAAGAGGGATTCGCGTACAAGATTCGATTTGAGCCGCGGAGCCGCTCCCCCGGAATCAGGGGCTATCTGGTGCTAGCGGATGAGAGTTATGCGATTCGTGCGTTTGAAGCCCAGATCACCAGCGAAGACCCGGTGCAATACGTGGATACCATCACCTTTCAAACGCTTTACGCGCCGATAGGCCCCTGCTGGGCACCAGCTAATACTAGCTTTAGAGCGAGGCTGAGTGTGAGCGCCGTGGGCGTCAAACTGAGTTTCTCAGCGGAGGGCTACTTCTTATATCGGCGCTACAGCCTACTGACCCTAGAACGCCCTCCCAAGAAGAGGCCTAAGGCATCTTCTATACCTCCTCAGCAGCAGGACAGTGTAGCGCCGCCTTCCTCGCGTTTTACCATGGATACGCTTCGGATGGAGCGGTTGGACTTTCGGGAGCAGTTACGCATCAGGGAAGGCGCGGATCAAGCAGGCACGTCCTTTTGGGACAGCCTGCGGCAGGCCCCTTTAGATTCCCAGCAGATAGCTTATTTGGCAGCGCACGATAGCCTGGTTGCAAGGCAAGACACCAGCCCCCGCGCAAGCCGAGGTAATTTTGGCTTCACTGGAGAGGGCTTTGAGTGGGAAAGGAGGTTTGGTCGCAGTTGGCACCGCTTGTCGCTTTTAGCTCGGTGGCCGGGTTATACCAGGCCGGAGGGCTGGGTCTGGCAAGCTCAGCTTTCCTACCAGGCCCGCTCGTGGCAGAGCCAAGTCAACCTACGCTATGGTAACCACTGGCAGCGTCTGCTACCTGTAGCCGAGTGGCGTTATACATTCAAGCGATCGCTACCCATGAGCCTTTTCTTGAAGGCGGGGGCTACGGCGTATGAGTTTCCAGAGCAGCCCCAGATCCCCTTGTACTGGAATACCTTGTACCATCTGATGCGGCGACCTGCGCCGCTTCAGGTCTATGAATGGCGAGGGGCCCTAGCGAGGTGGCGTATCCGTTGGCAGCCCGCTTGGGAGCTGACTCTGCAGGCGGCTTATGACAGAAGACCTCTACGCCCCCCAGCTGAGGCGTATTACGAGAGCCCCCGCTTGGGGGTTAGACTGCACTGGCAGCCCTATACACGCTGGATTCGGACTCCCCGAAGCTATTACCTACTTCCGCCTGCTTCCCCGCTCAAGGTCGAAACCCAATTGGCCAGCGAATGGGCTTATTCGCTAGGAAAGCCTTTTTGGACCGGTGCGTTCCAACTAGACTTAACGCTCTCAATCAGTCCCTGGGGGAAGCTCCTGTACCAGGGAGCCGGAGTATGGCAAACCGGTGACGCCCCTTGGGGTGATCGGCTATTTCCGGCGGCACAGCCCCTGCTTTTTCATCGGTATTATGGTGACATGGTTTTTTGGCCGTTATATGAGCCGGCGGGGCCATGGCTTCTGAGCCAGCAGGTGCGATGGGACTGGGAGGGAGCGCTCTTGCGACACGTGCCGCTCTTACGAAAAACGCCCTGGCAAGAGGTACTGGTCTTGCGTAGCCTACACACCGAAGGACGCTGGCACGTAGAAAGCGCGTTTTATCTTACGCAAATAGCCCTGTCTCTGCGTCGCACGAGCTTGCTCAAGGCCTTCAGCATCGGCCTGCACTACGGCCTAGCGGGGTATCAAGTTGGGACGTGGCGGTTTAGCTTGGCTATCGGCAACCCGACGACGCGAGCCGCCTTCCCTAAGCCCGGCTTATGAAGATAGTTTGGCTTCCCAAGGCTGACATCCAAACCTGGCTTCCCACTCAGGGCGAACCTTTTGAGACATGGGCTTGGTGGGAAGCGCTAGGAGAGCCTTGGGGGGGCTTAGCAGCCATAGAAGGGGGGACGCCGCAAGCAATCTGGCTACTAGCGGAGCGGCGCTTAGGTCCATTTCGGTTTTGGCGGCAGCCGCTAGCTACGCCTTATGCCCCCTTGATTTTGCGTCAAGGGGTAATCAGCTACGAGCGGCTTGCACCTATTTTGCGAGCGCTGGCTCAGTTTATTCGGGGCTACTTTTGGGGCGGGATTGCCGGGACTCTGCCGCCGGCTATGGCCTATTTACCGCCGATCTGGCAGGCAGGCCTCGAGCCCCAGGTGCGAGGTAGCTTCGTCCTCACAACTTATAGTCCTAGCTCCACGCTCTTGCGTAAAATCAAACAGGCTGCCCATTTGCCGGTGCATACCGTTTCTCCCTCGTTGGCTTATGAGCTATGGAACCGTCACCGGCCAGTAGGCATTCAGCCGAAGCTTTCCCAGCAGCTTCACGCTTTGACCCAAGGCTCCTTGTCTTGGCGCGCTTGGACGCTAGGCGATCCCCCAGAGGCGGTAGGGCTCTTTCTGTGGGGCCTCGATCGCGTGTGGTACTTCGCTGGCGCTCGATGGGGAAAAACGCCTCAGGTCATGACCCGCCTGCTCTCCGTAGCTATCCACGCAGCGCTAGCGGAGCAGAAAGTCTTTGATTTCATGGGCTCTTTATCACCGGGGATTGAACGTTTCTTTCGACAGTTTGGCGGCAGCTGGGAAAATCGTCTCTTCCTCTGCTCGCCTTGGCTACGGTATCACTAACTTCGCACAAATGCCAGTTACCATCCTCGAGGCGCAGCAGTCTGTATTTGCCCAAGTTTTAGCAGAACTGCGCAATCAGAAGCTTCAGCGCGACCGGCAGCGGTTTCGGTGGAATCTTTTTCGGGCAGGTTTTATCTTAGCCTACGAAGCCAGCCGCCAAATGCCTTATATCGAGGCTACCGTTACTACGCCGCTAGGGCAAGCGCCAAGTCGGGTCTTAGCAGAACCGCCCGTACTAATCAGCATCTTGCGAGCCGGTAACGCCCTGCTGGATGGGGTGTTGGAAGCTTTTGATTTCGCAGACGTGGGCTATATCGCGGCCTACCGCACAGAACTCACCAACCGCAATATTCAGGTCCAAGTAGATTATATTGCAGTGCCTCCCCTCATGGACCGAATTGTCTTTTTAGTCGATCCCATGCTGGCGACAGGAAATAGCCTAGTCACGGCATACGAAGCCTTGAAAATCAAAGGCCGACCCCAAAAGCTCTTCATACTAACGCTGATCGCTTCGGAATACGGACTCTCTCACGTGCGGAAACACCTGCCCGATGCCCACATTTACGTAGGGGCTGTAGATAAGGAGCTCACAGCTCGGGGCTATATCGTGCCAGGCTTAGGGGATGCAGGCGATCTCGCTTACGGTTCCATTCGGCCTCATGACTTTTAGCGGGGAGGACCTCCTATTTTATCTCAGTGTGGTGCTCATGAGCGGCCTCAAGTTTATGGTAGGCGTGGCCATGAGCTTAGCGAAGGGGCTATCCTTCTGGGAGCAGTTTTTATGCACCACCGGCGGCGGTCTCTTGGGCACCGCCTTTTTTACATACCTGGGGGATCGGGTACGGCTTTGGCTACGCCGGGGTAAGCCCCCCCGGTCTATCCCCGAAAGATGGGCACGGCTCTGGAGCCGCTACGGCTTGTGGGGCATAGCGCTTCTGACTCCTCCCATCCTAAGCCCGCCTATCGGCACCGCCATAGCGCTGGCCTTTGGGACCCCGAGACACCTAGCCCTTCAGCGGATAGCTATCGCCATGATAGGGTGGGGGCTCCTCTTTGCCACCATGGGCCAGGGCTTGCAGTCTCTCATTCGCCTTCTCTCATAGTTTTGAATCTAAATAGAACAGTAACTTTGCTGCATGTGGCGCCTTAGTGTGGCTATAGGGCTTCTATGGGCGCAAGGGGTCGATTCTCTGCCTGTTTACACGTTGTCGCCAGTCACCATAGAGGCCCTACAGGCGCCCCGATCCGCCCCGGGTGAAACCAGCATCGAGCAACTGCAGCGCCTGGGCCTCATCCAGCCTGTATATCGGAGTGTCCCCTTCGCACAGGAGGTAGTTTATCAGGGGCTTCTGCCTACCCAAACTACCATCCTCATCGAAGGCATGCGAGTCCTACCGGCCTGCGTAGACCGCATGGATCCGGTCCTGACTTTTGTGGAGGGGACCATTTTGGAAGAAGCCGCCTGGACGCCGCGCCAGCAGTGGGGCGCTACTCCTAAGCCGTCGACCTGCTAAAACCCGGGGACCTACACAAACGCGTATAGCCATCACAGGCGCTTCTAATTATCATCGCTTGGTATCTAGTCTCCGCTTGCAGGGCGAAACGAACCGCTGGCGGTATGCAGTCGGGTTGACTGGCCGCTTAGGTGGCCCGTATCAGACAGGCCAAAGGCTAAGCGCCCCCTCCCTCCAGGCAGTACCGAGGCAAGGGGGCGTGACAGTGTATGGGCAATCGCCTCCTTCCGAAAGCTCAATACTTACCTAACTCTCGCCTATCCATTGACGGCTGGGCATACACTGGAGTTACAGTACTTGGGTGACTTCTTTTGGGATGTCGATTACCCTGGGCTTATCATGGATGCCGAGGCCAGCCGCTTTCATTTATTTAGCCTAACGTACAACTGGACAGATCGCCTAGCGCTTCGGGTGTATTACAATCAGATTCAGCACCGCATGACGGACGAAAAGCGTTAGGAAACCGAGATCCGCAGCCGCCCCATCATGTCCGGCATGTACATGCCTATGCAAGGCAGTACCCAGAGCCTAAGAAGCGTAGCCGATATAACTTGGCTGCAAGCGGGTACGCTCAACCTGATGCAGCGCGCCGAGATTTCCCTGCACCGGGCTTATAGTGACATGTTCATGCGCCCGCTAGACCCAGCCATTAGCCCCATGCACGTACGCAACCTAGCGGATATTCGTTTTTGGCAAACAACCCAGAATTGGCATCTGCGATACGAGCACACCCATGGACGGCTACACCTTCATCTTACGGGTTCTCTCTTCCAGTATGGTATCGGGGACACGCTCAGCTACACCCCTCTTCGGATTTATCAGGAGACTTATGGGGGAGGGAGTCACGTTCAGCGCCGACTAGGAGCGTATCAGGTCAGTTTGCATGGAGAGGGACTTTGTAGCCACACCGTCATCCCCGAGTGGCGACTCAGCTATGGCACTCGCGCCCCTACGCATACGGAGTTATACGGCTACTATCTGTACGTGCCCATGGACAATAGCATCCAGATGGGCAGCTCGACCTTGCGACCGGAGCGGCTCCTTCGGGCCGAAGCAAGCCTTCGATATGTCAAAGCGTCTCTGTCGATGCAGATGCAGAGCTTTTTCAATCGGATGCCCGACTACATTGCCCCGCGCACTTTCGCCCAGTCATACACCTCGGGCAATCAGACCGCCCAAAGCTGGCGCCTCTTGCAAAATACAGGAACCGCCTGGACAACTGGGCTAACAGCCCGTTTAGAGTGGCTTCGCGCTCCCTGGGAAGCCTCTCTTTGGACCGGCTACACTTACGGTTGGCATCAAACCCTACACGAACCTCTACCGTGGATTTACCCATGGCATGCTCGCGTGCGGCTAGTTTACAGGCGGCTCAGGCACCGACTGGCTCTAGAGGGCTTCTGGGCAGCAGCACAAAAACACCTCTCTCGGCAGATCTACCAGGAGGACGCCACACCAGCGTACCACCTCTTGCACTTACGGTATCAGTACGTCGCCTTAGCGCAGACAAGCCATGAGCTTCGCTTGCAAATTGCCGTTGAAAACGTGCTCAATACATTTGGTTGGGATCATCTCAGTGTCGGAAACATGCCGTTTTTGGGCCGAACCTTCACAGCAGGCCTCCTCTACGCGCATCAGGGTAAAAGCCGGTAATTCCGAAACTCCCCTATACGCCAGCCTGTCCGAGTCTCAAACCAGTAGGAGAGGCGCTCCTTGAGGGGTAGGCGCACCCGATGCGGGTCGTAGTGAAACAGCCAGTGGGCCTGGGCGATCCGCTCCTGCATCACAGCCGGGTGCGTACCCGTGAAGCGCTGGAGGCGATCATTCACTTCGTAGCAAAAGCCTTGCCCGACTGCTGCTTCGATCCAGTCGTCTTGATGCCAGTAGCGGTGGAGCTGGCGGAGTTTCTGGGCCTGAAGCTCGGGAGGACGCACCCAACCGTAGTGAAAAACGCGGGCTTGTGCTGGCTTTACCCAGAGCTTGTGGCCGTTTTTGCGGAAGCCCTGGGCATCCTGATAGGAGCGGATCTCCGGCCAAGGTCGAATAATGCGCACTTCTCGCCGGTACCACCGCCGCGAGATACCCACCCACGCATAGCTGCCGTAAAAGTGTACATAATCAAAGACCAGCCCCTCGACTCGTTTATCCGCTAAGTGCTGGGACATAGCCTGGCGGATAGCCGGATAATCAGCCTCGTGCAGCACCTCATCGGCCTGTAAGTACAAGACCCAGTCGGCGGGCGGCAGCTGATCGAGGACTTTATTGGTCTCTACGGCCAAGGTATACCCCCCTTTCGCTGAGTGAGATCCCAGTGGCTTTGACGGATTTCGATTTGGGGATATTGCACCGCTAGCCGCTCCACCTGCGCTAGAGTATCATCCTCGCTTTGCCCCACCGATACAATAAACCGTTCACAAAGCGGCAAAGCTGAGCGAATCGCCTCTCGAAAGGGGTAATCCATCAAGACGCCGTTACGCAGAATAGTAAAACCGACGACCTTCATGAGAGTAAGCCAAAATGATGGGCGATCTCCTCCATGAGGGGCCAGAGGGGCTCACCGGCCGCGAGACGTGCCTGCAGGCGCTGGTAGTGGGCTTCGTGAGGGGAGTGCTGGATCCACCAGCGTAGCGCTTCCTGCCAGTACCGCTCAAGCCAGTGCTTTTCTTGTCTAAGGCGAG
This sequence comes from uncultured Sphingobacterium sp., assembly GCA_964489015.1. GTDB lineage: Bacteria > Bacteroidota > Bacteroidia > SpSt-205 > SpSt-205 > JAPYWM01. Next base: position 14,891 of record CAZAXD010000014.1, on the reverse strand, counting down.
AGGCGAGCAGCGTCGAGTGGTCTGGTTTGGCGCGAATCAGCGCAGCCCATAGCTTATCTATATTCTCCTTGCGTAGGGCTGATAGCGGCTGAAGGAATAAACGCGCACTTTCTTGCCCTCGAAGCAGGCGCAGGGCCGCTTCAAGCTGAAAGATATAGCGCTTGAGTACGTCAGCGGGGGCCGTCTCGACTTTGTTGAGGGCGACGCCGTCCAGGGCTTCCATAAGACCACGCTTGAGCCCCTGTACCTCATCGCCTCCATAGGGCACAGCCACATACAGCAGAAAATCACTTACAAAGCGGAGCTCTACTTCGCTCTGACCCGTGCCCACGGTTTCTAAGAAGACGTACGTGAAACCGGCCGCCTCGCAGAGATGGATCGCTTCGCGGATACGGGGGTGCAGCCCGCCTAAGTGACCACCTGAAGCAAAAGTCCGCAGAAAAGCCCGAGGATGGGTGCTAAGCGCTCGCATGCGCGTCTGATCCGCGAGGAGACTTCCCCCACTCCGCCAGCTAGAGGGGTCTACGGTGAGAACGGCCAGGGTAGCCGACGGATCCTGTTCGAGGACATAAAGGCCGAGAGCATCGATGAGCGTACTCTTGCCGGCGCCCGGCGTGCCCGTGAAGCCAATGCGATAGGACAAGGCAGCCGGTTTGAGGGCTGTAAGCAAAGCAGCGCGCTGTGGAATATCCTGGGGCCGCTGGCTCTCAATGAGCGAGAGGCCTTTCGCCAAGGCCAGTCTATCCCCAGACGCTATGCCTATGGCCAGTATCCCCGTTTCCATGCTCGATAACGATTAGCCGTTTCGCCGTAGGCATAATACTCCAGAAGTCCGATCCGCGTAATAAGCTCCAGTCGCTCCAGCCAAGACTCCCCACCTTCGCCAAAGCCAAAGAACTGATAACCGGCTAGCACCGCCCGAAGGTAACCCAGCCAGGCCGCTTCTATCAGACCAGCCATAGGCGCACCCGTGGGTAGCCACAACTGGATCACCGCTTGGCCCAAATCTAGCATGTCCCGTACGAGCCAGGCGGTGGGCGTCTGCCCCTGTGTCGCCGGCTGATAGGGCCGCCAAGCCGCCATGAGAAACTCAGGCGAGGCCTCCTTATCAGTCAACGTAGCCCATAAGCGGAGCAGCGTATCGCTCGAAGCCCCTATCTGCTGCGCCAAGGCATACGCCAAACTGTCTGCCTCGTCCGACGTCTCTAGGTACAGCGTAGCAATCTGCCGAAAAAACCGATCATGCCATTCGACCTGGCGATTTTTCTCCATCTGGCGGCGCAGCTCGGCTAGCCAGCCCCGGTGATTGGTATCAGCTACCATCGGAAACAGGCCCGGATGTAACTTCTGATAGAAAGAGCCCACCTGCGCAAAAGCCAGAGCGAGGCCCAGCACTCCCCACCGCATTAGCCAAAAGTACGCACAGATGCTTATCTTTGAGGGGATGGCCTTTCTGGGTGTAGTCGGTTTCTCAGAGACGGAACAGAAGGAAATCCTGCGGGCTTATCGGCGCTTACTTCGGACCTGCGGGGAGTTTGTGGGGCGCGAAGAGCGGGCCCAATTACGCAGAGCTTTCCGCTTTGCCCTTCAGCAGCACGGCGATGCCCGCCGTAAAAGCGGCGAGCCTTATATCCTACATCCACTGGCCGTGGCACAAATCCTCGCCAAGGAGATCGGCCTCAAAGACCTTTCCGCCATCATTGCGGCTTTACTCCATGATGTCGTCGAAGACACCAATACAGAGCTCGATATTATTGAAGGGCAGTTTGGTCCCACGGTCGCCCGCCTTGTCGAGGGCCTAACCAAAATCAGCCGCGTAGAGGGCCCCCTGGACTCTAGCCAGGCCGAGACCTTTCGCAAGATCCTGCTCACCATGGCGGACGACATCCGCGTCGCCCTCATCAAGCTAGCTGATCGGCTACACAACCTACGCACCTTAGCTGGCCTACGACCCGAGAAACAGGCTAAAATCTTAGCAGAGACAGAGTTTCTGTATGCGCCGATCGCCCATAGACTCGGCTTATACCATGTCTACACGGAGATAGAGGACCTCATCCTGCGTTATCGAAACCCAGTGGCTTATCAGGAGATTGAACGCCGCCTTCAGGAGACAGCCAAGGAGCGAGCCGCTTACATTAGCCGCTTCGTCGCGCCCATCGAGGAGCGGCTAAAAGCTGAGCTAGGCCTACCTTACAAGATCGAGAGTCGCGTCAAGGCTATTAGCTCGATTTATCGCAAGATGCAGCGGCAGGGCGTCCCGTTTGAAGAGGTCTACGATATTTTTGCCATTCGGATCATTTTAGACTCGCCGCTCTCGAGCGAAAAGGCCGACTGCTGGCGGGTTTACTCCGTCGTGACTCAACTTTATCGGCCAAACCTCAGTCGGCTACGGGACTGGATATCGCAGCCCCGCTCCACGGGCTACGAAGCGCTGCATATCACCGTCATGGGACCCGAGGGCAAGTGGGTCGAAGTTCAAATCCGCTCTAGGCGCATGCACGAAGCCGCAGAATACGGGCTAGTCGCACACTGGCGCTATAAGGAGCGGCAAAATCACAACGGCCAAGCACCCGCCCCTTATGATGAAGCGCTGGAACGCTGGCTCAACCGCATCCGCAACCTCCTTCAAAACCCAGACCTCCCGAATATTGACCTGCTGTCAGAATTACGGCCAGAAATTACCCACGAAGAGGTCTACGTTTTTACCCCCAAGGGGGCTCTGAAGGTCCTACCGGCGGGCGCGACCGCTCTGGACTTTGCCTATGAGATTCACTCCGAGATTGGGCGGCGTGCTATCGCGGCCAAGGTCAATGGGAAGCCGGTGCTGCTAGATTATGTCCTGCAAAACGCCGACCAGGTCGAAATCATCACGAGCGAAAAAACCGAGCCGACAGAGGAACAGCTCAGATTCGTCAAGACGGCCCGAGCTCGCCTCAAGATCCGAGAATACCTCAAGCTCCAGCGCAAGCAAGCGATTGAAAAAGGCCGGGAAATCTTTGATTGGCGACTGCGGCACCTGGGTCTACGTCCCGATGATCAAGTGATTCGCGAGCTTCTGTGGTATCTGAAGGTACCCTCTTTGGAGGAACTTCTCTACCGACTGGGCACTCATACGATCGACCTAACCCGCATTCAGGAGTTTATTCGGCTCAAACGCCTCTCCCAAGGGGTTACCCCGATCATAGACCAGCTTCGGGAACAGCTGGGCCTACTCAGCGGGGCCTTAGAAATCGGTTTGCCGGAGGAGCCATACCAGTACGCAACCTGCTGCTACCCCATCCCTTTTGATGCGGTGATGGGGTATCTGTCTGCAGATGGGCTCGTTATTCATCGCACCGTCTGCCCCCACCTGCAAAAATTTTTATCCCTGGATAGCACGAAGGTACGCCCTCTGCGCTGGACTCCTACCCCCCAAAAGACCTTCCTCACTGCTTTACGACTCGAAGGCGAGGACCGCCCCGGCATGCTCTTGGACATCATACGGGTACTTTCTCTCAGAAAGCGGAAGAATATCCGCTCCATCCAGCTATCTGGCAAAAGTTCATACTTTTACGGCGTGATAGAATTTTATGTGTATGCAGAACACGACCTTGTGAGCGTCATTCGGGAGCTTAGCCAAGTACGCGGGCTTTTACACATCGAGCGTCACCAGTCGCCCTAAATCTCTAAACTTTGCAGCGGTGCAAGTCGTCCTATTAGATGGACTAACCCGCATTTTGGCTTATCTCACGCTTAAGGGGAGCTTTACCCAGCGGGAGCAGGCTATCTTACGTCAGCTTCTCGTCGAGATCGGCGTGGATCCCGACGAAGCGATTCAGCGGATCCAAGCCCACCTGCGCAGTGCCCAGAGCTTATCGGTTTCGCTGCTGCTTCGAAACCTAGCACAGCAGCTAGAGTGCTCGCAGCGGTATCTACTCTACGCTTACACCGTTCAGCTAGCGCATGGCGATCGGGATTTATCGGCCAATGAAGAGCGCTTTCTACAAGAGATGGGCGAGGTCTTTGATATCCCTACCAACGAGCGGTTGTTGATTTTGCTTTTTGCGGGTTCCTCGTCTGTGCGCGAGATTCGAAACGAGAACCTCCTCTGCGTGGGGGCACGAGAGGTGCAGCCTCCTACCCGCTTTATTTCGGTGCCCTATCTGCCTGGCTACGCTGCGTTTCTCTATCTGCCGGCTCCCAGGCTCATCCTCATGCGGTTGATGGGCCGCGACTTAGAAGTGCACCTCAACGGCCAATGGCTACGGGGCGATATTATTCGTGTTTTGCCGGAGGGGGCATTCCTACGCTTTAGTCATGGCTATACGCTGACCTATCAGGAAATCTTGGAGGTATTTGTACCGCCTCCTCCCCAAAATCGAATCCTATGGGAGGTACACAAGCTAAGTTACCGCTTCCGTAGCGGAAAAACAGCGATACACCCTCTCAGTTTTGAGGTTTGGCAGGGGCGGCTGGTCGGGATCATGGGCCCCAGCGGAGCGGGTAAAAGCACACTCATGCGTTTACTGAGCGGCCAGCTTAGTCCCACCGGCGGTAAAGTCTACCTCAATGGTATCACCATTCACAAACGTCCACGAGCGGTACGCGGACTCTTGGGCTATGTGCCCCAGGAGGACCTTCTCATCGAAGAGCTCACAGCCTGGGAAAACGTATACTACGCGGCGCGCTTTTCTTATGGCTCCCCGCAGGAGGCTGCCCAAGCTACCGAAACCGTTCTCAAAAAACTAGGCCTCTATGCCGCCAAAGACCTGGTCGTAGGTAATCCCCTGAGTCCTACCCTGAGCGGTGGTCAACGGAAGCGCCTCAACATTGCGCTGGAACTCGTGCGGCAACCGCTGGTCCTCTTTGTAGATGAGCCGACCAGCGGGCTCTCATCCTCAGATGCACTGCAGGTCGTCGAAACCCTGCAGGCCCTCGCTCGCGAAGGCCGTATCGTCTTCTTTACTTTACACCAGCCTTCGTCCGACATCTACAAAAAGCTAGACCACCTCCTCTTCCTCGATGAAGGCGGCTACCCTATCTTTTGGGGTTCACCGCTCGTAGCGCTGCAGCACTTTCGACAAGCGGCTGGCTTTTCGGATAGCGAACAGGTCGAGTGTCCTTCTTGTCGGCGAGTCGAGCCGGAGGCGCTCTTCGATATCATCCAGCAACGCATCTTAGATAGCGAAGGACAGCCTACCGACAAGCGACGTTATGCGCCCGATCGGTGGTATCAACTCTTTTGGCAGCGTTACATGCCCCCCAAAACCCAAGTAGACCTTTACGCGCCTAAGCCTCGCCCAGCCGTCTCGGCCTTGAAGCAGTTTTTTATCTTGGTGGCTCGAGAGGGCCTACGTAAGGTCCGCCAGCGCACCGCTACGCTGGCACTCATCGTAGCTGCCCCCCTTCTAGCCCTCATTGTGGGCCTACTCCTACGGTACCATCCACCCGAGCAGTCTTACGCCCTTTCTGGCAACGAAAACTATCCGGCCCTTCTCTTTGTCAATATTTTGGCGATGATCTTTCTAGGCCTGCTCTCCCCAGCCGAGGAACTCCTCAAAGACCGGAAAATCCGCCTCCGAGAACGCTTTCTACACCTAAGCTGGGGGAGTTACATCCACGCTAAGCTCGTCTGGAGTGCACTGCTATCGGCCGTGCAGACAACCTTGTATTGGAGCATCGTCTCTTGGATTATTCAGATACCGCACGCGTGGCTAGATACCTGGGGTCTCTTATATGGGGTGGCTTTAGCTAGTAATTTGCTAGCGCTCAACCTCTCCGATACGTTTACCCAACCGGTACCTGTCTACATTTTGATCCCGATCCTGCTCATACCGCAGCTCGTACTGAGCGGGGCTGTCGTGCCTTATGACCGGTTTAATCCTGCCATTCGAGGACAAAGGCCTGTCCCATTTTTAGCGGATTTTACGTTTACGCGATGGGCTTATGAGAGCATGGTAGTTACCCACTATCTCAAAAGCCCTTACATCCAGCAGCTTTATCCAGTGCGGCGAGAGATCTCCCAACTGCGGTACGAACTGCTTTACGTTTTGCCTAGGTACGAGGGGAGCGGCGCTAAGGAGCCTTTGCAAGCCGCAGGTTACAACTCGTATGAGGCCTGGCGTGCCGCCCTTCAGAAGCGCTTACAGAAGCTAAATGCCCGCTTAGCTGCGATCGAGGTCCAGGTCCCTGAAACGATTCGCCACCAAACCTATAATGCTGCCTTAGAAGACCTTCTTCTGGGCACCCACAGCCCCCAGAAGATCCTCTGGCGCGAGGAAAAACCTATCCGCTTGTACGAGCCAATCTTCCTGACCGAACCGCATCCCTGGTTTACGCCTTTTGGCGTAGCAGCGAGGCCGCTGGGGCCATGGACCGTACCCACCCCCCAGTACAATCTGGCTATCTTAGGTCTAATGGGCCTTAGCTTGTGGGTGTTATTATTTTTTCGGGTCCTCAACAATTTGTTTTTAGGGGGTAGGCCATGAGTGGTCCCCCCCAGACAGCCGTTCCTGTCAAATTAGCCGACCTCAAGGCTGCCTTGCCCGAGTGGACGGCTTTCGAGCAGTATTATGCAGAGATTCTGCGCGAGACGGTCTATCCCAAACACTGGCTTTTAGAGCGGCTCCTACGGTACTACTTTCGCCAGAAGGGTAAGCAGATTCGGCCCCTTACGCTCTTATACATAGCTAAGGCCGCTGGGGAGATTCAGCCCGCTTCTTTTGTCGGAGCGGCCCTCATCGAAATCCTGCATAATGCGACCCTGACGCATGATGACGTAGTAGACGAGTCCGATTATCGCAGGGGTTCTTTTTCCTTTCGGGGGCTTTGGGGTAATAAAATTGCTGTCTTGTGGGGCGACTGGTTGCTCGCCCGTGGACTCCTTCTCGCCCTCAGGGAAAATCAGCATACCCTGCTAGCCCATACCTCGGCCGCTGTCGAAGCCTTAGCCGAAGGCGAGCTCCTCCAGCTCAAGCGCATACGCGAAGCCAACCTCAGCCCGGAGGGCTATTTCGCGGTAATCGACAAAAAGACTGCAAGCCTTTTTGAGGCGACCTGTGTCATGGGCGCCTGGAGTGCTGGCGGCTCAGAAGCGACCATAGCCCTGGCCCGGCAAATCGGGCGCTTGATTGGTCGCGGCTTCCAGATAAGAGACGATCTCTTAGACTGGACAAGCGCCCAAGCCATCGGCAAACCCAGCGATGCCGACCGCCGCCAAAAGCGTTTCACATTACCGGTTTTGTGGGCCCTGGAACAGGCCTCTCCCGCACAAAAGCGCGATATCTTGCAGGGCTCCTTCCAAGAAGCGCGTCGTACGCTGGAAGCGCTCGGTGCTTTCTCCTATGTCGAAGGCTATCTCCAGACCCTGCTAGACGAGGCCTCCCTCCTCGCAGAGAAACTGCCTTATGCCCATCGCGTGCCGCTTAGGGCGCTCTTTCGCCTCCTACTTTTCAGAAAAACCTGAAACCCTTATCTTTGTCCAAGACGATGGCTGATTTGCACGAGACGGAGATCACACTCCAAAACGTAGACCTACAGGCCTTCTACGGCGTTGGCAACGAAAACTTCAATCGCCTCCGACAAGCCCACCCGGACCTCAAACTCGTCGCACGCGGAAGCAGTATCAAAGCTTATGGCGAGCCGGAGGCCCTGGCTGCGCTGCGTCGCCTGATCGACCAAATGGTGGCCGAGGTCCGACGGCATGGCAACCTACCTTCCCAGCGTTTGACAGAGATCTTGCAGCAAGAGCGGACCGTATCCGCCCAGCAGGAAGCCATAGAGCCTAGCGCTTATCCGCTACCCATCTTACGCACCGTGGGCGGAAATGTCATCGTGGCTCGAACTGCTGGGCAGCAGCGCTTGGCCGAAGCTATCCATAAGCATACGATCACGTTTGCGATCGGCCCTGCTGGTACTGGCAAGACCTACACAGCCGTGGCCTTCGCCGTCAAAGCTCTTCGGGATAAAGCGATTCGTAAGATCATCCTCACGCGTCCCGCCGTCGAAGCGGGTGAGAGTCTTGGCTTCTTGCCAGGGGACCTCCGCGAAAAAGTCGCCCCCTACCTTCGCCCCTTATATGACTCCCTCGAGGAAATGCTGTCCGCCGAGAAGCTCGAGCAGTACCTTGCCCAAAATGTCATAGAAATCGCGCCTTTAGCCTACATGAGAGGCCGCACCCTCAATGACGCCTTCATCATCTTAGACGAAGCGCAAAACGCTACCCGTCTCCAGATGAAAATGTTTTTGACTCGCTTTGGGCACAATTCTAAGATTGTCGTGACTGGAGACCTTACCCAGATCGACCTTCCGCGTCCAGAGACCTCGGGACTGCTGCATGCCATCAACCTGCTGCAGAACGTGCCAGATATCGCTATCATCCGGCTGGCCGACTCCGACATCGTACGGCACCCTCTCGTAGGTGAGATTCTGCGTCTGTACGAAGAAGATGCAGCTCAGCAGCGACAGTCTCGGTCGGCTCATTCCAGTACCGACTAACCCCCAACGTATCGTCTCCCTGTGCCCCTCCCAGACGGAGACACTCTGGGCTTTGGGCGCTGCACATCGGCTCGTAGGACGTACCCGTTACTGCATCCAGCCCCAGGGGGTCATCGAGTTTGTCGCCGTCGTCGGCGGCACCAAAAAAGTCGACTTCCAAGCCGTAGCTCAGCTAAAACCAGATCTCATTATCGCCGAGAAGGAAGAAAACACGCTACAGGATGTTGAAGGCTTATCAAAGATAGCCCCCGTATACGTCACCAAAAACGAGAGCTTTGAGGAGTCCCTCGAAACGATTAGCCGCTTAGGCGCGCTCATCCAGGCAGAAGCCGCAGCCCATGCCCTCACCACAGCCATAACGAGCGCATGGGCCCAAGTGCGACCCGTAGAGCAGCCGCTCAAGGTATTGTACCTCATTTGGCCCAAGCCCCTCATGACCGTAGGAAGAACCACTTTTATCGGTGCGATCCTGGAACGCTTGGGTTTAGAGAACTTGGGAGCCCAGCTGACAGGACGCTACCCTATCTTAGAAAATCCGCAGGCACTTAGGCCAGATGTGGTGCTCCTGAGCACAGAGCCTTATCCGTTCAAGCCCGTCCATATACCCAGCTTTCAACAGATTTGGCCTACAGCTCATGTGAAGGTGGTGCGGGGGGATTACTTTGCCTGGTACGGCGCTCGACAGCTTGAAGCCGCCCCCTACTTTGCTTCGCTGGCCGCTGAGCTCTCAGCGATGGGTTGATGGTCAGGACAGTCGCTTCGATGCATCGCAGGCGTTAGCGGTATCTGAAGATGGTGACAAAAAGGCGGCTCACTCTGATAAAACCGACAAGTAACACACATATTTGCCGCAGGAATCAGCTCCATGCGATAGAGATGAACTAGTAACTGGTACAAGATTTCGTGGGTGGCCGCCTGCTGCTCCGGCGCTAAATGCGTGAGGGCTTTTTCCAGGGCGGGAAAGGCTACCCGGTCGAGCAGCGCATGACCAGCTGGGGTCAGACGGGCTAGCCGCCCCCGTTTATCCCGGTCATGCCTTTCTAGCGTTACATACCCTTTACGAACTAAGAGCCGAAGGCCTAAGCTGATCGTAGGCTTCTGAGTGCCGAGATGTTTGGCTATCAAGGCGGGCCGCGCTTTGTCCGGATGTCGCTTGAGAAACTCTAAAAGCTGACGCTGCAAAGGCGTAAGTCCCTGAGGGTAGCCTGCTTGCCACTCCAGTTGACGAAATAAGAAGGCGATCCGCTGCAGATCCCAAAAGAGCTGTTCTACAAGCGTCATGAGAGCCGGATCGTTTGCTTTTGGATGAAACCGCTAGCGAAAGCCTGGCCGCTCATGGTCTTTCGGCCTTCGGGCCGTACCTCGACCAGCTCTATGAGACCAGCACCACAAGCCACCAAAGGGATGCCCTGCTCCTGCCAGAGGGTACCAGGTGGATAATGGGTGGCGCGCTCGCTATGCACCTTGGCAGCTAGCACCTGTAATCGGCGGCCCTGCAAGGTCGTCCAGGCCGCTGGCGTGGGAGAAAGCGCCCGAATAAAGTTATACACAGCCCGCGCAGGCTTGTCCCAAACTAGCCGGGTTTGGGCTGAATCCAGCTTCGGCGCGTAAGGGGCCCCCTCCACGGCAGGCTGAGGATGGGGCCGCAACGAGCCAGAAACCAAGCCTTCTAAAGCCTTTAGCATCAGGTCTGCTCCGACCTCCGCTAAAAACTGCTCTAGCTGCCCCCCTGTCCAGTCCACCGGCAGCGGATACCGCTCCTGTAGGACTATTTCACCTGTATCAATACCCTCCCGAATGCGAAAGATCGTGATACCCGTTTCGGTCTCGCCGTGTATAATGGTCCAAGGGATGGGGGCAGGACCGCGATAAGCAGGCAGGAGCGAAGGATGCAGATTGAGTGCACCACGAGCCGGCAGCTTCCAGATAGCTTCGGGTAACAGTCGATAAGCTACCACTACGTAAGCCTGAGCCCGAAGCGCAGCCAAGCGCGCAATGAAGTCCGGCTCCTTTAGGCGAGCTACTTCCCAAATGGGCAATCCTAGCCGCTGGGCCTCTGCCTTAATGGGTGTAGACGTGGGCAGGTACCCACGACCGGCTGGCTTATCCGGATTGGTGATTACAGCGCTAACCTCATGAAAAGAATTGGCTAAGCGTCGAAGGGTCGGAATGCCAAAGGCCCCGTTGCCCATGAAAACAACTCGCATCAGACTACCACGTTGATGATTTTACCGGGCACCAGCACGATCTTGCGAATAGCTTGGCCGTTTGTATAGCGCTGGAGACGCTCATCAGTCCGAATCAGGGCCTCTATGGCCTCTGGGGCTAGGGTCGCTTCGACGGTGAGGTGAAAGCGCAGCTTACCATTCACCGACACCGGATAAGTAACCTCCTCGGCCTCCAGGTAAGCTGGGTTGAAGCTCGGCCAAGGTACCTCCTGCAATAGCTCGGCGTGGCCCATCTTTTCCCAAAGCTCTGAAGCGATATGCGGGGCAAAAGGCTCTAAAAGAATCACGACGGGTTCCCAGACGACTCGCTTCCGACAGCTCAGGCGCTGCATTTCATTGAGAAAGCTCATGAAATGAGACACGCAGGTGTTGAGGCTTAGTCGCTCGATATCCTGGGTTACGCGCTGGATGAGGGTATGAAGGAGGCGCAATTCGGTTCGAGTAGGGGGGTCTTCTGTGAGGGAAAGGGGCCCTTCAGCGGGAACTGCATCGCCACCCGTTAGAAATCGCCACAGGCGGCGCAGAAACTGGTAGGTGCCTTGAATGCCACGAGGGTCCCAAGGCTTAGTCTGGGTGAGGGGTCCTAGAAACATCTCATACAACCGGAATGCGTCGGCCCCATAGCGCTCGCAGAGTTCGTCTGGTGTCACGACGTTATGGAAGGACTTAGACATTTTCTCGACGAGCGGCTCGCCGTAAAACTTCCCGCCTTCTGCTAGTACAAACTCGGCTGTCGCGTACTCCGGCATCCAGCGTCTAAAGGCTTCGACATCGACGGCGGTGTCTTCGACAAGGCCGACATCGACACGGACCGGCAGGTATTGCGCTTTATCCTCAGGGGCAATCCGATCAGCAGACACAAAGACCGTATCGTCTTTCTTTTTGTGAATCAGGATGGAACGTCCCAGGATCATGCCCTGATTGACGAGACGTCGGAAAGGCTCACGCACGGGCACGAGTCCCAGGTCATGCAAAAAGTGGGTCCAGAAGCGTGCATACAGCAAATGCCCGACGGCATGTTCGGCCCCTCCCACATAGAGGTCGACGGGCATCCAATATCGAAGCTTTTCTATATCGGCCAAGGCGCCCGCATTATGGGGATCGCAATACCGTAAAAAGTACCAGCTAGAGCCGGCCCAGCCGGGCATAGTATCGGTTTCACGCTCGGCCCCGTCAGGCAAACGCACCCAATCCGTGATGCGAGCCAGCGGCGAACGCCCATCACCGGTGGGCTCATAGCGCTCGACGGCGGGTAGCTCTACCGGTAGCGTTTGCACCGGCTCCGGAATACCGTCTCGCCAAACGATGGGGAAAGGTTCGCCCCAGTACCGCTGACGCGAAAAGACCACGTCGCGCAAGCGATACTGGACGGCGGCGCGTCCCTTGCCATCTGCTGCCAGACGGGTCCGAATTTCCTGAATAGCTGCTTCCACGGCTAAGCCTGTCAGGAAGCCGGAACCCGTCAATATGCCGCTGTGCTCCTCATACGGCTCTTCCTGCGCCGAGATGCCGGCCACGATACTTCGGATAGGCAGTCCAAAATGCTTAGCAAAAAGCCAGTCCCGCCGATCATGAGCTGGCACCGCCATAATGGCACCAGTCCCATACCCCATCAGCACGTAATCGCTAATCCAGATGGGCAGCTTCTCGCCCGTATAAGGATGCACCGCATAAGTACCCAAGAAGACGCCTGTGGGTTCTCCCCCGCCGACTAGCCGGTCCCGCTCTAAGCGCCGTTGGGTCTGGGCTTGATAAGCGACGACAGCCTCCTTTTGAGCGGGAGCGGTCAATCGCTCTACAAGCGGGTGTTCGGGCGCCAGCACTAAAAAGGTAGCTCCCCATAGGGTGTCTGGCCGGGTAGAAAAGACTTCGATGCGGGTATCGCCTGGCAGATCAGCAGCTTGGAAGTAAATGTAGGCCCCTTCGGAACGGCCGATCCAGTGGCGCTGCTGCTCTTTGATAGCCTCGGGCCAGTCGATTTCATCCAGACCCGCCAAAAGCCGGTCCGCATAAGCGGTGATTCGCAGAAACCACTGCCGCATGGGGATACGATACACGGGATGCCCGCCTCGCTCTGATAAGCCATCTTTGACCTCTTCGTTAGCGAGCACCGTTCCAAGCGCCGGACACCAGTTGACGAGCCCTTCCGCTGTGTAGGCTAAACGATAATGCATGAGCACCGCCGAGCGCTGGCGCTGATCCCAACGGTTCCAGTCCTCGGCCGAAAAAATTTTGCCATAATTCGTGGCCGCTTCGATACCGGCATTACCTTGTCGCTCAAAAATTTCGATCAGTTCCGTTATCGGCCGGGCTCGCTCTAAGCGCCGATCATACCAGTGCTCAAAGAGGAGGAGGAAGATATATTGCGTCCACTTGTAATAGCTGGGGTCTGAGGTGCAAACAGCCCGCTTCCAGGCATACCCTAGTCCTATGCGCTTAAGCTGCTCCGTGTAACGCTGGATATTCTTTTCGGTTGTGACAGCGGGGTGAATACCGGTTCGGAGCGCATAGTTTTCCGCCGGCAGCCCAAAAGCATCGAAGCCCATCGGATGCAAGACCGCGTAGCCTTGATGCCGCTTGTACCGGGCTAGGATATCCGTGGCAATGTAACCCAACGGATGCCCCACATGCAGACCCGCCCCAGAAGGATACGGAAACATATCCAAGATATACCACTTAGGCCTATCCGTCTGCTCTCCCACTTCATAGGCTCCACTTGCCTCCCAGTGGGCCTGCCACTTGCGATCCAATGCCTCAAATGCCATCCTTTGCAAAGATAAATGCCTGGCGCTCATGCAGGCCATGGCAAATGGTCTCTGCATGAGCGCCAAAGCTTCAAGGAAAACAAATTTTCTACCTAACGAGCGTGACCGTGCCTGAGCGCTTGAAGGGTCTGTCGTCCGGTGGTAGCTTGCCCTCGATTACGAAGGTGTAGGCATCCTCGGATGCAGGCTGTCCGCGATAAGTCCCATCCCAGTGTCGACTCATGTCACCGCCATTGTCAAATACTAGGATGCCCCATCGGTCCCAGATCCGCAATCGCGCCTCCTTCAAACCCCACACTTGCACCTCAAAATAATCGTTCACCCCATCACCATTAGGCGTAAAAGCATTCGGAATGTAAATATGTGGGGCTCGGATGCGGATGCAGCCTGATGTCGAATCTACACAAACACCCTGACGCACTAGCAGCTTGAAACAATATTCGCCCGTGTCTCGCAGCTGTACCTGCCAGACCTCACCCCTATGCGAACCATAACCCGGCAGAACCCACTGGGTCCCAGTAGCCCCCTGCGTAGTGCTTGTCAGGGTTATCACCGTGCCCATCACAAGGTCCTGACTAATGTCCGGCTCGGTCACATAAGCCGGCACCGGCGTGAAGTACGCCTGCGCCACCGCATAAGCCGTATCAGCACACCCATCCCCATTCCGAGCAACGAGCACAACATTGTAGGTACCCTCGGTTGTGTACACCCAGTTCACAACCGAATCAGTGACAAAGCTACCATCACCCAAATTCCACTGATAGGAATAAGGACCAACCCCACTAACGTTAGCCGCCCATTGCACGCTAAGCGGCACACAACCCTCTACCTGGGTCGGCACAATCGCAGCATCCACATAACTTCGATAAGGAATGGTGACAATTACGGTGTCTTCACAGCCATTGGCATCCCGCACTACCACCATATAATCACCTGGCGGTAGTCCATTTTGTGTAGGGCCATTCCCTACGCCGACCCACGTGTAGGTATAGGGAGACGTCCCCCCACTTGCTTGAACCGTCGCCGCCCCATCCGCACTCTCTCGACAAATAGCACTCGTAATGCTAACTACTCCAAGCACAAGCGGAGCCGGCTCATTTATAACTACAGTCTGAGGACCAGCCAAACAGCCGTTCGCATCCCGCACCATCACCGTGTACGTCCCAGCACTGAGCCCACTAAACGTGTGACTACCTCCAGGACCACCTACCCACGTCGCCCCACCGTTGATACTATACTCATACCCAGGCGTGCCTCCACTCGCATTTACCGTCACACTCCCATTCGTGCCTCCATTACAACTCACATCCGTCACACCCCCTACACTCACCACCACAGCCGGAAGCACCGTGACGGTTACTTGATCATGCCGACGACAACCTCCTACAAAAACAACTTCTAACGTATACGTCGTCGTAGAAGT
>CAZAXD010000013.1:0-53061 GCA_964489015.1 uncultured Sphingobacterium sp. | reverse complement strand
ATTAGACTGGGGGACTGCCACAGGGGCTGGGGCGGCCAGCGCGTCGGCCTTGGTGATTCGCTGGCCCGGACCCGTAGGCTGTACGGCGTCGGGTGTGAGCCCCTTTTCAGCTAAGATGCGGGCTGCAGCTGGCATGACGTGAGGCGTCGTAGCTGGTGGGGGTGTCGACTCCGATGGGGGGGCAGTGCTTTGGGGGGCTTGTGTGGGTTGCTGAAGGCACTCGGCTGGTGCCGCACTGGGGTCGATCTGGGCAATCAAGGTTCCTACGGGGACAGTCTGGCCGGCCTCAACGAGGATCTGTAAAGTCCCATCGGTCTCCGCATGAATCTCCAAAGTGGCTTTGTCAGACTCAATCTCCGCTAGCTTTTCATCTTTTTGGACCCAAGCGCCGTTGGGTTTTTCCCAACGGCCGATTACCACTTCTGTGACGGACTCACCGGGTGACGGTACACGAATCTCAATCATACACGTTCAGGAATCAAATTCAGCGCGCGGCGCAAGATATAGTTTTGTTGACGATGGTGGTGACTGTGGGAGCCCGTAGCAGGACTCGCTGCTTCCTTTCGAGCAATCGGGCGCGGTAAGGGTAGCCCATGCTCCATAAACTTTCGGATGATAAAGCTCCAATAGCCCATATTGATGGGTTCTTCTTGGACCCAGTAGATCTCCTCGACGTGTTCGTGCTGTCCGAGAATAGTCCGCAGCTCTTCCTCTGGAAAAGGGTAAAGCTGTTCAACTCGAATGATGGCGGTGTCGCATTTATCATTTTCGCGGCGGGCAGCGAGAAGGTCGTAATAAATCTTGCCTGTGCAGAGTAGGAGGCGCTTAGCATTTTCGGGGGAGACTTCTGGATCGGGGAGCACTTCTAAAAAACAGCCCGACGTCAGGTCCTCCAAGGTACAGGTCATTTGCCGCAAAAGGCTTTTCGGCGTAAAGATCACTAGGGGGCGACGAGTACTACCACGCAGCTGGCGGCGCAAGGCATGAAAAAGGTTAGCGGGCGTGGTGAAGTTGCAGACGTACATGTTGTTTTGCGCGGCAAGGATTAGAAAGCGCTCGGGACGGGCACTGGAATGCTCAGGCCCCTGCCCTTCATAACCATGTGGCAGATAAAGGGTTAGACCATTGAGGCGGCCCCATTTAGACTTGGCAGCTGTGAGGTATTGATCGATGATGATCTGGGCGCCGTTGGCAAAGTCCCCAAACTGCGCTTCCCAGATGACGAGCGTATGAGGTGAGGCTAAGGCATATCCGTATTCAAAGCCTAGAACCGCATACTCCGACAAAGGCGAATTGTAAATGTAGAAGGCGGCCTGGCGATGGGATAAGTGATTGAGAGGAATGTGGGTGAGCCCCGTGGCTTGGTCGGTCAGGACCGCATGACGATGAGAAAAGGTCCCCCGCTCTACGTCCTGGCCAGAGAGTCGAACAGGATTGTTTTCTAGTAGAAGGGAGCCGTAGGCTAGCATTTCAGCGTTGCCCCAGTCGATGGCACTCCCATTTTTCACGGCGGCATAGCGGGACTCATAAACTTTTTTGATGCTGGGATGGACTTGGAATCCATCAGGGAGTTGCATGACTTTTTGAGCAATAAATTCCAAGATTTCGCGTTTTACGGCTGTTTTGGGATTGGGTTCGAGGTTGTTTTCGTCATAGACTTGTATACCCTGCCAGGTTCTACGGGGTATAGTGTCGATGGTGGCTTCTTCTTGGTGGGCTTTTTCGAGTTGAGCTTCGTAGAGGGCGTTACGCTCCTTTTCCATGTTTTGTAGGTCAGTAGGGGAGAGGATTCCTTCGCTAATGAGACGCTGGCCGTAGACTTCGAAAGGCGAGGGATGCTGGCTAATGCGCTGATACATGAGCGGCTGGGTGAAGCGGGGTTCGTCGCCTTCGTTGTGGCCATGACGTCGATAGCCGATCACATCGATAAAGACATCTCGGTTGAAAGCTTGGCGGAAGGCGATAGCGAGACGCATGGCATGCACGACTGCCTCGGGGTCATCGCCATTCACATGAAATACTGGCGAAAGGGTGACCTTGGCGACATCGGTGGTGTAGTAACCTGAGCGGGCCTGAGCTTCACTGGTGGTAAAGCCGATCTGATTATTGAGGACGATGTGCAGGGTACCACCTATTTCATAGCCTGGTAGGAGCGAAAGCTGCAAAGTTTCATAGACGACTCCTTGGCCGGCAATTGCCGCATCGCCATGGATAAGGGTGAGGACGATCTTGTCATGCGTGCCCCCGTATAAGTGGTCCATTTTGGCGCGGGTAGTGCCTGTTGCGACCGGATCGACGGCTTCTAAGTGCGAAGGATTAGGCAACATCGAGAGATGGATGGGGCGGCCAGCGATGACCGGGTCGCTGGAGTAGCCTAAGTGGTACTTAACGTCGCCATCAAAGGTATCCGTAGCGATGCCTTTGCCTTCAAATTCGCCGAAAATCGCATGAAATGACTTTTGCATGATATTAGCGAGCACATTGAGCCGGCCGCGGTGGGCCATGCCAAAGACAAACTCCTCAATCCCTAGCCGAGTTCCACTCTCCAGTAGCTCATACAAGCCAGGGATGATCGCCTCATTCCCTTCTAGCGAAAAGCGCTTCTGCCCCACAAACTTGCGATGAAGAAAGCGCTCGAAGGTCGCCGCATTACATAACCATTGGAGTATCTTTTTCTTTTCCTCGGACGAAAAGTTAGACAGATTTTTGGGTTTTTCGAGCTTGTCCTCAAACCAGGCGAGAATTTCTGGAATGCGAATGTAGCGGTATTCGATCCCGATCGAGCTACAATAGACCTTGCGTAAATGGGTGATAATTTTTTCTAGCGTAGCAGGACCAAGCCCGATAAGTTTACCAGCTTGGAAGGTCATCTGCAGATCTTGAGAGGAGAGTCCAAATTTTTCTAAGGCGAAGGCTTGGTCAAGGGTTTTTTCATGGTCTTGATAATCGGCGAGGGGGTTGATGCGGGCGTAAAGGTGCCCCTGGTTGCGGTAAGCAGCGATGAGCTGCATGACCCCAAATTCCCTATCTAAGTGGAGCGCTGCGGGGCGGTCACTGGCCAAGCCGGCAGCATAGCCTTCAAAGAAACGCCGCCAGTCAGCTGGGACCTGATTCGGATCCTGCTGATAGGCTTCCCACAGGGCTTCGATATACTTCGGGTCTGCCCGAAAAAGGTATTCCGCCGTATGCATATTAGTTTACGGAGATAGCGTAATAAGCACGTTCTTTTTTGCTGTAGAGCCCTTCGATTAAGAGGCCACCTTCGGCTTGAGCCAAGATCCGACGCAAGTCCTCTAAAGAGGAGACCGGGACCTTGTCCACGGCTGTGATGACATACCCGGGCCGAACGCCAACCTCCTGGAGACGGCCAGGCCAGACATTAACTACCTTTAGACCGTGTTCTACCTCCAAGGCTTGCTTCTCTTGCGCAGTCAAAGGGCGGATTTCCGCGCCAAGTTCAGGCACTAAGGTCGCTTCACTGGGCTCTGAAGCGGCGACCTCGGTACTGCTCCGTCCTTTGAGGCGAACGGTGGCTTCTCGGCGTTCGCTTTTCCGATAAAAGGTAACCCGAACCTTGTCTCCAGGTCGGTAGCGTCCGATCATTTCCTGCAGCTCGGCCGCAGAATGAATGGGACGCCCTTCGATGGCAATGATCACGTCTCCGTTGCGTAAACCCGCCTCTTCGGCTGCGCTCCCGCTGTACACATCCTGCACATAGGCCCCCTGCGATACCGCTAACTCCTCGTCCTTTTGAAGTTCGGGGGTCACATTGGAAATAGAGACGCCAAGCAGGGCTCGCTGCACCTTGCCATATTTTTGGAGGTCCTCTACGACTTTTTTCACGATATTGACCGGTACGGCAAATGAATAACCAGCAAAAGTGCCAGTCATCGAAGCAATAGCGGTATTAATCCCGACGAGTTTGCCTTCGATATTAACGAGAGCGCCGCCGCTATTGCCAGGATTGACGGCCGCATCTGTTTGAATAAAAGACTCGATCCGGAAACGATCCCGCAGGAGATTGAGTGAGCGGCCTTTGGCGCTAACGATGCCTGCCGTGACAGTTGATGTGAGATTGAAGGGATTGCCCACAGCCAAGACCCAGTCGCCTACTTTGAGCTGGTCCGAGTCCCCATACTCTAAATAAGGCAAATCCTCGGCATTTATTTTGAGAAGGGCGAGATCAGTAGAGGGGTCCGTGCCGACGATGCTAGCCCGAAAAGACTGATTGTCGTAGAGGGTCACGGTGATGTTACTAGCATTTTCGATCACATGGTTACTGGTGATGATATAGCCATCGGCCGAAATGATGACACCGGAGCCGGTGTTTTGAGAAAGAAAAGACTCGTCATCGGGCAATTCTGGCGCAAAAAATCGGTTCCAGGTGGAGCTTGAGCGGCTCGTGACTTTGATGTGTACAACGGCTGGCATTGCAATCTGGGCTGTCGTCGTAAAATCAGCAGGAGGATGAATTTCCCATTTGATAGGATGGGAGGGGATACGTTCGACCACGGCAGGCGAAGCGGGCGTATACTTCCGTATGACGAAGTACGTCGTTAGACTAGCGACTACGCCTACGATGGCATGGCCAAGAAGCTTACGCATAAGAAGTAACGAATGGGCTAGTCAAAATTACAAAACAATTTTTGAGGCAGGTGGGTATGCGCTACTTTTGCCTATGCTTCGGTCGTGGGTTGTCGTGTTAGGTGGGGTAGGCCTAGCTTCAGTGGCTCTAGGGCTTAGTTGGTCGCATAGCCTGGTGAGTATAGGCGTAGGGTTATTGATGGGGGTGGGGCTTGTAGGGCGAGACTATCGACGAGCGTTAGGGGCGAGCTTTCGCGAGGCGCCTGTGCCTTTGGGGGCATTGGTGGGGCTGTATGGCCTTCACCTATTGAGTGGGTTTTACACCGAAAATATACCCCAGTGGCTTACAGAGCTTCGCATTAAGCTGCCGTTACTCCTTCTCTTGCCGGCGACACTCGTCGTTATGCGGGCGATGCCGCAGAAGGTACAGGGGCTTGTTTTGTGGCTACTGCATGGTGGTTTACTCGTTGTAGGTCTAGGAACCGCCCTCAAGGCGCTTAATAACTTTGAGTGGGCCCTAGAGGAGATGCGGCAAGGGCGATACGTACCCTTTGTGGGAGGCATCTCCCACATTTATTATGCTGCCCATGTTTTGTCTGCTCTGCTTCTTTTACCGGTTACGCCCGGTAAAGGGCACTGGCGTTGGATTGTGGCCGCCGCGTATCTGCTGATTATTCACGTGCTAGCGCTACGCACGGCGCTCCTTGGCTTATATGGCGGTCTGGTGCTAGGGCTGGTGTATTGGGCTATAAAGCGTCGGGCCTGGGGCTGGGGTCTATTAGGTTTGCTGAGTGGTCTAGTCGTTTTTTTAGCGTTAGTCCGTTACTGGGGGCCGCTTCGAAGTCGGTATGAACATATCATGCGGGATATTCAGCAATACCGCATGGGAAATTTGTATTATCTAACGGTGGGGACGCGTTTAGCAGCGCTAGAGGCGAGCTGGCTTGTCTTTCGAAAGTCGCCTTGGTGGGGTGTGGGGATTGCAGACAATCAGGATGAGGTTCACGCAGCGGAAGCTAGCCTTCCTTATGAGTGGGGAGGTGGGCAGTTTTACCTTTTGCCGCACAATCAGTTTGTAGAATATGCGATAGGCTTTGGCATTATAGGCTTAGGCACGTTTTTGGCTTTTTGGATAGGGGCCTTTCGGTGGCAACGCTCGGCGCTTTGGTGGTGGTGGCTGGGAGTATGGATTTTGATGATGCAGGTAGAAGCGCTGTTAGAGCGGCAAATGGGTCTAACGATGTTTTTGTGGGGCAGTGGGATTTTGCTTGCGCGACTAGGTCGGCTAAGTTCGTAGCTTTGGCGCATGCGATGGGCATCTCTCTTGCCGGCGGCGACAGCCTGGTTTCATGCTTTAGGCCGTGAAAAATATCTGGTGGCACGCTCGCATCTGTGCCAAGTGCCTGCGAAAGTACAGGAGCTGCCGGTTTGTACGCGGGCTTCGTTAGAGGGGCCTATGGAAGCTTGGGAGCGGGTGCTAGGGCCCTATTTAGTCGATGTAGGCACGCTAACGGCGGTCAGGCCGGATGGTGTCCTAAGCGTGTGGCAGGAAGCTACCGAACTGGGGGCTTCTGAAGCGGTTGCTGCTTTTCAAAAAGCCGTAGGTTATCCTATCAAGGTCGTTTCGTTTGAAGCCCGAACGTGGGAAGCTTACTTAAGAGTGATTGGCCAGTTAGGGGAGGCACTCGATGCGCAATCCGCCGCCAACAAGCACCTGGCCGAGCAGAAACAGCGTTATGAAAAGGTTTACGCCGTTTCTCAGCGCATCACGAGCTCGGTCTCGGTCGTGGTCTTGTGGGTAGAGGGCCAGCTTCCGGTGCATCAGGGCAGCTGGGCTGAGGTATGGGGAGACTGGCTAAAGCTAAGTCTACCACTCTCTAAGGGAGCCTTTGAGCGGGCGATCCTCACCTGGGAGCAGCTACAAGCGGTGGACCCAGACGTTATTATCGTGGCGCGGCCCTCTGCCACCCTCAGTGAGGCCGGGGAGGCCTTGGCCCAGTGGAGCCGCCTGCCAGGGATCCAAACCTTAACAGCCTATCGCAAAAAGCGCCTCTATGCCATGGAAGGACGATATGGGCTTTTTTGGCCAGGCCCCGACTTAGTCGCGTCGCTCGAGGCGCTTTATGAGCTAGTCCACATCCCGCATTACCGCTTCAATGCACACCTATGCACAGTCTGGACGCCATTACTGTAGGCTATGCGGTATGTTTTCATAACTGGCGGGGTAGTCTCCTCCTTAGGTAAAGGGATTGTCGCGGCGTCCTTAGGCAAGCTCCTCCAGGCACGGGGCCTCCGAGTGACTATTCAGAAATTTGATCCCTACCTCAACGTAGACCCTGGCACGCTCAACCCCTATGAGCATGGCGAGGTCTTTGTCACGCAAGATGGGGCAGAAACCGACCTAGATCTTGGCCACTATGAGCGCTTTCTAAATATCCAAACCTCGCAAGACCACAACGTAACGACGGGCAAGATCTATCAATACATCATTGAGCGCGAGCGAGCAGGCGGTTATTTAGGCAAGACTGTCCAAGTCATCCCCCACGTCACGGATGAAATCAAACGGCGCTTTACGCTGCTTGCGCAGCGTGAGCCGTACGATGTGATTATCACCGAGCTAGGGGGTACTGTGGGAGATATTGAGTCGTTGCCGTATATCGAAGCGGCTCGGCAATTACATTACGAACTCGGACCGCTGCGGGTCCTTTTTGTGCATGTGACGCTGATTGTGCATCTGACAGCGACGCAGGAGCTTAAGACGAAGCCTACGCAGCATTCGGTCCGTGAACTTCAGCATGCTGGGGTTCAGCCGGATATTCTGGTCTGTCGAACGAGCTATCCGCTTTCACGCGAGCTACGGAGCAAGATCGCCCTTTTGGCGAATGTGCCACGTGGCGCGGTCATTCAGGCTTTGGACCTGCCGAGCATCTATCAGGTGCCTTTTCAACTGCGGCGAGAAAAGCTTGATGAGGTTGTTCTTCGGCGGTTTCGGTTGCCGGTGCGAGGCGAGCCGGACCTATCTGTATGGCAGACCTTCGTAGAACGCATGCAAGCTGCCCAGCAGACGGTGCGTGTCGCCCTGATTGGCAAATACGTCGAACTGCCGGATGCTTACAAGTCTATCGTGGAGGCTCTGATGCATGCGGCTGGCTGGCAAGGCGTCCGGGTCGAGCTATGGTGGGTTCATGCGGGAGACCTCACAGCCGAAAATGTAGAGCGGCGCCTCAAAGGTGCGGACGGGGTCCTAGTGGCGCCGGGCTTTGGCTCCCGCGCCATCGAAGGCAAGCTATCAGCCCTGCGATACGCCCGAGAAAAGCGAATCCCCACCTTCGGCATTTGCTTAGGCATGCAAATGATGGTCGTGGAGTTTGCTCGGCATGTCTTAGGCTGGGCCGAGGCGCACTCCACCGAAATGCATCCGGATACACCCTATCCCGTCATAGGCCTGATGCCTGAGCAGCAGGAGATCGTGCAACTCGGGGGGACGATGCGGCTGGGGGCTTATCCCTGTGACCTGCGGAAGGGTACCTTAGCTTACCGGCTTTACCAAAAAAACAGGGTGTACGAGCGGCATCGACACCGCTATGAACTCAATCCCGCCTACCGTCCGGCCTTGGAGGAGGCGGGCCTCGTCGTTAGCGGCGTCTACACTGAAAAGAACCTGGCTGAGATTATCGAGCTGCCTACGCATCCGTTTTATTTAGGGGTGCAGTTTCACCCTGAGTTTCAGAGTCGGGTCGAGGTACCGCATCCGCTTTTTACAGGCTTTATTCGGGCCATGCTCAGCGCTGAGCCTGACTAAAAAACACATCAGGTAGGGGGAGCATCTGACAGGGGTCCCAAAAGACCGTTTCAAAATTCTGAACCTGGTCCTTGTAAACGTGGACGCCTTCGGCTTGTAGCCGATCGGCCATGGCAGTAGGCGTCTCGAAATGGTGCTTGCCCGTAAGCAGTCCTTGGTGGTTGACGACACGGTGAGCAGGTACAGGTGGGGTAGCGGCATGCGAAGCGTTCATAGCGTAGCCCACTAGGCGAGCAGCCTGCGGCGAACCCAAATAGCGGGCAATCGCGCCGTAGGTTGTCACGCGGCCGGGCGGTACGACCCGAACTACCGCCCACACCCGCTCATAAAAGTCCATCCCGTAGGGCTTTTCGATATTGCCGAAAGACGCGCCGCGAGACAGGCTCATAGAGTTCGTGACTGCCTAAGCGAATCGTTCCAGTATCGGCGTCTTTCCGATAAGAATAATGCGCTATTTGCCCCGTATGCACACAAATGGCATGAAGCTTGGTTACAAACTCGGCAATAGCCATGAGATAAGGCATGGGGCCAAACGGACGCCCTCGGTAATCCATATCCAGTCCCGCGATGATGACACGCTTACCCTCATCGGCGAGGCGATTAGTAATTTCAATGATCGTTTGGTCGAAAAATTGGGCTTCATCGATGGCTACGACTTGTATGTCGGTGCTGAGGAGGTAGATGGCTTGGGCGCTTTCGACGGGCTGAGCTTCTAAAGCGGTCTGGTCATGAGATACGATGGCCGTGGGGTGGTACCGCTGGTCGATGAGAGGCTTGAAAAGCGCCACGCGCTGCCCGGCTAGCTGGGCCCTTCGCACACGACGGAGGAGCTCTTCGGTTTTGCCGGAAAACATACCACCTGTTATGACCTCGATCCAACCATCACCTAATCCCGCTACCGGTTCCATACTGCAAAGCTAAGAGGTACTTTTGCACCGTGGGTCGAATCGGCATCGTGGGGCCTGCACATCCTTTTCGGGGCGGTATTGCCACTTTCTCAGATTATCTAGCGCAAGGCTTTGTACAGGCCGGACATGAAGCTAAACTTTTTACATACACTGTCCAGTATCCGCGCTGGCTTTTCCGGCGTGATCAGTACACCGATGCTGAGCCGCCCACTGTGCCGGCTCAGCGGCTTATACATGCCTTTAATCCACTTACTTGGCCGGCGGCTGCGCAAAGGATAGCCGCTTACCAGCCCGATGTGTTGATTTATCCCTTTTGGCTCCCGGTCATGGGGCTAAATGCGGGTTATATAGCGCGGCGTGTGCGGGGGCTGTATCCGTCGGCTTTAGAGGTAGGGCTAATTCATAACCTGCTACCGCATGAAAAGCGGCTTGGCGATGTCCTGTTTCGAGCCTACTTTGTAGGGGGCATTCAGGCGGCCTTTACGCTCAGTCATGTGATTGCGCAGCAGTGGCAGGCTGCTTATGCAAAACCTGTGCGCTTTTTTCAGCACCCGCTATTCCAGCCCGTGGGAGAGCTGTTACTCGCTCGTGCGGAAGCTTGTAGCCGTTTAGGATTAGACCCCGCGTATCGCTACATGCTTTTTATTGGCATCATTAGACCTTATAAGGGGCTAGACCTGCTTTTGAGGGCTTGGGCCTTGGCGCGGCGCTCCTTAGCCTCTGACTGGCGCTTGCTTGTGGCAGGAGAGTTTTATGAGGAGGAGGCGCCTTACCGAAGGCTTATAACTGAACTAGATATAGCCGATACCGTCATAGTTCGGCCGGGCTTTGTACCCCAAGCACTTTTTGCATATTACTTTCGGGCAGCGGAAGGTATCATTTTGCCCTACAAGCAGGCGACGCAAAGTGGCCATCCTTTCTGGGCTTATCAGTACGAGCGGCCTATTTTGGTGACACGCGTAGGAGGACTTTACGAGGTGGTGGAGGCCTTTGGGGGCGGGCTGATTGTGGAGCCAACGCTGGAGGCGATCGCAGGTGGTCTGGTAGAATTAGCGCAGCGTCCCCCAACCGCCTTTCAAGCTGACTTTGTCCGGGCCAAAGAAGCCCTTAGCTGGGAAAAACTCGCCCAGGACTTATGGACTTGGTTCGAAGAGCTACGAAAAACGCTCAACTTTGCGTTATGATTTATCGCAGTCGAGCGCCACTGCGCATAGGTTTGGCTGGTGGTGGCACAGATGTGAGTCCATATTGTGATCAGTATGGCGGGGCGGTGCTCAATGCGACCATTTCCTTGTATGCGCATGCCAGCTTGGAGCCGTTGACGGAGCCGCTTGTAATCTTAGAGTCCATGGATCATAGCAAGCGTGTTGAGCTCCCCGCAGAAGGGCCTTTACCGCTGGAGGAGCCTCTGCTTTTGCTGAGGGGGGTTTATAACCGCTTTGTAAAGCTGGCTGGGCGGCCGCTAGCCTGTCGGCTCGTGACTTCCGTTGATGTGCCGCCCGGTTCGGGCCTGGGCACTAGCTCAACTCTTGTTGTCGCCGTGATAGGGGCTTTCGTGGAATGGTTAAAGTTGCCCTTAGGTGAATATGACATAGCTCGCCTCGCTTATGAGATTGAGCGGGTAGACTTAGCGCAGGCGGGCGGGCGGCAGGACCAGTACGCAGCGACCTTTGGCGGTGTCAACTTCATGGAGTTTTATGCGGATGAGCGGGTCATCGTGAATCCCCTTCGTGTCAAAGCCGAATATCTGTATGAGCTTGAGCATAATCTGCTCCTTTATTACACCGATACGAGCCGCCTATCGGCTAAAATCATTTCTGAGCAGCAGCAGAATATTGTACGGGGCGATCGAGAAGCACTCGAAGCCACCCATCGCCTCAAAGAAGAGGCCTTTCGCATGAAAGAAGCGCTACTCAAAGGGAAGATAGACCAGATAGGGGATATCTTGCATGAGGGCTTTTTACATAAGCGGCGCTTAGCTTCTCATATTTCAACGCCTTTGATCGAAGAAATATATCAGGCAGCTCGCCAGGCGGGGGCTACTGGTGGGAAAATCTCGGGGGCTGGCGGGGGCGGTTTTATGATCTTTTACTGCCCCAGGCATACACGTTATCAGGTCATGGCGGCTTTAGAGCCTTATCAGGGACGCTTCTTTCCGTATCATTTTGTCAAGCATGGGCTCGTCACATGGCCAAGCTAGAAGCGATCGTTTTAGCGGGAGGGCTCGGTACTCGCCTAAGGTCGGTAGTTCCGGATTTGCCCAAGGTCCTTGCACCTGTAGCGGGTCAGCCCTTTCTCGCTTACGTCTGTCGATACCTAGCGCGTGAAGGGGTACAGACGGTCGCTTTGGCCCTGGGCTATCGAGCAGACTTAGTGAAGGCCTGGCTGGGTGATCAGCATTGGGGATTTCAGTTGAGGGTCTTTGAAGAGGAGCAGCCTCTGGGCACGGGTGGTGCGATTGGTCAGGCTATAGCGGGTCTTTCGGCAGCGCACGTCATAGTCCTAAATGGGGATACTTATGTGGATGTGCCCTTGACAGACTTTATGGCTTACCACGAAGCCCATGGGGAGCCTGTGACGATCGCAGCGGTCCATGTGCAGCCTGCAGACCGCTATGGTACGCTGGTATTGGAGGAGGATCGCGTGATGGCTTTCGCCGAAAAGGCAGCCCGGCCAGCAGGCTGGATCAATGCCGGCGTTTATGCCATTCGGCGAGACTGGTGGATGGCTCAGCCTTTCCCAGCGACTTTTTCATGGGAGAGCCATTTGCAAGCGGCGGTCATGACCCAGCCGCCCTTGCAGGTTCGAGCTTACAAGCTTTACGATAGCCCGTTTATTGATATAGGCGTTCCATTGGATTATGAGCGGGCCCAGTGTTATCTCCCGACCCACTTTCGATAAGAGTTGGAGCCTGTTTTTAGACCGAGATGGGGTGCTTAATGTGGAGTATCCGGCGGCAGACACGCGCCGCGTCGTGTCTTGGGGCGATTTTGTGCTAGTGCGCGGCGTTTTGCCCGCCCTTCAAAAATTAAGCCGGATTTTTGGACGCATCGTTATCGTGACCAATCAGCGAGCGGTGGGCCGCGGGCTCATGAGTCGAGAGGCCTTAGACTGGATGCATCGCCGCTTAGCCGCTATCATCCAAGCAGCAGGCGCCCGCCTCGATGGCATTTACGTTTCCACGGATGCTGATCCCAATCATTACCATCACAAGCCCAACCCCGGTTTAGCCTATTTAGCGCAGAAGGACTTTCCGGAAATCTGCTTTAACCAGAGCGTCATAGTGGGGAATGCGCTGTCGGATATGATGTTTGGGCGAAAGTTGGGCATGTACACTGTCTGGGTGAAGGGCGTCCAGTTTTGGGGAGAAGGGGAGCCGCCGCCGGGCCCTGAATGGGCGGATGAGACCCACCCTAGCCTTTATGCTTGGGCCTGCTCCCTAATCGATGGAGGCGCCAGCTCTGCTGCCAGTAGCCCTGGCTAAGGCTGTAGAGCACCAGATACTGTAAGACTCTATTACTGAGCCAGGCTGGACTTTTTCCCAGGAGCCGATACAGGCGTATGGGGGGCAGCATGGCAAAGAGTAATTTTAAGGTGCGTCTCCGGATAGGATGAGTGAGCCAATAACCCCGAAAGAGCTTTGTTCGGCTCTCTGGGTGTATCTGATGGATATAGGGCAGATTGTAGCGCCCCATTTCGTAGGCTCGCTGCAGCGCTTCGATGGGCGATTGCTGGGAAGCGGTCCAGATGGCCGCCTCTGCCACATAGCGGAATGAGAGGCCGCTACGCTCTAAACGCCAGCCCAGTTCTATGTCGCCAAGGCCATGCCGACGAATCCGCGCATCAAAGCCGCCTAGCCGCTTTAGGGGCTCGGCTGATAGGAAGGCATTAGAGGTGTGAAAGGCTCGAAAATCGGCTTGTTTCTTATGGCGACGTGCCTCTCGCCATCGCCGGTAAAGTACCCACGGATTCGGCATAAAGTCCGCATAGTATAAAATCCGACCGACCAAAACTTCCTTTAGTCCTGGCTTTTGGGCTAGAAAGCTTTCTAACCAGTTTGGCAAGGGAATCGCATCGGAGTCTAGGAACGCCACCCACTCATGCCGATCTAAATGAGGAAGGATGAGGTTGCGGGCAGCATTCCGGCCGTGATTGCATCCGTCTGGGTGGGTCAGGACCTCAATAAAATCATAAGGCTTCTCGGCTAAGTAGGCTAAGGTGCCATCGGTTGAGCCGTCTACACAGACATAGGCCGTGAAATGCTGATAGGTCTGCTGGCTAAGAGCGCGCAGACAGCTTTTGAGCTCATCAAGGTTATTATACGTGGGAATGACGAGAGCAATGGGTTTCATGAAACAAAGGTATGATATCCCCCTAGGCTATCCGATTGGGTAGTCCTGTCTGTCTCGTACAGCGTAACTTTGTTTCGTGACAGTGCCAAGAATCCAGCTATTCCGCTTGCATCATTTGGCGTATGAGGCGCTGGTAGCGCTGACACCGCTACTCCTTCTCCTAACTACGGTGGCTTGTGCCCAGCATAAATCGACGACTGCGCCAGTGGCCAAAGCTGGGGATAGCTTACGATACCCCGCTGAGAAGCATTTACGAAACGTGCGTCAGCTCACCTTTGGCGGCAATAACGCAGAGGGCTACTTCGATCCTGCCGGCCGCTATATCGTCTTTCAGAGCGACTGGGATGCCATTAACCCGCAAGGCTGTGACCAGATATACCAACTCGATCTGACTGACAATCCGCCTAAATATCGCCGTGTGTCTACCGGGCGGGGGCGTACCACGTGTTCCTATTTTTTGAAGGACGGTCGTATTCTGTACGCATCTACCCATGCTGTCAACGATAGCTGCCCGCCAGTACCCGCGTACAAAGGGCGTTATGTGTGGCCTCTTTATGAGTACGACTTGTATGTCTATGACCCCGCTAAAGACTCCCTCATGGCTTTTTTGCCGGCTAAGGGCTACGACGCTGAGGGTACCGTTTCGCCGGATGGCCGGTATTTAGTTTTTACTTCGCAACGGGGGGGGGACTTAGATTTGTGGCTTTATGACTTTGAGACGCAGCAGCTACGACAGCTTACCCGAGAACTCGGCTATGATGGCGGGGCATTCTTTGGACCGGATAGTAAAACGATTGTATGGCGAGCCAGCCGACCGCAGGGCGAAGGGATCGCCACTTATAAGGCCCTCTTAGCGCAGCAGCTCGTCGAACCTACTAGCTTGCAGATTTATGTGATGCACATCGATTCGCTTGTCCCGCATCAGGTGACGCGCTTACCCGGCGCTAACTGGGCCCCATACTTTCACCCGAATGGCCGAACTATCCTTTTTTCGACCAATCACCACAGCTTGTCCGAGGGGGGGCGGCGCTTCAATATCTTTGCGATTGAACGAGATGGCACCGGTCTGCGTCAGATTACCTTTGACCGGGAATTTGATGCTTTTCCGATGTTCTCACTCGACGGCAAGCGGCTCATATGGGCTAGCAATCGGGGCGCTCGCAAACCCCGCGAAACGAATTTATTTATTGCCGACTGGGTGGAATGAGACTGCTTGCCGTAGTGCTTAGTGGGATAGGGCTTGTAGGGCACTCGCTACTGGGGCCGGGGATGGAGCCGGTCGAGCGCCTCCCTGTCTCGACTAAGCAGGTCGGGACTTCCCTGCAGCAAGCCGCCGCTTGGGTAGAGTCTCACGCCGGCATGCCTTATACTACATGGGTTCGTCGTGTGGCACAAGCTTGGGTAGGACGTCCTTATGGCAGTGGTGGGGCCGGGCTTAAGCCCGACATCCTCCTTATCAATCTCGAGCAGATGGACTGCATGACCGCCATAGAAAACCTCATGGCGCTGCATATGGCGACGCCGTGGTATCGCACTGGTTCCCTGTCGGCGTCAGAGGCCTTTTTACAGGCGCTACTGCGAGTCCGCTATCACAGTTTGCCTCCTTGTCGCTGGGAAGACCGGTATCATTACCTCACTCATGCCTTTATGGCTTGGGAAGCCGCTGGCTTAGGAAGCTGGCTGTCCATAGGTCGCCCCGATAATCGAGTGATTCGGTATATGTCCCAAAATAAAAAGCGTTATGGGGGCTTTTCTGACTGGGCGGCTATTCACGCCATGGAAGCAGACCTAACCAAACGCTTGCGATTTTACATACCTGAAGCCGAGTTGGAGAACTGGCTGCCACTCCTACAAGATGGGGATATCGTGGCATTCATACCACAAGATTCGACCCTGGATGTATCGCACGTAGGCGTATTTTTTTGGGAGGGGGATCGGGCCACCTTCGCGCATGCCTCTTCCGTGGAGAAGCGATGGATATGGGGCGCCGATTTGTGTGCCTACTTGGATCGGCGGGAGAAAGTCACTGGTATTACGGTTTTTCGGCCGGCTAGCTGGTGATGCAGCGGTATGTGCTAAAATTAGCTTACGAGGGTGGGGCTTTTTGGGGGTGGCAGCGGCAAGCAGCCCTTCCTTCGGTGGCCCAGACGGTCGAGGCGGCGTTATCCCGGATCTGTCAGCAGCCTATTCAGCTCACGGGGGCGGGTCGGACGGATAGGGGCGTTCACGCTACCGCGCAATATGCGCATTGGGATGGCCCGGCGAGTCTACCGCCCCGCTTTTTGTCTCGTCTGCAGGCCCTTCTACCTGAGGCGATTCAGCCTCTGGCCCTTTATCGTGTCGAGGCGGCTTTTCATGTGCGTCATGATGCCCTGTGGCGGGAATATCGCTATTTTCTCGCTAGCCAGTCCCCCCTTTTTTGGCGGCGTTATGTGTGGGAGGTGAGGGAATTACCGCCGATTGAACGGCTCCAGGCAGCGGCCGCCTTGTGGCGCGGAGTCCATGACTTTCGGGCTTTTTGCAAAGAGGCGGCCAAGTATCCTCATACGCAGTGTGAGGTGTCAAGCTGTAACTGGTCAACCTGGTCGTCACC
This sequence comes from uncultured Sphingobacterium sp., assembly GCA_964489015.1. Classification (GTDB taxonomy): domain Bacteria; phylum Bacteroidota; class Bacteroidia; order SpSt-205; family SpSt-205; genus JAPYWM01. The sequence continues at coordinate 36,822 of CAZAXD010000013.1, read as the reverse complement.
CGAGGACGCCCCGGTGCTCGCTTTCCGAATTAGGGCCAATCGTTTTTTGCATGGCATGGTCCGCTTTCTAGTGGGGGCTTCTGTGGCTTATGCGATGGGGCGACTGTCCTTAGAGCGGCTTCAGTGGGCATTGGAACGGGGCGATCCCAGCTGGGGTATGCGTTCCGCTCCCCCCCAAGGTTTGTATCTGTGGGAAGTGGGATATGCCCCTGAGGCATTATATTTGCTGGAACGCTATGGACCGCCATCGGCAAGGCCTCTCCCAGCGACAGGTTTTACGGCAGATCCAAAACCTACGCCAGATTCAAATAGCCCGCTTGCTGGAGCTGCCAGCGCAGGAGATCGACCGGCAGATTGATGAGGAGATCGAAAAAAACATGACTTTAGAAGCCGAGGAGGGGTTGGACCCATCGGAGGGATTGCGGATCGAGCTCCCCGGCCGTATGCTCACCCGGGCTACAAAATCAGAGGACACTGCACCAGAAGAAGAGCCTCTCAATCTACCCCCTAGTTCCTCGGGCGAGGATTGGGGTAGTTATGAACGGGAGGACTTCTACGGCCCTTACAACTACAGCACGGCTCCAGACCTGTATGAGAATCTGATTGGGCAGTTGGCTTCGTTTGCCCTTTCGTCGTCTGAGCGCAAGCTCGTGGAATACCTCATTTACAACCTGACGCCCGAAGGCTTTTTAGAGACGCCGCTCGAAAAATTAGCGCGCACTTACACGTACCGGACGGGGGAGTCGGTGTCTCCATCGGAATTAGAAAAGCTCCTCAAGGAGGTGGTTCAGCGCCTAGAGCCCGTGGGAGTCGGGGCGCGTAACCTCCTTGAGGCGTTGCAATTGCAGGTACAGGCCCTGGACCCGGCCGACGAGCCTCTCAAACCCCTCTTAGAACGGGTGGTCACGGACTTTGGGAGTTATCTCCAAGCGGGGCAGTTTGAGCGTATTCGTAAGCGGCTCAAGCTCGATGAAGAGACTTGGGGGCGACTCCTTCGGCGATTGGCAGCGCTCGACCCACGGCCAGGCATCGCTGCCTCAGCCGACCTCCCCGCCGAAGTCACGCCGGATTTCGTCTTACACATGGAAGAGGATGGTACCTTCCGCATCGAACTGACTTACATTAGGCCCAGGCGTCTACGAATTCGCCGGCAATACCTTGAGCTTTTGTCCAAGCTTGCTCATCAAAAGGATCCTGAGTTGCAAGAGACTTACGGAGAGCTCAAGAAGCGGATCGAGGCTGCTAAGCAATTTATGGAAAACCTTCTGCAGCGGGAGCGAACTTTGCGCCTAACCGTAGAAGAGATTGTACGGCAGCAGCGAGCTTTTTTTCTCAGCAACTGCGATGACAAAAAGCTGAGGCCCTTGATTTTAGAAGATGTAGCAAGAGCGGTAGGCGTGGATATCTCGACCGTGAGCCGGGTCGTCAGTAGTAAATACATTCAGACGCCCTGCGGGATCTTTCGGCTAAAGCACTTTTTTTCGGAGGGGGTGCGTACGAATAGCGGCAGCGAAGTCGCTAACAAGGCTGTATGGGGGCTCATCCGCGACCTGATTGCCCAAGAAGACCCCGCTCACCCCTTATCTGATGAGGAAATCACTAACCGCTTGCACGAGCGCGGCATCTTAGTACAGCGTCGAACCGTGGCTAAGTATCGTCAGCAGATAGGCATCCCCTCTGCCGTGGAGCGTAAGCAGCAGTATCGGCTACGGGGGGGACGAGATTGATTTCCTAGTCGGCGCTTATCTTTGCCCTTATGGAAGTTAGCGCTACTGTCAAACGAAGCTATCTGATAGGCCGGTCCTCTGCTTGTGATATCGTCATTAATCATCCGGAAGTCTCAGGTCGCCATGCTATCTTAACGATTACACCCGAAGGGCGGTATGAGATTCAAGATATCGGTTCCAAAAATGGGGTTTTCGTAAATGGAGAGCGGGTAGTTCGTTCCTCACTCAAAGAAACTGACAAGGTTACCCTGGGGTCTTATGAACTAGACTGGCTAGAAATTTTGCGCAATCCCCCTCAGAAAGGCGGGGGTAGCGATAGTCCCACTCGTTTGACGCGAGTGCCTATCCGGGGAAAGGCCGTGGCTCGCAATCTGGTGTACATCTTGTTAGCGGCAGCGATAGTATTTCTCATACTCTGGTTCGCGGTAAGGCCTTTTATCCCAGGACTGAGCGATTGATGACAGCAGCGATTGTGAGGGCCGAAGATATCTGGGAAAAGTGCCTACAAATCATTCGGCAGAATGTAGGGGCTTCTACGGTGGCGATGCTTTTTCAGTCGGTGAAGCCCGCTGCCTTGGAAGGCAATGCCTTGACGATTCAGGTTCCTAGTCAATTTTTTTACGAATACATCGAGGAGCACTTCTCCCAACTGATTGTACAGACCCTAAGGCGCCATTTGGGGCCGACTGCTCGGCTAGAGTATCAGGTCCTAACCATCAAAGATCAGTCTGTCAACCTGCCTTCTCAGGAGCTTCCGCCGCCCACGGTTTGGCCGGGTCTGCGAGCGCATCAGCGCTTCCCGACTAATCTGAACCCCAAGTACACGTTTGAGAATTTCATTCCTGGTGCGTGCAATCAGCTTGCGCGCAGCGCCGGCCTCACAGTCGCTCAGAGGCCTGGTCAAACGGCCTTCAATCCGCTTTTCATTTATGGGGAGGTGGGACAGGGGAAAACCCATCTCGCCCATGCCATTGGCAATTATGCTCGCCTCCTTCACCCGGAGCGGCTTATTCTCTATCTAGACGCAGACCAGTTTACGCAGCAATACGTCGAGGCCGTTCGCGGTAAGCGATACGATCAGTTTATAACCCGCTTTCAAGGGCTAGACCTGCTGATCTTAGACGATATCCAGTTTCTGATTGGGCGAGAGTCGACCCAGGAGACTTTCTTTCAGCTCTTCAAAAAGCTACATGAAGCTGACCGTCAAATCGTTATCACAGCCGATGCAGCGCCCCAGGAGCTCAAGGGCTTGGCAGAACGTATTACTTCACGCTTCTCATGGGGTTTGGCTGCCCAATTGCAGCCGCCCGATTACGAGACCCGCCTTGCTATCCTGCAATACAAAGTCCGTCAAGAAGGCCTTGATATTGCGGAAGACATCCTGATCTTTCTGGCCGAGCATATTCAGTCTCACGTGCGCGACCTAGAAGGAGTCATCATTCAGCTTATGGCGGAAGCCTCCATCAATCGCCGCGAAATCTCGATCGCACTGGCCAAGGAAATCGTTCAACGCTTTCGGCCTCAGCGTAGCCGTATCCTGGCCATCGAGCAGATCATCCAAGCCGTGGCCAATTATTTTCGTATTCACCCTGACGAGCTGCGCGGAAAGTCCCGCAAAAAAGACGTCGCTTATGCGCGCCATATCGCCGTTTATCTTAGTCGTAAGTACACGCAGCATGCGCTCAAGGCGATTGGAGAGCGCTTCGGAGGGCGTGACCACTCTACAATCCTCCACAGCATTGAATGGGTAGAAGAAACTACGCATGTCAACCGAGAGCTTAGCCAGCAGTTACAAGAGCTGGAACGAATCCTTTTTAGAAGCGCTTAGCGCTTGGGGCGAGGTGAGGGGGGCGGCGCCCCGCTGGACGCTCACCTTAGCGGAGCCGCATCGCTGGCTTGCCTTAGCTCGATTTTTACAGGCTGAAGGGCAAATCGACATGCTCGTGCTGCTCACGGCGACGCACGTTCCCGGTAGCTATAAGCTGGGGTATACGCTCCGTAGTTTGCCGCTGTTCTGCGAGCTAACGGTCTATTTCACCGTGCCAGAAGGGTTTGCGATCCCCTCGGTAGCCTCTGTATGGCCAGCTGCCCTCTGGCAAGAGCGAGAGGCTTATGACCTAGTAGGGGTATCCTTTGCAGGGCATCCTGACCTGCGTCGCCTCTTTTTGCCCCAAGACTGGGTAGGCCATCCGCTCCGAAAAGACTACCAGCCCCCTGATAGCTATCATGATATCACCTTGGCGTTTATTCCGCCCGCATCCGAAGGCCCTTCCCATGCCGCGCTATGACCAGCATTTTCTGCGAAGTCAGTCGATAGCCCAGGCTATCGCCGCTGCCGCTCAGCTAGCGCTAAACGAAACGATTTTAGAGATTGGGCCTGGCCGCGGCATCTTGTCAGAGACCCTGCTGGCTCGAGGATGGCCTTATGTCGGCGTAGAGATTGATCCGGTCTGTATGACACATTTGAAGAGCCGCTTTCCAGAGGCGACATGGATAGAGGCTGATATTCTGGCATGGCCTTGGCCAGCGATACCTTGGTATGTAGTGAGTAATCTGCCGTACAGTATTACGGGGCCGGTGCTATTTCGTATCTTGGAGCATCGGGTCTGGGTGCGTGGGGGGGTGCTCATGCTACAAGCGGAGGTGGCCCAGCGCCTCTATGCGGAGCCGGGCAGCTCAGCTTATGGTCGTTTGTCGGTCGTATTTCAAGGGGTATATGCGGTGGAGCGGGTACTGCGGGTTGGACCGGGGGCTTTTTCGCCACCGCCGAAGGTAGACAGCGAGGTTATCCGATGGGAGCGCAAGCCTCTCTTAGCATTAGACGCCTGGGCGCCTTGGGCGGTTTTTGTCAAGCAGGCCTTTCGTCAGCCGCGTAAGACCTTAGGCAATAACCTTCGCGCAGCGGGGCTGCCTTGCCCGCCGGCTTATGCGCAGCTTCGCCCGCATCAGCTTAGCCCGGAGGAGTTTATAGCTTTGTGGCGGTGGAGCTCGGACCTCTCCAAATCATAGAACCGCTCTCCCCCTGGCACGGGAAGACGGTTCGGCTACTGCTCCAGGATGGTCTTGTTACAGCTATCCAGTCGGTAGAAGCCGAAACTGATCTGTATCTATCGCCAGGCTGGGTAGATGGCCTAAGCTGGACGCGATGGCCTCAGGATCCGCGTGGCCAATCCTTATCGGATTTGGCGGCGGCGCTTCGAGAGGCCGGTTATACGGATGCCATCGTAAGTGGGGCCCTGGGCTGGAGCGATCCCGAGATGCTGGGCCAACTGCAGGCTGAGGCTCAGCATGCCGCCATCGCCTTGTATCTACTGGCCAGCTTTTGGCAGCAAGATCGAGTCAGCGCCCTAGAAAGTCTGCGAGCGCAGGGCGCTTGGGGATGGACTTTACCACCTGGTCAAACCATTCCCTGGCGCGCACTTGCGGAAGTGCTGCCGTATTTGCGTCATGTGGGGCAGCCCGTTTTTGTCTTGCCCTGGTGGGAAGCGCTAAGTGGCGAGGAAGGCGTAGGCTGGGGCCCCGAGCTAGCGCTCTCCGGCTGGCGTGGTACGCCACCTCTGGCGGAAACCGTGGCCATACAAGCGCTAGCCGAACTGGTGCGGCTCTATGGCGGCGAAGTCTGGCTGGGCCCCTTGACCACCCGAGCAGGCCTCCAAGTAGCCGCCCGCGAAAACCAGTCCGTTTACACCGGGTTGCCTTATTTATTGTTTTCAATGGCTCAAACCTTGACGTATAATCCCCGGTGGAAAGTGCATCCGCCCCTCCGCACCGCATCAGACGTCGAGGCATTATGGGCGGGCCTTGCGCAAGGCCAAATACGACTAGTTGCTTCTTATCACCAGCTGGTACCCCCAGAGGAAAAAGCCCACCCCTGGGAAGAAGCCATGGCTGGCCTGCAGCTATTACCAGAGGGGCCAGTTCTCTTTTTGTCTGAGGCTACTCGTCGTTACACACTTACTTTAGCGATTGAGATTCTCGCCCTAAGGCCGAGGCGGCTTTTGGGTCTACCATTGCCGCGCTTAGCGCAGGGGCAGCCGCTACGGCATACGTTATTTCGGTCCTTACCGGCACCCCAAGCGACCCCTTGGCCCGGTTTGCAGAAGGTCTATGAGGTGATAGACGTCCTCATAACGCGCTAATGCGCTGGTGGTAGTCCGCATACGTGTAGGTTTTGACCACGTAGACTCCCCCCTCCTCTGCCACGACGAGGGCCGGGTGCGGTACGCCGTTGAAGTAAGTCGTTTTGACAAAGGTGTAATGGGCCATGTCATGGAAGTGCAGAATATCCCCCGGTTTGAGGGGCTCAGCGAAGCTATAAGGCCCCATCTCGTCTCCAGCCAGGCAGGTGGCGCCCCCCATCCAGTAGGTGGGGTAAGCCGGGTCTGGCTCTGGTAGAGCCTCTCGAATGATGGGCTTGTAGGGCATTTCTAGCGTATCGGGCATGTGGGCCGTAAACGAGACATCTAGCATGGCCCAGGTGCGTTCATCGGCTTGGTGAATGTCGAGGACGCGGGCAGCTAAGGTGCCTGCTTCCCAGACCACAGCCGCCGAAGGCTCTATGTAAATGGTTTCAAGGTTAGGAAATCGTCGGCGCAGGGACGTGATGACTTCTCTAAAGCGCTCTAAATCGTAGCCCGGACAAGTCACCAAATGCCCACCGCCGAGGTTGAGCCAACGAACCTGGCGAAGCCACGGGGTGAAGTGCTGTATCAGGGCCTCCACTAGTGCCTGAAAGGCCTCTGCGCTGGCTTCACAAAGCGTGTGCACATGAAGGCCACTAATCGAGGCGGGAAGCGGCTCCGCGGTGGGGGGGACTCCTAAGCGGCTCCCGGGTCGGCCCGGATTGTAGATCGCTGCGCTGGCATGTCCGTAATGGGGATTGACGCGTAATCCTAAGGCGATGTCTCGCGGCAGGAGGGGGTAGTAGCGCTGGTATTCAGATAGGCTATTGAAAACCCATTTTCCGACGAGGGGGATGAGGGCTGGTACGTCTTCAGGGCGAATGGCCGGCGCATAAAAGTGCACCGGCTGCCGAAAGTAGTCATAGCCAAAGCGCGCCTCATGGAGAGAACTAGCCGCCACACCCTTGAGAGCCTGACGAATGTCGCCCATAAGCGCCGGCAACGCAAAACCTTTTAGCGCAAAGAGAATCTCAATACCCGTTTCTGCTTGTAGCCTTTGAAGGAGGGCCAGATTGCTACGTACGCGCGGTCGCTCAATAATAAAAGCTGGAAGCGGATACATGCGCCAAAATTCGTACCTTTGTCTTATGTTTGGATTAGGGCCGTGGGAGCTTGCCCTCATTTTTGGGGTAGTGTTACTCCTTTTTGGGGGCAAAAAGCTTCCGGAGTTTGCCAGGGGCCTGGGGAATAGCATTCGAGAATTTCAGGAAGCCTTGCGGGCGGGTCGACGGGGCTCTAGCCTCGAAGAACCGCCCAAACACCCCGAAAAAACGCTGGATGGATGAACGTTAGTAGTAGCCTCGTAGAAGCGGCCTATTGGCGCACGCGATCCCCACGCGCCGCTGTAGAAGCTGCTCTGGCTCGCATCTCGGCGCAAAACGCCCACCTAAACGCTCTCCTTGAGGTGTATGAAGCAGAGGCCCGTGCAAAGGCGGAAGTGCTGGAGGCACGCCTGACCCAAGGCCAAGCTTTGCCTTTAGCAGGGCTGCTTTATGTGCATAAGGATAACATCTGTTATGCGAATCACCGGGCTGGTGCAGCTTCCCGGATTCTAGAGGGCTTTGTCTCGCCTTACAGTGCGACGACTGTGGCACGCTTGGAGGCGGCCGGGGCGATCTGCATCGGCCGGGCCAACTGTGACGAGTTTGCCATGGGGTCCTCTAATGAAAATTCGGCTTATGGGCCTGTGCGCAATCCGCTCTTCCCAGACCGGGTGCCTGGTGGGTCTTCTGGAGGTTCTGCGGCTAGTGTGGCCGCTAGCTTTTGTGATATGGCATTGGGAAGCGACACGGGGGGGTCGATTCGGCAGCCAGCTGCCTTTTGCGGGCTTTACGGGCTAAAGCCGACTTATGGGCGTCTCTCCCGGTATGGGCTCATTGCGTATGCTTCATCGTTTGATCAAATCGGGCCTATCGCCGCTTCGTTAGAGGCGCTTATCGCGACCTACCTGGTGATGGCAGGCTGGGATTCGCAGGATGCGACGACAAGCGCCTGGCCCGTAGAACCTTTCGCACGCAGTGAGATGCCTCGTCGATGGGCTATTTTAGCGCCTCAAGGCTTGCATCCCACCGTCACAGAGGCCCTAAACCGAGTGGAAAGCCGCCTTCAAGCAGCCGGCTGCACCGTCGTGCGCGTCGATTTTCCATACTGGGACTACCTCGTCCCCACGTACTACATTCTCACGACCGCTGAGGCCTCGTCTAACCTTGCTCGCTACGATGGCGTTCGGTATGGCTATCGCGCACCTAACGCCCAAAGTTTGACTGATCTCTATGCCAAAAGTCGTAGCCAGGGCTTTGGACTAGAGGTCAAGCGTCGAATCTTGCTAGGCACCTTTGTTTTATCGGCAGGTTATTACGAAGCTTATTACGGTCGTGCTCAGCGGGTTCGGCGGCTTTTGTACGATTTTACGGAGCAGCTATGGCCTACGTATGACGTTCTGCTTTTGCCGACTAGTGCCACGCCACCTTTCCGCCTGGGCGAAAAGACCGCGGATCCGATTCAGATGTACCTGTCTGACCTGCTGACGGTTTATGCGAATTTAACGGGTCACCCTGCCCTGCAGGTACCTCTTCGCGCTGAAAGCGGTGCATGGCCGGTAGGTCTCCAGCTCATGGGCCCTCTCTTTGCAGAAAATCGGCTATTCAATGCGGCTTATGGTTTGGCGGATCTGGGGGTTTAGTGCTTGGTTTCTGGGTTTAGCCTTGGCCCAGGGCACCCTGCATCAGTATCGATTTAGTGAGCTTGATAGCCTTATGCGCGCTTACCTGGCTTGGGAACGGGAGGGGGGGCTAGCTGCTCAGGATACAGCTGTGCAGGTCCTGGATGTGGAGCCCGAGGTGTATGAAGAGCGCCTGCAAGCGCTTCAAGCGACTATTCCCCTGCCCCTCAATGCTGTTACGCTCCAGTATATCCGCATGTACCTTTTTCAGCAGCCCGCATTAGTGGGGCGGCTGCTCGGGCTAGAAGACTATTATCTGCCTACGATCGAACGTATTTTGCGTTCTTACGGTCTTCCGCCTGAGCTCAAGTACTTGCCTATTATCGAAAGTGCGCTCATGCCCGAAGCGCTTTCGCCCATGGCTGCCGCTGGGATCTGGCAGTTTATACCCTCTACTGGACGCTTATACGGCTTACAAGTCAATCGACAGATAGATGAGCGCTATGACCTAGAGAAAGCTACCCACGCCGCTGCGCGTTATCTGCGAAATGCTTATCAAATTTTTGGGGATTGGCTCCTGGTCATAGCAGCCTATAATTGTGGGCAGGGGCGCGTTTTACGCGCGATTAAGATGGCTGGTGGGCGAAAAGATTACTGGGAGATAGCTCCCCTGCTTCCTGTGGAGACGCGAGGCTATGTACCTGCCTTTGTGGCAGCTTGTTATGTCATGAACTATGCACCGCTACACGGCATTCAGCCGATTTACCCTGATATCCCGCGTGAGACGGACACCGTTCACTTTCCGATCCGGTCCCGCTTATCTCTGGTAGCGAAGCAGGCCCAGGTCCCGCTCAGCTGGCTTCGGTTTTACAATGCTGAACTGCGGTCAGACCTGATCCCAGCCGGTTATACGCTGCGAGTACCGGCCGTGGCTGCCTATGAGGTAGCTCAGGTGCGCAATCGCCTGGTCGAGGGGGCTCTTACGCTTATGCCCGTCGGTGCTGTAACGAGTACTACAAGCCGACGCGGTTATTTCTGGCACACTGTCCGACCTGGTGAAAACCTCTACACCATAGCCCGTCGCTACGAGTTATCGCCTTATCAAATCATACGCTGGAATCAACTCTGGGCGTATCGGGTTTATCCTGGTATGCGCCTCAAGATCTGCCTATATGTCCAAGCGGACCTAGACGTGCTGGAGATGTGGCAGGTCTATCGTGAGGCTGCCCAGACCTGGTCTAATTTTCCGGTGTTTATTCCGTTGGTATTCCTGTCGCCGCGCCGGCAGACTCAGCTCCAGATAGATTCTCTCTGTCCCCCGGCGGTTCCCTCTCCCGCTGAGGTGGAATTATCCTTACCGGCCAAGCGGGGGCGTCGTCGACGCTAAGGTAGGGCTACCGCCTGTAAGCCTAGACTTTGGGCTCCGGCTAGTAGCGCTTCCCACTCGGGGAGGGCGGGCTCTGGCCTTTCATGCAGGACCACCACGTCGCCGGCCTTGAGTCGTCGAAGGACTGCCTTACTCCAGCCGGCCTGCACCCGATAGTCGGGGGGGAGGTGGTCCCACAGCACCGTCTTTAGCGGGAGGGTCGGCGGGAGTCTGCGATAGTGCCCATAAGGTGGACGGTAGTAGGGTATAGACCTTCCCCAGAGCTGCGATAAAAGATTCCATGCTGTCTGTACCTCCTCTCGCCACCGCTGGCGACGCTGGCGCCAAGGACTCACGTGGCTAAGTCCATGAAGACCTAAGGTGTGACCACCCGCCCGAAGTTTTGGGAGCCAAAGCGCAGCCTCCGGCCTAGCTAACCAAAAGAAGGTAGCTCGCGCCTCGTATTGAGCCAGAAGTGGGAGTAATAAAGAAAGGCCCTCGGAATGAGGGCCATCATCGATAGTTAGATAAAAAGTATGAGCGATCCGAGGCGGCCAGTAGAGCGATAGCGGGGCTAAGAGCCACCGCGGATAACTCAAGGGAGCAGGAGTTTGAAAGCCTTGGAGCCCGTAGGTGTCTCGCATCGGAGAATATAAAGGCCGTAGGAGAGCGGCTGTCCTAAAGTCCACTTGTGGGTCCCAGCCTGGAACGGCATCGGTCCCGACTGCCAGACGAGCTGTCCACTCACCGTATAAAGCGCTAAATGCGTGGAAGCCAAGTCTTTATTTACGCTAAGCGTGAGCTGCTCAGGCGTTAGCTGAGCCTCCATGCGGATGGAAGAGGGATCAGAGAGGCTGGAGGTAATAGCGGAGGTTGTATCGATTCGGATATCATCGAGATACAGATTATTTCCCCAGCCGGAGACGCCTTCAAATCGCAATTTGACAGTTTGGCCGCTGTAAGCGGATAGGTCTAAGGTTACGCTATCCCACTGCGTGGCGCTAGGAAGGAATTGATGAGAGGAGCTAATGCTGCCGGAAACACTAATGCAGCCGCTTGCTAGGGTGGATAGATCGCGGCCGGCTTCCTCCCAGAGCAGGGTCCAGCTGGCGCCGCAATCTGTTGAGACAAACACCCGCAGGGTATCTACGTAGTCCAGTAGGTACGACTGGGGCGTAGTAGAGGTGTTTTCGTACTCTAGACAGGCATAAGCGTAGCTAAAGCGGGCAAAGGCCTGGGTATTACTGGATAGCGTAGGGATGGTGACATTCGGAGTAATCCAGCTGTCCTTCTCGCGATAATGGCTATAGGAGAAAAACCGCAACCGCATAGAAGTAGCAGAGCCGCCAAACGCCCCCCGCGGGGTGGTGGTGCTTCGAAACTGCTCCCAAGTCATGCCGCTCCGGGCAGCATCCGGGTTGTCTACGTAGCTAAACTGAGGCGGGAAGGAGGAACCTTCAAAGCCCTCTCGGTAGGGTACTTGCAGGCTCGTATCATGAACAGTAATGTAGTTGGTCTTTATCAGGGTATCGCGGCGGCCAGACAGGTTTTCAACCACCAGTTTGATGGTATAAGTGCCTGGAGCCGAGAAGGTCACGGTAGGACAGCTGCTGGTGGGATTGGACGACGTGCCGCCGCCAAAGTCCCAGTTATAAATCGAGGGCATACCGTAGCTATAGCTATAGAACTGAACCGGTTGGCCCACACAAGCGACTCGGGGGTAAGCAGCGAAATAGGCTTTGACGAGCCCATAGGGGCCGGTACCCGTAAGTTGTTGATTACTCGTCTGGGTGAGGGGATACAAGCGGCTCGAGGTGCCATTGATAGCGGCCCAGGCGCGGGCACGCTGACCGGCTGTAAAATGCGTCATGTCAGCATCGGACACATAGTCCATGATATTGCGGGGATTGTCTGGCCGGTCCGGATTGTCATTGGCGCAGGTATTTTGGCGGCGTACAGAGAAGTTGTTTTCGTAAGTAGGGGGGGTATCACAGACGCCATCACCCGAGGAGTTGCAGTTTGTAGTGCCACAGCTACTCTGAAAGGGATGGGCCAAATTGAGATTATGACCTACTTCATGCACGGTGGTGCGGCTACTACGACCGCCCCCTGTGGTTGAGCCCCAGAAGTACTGGGCTCCGATCACAGCGCCGTATCTATCAATGCTGCTAGAAGGATAATACGCATAGCCTGCTACCCCTCCACAGTTACTAGGGTTACAGGAAGTTTGGCCTGTAGGGACTACACAAAGGCGAGGTACAATCCAAATGTTGAGGTACTTGGTGCGGTCCCAGGCAGTGGCGGTTTTCATGCTGAGGTCTTGCGTTTCCCGACAAAAGGTAGGGCTCGACCAGTTTAGTGGAGGCTGGTCGTACCGCCAGTATACGACCCCTGTGGTTGGATTGCCATTTGGGTCTTTCGTGGCTAGGGAAAGTTCGATTTCTGTATCGGCCCCGGAGCTCGCATAACCGATAGTCTCTGGAACTCGGCGAAGGTCCTCAAATAAGCGCTGCACTTGGCCCCAGATCCGCTCGTAGCTAATACTATCGCTGCTACCCGAGTAAATCACATGAAAAACAACGGGGATGACATAGCGACTGGGGGTACAAGTTGGCTCTGTGCGAAAAGCGCCTAGCAGGGGACTAGCGCTCTGCTCCAGGAGCCGCTGACGGGATAGCAGTTGCGGATCTTCTTGTATCAAAAGGCGTTCGTAGCTGTCAAAGCCGCAGAAAACCTCAGGAATCTCGTCTATCTGCTCTTTGTGCAAGGGGACTGGATATTCACCTGCATATTCATAACGTTGCTGTCCCCACAAAACCAGGAAAAGCAAGCCCAGGTAGAGGTGTCGCATAAAGACAAAGTTACTCAAAATGAGCCCATAACCAAACCAGTGGGGTTCCTGCTGCGGTGAGGCGTACCCGATACAGGCCGGCTGGCAGGTCACTAGGCAGAGGCAGCGCATGCTTAGAGCTATCGAGATACAAAGCTCTGGCTTCCATAAGCTGGCCTAAGTGGTTGTAAATCTCGAGCTGTACGCTGACCGGTCTCAACGCTGTGACATACAAGGTGGAGCCCGAGATGTGTCCTTCTAGAACCGTGGGCGATGAATGACTTAGGGTTTGGGTGGTATCTGGTGGCGGCGTCCCGGCAGAAACCACAATGTCATCTAAGTAAAGGTTATTACCCCAGCCGGTCTGCGCCTCGAAGCGCAGCCGCACTCCAGCTAGGCCCCCTAAACTATCCAGACGTAGGGTGTCTTGCTGCCAAAAGGTCGTATCTGGTAAGGATATCTGATAGGGGATTCCACCCCGTATGACATGGGCCCCTGCTGGATGGGTGCAGAGATCGAGCCCGCCTTTTTCGTAAAGGAGTACCCAATGGCTACCTCCGTCCGGTGAAGCCCAGATTCGCAGGGTATCCGTGTAGAGTAAAGGCGGGGATCCCGCATTACCCCAGTCTAATGGCCGATACCAGTATGTAAAGCTGAGATAAGGAACGAGCCCCGAGTCCAGTCGAAAATCCAGTGCTGGTGTAATGAGCTGGTCTAATTCCCCATAAAAGCCGTAAGCAAAGCTAGGAAACCGCAAGCTGTAAGTAGAGCGTCCATAAGCGCCACCTGATAGGGTCTGCCAGCCTTTCCAGCGCTCCCAGGTACGTCGTCCATCCGGGTTTTCGACGGTGAGACCATAGGTCGATAAGTCCGATTCAAAGTCTACGTTATAAGGTAGAGCCCATAGGCTATCTTCTACCTGAATGTAAGCCTGCCTTGTTAGGGTATCCCGGGCACCGGCGGCATTCTCAGCTATGAGCGTAATGGTATAGGTGCCTGCAGTCGGAAACTGGACGGTAGGACAAAAGTCATAGGGATTGCTGCTCTGTCCGCCGCTAAAATCCCAGATAACCTGATGCGGCGCCCCTTGGAAAGTACTGTAAAAGGTAATCGGCGTATTAGGGAGGATGCGGCGATGTTCGGCCCAGAAGTAGCTTCGCACGCGGCCATAAGGGCCTACGCCCGCAGTGGCTAGGGCGGCTGACTGATGAAGCGGGTAATCTCGGCTGCTTGGATCATCTAAAAAGGCCCAGGCCCGAAGCCTTTGCCCGTTCGTAAAATGAGTCATGCTCGCATCACTGACATAGTCCATGAAATTGGCCGCATTATCGGGGCGGTCGGGCGTGTCAGTGGAACAGGTATTTTGCCGCTTGATATCGAAGTTTTCTTGCGCGGTCGGCGGGGTGTCACACACTAAGTCCCCGCTGTTTTCACAGTCAGCGGTCCCACATCCCCCATCGAAAGGGTGAGCTAAACCCAGGTTATGGCCGAATTCATGCACGAGCGTGCGTCCGCCCCGTCCCGTCAGCCGTCCGCCAATAAACTGAGTAGCCACAACGCTACCATAGAGCACAGGATCCCAGACATCAGGATAGTAGGCATAGCCAGCTATGCCCTGGCAGTCGTTACAGTCTCCCGAAAAGCCGCAGATGGCTGGAACGACCCAAACGTTGAGATATTTATCCCGCGGCCAACCTGTGGCGTTTTTGAGCGCCCAGTCGTCATTCACACAAAAGTTGGGTGAGGCCCAGCTGAGCGGTGGCTGGTCATACCGCCAGTAGACCACACCCGTGGTAGGATTCCCCTGTGGATCGCGGGTGGCTAGTTCAAAGGAGATTTGTAAATCAGCTCCCAGGGGGGTGTGGCCCCACGTCTGGGGTAATGCCCGGAAGTCTTCAAACAAGCGCTGCATTTGTTCTTCGATCACGGATAAACTAAGGCTGTCAGCTCCGCCGCTGTGAATCACATGAAAGACTATCGGAATGGTATACAAAGTCGGCTGACAACCAGAGTGAAGGCGCTGAACGGGCCGGTGTCCTGAAGGCGCCGATGCTGGGATCTGACCTAGAAAGCTCGTTCCACATACCTGGGTCCATACGACCGCCCCTGTCAGGATAAGCACATGCATTACCCAAAAGTAAGCGAAACCCCCCTTTTCTAATCAATACGAGGGGGAATAAACCACTGCTCGCGAAAAGCTAATGCCAACCCAATGCTGAAGTACTGCTCGTGCAGTAAGCTGCCGGGTATTATGCCATAGCTAAAGTTTAGGTATGCGACGGAGGGGCTTCGTGGGAAGCTCCACCCGATCCCCCCTGTAAAAGCGTAATGGACTAGGTCAGCATATGGGAAACGCTCATAGTAGGCGCCAACCTGGTAGCGGAGGCGCTTATAGAAAGCCGCTGCTCGCGGATCAGGCAGCCATTCGAGTCCCGCTCGTATGTCCCAGCTAGCCCGCCCCTGGGCGGTGGGGAAACCTGACCAGACCCAGGCATCGGGCGCCTCACGATACCCCCCTTCTAGGCCCGCCATCCAACTGCGCTTTCCAAGCCCTATCCCCCCTCGATAATTCTTCGGATAACGAAAACGTCCGCTTGGCGCCCATAACAAGGTATCTACCACGAAGCTATTTAGCGAGAAACTTTTTTGAAACTGATACAAGTGCTGGCTTGTTAGCCGGGCTGCAGCCTGATAGCGAAGGCTAATCTGTAGCCACAGACCGCCGATAGAGTCTTGGTAAAGGAGTCCCACGCCGTGTGCTATGCCCTGTAAGCGGAGGGAGGTCAGCAGAAAGTCTGTCAGGCTAGCCTCTGATAGCTGTAGGCCGAGCTGTCGTTCGTAGGTGCCGCGGAGGTAGGTAAGCTGATAACCCAAAGCTACTTTGCGCCAACGGCTTGCCAGCTGGACGTACGTGCGGGAGAGGGTACCTTGCGCACTTTCTCGAGCCAAGAATGACGTAGGCGTCCTGGGCCGGTATTCCCCCCGGTATCCGAGTATAGCTTCGGGGGCCAGCCCAAAGGCTGCACCCCATCCACGCCCGTTACTGAAAGATAACGTCATGTTTTGTAAGCCGCCTGTGCCAAAGACGGCGGCTTGCCCTGAACCTTTTAGCCGAGATTGGCGTGCATACCCGCCGAAGTCCACTTGGGTGCCTCCCAGGTGCGCGCTGTGTGCAGGCTGGTCCGGGAGGGAGCTGCCCAAGCCTACCGTTCCTAAATGCCCCATCCCTGCTTGCGCGCTCGCCGTAATCGGATAAGAAAATCCCCAACCCTGTCCACTGTAAGGGTTGAACGTAAGCTGCCCCCAGAGCGCACCGATCAGCACTGTGCCAAGTAGTCGTACCAATGCCACAAACCTATCAGGGTTAGATCGGGTACAAAGGTAACGGGAAAAGGAAGCGCTTTTAGGAAACGCTCGGCCTCCCCGCCACTGGCCCAAATCGAAAGATTAGCATGGTCTGCTTGTACCTGGCGAATCCGAGCTTCTATTTCTGCTAGCATGCCCCAGAAGGCGCCGCTGGCCAGCGCCCCAGGCGTTGTCGTAGCCCAGTACAGGGGCGGCTCTGTAGGCGCCTCTATGGCAGGCAGGCGTCCCGTACCTTGGGAGAGACTCCTAAGGCGCATGGATAAGCCAGCCGAGATAAACCCCCCCTTGTGAATTCCGCTAGGGTCCACCCAATCACCAGTTAGAGCCGAACCGAAGCTGAGATACAAAAACGGCTTGGGCGCGAGGCGATACAAAGCGACGAGCGCTGCACAGCGGTCAGGACCTAAGGTCGGTGCATATTGCGTGATAAAGGGGACGCCGTCTTGTAATTCTAAAAACTGCCCCCTTGCCTTATAAAAAGCCTCCTGCCAATCTGCTTTTCGCCGGGTATCGATTCCTACCAGAGGTAGAGCGTGGTACTGCTTTCGCCAGGCAAGGAGGTCTGTCGGCGTTTGTAACACTATAGCCTCCGCTATCTGTCCAGCCACAAGGTAAGCCCCCTTGACGCGGCTATTTCCTAGGTCAAGGGCCAGGAGCTCGGGGGCCATACCATTTCCACCAGGTGAGCCTCATAGCATGAAACGCCTGAAGAACCTGCTACGTGCAAAAAACCCTCAGGCGCCCATTTTACAATCTCGCCCGCTATCTCCCTATCATGAACCTTGAAGGGACCTTTCCGCCATAACCGCTTCAGAAAAGCGTCTGCGAGGGTTTCAGGGGTTGGCGAAAGCCAGGTGATGAACTGCATCTCAAAGGTATCTAGCACGTGTTCCAAGGAGGGGGGATTCGCACCAAGCATGGCTAAGCTCGTTGCCCACAAGTCAGGTTCAAAGTGGCGCTGATACACATTGAGCCCGATTCCCACAAAGACAGCGCTCAGCGCCTCGCCTTGCCACTGCGCTTCTATCAAGATACCGGCTAGCTTGCCTTGTGGGGCATACAGATCATTGGGCCACTTGAGAAAAAGAGGGATCGTCGTGTACAGCGCAGCGGTTTCATACAAAGCGATGGCAATGCGGGCACTCCATAGCGGAAGCGGCTCAGTCGGATAAGCCACAAAACTAAAAGTGAGACTTTCACCGGGTGTGGCGACCCAGGGGCGGCTCTTACGGCCATAACCGGCCGTCTGTGCATGAGCCCACACCAGCGTACCGTCAGGAAGCGGCTCGGCCCTGTGCCAGTCCTTGATATAGCGCTGGGTAGAGTCCACGACAGGGAGAGAATGTCGCCTAAATCGCGTAAATGGCGTTGACATGGGGCTCTCCTCAAAGGTAGCCGATTTTACATGGATGAGCGCCAAGCTCCCTATCTACTACGTTTAGGCCTCACTAGGTCTTCAGCCTCAAGTTTTTTTAATAAACTCTTGCGCGGTGGCCTTTGGGTGGCTGTGTTGTGGGGACTGCCGGGCGGTCTCATCCAAGCAAAATCGTTACAATCGACTTTCCTGACCGATGCTCTTCATTCGTGTACATCGTTGTCGATGTCTATGATGATGCCCCGTTGAGGTTGGCCTGGAAAGACTAAGCTTAGGCTAGAAGTGTCTCCTCCTACTGGGGTTGTGTGGTTTGAAGAAAATCGGGGACAGGTCAAAACGCCTGACTGGAAGCCTAGGCCGGATATCCCGTATTACAGGTTTGGTAGCGAGCTGAGTGTGCTTGTACGGCGGGATGGCTTTAGTCACCAAGTGGCGCAGCCCGCTCGGCGGCTGGAGGCTGCTGCCTGAGCTAAGCTCGATGATATGCAGGCGCCGATTGTATGGCGCGTAGCGGATCGGTGCGGCCAGTCTCTTCTCCAGAGCCTAAAAGGGCTCAAATGACGTGGCTAGCTAAGCTACCACTGATAGCAGATGGGCGCTTCGTCGTAGGGGCGCTCCTTTCGGAGGTATACCCGAAGCCCTCGCGGTAAGCTCGTATCGGCCCTCGAGAGGCGGTTATAGCTAAGCAGCTTGTCTAAGCTGACTTTGTAATGGGCGGCGATTGCCTCCGGCGTCTCACTCTGCTGCACGATGTGAACCGTGGCGCGTCGAGGAGGTACCACGAGCACGGGACCGTCTCCCGTGTGGAAGACATTGTACCGGGCCAGCTTAGAGGGCAGGGGGTGCGTAGGCGGAAAGGTCCATTCCGTGCCTAAGGTGGGTTCCTTCTGGATAGGCAATACAGCGACCTCACCAGGTCGGGGGCGAGTGGGTGAAGCCATACTGCGGGTCTGAATGGGTGGGGTGGGTCTTTCGGACGGAGGGGGAGGTGGGGTAGTCGTTAGGGTCTTAGGCGGTATCGCCTCCGCGATCGGAATCGAAGGCCAGACTTTGCCACCGACATTGGCCGGCCGAAAGAGCGCCTTTAGTGGCTCTTGGGGCACTACTTGTAATGCCGAGTCCACCGGCACGTAATAGGTCGAGGGCCTTCCCCCTGGTAAAATAGGTTTCATGAGCCAAGGATTTAGTAGCAAAAAGGTATCTGGTGAGAGTCCATGGGCTAAGGCTACTTCATAGGCTGGCTTAGGCGGCCCCTCATACGCTACGGGTTTTAGCCCGTAGATTCGTCGCCGGATGAGCGGCTCAAAGGTCAACTTGTACGCAATGGCCCGAATCGCATACCAGTGGCAGGTCGGCGCGATGCAAGCTTCTTCTTTGCCAATGTAAGCGGTGTCGATGTAGGGTATGGCTCCCGTTCCGCCTTCGTAATAAGCGATCACCGCATACAGCCAGTTGCGGTGACGCATATACTGCTTGGCGAGGTATAGGGCGGCGCCAGCCGTAGCGCGGAAAAGATGGCGTCGCTCGTCGACCGTGTCGTTAATGAGAAGCCCTACTTCCCGGGCGGTATAATCTTTCATTTGCCAGTAGCCTACGGCCATGGAGCGGGAAACGGCATTGGGTTGTAGTCGGCTCTCTTGGATAGCCAGATACTTGAGGTCCTCTGGTACGCCGATATAATGCAAACCCTCCTCGATGTAGGGGAGGAGGGTTTCGGCTCGGGCGACCAGCGCTGCTAAGGTCGGCTGGTGCTCGTGAAGCTTGATAATCTGATCCTGGATCGCCTTTTGGGCTTGGGGATGGATCGTGAGCCGCACGCCGCAAAAGATCATTTCACTGGGCACATTCGGCCATCCGACCAGCCACAAAAGCAGCGTTATCATCGGATTGAGGCGAGCGCTTGCTGATGAAAGTACAGCCGAATTAGTCTGAGTTCCTCTTCTGTGTATTCATTCCCCAAGGCGGCTATGGCCTTTTGGATATCATCGCTTTCCGCTTCCAAGAAGTAGTCAAAGGCTTCATCGAGCCGGTCGGGGTCTATCATTTCCCGAATGGCATAAGTCAGGTCCAGCTGAATGCCCAGCCGCCACACGATCTGTTCGATTTTATCCAGAAGCTCTTCCAGCGATAAGGAGAGGCGTTCTGCGATTTTTCGCAAGGCAATACGCCGGTCAATACTCTCGATGATCTCGACCCAATCGGGCGTCCGGCGATGGGCTGTAGGGACGATGAGCTCAGGAGGGCGCTCGATGTCGTTTTCTTCAACGTACTTCCTAATTAGGTCGACAAAAGGTTGCCCAAACTTTTTAGCTTTGATGGGACCGACGCCGGTGATTTTTTCTAGCTCTTGGAGGGTGATGGGGTAACGGGTCGCCATCTCGATAAGCGTAGGCTCCTGAAAGATAACATAAGGAGGCACGCGGCGCTCGTCCGCTAGTTTTTTGCGCAGAGCTTTAAGCATATTGAGTAAAACGGGGTCGTGCAGGTCCTCCTCTTCCGCGAAAAAGTCTTCTTCACTGGGGGCACTTCGGTCATAGGGTTTGTAAAGCGGTAGGGGTTGTGGATTTTGGAGGAAGGTCCAGCCCTTCTCGGTTAGGCCGATTAGGGTATAATCTTGCGGATCTCGGGCGAGAAGGTTTTCCATGAGGATTTGCGCCGCATAAGCCTTGAGGTCGTCGATGGGTTGGCTCCTGAGCGTGCCGAAAGTCGGTAGAGTTCGGCCGGCCACCTCGCTAAGGCTACCGCGTACGTGCTCTAGAACGGGTAGCAGCGGATATTTACCGAGGTGGGCAAAGCTCTCGAGGATGGGCCTGATGATAGCCTGTCCGTCAAAGCTTGATTTAGGATAGCGACAGTTGTCACAATTGGCGCAGTGATCGTGAGGATAGGTTTCGCCAAAATAGCGGAGTAGCATTTTGCGACGGCATTGTCCACTTTCGCAGAAATAAGCCATCTCCTGCAAAAGGAAGACAATGGCTTCTCGCTCACTGGCGGGTTTGTCTTTGAGGAAGCGGTCCAGCTTCAGGATGTCGTGGTAGTCGTAGTACAAGATGCAGTCGGCGGGGAGCCCATCTCGGCCAGCGCGCCCGGTTTCTTGGTAGTAGTTTTCGATGCTTTTCGGGACGTCATAATGAATAACAAAGCGGACATCCGGCTTGTCGATGCCCATGCCAAAGGCTATCGTTGCGACGATGACCTGGACTTCCTCGCCTAAGAAAGCGTCCTGGTTACGGGTGCGGGTAACGGCATCCATGCCTGCGTGGTAAGGCAGTGCCTTGATGCCATTAGCCTGGAGCGTCCGGGCTACCTCCTCTACCCGCTTGCGGGAATGGCAGTATACAATGCCGGACTGACCTAAGCGCGCCCGAATGTATTGAACGATTTCCTTGAGCGTCTGCTGCTGGGACCGCTTCGGTGTGATCTGGTAATACAAATTGGGCCGATTGAAGGTCGTCCGAAAGACCACCGCGTCGAGAATCTCTAAGTTTTCTAAGATGTCGGTTTGGACGCGGGGGGTGGCTGTAGCCGTCAGGGCTATTAGGGGAAACGGCGGCAAGGCGCGCAGAAACGAGCGGATTCGACGATATTCAGGGCGAAAATCATGGCCCCATTCCGAGATACAGTGCGCTTCATCAATTGCGACAAAGCTAACTTGAAACTGGCGCAGTAGGTCCTGAAAGCTTTCGCTGGCGAGCGTTTCCGGCGCTACGTAAAGCAGCTTGATCTTACCTTGTAGACAGCTTTGGCGGACCTCTTCGGCTTGGCTGCGGGTTAGGCTACTATTGAGGTACGCCGCAGGAATATCATAAGCCTGCATCTGGTCCACCTGATTTTTCATGAGCGCAATCAAGGGGGAAACGACGAGAGCTGTGCCAGGCAGCAGCAGCGCCGGCAATTGATAACAAAGAGACTTGCCAGCGCCAGTTGGCATGATGACCATGACGTGCTTCCCAGAAAGAAGCGTGCGAATAATCTCCTCTTGCGGCCCCCGAAAGCTCTTATACCCAAAGTAGCGCTCCAGTGCCGCTCGTAAGTCTACCGTTTGTGTGGACATACCCCCAAAGCAGTTTGTGTACCTTTGTCAAAGATAAGCAAACTCATGTATCTGCATACGGCCAAGTGGGTCCTGCAAAAAGAGATAGAAGCTTTAGAGCGCTTCATGCGTAGCCTTGATGAGCGCTTCGAAGTACTCGTCGCTCGTATTCTAGCAGTACCTAATAAGCTTGTACTGACTGGCGTGGGCAAAAGTGCCCATATTGCCAAAAAAATCGTAGCAACCCTCAATTCGGTCGGTACGCCGGCAGTCTGGCTTCATGCTACCGAGGCGCTGCACGGGGACATCGGCATTGTGCAGCCTGGTGATGTGGTTTTAGTCTTTTCAAAGAGTGGGGAAACCCCAGAGATTCGGGCACTCTTGCCGGTGCTGCGTCAGCGTGAGACGTACATGGTAGCCTGTGTCGGGAACCCCGAGAGCACCCTGGCTCGGCAAGCAGACCTGGTTATGGACTTGTCTGTTCCGCAGGAAGCCTGTCCTTATGATTTGACGCCCACGGCTTCTACCACGGTAGCTTTGGCTTTTGGGGATGCCTTGGCCATTACGCTCATGCAAGCCAGGGGATTTACGGCTACAGACTTTGCGACGACCCATCCAGCGGGTGCCTTGGGCAAACGGCTGACCCTGCTCGTGCGCGACCTAATGGACTCGCACCTGCCGGCTGTTTTACCAGAGGCGCCCATCCAACAAGTGCTTATCCAGATCACGCAAGGCCGCAAAGGCGCTGTCGCGGTCATGGCTCCCGATGCCCCGCTTCTAAGAGGTATCATCACCGATGGCGATATCCGTCGCGCCCTCGAAAAGCACGACCTGCAGACCCTGGCTACGCTACTAGCCGCAGACCTGGCTACGCCCAATCCCAAAACTATCCAAGCTACCCAGAAAGCGTATGAAGCCCTGCACCTCATGCAGCAGTATAAAGTCTCGCAACTTATTGTCTTGGATGGGGAAACACCTTGCGGCATGATACACTTTCATGACATCCTCAAGGAAGGCATCCGATGATACATGCTGTCATTTTAGCGGGTGGTGTGGGGACGCGTTTTTGGCCGGTGAGCCGAGTCAGCCGTCCCAAGCAGTTTTTAGACATCCTGGGCACTGGACACTCGCTACTAGAGTTGTCGTATGAGCGGGCCACAGGCCTAGCCGATCAGCTCTGGGTCGTCGGTCACCGCCGTCATGAAAAGCTCTTGGGTGAGCATCTCCCGACTATCTCTCCGGCGCGATTGCTTTTAGAGCCCCTTCAGCGGGATACCGCCCCGGCTATTCTCTGGGCCACCAGCCGCATCTATGCGGAGGACCCTGAAGCGGTCTTGTGGATTTTACCCGCTGATCATTACGTCCCGGACTTAAATGCTTTTCGTCAGCTTATGCGTCAGATCTTTCAGCGATGCGACCTTAGCCAGGGCATATACACCGTGGGCATTCGTCCTACGCATCCGCATACAGGCTACGGCTACATTCAGTATGTCCAGGCACCCGAGCACCAAGGGCCCTGCTATAAAGTGAAAACCTTCACCGAAAAGCCCTCTAAATCTCTGGCAGAGGTCTTCTTACAAAGCGGTGACTTCCTTTGGAATAGTGGCATGTTTATCGCCAAGGCCGATACGCTGCGAAAAGCTTATCAGATTTATGCGCCGGAGATTTATGAGCTTTTGGCAGACGCTGAGGCCCTTTCCGAGGAAGCGTTGCAGGCGCGCCTCCAGCACTGTCCCGCTATCTCATTTGATTACGCCATCATGGAGAAATATCCAGAGACCTATGTTGTCGAAGGAAACTTTCGCTGGTGGGATTTAGGTAGCTGGGAAGCGGTTTATCAGGTAGCAGCCCATGACCAAGATGGCAACGTCTGTCGGGGCCAGGTCTACACCGATGGTGTCCACAATAGTTTTATCCTCTCTACGAGTCCCCAGCGTCTTATTTACGTAGTAGGCCTCTCGGACGTGTTTGTGCTGGATACGAGTGATGCCCTGCTGATTTTGCCAAGGGCCCAGGAGCAGCACGTGCGTCACATCGTGAGTCGCCTTCAAAGCGAAGGTAAAACTAATTACCTTTAGCCCATGCTTTGGGTGCTAGGCGGGGGAACGATGGGGCGGGGCATCGCCGAAGTCTTTGCCGCTAAGGGCTATACGGTCTTCATACGGGAAATTAGTCAGACCCAGCTAAAGACCCTGCAGTCCCTTATCGACAAGTACCCTAACCTTAGTGTAGGACCGGATTTCCCCGCTCAGGCTCCGACTATCGTCCTAGAAGCAGTTCCCGAGTACCTGGCCCTCAAGCGCGAACTCCTGCTAGAACTGAGCCCCTATTTGACGGGTGACACCATCGTGGCCACCAATACCTCGGCTTTGTCTGTCCATGAGCTAGCGCGTGAACTGCCTTATCGAGAGCAGTTTTTGGGCTGGCATTTTTTCAATCCGGCTACTCGGCTGCCGCTGGTGGAGGTGATTCCTACGGCTTTTACCAGGCCCGAGCTTGTCGAGCAGAGCTTTACGACCTTGCGACAAGTCGAAAAGGTGCCTATCCTAGCACCGGATCACCCTGGATTTATTGTCAATCGGGTCGCACGGCCTTATTACGTGGAAGCTCTCCGCTTGGCCGAGCGGGGTACGCCCATCGAGGTCATTGATCAACTGATGGAGGGGATCGGATTTCGCATGGGGCCTTTTCGGCTGATGGACTTGATCGGGATTGATGTCAATCATGCCGTGACACAAGCGGTATGGGAAGGCCTGTGGCGGCCTCCTCGCTTTAGGCCCTCGTGGCTGCAAGCGCAAAAGGTGGCTGCAGGCTTTCTGGGGCGCAAGACCAAAAGGGGCTTTTATGCGTATGATTAGGTGTTTAGTTTGGGGGATAGGGCTATTAGCCGGCTATGCGCAGACGCTCCCGCGTTTGGTGATAGGGCTTGTCGTGGATCAGATGCGTGCCGACTACCTGAGGCGTTTCGTTTCGCCGCGCAGCCAGGGCTTCGGAAGGCTTCTGCGAGAGGGTATTGTTTTCTGGAACGTACACTACACGTACTTCCCCACTTATACGGGGCCGGGTCATGCTACGATCTATACTGGCGCCGTACCGGCCCATCACGGCATTTGTGCCAATAGCTGGTGGGATAAAACTCTCCAGCGCGCTTATTATTGCGTCGAGGATAATAAGGTGACGCCGGTGGGGACGGCTTGGTTCGATGCGCGCCGTTCTCCCCGGACGCTCCTGTCTACTACTATTACGGACGAACTGCGGTATGCAACGCGTTATCAAGGCAAGGTCATCGGCCTCGCCCTGAAGGATCGCTCTGCCATCTTGCCAGCTGGCCGCAGTGCGAACTTAGCCCTCTGGTTTGACACGGAAAGCGGCAACTGGGTTACTAGCACGTATTACGTTCCGACTCTCCCGTCTTGGGTCGAGGCTTTCAATGCCAAGCGCCTGCCTGATTCTCTCCTCAAGCAGCCGTGGCGCCTCTCGCGTAAGTATGCCTGTATCGATCAAGCCGAGTATGAGGGGAGATTTCCTAGTGAGTCTAGCGCTACCTTTCCCCATCAGGCTACCACTTATCGGGACTTGACTTATACGCCAGCTGGGAATGTTCTCACCCTGGAGCTAGCCAAAGCCGCTATCGTGTCCGAGGAACTCGGTAAGGATCCGCATCCAGATTTTTTAGCGATTAGCTTGTCTTCTCCGGACCTGATCGGTCATCTCTTTGGAACGGAAAGTTGTGAAATCGAGGATGCTTACCAGCAGCTAGACAAGGCGTTAGCGGACTTTTTTCGATTCTTAGAACGGCGTTTCCCAGCGGGGAGCTATCTGGTGTTTCTAACGGCGGATCACGGCGCCATGCCCACGCCGGAGAGTGTCGCGAGCCATGGCGTTTCCGCTAGCCGCTTTCCTGAGACTACGCTCATCAGTAGCGCGGAGTCGCTTTTACATGGCGTCCTTGAGGTGCCCGACTCGGTGCGCCTGATAGCGGCTTACCTCAATCAATCTTTTTACTTCTCACCAAAGCTGCCCCTTTCGCTGCGCCAGCAAGCCGCTCGGCAGCTAAAGGATTACTTATTAGACCGCTACGGCCTAATCGGGGTCTATACGCGGGAGGAGTTGGTAGGGCCAGGATCTAGCTATTTGCCGTTTGCACGGCTGCAAGCTGGCTTTTACCCGGCGCGCGGTGGGGACGTGGTAGTCATTTATCCGCCAGGCTTTATTGAAAGTGAGGGGTATACAGCAGGGACGACCCATGGAACCATATGGACCTACGACACGCACGTGCCGCTCATTTTCTGGTGGCGCGGGGCTCGGAGTAGTACGCATTTTGAGTTTGTACCCGTAACGGCTATAGCCCCGACCTTGGCGTATATCCTGGGGACGCCGTTACCTTCTGCGGCCTTCTCTGGCCCGCTCCAGGCTGTAATCGAAGCGTGGCGGGTACCAGTGAGCACCTTTTTAGAAGAGCCCTCGGGTCCCTAAGTGTAATCCGTTTTGTATAATTGTTTAGTGGTCTGGGCCTGGCTTTTAGCGCAGGTTACTTCTGGTGCTTGGTGGGGAGCGCTGCAGACGCAAGAGCAGGTTCAGCTCGGGCGAATCATGGCCGATACGCTCCGGGGGGGCGCCGCAGTCGATAGCTTTTTGATAGCATGCGGCTTCTTGGAGGCTTCTATAGAAAGCGGAGAGGTAGGCGAACGGTATCAGCTCAGCCGGTTACATATGGTAGGGGACTCTATTGCGCGGCGGATTGTATCCTGGCGCCTACTGAGGGCGTGGGAAGTGAGGCCCTTGACGCCCCTTCTGCTAGAAGTGGTGCTGGAGGACGTGCTTCGAGCAATGGGGGAGGCTGGGTATTTGCTTGCTTGCGCGGCTTGGGATTCGCTGGGCTGGGTAGGTGATAGGCGGGTCATCGGCTTTCTGCGCGTGGAGAGTGGGGCCCGTGTGCTATTAGATACCGTCATCATCAAAGGGCGGTGGCCTGCTAGCCGGCGTTCGTTTTATCAAATCACGGGCCTTTGGCCGCATCGTCCGCTCAATCGCACTGCTTGGGAATCGCTTGCGCAGCGCTTGGCGCAAAACCCCTATGCTACCTTGGCAGACACGCCGCGGCTTTGGCTTTTTGAGCAGCTGGCATGGATTGAGGTGCCGCTCAAGCCTCGCCAGAGTAGCCGTTTGGAAGGGTCTCTGGCTTTGGCTACTAATCCGCTCAATCCCAGTCGCCCCCAAGTCGTGGGCGATCTCAAGGCTGACCTGGTAAGCCCGCTTCGGCTGGGCGAGGTGCTGCAGCTTAGCTACTATCAGCTTGTGGGCGGGAGTCAGCGGCTCCAGGTGAGTTTGCGCTTACCCCAAATAGGTGGGGGGAGCTTTGGGGTAGGGGGGCGTTTCCAACTTCTTCGGCAGGACACGTCATTTCTTACACGCGGCTGGGAGGTAGAAGCCACCTATCAGCTTACGACTCGGCATACGGTTCTGGGAGGGCTTCGTGGGACGAGTTCGCGCTTACTGAGTACAGAGCCCTATCGGCGGTGGGTATGGCCGCCGCCTCCCAATCTCGATTATCGGCGGCAGGGGGTCTTTTTGGGGTGGCGTTATGATAGCCGGGACTTCCGACCGAGTCCCGAGCGCGGTTGGCTCGTCGAGCTAATCGGGACGCAAGGCCGTCGCGGCTATGTCCCCAATCCGGGCTTACCGCTTTTAGACTATCAGCGCTTGCCTACTACATCAGGCTATCAGGAGCTTAGCCTCTCGATCGATAAGTATCTGCGCCTAAGTCGACTTTTGACTTGGCGTTTATGGGGCCAGGGCTATCGTTTCTGGAGTCCCACTTATGCAGAAAACGAACTGCGTCGCCTGGGCGGGCCTTCGGATCTGCGAGGCTTTCCAGAAAATGCCCTACCTGCTTCGTTTTTCATTCAGGGCGGGCCTGAGCTTCGCTTACGATTTGGGGCTGAAGACTTTTTAGCCTTTTACGGTGAAGGCGGCCAACTCATCTTGTACCCTAATCAGCAGCGACTCATGCAAGCATTGGGCTTTGCGCTGCAGACGAGACTCGCCCTCGGCCTTTTTCGTATTAGCTTTACGCTCGCTCGCCTCTTGCCAGACCCGTTTGAGCCGCGTAGAACCCTTGTAGCCCTTGAGTGGCTAACTAATCTCTGAAAATTTGTTTTTCGCAGTTTTTTGTACCTTGGCCCGATGCTTAACTTGCATAGTCTCCGTTTTACGTACCAACTCATTAGCCGAATGGATGTGCCGGAGCGGCGCTACTTTAGGCGATTCTCAAACTTTCATAGCGGGGATAAGTACTACCTGGAGCTCTTTGACAAGCTTATCGAACTAAGACGACGGCGCGTAGCGCCGCGTGCGGTGCGGCAGATTTTACTCCGCGAGAGTCCTAAGCTCGACACCCTCACCCGCCACCTCAACGAGCGCCTTTTAGAAGCCCTAACCTTTTACTACGAAACCAACTCTCCGGATCATGCGCTTGCTAAGGCCATGCGCCGAGCTGAGTTCCTCCAGTATAAGGGCTTTCTCAGCGCTCTACCTAAATTGCTCCTCCGTCTGTATCAGCGAGCCGTCTTTGAGGAGAAATTTGATTTGGCGCTTCATACGCTAGGTCTTCTCAAGCAAATCTGGGGCATGAATCTCGTGCGCGGAAAAGGCCTTACAGCTGAAACCCTGCACAAGTATACTCAGCGTATTCTGGACATTCTTTCCGACTTAGAGCGAACCTGGTACGGAGCGGCCCTTTACGTAGAGCTTATTCTCGAAGAGGGGGAGAGCCTCTCACCAGAGCGCATTGCGATCGTAGACCAGCAGGTAGAAAGGCTCGGTATCAAGGCTCCTGACTTAGATGCGCCTCTCACGCTTCATTTTGTATACGACACCGGCCAGGCCCTCAGAGCCCGACTAAGAGGCGACATGGATCGCTTTCTCGAGCTAACGCGTCTACTTGTCTACAAGATGGAGCGTTATCCGAAAAAGCTGCCTTACTTGCAAGGACGTTATATTCTCTCCTTGAATAATTACCTTTCTGGCCTCACCGAGAGTCGCGCGTACGAGGAAGCCACGCGAGTCTTAGAGAAACTCCGGGACTTGCGTCCTTCGAGTCGGTTGTTAGCCCTGCAGCGAGAGCGGCTCTTAGTTTTTCATGAGCTTAACCTGGCCTTTGCCATGGGGCAGCCTGAGCGGGTTGCCTCCGACTATAAAGCATACTTAGAGCGGCTCGAGCGCACCTATTTGCGCACGACGCCTGCTTATGCGCTTCAGAGCTATTACCTGTTGGCATTTAACTTGTATGCAGCGGATCACACAGCGGAGACTTTGTCTGTGCTAGACCGGGTTGAACAAGGGGCCTTTGAGATTCGGCGTAAGGACCTTCTGCTAGCGGCCCTCGTGATACGGCTATTGGCGGCTTATAGCACTCGCGACAGGCATCTTTTGCGGCAGGCGCTTATTCACGTCTACCGAACCTTACGGCGGCTAAAGGGTGCGCGAGGCCCCTTAGAAAAGGTCTTCTTTCAGTTTGCCTCGCAAGCCCTATCTGGGGAATTCGCTACGGAAGAAGCTGCCCTCGATGTCTTTTACCAGCATTTAGCGCAACTCGACCAGCAAAAAGAGCTGCCTATCCGGCGCTTTTGGCAGATTTATTTCCCCATAGAATGGCTACAAGCAAAGCTGCGTGGGGCCCTGGGTTATGCAGATCGTTGAGGGGGTGATTCGAGATTTAGCTGCGGATGGCTACGGGGTGCTAGGCAATGGCGACCACCCCGCTGTACTTGTGCCTTTCGCATTAGAAGGGGAATCAGTGGTGGTATCCATTCAGCGGCGGAAACGGCAGGTCTGGTATGGACAGCTAGAGGCCATTCGGAAGCCTTCTGTCCATCGGGTAGCGCCACGTTGTACCGCCTTTGGCCGGTGCGGCGGCTGCCGCTGGCAAATGATGGATTATGCGCAACAGCTCATCCATAAGCGCCAGTTTGTGGCTCAGCAGCTGCGGCACATCGGGCACGTTGATATAGAGGTACCCTCTGTCGTGCCCGCTAAACAGCCCTGGTTTTATCGCAATAAAGCCGAGTTTGCCTTTGGGCTAAACGAGGACGGGGAAGTCATTTTAGGCTTTCATCCGCGTGGGGCTTATGCGGAGGTGCTAGACCTAGAGCATTGTTACTTGGTACCCCCTGTTTTTGACGAGGCGCGCAGGCTGGTAGCCCAGCAAGCCCGTCGGCTAGTGGCATCTCAGGGCTTTCGTCCGTATGATCCGCGCACAGGAGCGGGCTTATGGCGCGAGCTTCTCGTGCGAGGTGCCTCTGACCAGCTAATCCTCCTCGTGAGCCAAACGGCGGACGACCCGGCATTGGCCGCTGTGCTGCTAGAGCCTGTGGCTGCTGCGCTTCCCGCCTGCGTAGGCTATGGTTACTTTTACAATCCCAAGCGTAATAACAGCCTGGCGGATCTCGAGCCTAAGCGGCTCGCCGGCACCCTGTCTCTCAGCTACAAAGTAGCGGGACGTACCTTCCTCGTGGGACCTAAGGACTTTTTCCAGGTAAATTTAGAGCAGGCGGCGGCGCTGGTAGCGTGGATCCGGGCGCGGATGCCGCAACGGGTTTCTGTCCTCTATGACCTCTATGGGGGAGTGGGCTTCTTGGGGATTGCGTTAGCCGAGGCTGCCCAGAAGCTCATTCTCATCGAGCGGCTCCCAGAAGCCGTCGAAAGCGCTCATAAAAACTTTCTCGCTAATCAAGCGCATTATCCGCACACGCTATTTGAAGGGCTGACCGGCTCCGTGGAGGCGCTCTGGTCTACGCAGCAGCCACCCCCTGCTAGCGTAGCTATCGTGGATCCCCCTCGGGAAGGGCTACATCCTCGTCTCCGAAAAGCCCTGGCACAGGCTCGCCTGTCACAAATTTTTTATGTGAGCTGTCACCCCGCTACGCAGGCGCGTGACCTGGCCGAACTTAGCTCCGCTTATGAGGTGGTGGAAGTACAGCCATTCGATCTTTTTCCCCACACCACCAGTGTGGAAAATATCGCCTGGCTGGTGCGGAAGGGATGAGCTATCCACCAAGGACCCATGGGCGTTTCGCAAGGCCGGCCAAGGCCCTCAAGCGCTTGTAAGGCAGAGTATGCGGCTTCGTTTTGCGCTTAAGCTGATGCGCATAAAAGTGGAGATGGGCTCTTATAATCGCACTGGTGTGGCGCCATTGCCCCTTTGTCAGAAAAAACGTCCCGGCTACCCCATCCAGGATGAGTCGCCATGGGATAAGCCAGCGGTCTCTGGGATGGAGATTTTCTGCCAATAAGTACAGGTTGTTACGGAAGTTGAAGTACGTCTTTTGAGGATTATCTACGTTCAGGCTAGCGCCGCCTACGTGATAGATAAGGCTTGTGGGTTCGTACCAGATCTGATACCCTGCGCGCTGAAGGCGCCAGCAAAGGTCGATCTCCTCCATGTGCATAAAGTAGTACGGTTTGAAGAGCAGTCCCCCTAAGGAGTGCTTCACCACATGAGTCCGCACCACGAAGGCGGCGCCGCTCGCCCAAAAGATGGGGGCAGGCTCCTCGAATTGACCCTCGTCAGGCATCGTTTTTCGACCTTTGCGGCCCCGGCAAGTAGGGTAACCCCACGGGTCTAAAAGCCCTCCAGCTCCGCCGGCGTATTCAAAGTAATCCCGCTGCTGGTAAGCGCGAATTTTGGGCTGGATAGCCGCAATCTGTGGATTAGCTTCCAACCTGGCGATTAGCGGTTCTAGCCAGCCTGGTTCTACCTCTACGTCGCTATTCAAGAGCGCCAAATAAGGAGCCTTATAGCCCTCCTCCTCAAAAAAAGCCTGATAGCCGCCGGCGTAGCCCGTATTTTGGGCATAATACGTATATCGTAATTGTCCTTTAGCCAAGGCGGAACCGAACTGAGCCTCGAGTAAGGGCAGCAGCGGCTCAGGACTGCCGTTGTCCACGACCCAGACAGTCAGTGCGGGGTAGGCTGTGGCTAAAATCCCCGGCAAAAAGCGCGCTAGCCATTGGCGATCGTTGTATGCCAGGATGACGACGTACACGGGCGGCACTTGGCGAAAGTACGCGGCGAATGTGCTATCTTTGCTTAGTGGACAGTAGCCTGCGGGCCCTACAGACAGCCTTAGACCAAGCACAGCGCATCTTTTGCGTATCGCATCCATCCGCAGATGGCGATGCAGTCGGCTCCCTCTGTGGTGTAGCGCATATTTTACGGGCCCAAGGCAAAGCGGTAGCCCTCGCTTTACCGGACCAGCCCCCTGCGTATTTGAGTTATGTGCCGGGCTGGACTGATATCCTGAGCTGGGCTGATGCGCCCGAGGCTGTAGCAGCTGCTGCCCAATCAGCCGATCTCTTCTTTGCGTTAGACTTCGGTAAATGGGATCGCTTACCTGCGCCGCTGGTACAGCTCCTCGATCCGGATCGTTTAGTTTGGGTAGACCATCATGCGGATAGCGAACCGCTTAG
Organism: uncultured Sphingobacterium sp.; assembly: GCA_964489015.1. Taxonomy (GTDB): domain Bacteria; phylum Bacteroidota; class Bacteroidia; order SpSt-205; family SpSt-205; genus JAPYWM01. The sequence goes on along the minus strand of CAZAXD010000013.1, from coordinate 4,812 downwards.
TCATCGCTGGAACTTTTGGGATCCCGCAGCAGCTGCCACCACGCAGATTTTATGTGAGCTCTTGAGTCAGCTATATGAGTTTCCTTTGGCGGGTCGTATAGCGCTGTATGTGGGCTTAGTGACCGATACGGGCGGCTTTCGTTTCCGAAGCGTTACGCCCAGTACGCTGCAGGTAGCAGCTAACTTGATCGCACCGCCATTTCCCCTGGAAGTCATCCACCATTATATCTTTCAGCGTAAAAAGGTTAGTCAATTGCGTTTGCAGAGTTATCTCTTTCAGCATCACTTTGAGAAGCTTCAGGACTTGCCTGTTCGGCTAGTCATTGTGCCGGCAGCGGTTTTAGCTGCACACGAGGCTACCTGGGAAGACATCCATACGCTGGCGAATCAAGTGCTAGCCTTAGAGGATACCTTATTGGCTATTGTGGTTAAGGAGTATCCTACGGAGACGCGACTGAGTATTCGGGGGCTGGGCGACTTTCCTTGTCACGAGCTAGCGGCTTCGTTTGATAAGGGGGGAGGCCATCGCAATGCCGCGGGCGCTTCGCTCTACAAGCCGCTCTCAGAAGCGGTCGTGCACCTAAAAAATGTCATACATGAAAAATATGCGGATCAGATTCGGATGGAGTACGCTACTTTTTGTGCTAAGCTGGAGCTGCAAGCCTACAGCTAAAGAGGGCGGGCGGTTATCAGTGACGGCGCCGGCACAGCCGCCGAGAGCGGCTTTTACCCCTTATCCCGTTGATACTACCAAGCTAGAGACGCGACCTTCTGGGCTCAAGGTTTATATCCATCGGCGGGGAGAGGGAAATGTGCCGCAGCCGGGTCAGCGGGTAGTCATACATTATCATGGCCAGCTTCTGAGCGGCGATAAGTTTGACAGTTCGTATGAGCGGGGGCAGCCCTTCGAGTTTGTACTGGGACAGGGGCAGGTGATTCGGGGCTGGGATGAAGGAATTGCCCTGCTCCCTGTTGGGAGCCAAGCTGTGCTCATCGTCCCACCTGAATTGGGTTATGGTGATCGGGATATGGGCATGATCCCCCCGAACTCGACCTTAGTCTTTTATGTGGAAGTGCTGGGCGTTATGTAGTGCGATTTGGGCTCAGGGTAGCCTCGTTTTGCCCTTGGCACACAGCTTGGGGGTTGGCGCCCTCATTCATAGCTATGGCTTAGGGCTGGGTGTTACAGGTCGTACTTGGACAAGCGAACGGCAGGCTCGTTTTTGGCAGGTTGATTTGGCGTCATACCGACTCCGGGAGGAGACCCGCATTCGCTCCGCTTATCGGGATCAAGGCGGGAAAAATTACATCTACGGCAAGGTCAATTATGTGTATCTCCTCGAGGGCGTTTATGGGTACCAGCGGCTTATTGCCTATCGGAGCACCGTGAGTGCGCTGCAAGTGAGTTTACAGTTGGGTGCTGGGCCTGCTCTGGCGCTGCTCAAACCCTATTATATTGAGATAGCTGTTCCTGTCTCGCCCACGAGTGCCGTGATCAAGGTCGATCGTTATGATCCGAGCTTGTACACCTACACGGATATTGTGGGGGAAGCGGACTTTTATTTGGGATTTGATGCGATAAGGGTCATACCCGGCGCGGTCGTTCAGGCGGCGACTGAATTGGAGTTTGGTCGGAAGGCGACGCTATTTCGGGCGCTGGTGATAGGGGCACGTTTGCAGGGCTTTACGGGTGGGGTTCAGTCCTTGGCGATGCGACCGCCGCGCCGCTACTGGCTCTCCGGGTTCATGAGCTTCTATATTGGGAATGCATGGTGATAACTTGGCTAATGGTTATTGTGCTTAGTTACCTTTTAGGCTCTGTGGTCATAGGCGCATGGCTGCCTCGTTTGTACGGCGTGGATATTCGGCAGGTAGGCAGTGGTAATATTGGTAGCACGAATGTATACCGGGCGTTGGGATTTTGGCCGGGGCTTATCGTTCAAATAGTAGACATTGGGAAAGGAGCTCTGGCCGTATGGCTAGCGCAGCAGTGGCTATCGGAAGCACTAGCTGGTTATGCAGCGGCGATAGCCGCCGTGCTCGGGCATATGTATCCGATCTGGGAGCGCTCTCGGGGCGGCAAAGGCGTGAATACCTTGCTTGGGGCTATGCTTGTCTTGGATCCGCTGGTTGCGGCGCTTAGTACTGGTGTTTTTGTCGTAGTACTAGTCTTGAGTCGCTATGTTTCTTTGAGCTCCATGGTGGCCGTGGGTAGCTTCCTGGTTTGGCATTGTCTGGTAGGCAGTGGTGAACTATCTGGGTATGTGGTAGGGACGATCTGGTTAGGGTTAGTGGTTTATGCTCACCGGTCGAATATCAAGCGTCTCCTTTCTGGGACCGAGTCTAAAGTAGGCCAGTCAAAATGCTAACTTTGGGGGATGCGGCTCATTATTCCGATGGCGGGAGAGGGTAAGCGGCTTCGTCCTCATACGCTGACTACCCCCAAGCCGCTCTTCCCTCTCTTAGGCAAGCCTGTTTTACAATGGCTAATCGAGGAGGTCCACGCTGCGCTCCCGGAGCCCGTGGAAGCGATGGTATTTATTGTACGGGAACTGCCGGAGGGGTCTCGTCGCTTTTTGACGCAGTTAGCAGCCCGTTGGGGCGCGCAGGCGGTCTTTTGCGAGCAGGCGGAGCCTTTAGGTACAGCTCATGCTCTCTATCAGGCCCAGGCTTACCTATCAGGTCCTTGTGTGATTTTATTTGCGGACACCATCTTTCGGGCATCGGTTAAGCTCCCCGCCATGGCGGATGGCGCCTTGTGGGTAAAGCCAGTAGAGGATCCGCGCAGTTATGGGGTCGTCCACCTTTCTCCCGAAGGTTGGATCACAGAACTGATCGAAAAGCCGGAGATTCCGCCTTCTAACTTAGCGATCATTGGGGTGTATATGCTTCGACAGGCGGAAGTTCTCATCCCGGCGATTGAGTACCTTTTTGATAAGCAGATCACTTCAAAGGGCGAGTATCAACTAACGGATGCGCTACAACTCCTTTGTCAACAAGGACTTCGGTTTGCGGCTTTGCCGGTGGACGAATGGCTAGACTGTGGAAGTAAGCCGCTGGTTCTAAAGGCGCAGGCGCGTCTGCTTGAGCTCGGGCTTGCAGCGGCTCCCGCTTCTGTCCCGCCTTCTGTCGTGGTCATACCGCCTGTGTATGTATCGCCTGAAGCCATGGTCTCGGAGAGTGTGATCGGGCCCTATGTGAGCGTCGAAGCGGGGGCTCGGGTGCATCGGGCGGTCTTAAGTCACACCTTGTGCCGGGAAAATGCACTGGTCGAAAATGTCGTCTTGTCCGATGCTGTCCTGGGGGCGCACGCGGCCTGCAAGGGAATACCCCTGCGGTTAGATCTAGGGGACCATAGTCGGTATGGGGCGTAGGTGGTACATAGGCTTGCTCCTCTTTTTTCTAGCAAGCCTCTGGGCCCAGAAGAAGGGCAAGCGCGAAAATCCTCCCTCTGATAGTGCTGACTGGCAGGGTGCCGTTGATCCCTTCGTCAAGGGCGTGACCTATTTCACCCAAGGGCTCTATGAGGAGGCTACGACCTACTTCCTAACCGCCCTAGACAAAGCGCCCAATAGTGCCGGTATCCATTATTACTTGGCTCAGATTGCGTATCGCCAGAATGACTATCCCCGCATGCTAACCCACGCTGAAAAGGCATACCGAGAAGCGCCTCAGGTGCTTTGGCTAGCGCTAGGGTACGCAAGCGCCCTTTCGTTGAATGAGGAACATGCCTCGGCTGCCAGGCTGTTCGAAAGCCTCCTCCAAAAGGAGCCCAACAACCTAGAGATAGCGCTGAGACTGGCTCAGGAATATCGCCGCCTCGGTAAGCTCACAGAAGCGGATAAGCTGTATCAGCGCGTGCAAATCCGTAACGGCATGTTATCGGATGAGGTGATACAGCAGCGCGTGCAAATGTTTCTCGAGCACAACCGCTTAGGGGAAGCGATAAATATTTTAGAGGAGCTTATTCGGCAGTGTCCACGACGTGAGCCTTATCGCGAGATGGCTATCCGTCTTTATGAGCTTAGTCGCGACTTTCCGCGCATGGCCCTTCAGGTGGAGGAACTCTTACGCCTGGACATGACCAATGCGCTGGCGTGGGAAGTGGTGCTCGGTTACATAGACTGGTTTGAAACGATATGGGGACAGGAGGTCTGGGATTCGTTAGCCCGACAGGCTGGGGTGCCGCCTGAGGTTCGCTATGCGCTCATAGAACGTGCCGCCGAGGAGCCCGAGGAACTCGGACACTTGCTAGATAAGTTACTCGCTGAAGTGCCCACGGCTTCGGGCTGGTTTTTGCGAGCCAATCTATGGATAGAGGCTGGCCAGAAGCGTCCGGCAGCCGAGGCCATGGCTCAGGCTATTCAGCTAGACTCTAGCCGGGTGGAATGGTGGAATGGGTGGCTGAGGCTTTTGTACCAGCTAGGTGGGGGCGATTCGCTGAGGCATGCGGTTGGCATGGCGCTAGAACGCTTTCCGACCCAGGGGCACTTTTTTTTGTGGCAGGGGGTGGTCTTCGCCCAGCATGGTCAGCTTGAGGAGGCGCTACAAGCGTTTAGACGAGGCTGGCTGCTCATGTCGGATCCTGATACGTTTCTGGCTCGGGTAAGCTTATACTACGAAGGCAGTGCTTGGCTTCGGACGAATCGGGCCTGGCCTCCACATGTGACAGAACGCTTGAGAGCGCGACTAGGCCCGGATGGGGCGCTTATCTTGAAGTACATTTTACATCGTCAATGGCACAGCGACATGGCTGCCTCAGAAGAAAAGGCCGCTCAAGAAGCCTTCGCTTTGCGGCCTCCCACGGAATCG
>CAZAXD010000012.1:50142-53385 GCA_964489015.1 uncultured Sphingobacterium sp. | reverse complement strand
TTAGAATCAGCCCGTCTTTGGGGGAGCCGCATCGCCCACCTTTTACTGGAGGGACGAACACCCGACTGGTACATCGCGCAGGGTTATGCTGTAGAACGTCTGACGCCAGATGACTTAGCGGGGCTCTCGCTACCGAGTGCCGTAGAAAGCGCCGCGGTGGTTGGGGCTGGCCAACCTATTTTTGTGGCATGAGTCCACGGGCGGCGGTGGTGATTTTTCCGGGGAGCAATTGCGATCGCGATTTGTATTACGCCTTAGAGCGGGTGGGTTTCCGGCCGGTCTATGTGTGGCACGAAGCAAAGGCTTTGCCCCCCGTGGAGGCGGTGTTTCTACCTGGCGGCTTTTCGTATGGAGATTATCTACGGCCAGGGGCGATAGCGCGCTTTGCGCCCATTATGAAGGCTATAGAGGCTTTTTGGCAGGAAGGTGGATTTGTGATGGGCATATGTAATGGCTTTCAAATGCTCGTAGAAGCCGGGTGGTTGCCGGGCGCTTTACTACGTAATGAGCAGGGGCGTTTTGTTTGCGAGGTGGTACCGATCCATGGCCAGGTAGGCACGTCCCATCCTCTAGAGGCGTATTTAGGGCAGCGCGTGTACCATCTACCCATAGCACACGGGGATGGGCGGTATGTGCCAGCCCCTGGATGCGTGCCTGCTTGGGCTTTGTATTATCAGGGTCCTTCCCCCAATGGTAGCTACCACCAGATTGCGGGCCTATGCAATGCTTCTGGTACGGTTCTCGGCCTGATGCCCCATCCGGAGCGGGCCTGTGACCCCTATCAAGGGCGTTCAGATGGTCTAGACTTTTTGCGTGCTGTGGCTCGTTACATTGCAGATCGTTTGTGAGTTTTAGCCGACTTGGACTAGGGCTTTTGGGTCTGATAAGCTTCTTTATGGGGTTCTGGACGGAAGAGCCTCTTCTCCATGCGGGTTTACAGGTATTAGGCGTAGTAGCTTGCTATACGGTATTTTATCTAAGGCGGCATTGGGCGCTTTATGCAGCAGCTTACGGACTCAGTGGCGTGGCAGTAGGACTTTTTACTTTAGGCAGGCATCCCTTAGTCGTTTTTGCAGGGTGGGAAGGCGTCAGTATGGCGGCCTGGTTGCTGATCGCATTTCGGGATGGCTGGAGCGATCGAGGTCTAGGAGCGGCTCAGATCAGCTTTTTGGTCAATCGTGTGGGTGATGCTTTCTGGCTAGGTGCCCTGCTAAGTGGGAGTTGGAACTGGGGCTATGTGCTTGGCGGTTGGGTAAAAGCGGCCCTGTTTCCGGCGACTTTCTGGCTTATCCAGGCCATGTGGGGGGTTGCTCCGACTTCTGCGCTTTTGCATTCGGCCTTACTGGTAGCTTTAGGCGTCTATGGTCCCCTCAAGCATGGGGACTGGCTGCGAGATTTGCCGCTAGAGGTCATTTGTCAAGCCGCAGAGGTTTCGGCTTTAGCTTGCAGCTTTGGGGCACTACTGAGCCGAAGCCCCAAAGCTACCCTAGCTTGGACTACGGCGGTTCACCTCAGTCTAGCAGCGGGGCACTGGGGGCAGCCCTCATTGGGGATGCAGGCCCTTCTTAGCCATGCTTATTACAAAGCTGCCTTATTCTTGCTGCTAGGGGTGGTACAAAAGCGCTTGGCCTGGACGCTGGGGTATCAGGCTTTGTGGCTAAGTATCGCCGGGCTGCTACTTCTCTCCTCACCCCATGAGCAGGTGGGGATTGGCTACGGCGCCGAATTACTTAGTGCGTTTGCCTTAGGTCGACTCGTTCGGGCCTATCCTTTGGTAGGGCGATGGCCTGAGTCTTGGGGCGTATTTAGTGGGGCTTTGGCTGGTCTGGGCTTGTACGAGCGGCAGGGCCTTTACTTAGATGGCTTACACCTAGTCCTTGTGGGCATGCTAGGAGTGGGGATCATTTCGCAGTGGCCTCGGGCAAGTTACCGAATAGATAAGTGGTTCTTGGGGATAAGCGGGCTCGCTATGACGGGCTGGATGCGGCTAAGCGCTATTCTGGCTCAGCATGAGGCTATGAGTTTGGTATGGCAAGAGCGGGGCATGCGCTCGTTTTGGAGGGTGATGCGCTTATTAGCGAGTTGGGAGGGGCAAGCTATTGACCGGGTCTGGCGTCCTCTCATGGCCTGGGGTGGGGCTGTTCTTAGCCGCTTTGTGTATGGCACTAAGGGGCCAGGGCATTATCAGGGCTCTTTGAGGTGGGCCTTGCTAATAAGTTTATTGTTTCTCGGGCTATGGCGCTATCTCTCTTAAGTGCGCTCTGGCTAATACCCTTGGGGGCTGGCCTCTTGAGCCTAGTAGGTGGACGGCGATGGCTACTGGTCATCTTGCTCACAGCCGGCTTAGCCATGCTTCTAATCTGGGGATGGACTTACACCCAACTGCGGGTAGGAAATCTTGTAGAGGCTACGCGAATCTGGTTTAGGATAGGAGGTTATGTGGTGTATTATCACTTAGCGGTCAGCTGGCAGAATATCTGGCTTCTCTTACTTACTATTGTGGTAGGAATAGGAGCTATCTTTTATGATTTTGCCTTTATTCCTCGGCTAAGGGGATTCGCAGGGCTGATGTACCTGTCCATCAGTGCGCCTATGGGGGCGTTTCTAGCGAGGGACCTGCTCCTCTTTTTTGTATTTTACGAGGCGTCGCTGGTACCGGCATTTTTGCTGATTTATCACTGGGGAGGGCCCAAGCGGGAGGCGGCTGCGATTCGGTTTGCGCTTTTTACCCTGGGCGGTTCGGTTTTTATTTTGCTAGGCCTTCTGTGGGGGTTACGGTCGATAGGTAGTGTGAACTGGGGGCTTTGGCATGCTAGCCCGTTACCGATAGGGGCCGTAGTGCTAATGACTATTGGGTTTTCTGCTAAGCTTCCGGTATTTCCTTTACATAGCTGGTTAGGCGAGGCGCACGTGGAAGCTACTACCTCGGTGTCTATGGTACTAGCGGGGATCTTGCTCAAGCTAGGGGGGTATGGGCTACTAAGCTGGAGCTGGACTGGCTCCTCTTTGTATGGGACGTGGTTTCTCCTCGGTTGGAGCCTGGTATCTTTATTTTACGCCATAGGTGTGGCCACGGCGCAGACTGATTTGAAGCGGTTAGTTGCCTTTACTTCGATTAGTCACATGGCTTATGTGGGATTAGGTGGAGCCGTGGAGGGTGTTGGGGCACAAGGTGCCTATTTGCAGCTATTCATGCACGGTGTGATAAGCGCTGGGTTATTTGCGTGGGTAGGGCTCATCGAG
>CAZAXD010000012.1:0-50113 GCA_964489015.1 uncultured Sphingobacterium sp. | reverse complement strand
ATATTGGGCTTTTGGCTGGTGCCTTGCAGATGAATTGGCGATGGGCTATGTATGGCTTAGCGCTCTTTGCGGCGGCTATGGGGGTTCCTGGCTTTGGGCTCTTCATATCAGAGTTTTTGGTCGTGTGGGGGCTAGCCCAGCAGGCGGGCTGGGTCATGAGTGCTGTAGTCATGAGCAGTCTTGTTCTCACCGGATTTTACTTTTTACGGGCCTATCAACGGCTTATGAAAGGCGATGCTAGCCGAGCGGGGTATCAACTGGTATTAGCCCCACAGGAGGCGGTCATATGGGTGTGTTTAGCTTTAGCCGTCGTCAGCGGCGTGTATCCACAGCCTTGGCTTTATGTGGGGTCTTGAGCAGCTCTGGCCGGAAGGGCTTTTATGGGGTTTGGGGCTTAGCGTAGGGGTCAGGGGGGGTGGGCTTCTGCGAGCGGGCGGGGTAGTGGCGCTCCTGCTTTATGCGCTAAGCCTTGAATGGGTAGCAGGGGGAACGTTGTGGCATACGCATGACTGGGCGTATAGGTTATTATGTGGATTTCTGGTGCTGACAGCGCTAAGCTGGTGGTGGGCACCCCCAAGCCGAGAGGGAGGAATTGCCCTTTTTTTACAAGTGGGCGCGTATAGCCTTCTCCTACGTAGCACGCATCTGGTGCTAACTTGGGCGATGATGGAGGTTGCTGCTATAGCGGGTTATTTTGTCATAGTCGCTCTTGGCACAGAGCGCTGGGCTACCGCCCTTCGGTATTTTATTTGGAATGTTACGGGGTCGGCCTTGATTCTATTAGGTCTCGCCATGCGGCTCAGTGAAGGGGCCAGGCTTGCGTATCCTTTAGCATCGGCTAGCTGGCTTTCTGATAATCTACTAGGGTGGGGCTGGGCTGTCAAGGTAGGTCTTATTCCTTGGCACAGTTGGATTGTGATGGTGTATCGTCGCCTTCCTCCGCTATGGGCGGGTTGGTTTTCTGCAGTTCCTAAGGGAGCTTTGCTAGGAAATCTGCTTTATCTGTTTCCAGACCAGGGTATCTGTCTAGACAGGACCGTATTTTGGGGGCTGAGTGCGGTGACGCTGGTCTCTGCCTATGCGTGGGCCTGGCGCAGCGCAAAGCCACTCGAGATAATCTTCTGGGGCAGCTTGGCACAGGGGGCTTTTTTAGCGCTGGTGCTAGGCCCAGGCGGCCAGGAACGCGGCTGGTTTTTCTGGATGGTGTATGGGGTGGCCAGCTGGCTTGCGTTCAGTTATGGGGCACAGCCTTGGCGGGGGCGTTGGGGCGATGCGGTGGGTATCCTCCTCCTAGCGAATCTAGCGGCCTTGCCGCCTGTCCTAGGCTTCTGGGTTAAGCTTGGGCTTTTTGAATGGGCCTTTGCCCAGCCCGCAACCCCGTGGAAACCCATCCTCCTTCTTTCGGGGGCGCTTGCGTTATTAGGGGGGCTCTTTTCCTATGGCAAAGCTTTGTGGCTTTTTTGGCGGATGCCCCAGGCTGCCGAGGTGCCCTATGGGCTGCGGATAGTTCAGGGGGCTGGGGCTTTCTTACTTTTAGGGCTGGGGTTCTTAGGGTTTAGCGGTATGTGGGGCTAAAGCATGCATGAGGTAGTCCAGGGCGATATCCAGGTCCCTATCCGTGGTGGGCAAGCCTAGAGAAAACCGAAGACTGGCTTCAGCCTCAGCGGGTGAGCAGCCCATCGCTAGTAGGACGTGCGAGGGCTTGGGGTGTGCTGAGGTACAAGCCGAGCCCGTGGAAGCCGCTAAGAGGGGTGCCCTGGCCAAAATATCTCGGGCTTTGATGCCTGGGAATGCCACGTTACAAGTATTGGGCAGGCGAGGCGCTGATTGCCCGTGGATCAGCGCGAAGGGATAGTGCTTTTGGATTTCGTTTTCCCAGCGGTCGCGAAGGACCTGGATACGACGGGACTCCATTTCGAGCCCCTCGCTTAGGAGAGATAAGGCCTTGGCCATACCGACAATTAGGGGGACCGGCAGGGTACCGCTGCGAAGCCCCCGCTCATGCCCCCCTCCATGGAGAATAGGGCTTAGGCGTACACGGGGTTGCTTTCGCCGAATATACAAGGCCCCGATCCCCTTCGGCCCATAAAATTTGTGAGCCGATAACACGCCTATATCGATGTCCAGCGCTCGAAAAGACACGGGTATTTTACCCAGTGCTTGAGTGGTGTCACAGATGAAGAAAGCGCCTGCTTCGTGTGCTAGGCGGGCTAACGCTGGGATTGGCTGCAGTACGCCCGTCTCATTATTGGCTAGCATGATAGCCACAAAGAGCGTGCTCGAACGCAAGGCTTTTTTGAGTGCGGAGGGGTCTACAAGGCCGTTAGACTGTACAGGAAGCAGCTCAACAGTAAAACCCCTTTTAGTCAGAGTCTGGCATGTTTCAAGGACCGCTTTGTGCTCGGTGGCAGCTACGAGTACATGGCTTTTAGTCGCAGTTCCATAAGTCCCTGCAAGGCCCAGGATAGCAAGATTGAGAGCCTCGGTGGCTCCGCTTGTAAAGATAAGCTCCATGGGCTCTACTTGTAAGGTTGCTGCTAGGGTGGCCCGAGCCGCCTCGACAGCATCAGCAGCCTCTTTGCCCCATAAATGGCCACTGGCTGGATTGCCAAAGCATTCATGCCAATAGGGACTCATAGCCGCTACAACCTCGGGCAGCGTCGGCGTAGTGGCGTTATAGTCTAGATAGATGGCCGGCTGCATAAACTAATCAACAAATTGGATGTACTAGAGCGGACAGGCCACCTTTGGGACGTAACGTGACGCTAGCCCACGGATCGGGCTTAGGGAGTGGGTCGAGGGCAAATCGCTGGGCAAACAGTCGGAGGACGATGGGTCCCTCTACGAGCGAAAGTTCCCGACCGATGCACAAGCGCCTGCCGAGGCCAAAGGGAAAGTAACGACCACTAGGGCGGGGACTCTCTTCTAAGAAGCGCTCGGGAAGAAAGCGTTCCCCCTCTGCGAAGGCAATCCGATGGGTAACGTAGGGGGAGGTAACAAGGAGGCTACCCGCACGGAGGGTCTCGCCCTCTAGTGCAAGCGGCTTGGATAAGCGGCGGGTGATGAGCCAGGCAGGTGGGTATAAACGCAGGGCCTCGTGAAAGACAAGCTGAGCCCACCTTGGGTCTTCGGCCATCCGCGGTAAGTGCTGCGGATGGTGAGATAGTAAGTACAGTGCCCAGGTGAGCGCGCTCCCTAAGGTCTCATGACCGGCTATGAGTAGGGTTAGCGCCTCTGCACGGGCTAAAGGAGGGGGTAGCTGTTGGAGGGTAGGGTGCTGGGCTAGCTGCTCGGCCACTTGATTCAAGCGGCGCTTCAGCCTAAACCACCACCACTGGCGACGTGGACTAAGGGCTAATAAGGGGTTTTGTAGCTTTTGGACGACGTGGTCCAAGGCCGCTATGACCGCGCTCGTGAGCGAGGCTTCTAAGGACTTTCCCCACAAGATCACGCCGAGTAGATGGAGCGAGAGCTGCATCATATCGCTTTCTAGATCGCGCTGATTGGGGACAGCCCACGCCCTGAAGAAATTTTCTGCTACGCTTTGCGTGAGAGCCTGCCAGCGTGTGGCTTGCTGACTACTAAAAAGGGGATTCTGGAGGCGGCGGCTTTTGCGCCAGGTTTCGCCATCGGTTACCAGTAGACCTGGACCAGTGATGCGGCGCAGAGCTTGATACTGGAAGGTTCGTTTCGTGGTTGTTTCTGCAAGCAGGGCCGCTTCTATCCCGGCAGGGTCAAATAAAAAGTAAATAGAACCCCAAGGCAGACGAAGACGCCACCGCGGACTTGCTACAGCCCAGTCCATGAGGACGGCTAAGGGATCGGCTCGCAACTGCGAGGCTACGGCTCGAATCGCACTGAGGGAAAGGGTTTTCAAGGATGCCTTTTATCTTTTACAAAGCGGGCGAGAAATTCTTCGACAAACTCTTCGAGCGGCTTGAAGGCTACAGCTACGACGGCTTTCAGACCGATGGAGATGAAGTTGGCCCACTTACTAGCAATGCCAGAGCCCGTATTCTCGATGTAATACTCGATGACCTCAGTAAGGATAAATATGGTGAGTGTACTAAGAAACAACACGGTAGCGGCTTTTCGCCGGCGTTGACTTTCCCGGAGGGCCTCCAGGGTCTCATGGAGCTCGCGGTTTTTCTCTTGAAGCTGGGCGTTGTAGCGGACGATCTCCTCATTTTTCTGAGCTAGGGTCTCGTTCGCCGCTTTTAGCCGTGCTTGGAGGCGATCGCCCATCCGAGTCAAAAGCCGAGCTGCATTCAGCAGTTCATTGTACTGCTGCTGGATCATCAGAAGCCGTTCTTTCTGAAGCTCGTCTGAACAGTTCTCAATCCACGCCTGAAGCTTACTTGCTAGCTCCTCTTCTCGACTAAAGCTAATAGAGGTATGCTGGGCAGCTGTGGTCTCACGTTTCTTCATGGATTGTGACCAGCTCGAAAGGGAGCTTGATAGCTGCCTGATAATCTAACCCGGCGTCTTCCATCTCCGTATCCTCCTCCATGTATAGCCACTTGATCTGGACAGGCTGACCCCGCTGGTATAACGTCTCAAATAGCCTAAAAAGGTCTAACAGGGCTTTGGCTGTGCTAGTATTGAAATATTCCAACTCAACGATAACTTCAAACGTCCTCTGAGGATCTATGGGATGATTATTTACGAAATTTTCTATCAAAGTAACTATCGGCTGGTAAAACTTTACGGAATTTTCCGGATAGGAGTTGCCTTTAATGTGAAATTTGTAATTCTCTGGGTCGAAATGGACTTCGGGTGTCGTGAACGTAGACTCTATATCAAGTTTTGTGACAGAATCTCCCATAGTTTTTGCTATTTTGAAGCAGAGAAGAGAGCCTCTATTGTAAATCGATAATGCTCATCATCGATAGGCTCTATCTTATAAGAAAAACGATCAGACTTGATGAGCACTTGTAAAATACCTAGACTAGCGCCTCCTACATCAGTGTAGTCGTTTCTCGTAAAGATGTTCTGGTACAGAGTCTCTAGCTCAGTTCTGGTCATGGTGAGTAAGTTATCGATATAGGTCCGCAGAAAGAGCTCCTGGCTGGCATGAATCGCATTAGAGGTAACTAAGGCAAAAGCATTGTCCGCTTTCTGTAAGCTGATCGTCGGGCTTTGAAGCGGATGGGCGATGGCATAATGAATCATATTTTGGGCGAGTTCAATTAAAGAACCAATGAGCTTGCGCCGGATAGGGGGGCGGGTCTGCTCAGTCATTAGGAGCTGCTCTACGCTGCGTACGATCTGCGGGAGTATCATCATGTCTAGCGGCCCTTCGTATCGAAAGAGGGTTCTGTTTTCGTAAGAAACGGTCATCGTCCTATGCCTCGCTACAAAGGTAAAATAAAATCATGAAATGTTACGGTGCGACTGCTAGGCCGTAGCCGACAAGGGCCATTTCCCGCACAGCTAAGGTGTTCCATGTGGGTATCTGTAAGATATAAGCCTTGGCCGGGGCCGTCGGCAAGCCGCCTACGTAATGATGAGGGGGATCGGCGCCTCCGGTATTTTCAAAGGAGAGCCATAGGCGGTTGGTAATAGGGTCCACGTCAAGGCCCCGCGGCAGATGGCCGGTGTTGTAGATATGGGTAAGCACCTGCAGATTTTCAGCATCAATGACGGCAATAGCACCGAGTTTATCGCCCTGCAGTGGGGGTGCGGCGGCTTTGAGACAAGCTACGTACAGGAGCTTTTGATGGTAAACCATCAGCTTGGGTGCCGTCGCTACCGGCAAGGTCGCTACTAAACTATCGTTCTGCTTGCGAAAGACCCGAATCTCGTGGCTGGCATCACAGCTCACAAAGTAATAAGGGCTTTCCGGTGCGCTTGTAATCTGATAAGGTCCCCAGCGGTTGCTAACCTGGGGCGCTTGGCCAGGTACGAGTGGGATTTGCACAAAGCCCACAAATCGTTGGCGGTCTGGACTGATTTCAACCTTAGTCAGGTAATTACCTGCGTTGGCCGTCACGTAGGCGTACCGAAAATCAGGCGTTAGCCAGAGTCCATGGGGTCGTGCCAAGACAAGCCCAGACGGATCCCGTAGCTCGTCTAGGATTTCCAGCGCCTCAGCGTCAATCAGAGTAAGCTTAGTAGGCGCTACGTCGTTAAAGTGGGTAATGACAGCTCGCTTGCCATCGGCGCTAAATTCGATATGAGCCGGCTCGGATCCAACCTCTAAGCGTCCTACCTTTTGGTAGGTATCGGTTCGATATTTTTCAATAGCCCCTCCGCTAATGAGCGTGACGTACAAAAACCGCCCGTCAGGTGATAGCTGCACATAATGCGGGCTCTCGGTGACACTAGGCCAGATTCCCACCCGAATAAACGTCATAAGCTGATAGGTATCCGCATCCAGGACGGCTATGAGGTCACTTCCGGAATTACACACAAAGACCTTGCGATGGATGGTAGTTCGTTTAGCTGCAAAAGGCTCTATACCTGCTGCATTAGGCGCCCCTTGCGCAATCCAGTCTCGTAAGAGACGCACTTCATCCGAGCTAAGTAAATTACTGCTGTCAGGTCTCGGAGGCGGCATGATGGGCGCCACCATAGGGCCAAGCTCTGGATAGCGATTGACCTGCCATAGTAAATGGGACCACTCTGGGAACCCAGGTACGACCATAGGTACCTCGCCTGCATAGCCGTAGATTAGGCTATCCCAGCTGGCAAGATTGAGGTGAGTTTGGGTTTGGGGCGTGTTGGAGCCCCCTGAATGGCCATGTTCAGAAGTGGGTACACTAGTGCCGCCACCGTGACAGCCCGTACAGCGTCGGCTTAGGAGGTCCGCAATCGGCCGGGGGTAGTGCTGAACGGTGTCCAAAGGCGGTTCTTCAACGCGCCAGCAGCTTACCAGCAAGAGTCCTGTCCAATACCCTAAGCGCCGCATCTAGGCAAAGATAATTTGTTTTAGGTTACATGCGATGGCTATGGCTCACGAGCCTTTTAGCAGGTACCAGTAGTGCCCAAGTGCTTAAAGTAGGAGACCGCATTCCCTCGGACCTTGGAGCGCTTGCGGATGATGGCCAGTTTCTGAACCTTACCGCTTATACTGGCCGCTGGCTTGTCCTGTACTTTTATCCCCATGATGATACGCCGGGGTGTACCAAGCAAAGCATAGAGTTTTCTCGGCTTCTGGACGCTTATCATGCTTCCCAAGCGGAGGTACTAGGGGTGAGCTTACAGGGTATCGAAAGTCATCAGCGCTTCCGGAAAAAGCACAATCTAAGGGTCCGGCTACTGGCGGATGAGCAGGGCGCGCTAGCCAAAGCGTTTGGCATTAAGACTTTTGCGGGTATGTGCAGCCGAGATGTCGTTGTTGTAGATCCCCAGGGCCGAGTAGCTCTCATTCGTAGTGGAGTCTCTCCCGAAAATAGTCCCACCGAAATCCTGAACTGGATAAAAGTCCAAAATCAAAAAGCGGCACCAGCTAGATAAATGGTGCCGCCTCTCAAGGAAGAGACTACTAACTTGAGGGCCTACTGCCCTAGTCGATTGTAAGATTGGGTTCTAACGAGCTTAATCGAGAAAGTTCCCTCCACGGTATCAGCGTGGGTGTTGGTACCGAAGCTAGGTACATTGTTATACGAGTGGCGGATGTATTCAAAGCGCCCTGTTAGGGTGTCATTATTAAGTGCTAGGTTGGAGACCGTTTGGGAGGTGCCGGGAAATACATTCGGTATGTTAGGGAGCGTCTGAACGTCATACGTGGGTGTCGGCGATTGCGTGATATTAGCGGCTGTACCGTTAATGGTGAGATTACTCACGCTGTTATTCGACTGATTCCACTGGAAGGAAAAGGATAATTCACCAATGCCAAGGGAGTCGGCCCGGCTAAAGTCAAATTGCCAAGTATTAGTCCCTGTAGAACGATAGGTCCCTAAGCTAAAGTAATAGGTGTAGCGGAAGGGGATATTGAAGGCATTACCGCTATTGTCCCTGCCACGAGCTATCCCTTCGATAAAGCCCTGTTGGGGGCGCACTAGGTCGGCACCTGAGGGGCCTTGGGGGCCTTGGGGACCTTCTTTTCCTCGGCAGTTTGTTGCCACTACGCTCATAGCGAGCATGCCTGCGAAAGCGAGTAGGTTACGCATGCAGCAAAGATAAGCCTACAAAAGGAAAAAGGCCCTTCCTGACTGGAAAGGGCCTTTCGCACCAAGCCCGGTCAACCCTATCGGCTCTGGCGCTGATAGCGAATCTCTTGTAGCAGGCGCGACTGAAACTCCATTTCGATCGTGTCATGTGGGGTTACGTCTCGGCGGAGAATGGTGAAGCGCCCGGAGACTTGATTCGGCGTTAGGCTAAATTGGCGCACGAGCAGCGTGTCTGCCGAATTACTTGTTTGGAAGCTCTGCCTGTAAAGGAATCCCTTCAGGATACCGCCTGCCTCAGGGGTAACTAGTGAAAGATCGATCTCCACACGGTTTAGGTATTGCGGGCTACTCGCCGGCTGCGAGGTATCAGCATAGAGGCGTATGCTGGAACCTTGGAGCTCATCTAGCGGATCGTTGTTACGCTCAATTAGGACTTGGATGAGGTTAGGAGCATAGCCTGAATAGGTCCCAGGTAGCTGATGATCGGGTGGGAGATAGACATGATTATAGGATAAGGTAACCCGTCGATTTTGACCGCCGGTGGTGTCTGTAATCCGAGCCGTGCCCCGAATGTAGCCCTCCTGAGGCGTGGTAAAATTAGGCCCGGGCGGCCCAGCAGGGCCCTCAGGCCCTTTCCGGCATCCTACTAGGGCTATGGTTAGAAAGAAAAGGCTGTGCCAGCTGCGCATAGGCTTTTACTCCGATTTTTGAGTAGGCTGTCCAGCGCTAGGCATGGCCAGACGCTGATAGCTCTGAACTTTTATGAACTCAGAAGAAAAATCAGCCCGCACGGTATCAGCAGGTGTTTTAGACCGCTTGATATATACGAGTTGGCCTGAAATGGTATTCCCCTGCACATTCACATTACGGAGATAGGCCGTATCCCCGGAGTAGGGGGCATACGTGAATTCATACGACTTAAGCGTATCGCCCGATCGTTGGCACACCCATCCCTGTGTGTTAGTTGAGACTTCCCCATTGCTACCGGGTTTCCAATAGAAACTCAGATAGACATACCCGGGCAGAGTCGGCCCTCCGATTCTATTGATGAAATATTGTGCAGAGTCAGTGGTGATGGGGAAAGCGACACCGGATAGATCATATAAGTCCGTGTACGTATACCTGACCTGAAGCTCAAAGGGCTGGTTTGTATTAGCATCAACGCCTTTAGCATTGATACTAACATACCCCTGTTCACGGTAGGTACGGTCTTGACCAGCTGGGCCTTGGGGGCCTTGAGGACCTTCTTTCCCGCGACAGCTAACGAGTGCCCACCCGAGGACACCGATGAAAAGGGCTAAACGGTTGAATCTACCCATGGTACAAAGATACGAGATCTTTCTTCGTGGTTCTAAGGATAGAAAACTTTTTTTGAGATTGGTAGGGAGGGCTTAGCTTTGCGGCATGGGTGTACTTGTGTTGGGGGCTACGGCGGGCATGATACGGACTACTTTGGAAGCCTGGGCGCAAGCTGGCGAAGTTTTGTACCTCACGGGGCGGCAAGCTGATCGGCTTGAGGCTTTGGCGTCGGACCTTCGGCTGCGTTACGAGGCGACGGTTTATACCTACCTAGTGGGTGTTGATGAGCCTCGTGCGGTAGAGGCTTGGTGGGCTGCGTTTGTGCAATCAGCTCCTCGCTTTGAGAAGGTGCTCATAAGCTGGGGCTATTTAGGGGACGAGGACCGGGCGCGCGCAGAGGACGAGGAGCTAGAGGCAATTATACGGCGTAACTACACAGCTGTAGCGCAGGCGGCTGGTCGGGCAGCGTCGTACTTAGCGCAGCAGGGCGGGGGCGTTCTGGGGGTGATTGCGTCGGTAGCAGGACTGAGAGGCCGAGCCAAAAATTATCACTACGGCAGCGCCAAGGCCGGCATTATTGCTTACTGTTCGGGGCTACGAGCGTATTATGCCAAGCAGGGCGTACGCGTGGTGACCATCTTGCCGGGCTTTGTGGATACGGAAATGACAGCAGGGCTAGACCTCCCCAGGCCCCTAGTCTTTTCGGCAGTGCGCGCAGGACGACGGATTTACCGCGTGATGCAGCGGGCGCCTTACACAGCTTACGTGCCTGGCTACTGGCGTTGGATAATGCTAGTCATACGGGCCCTGCCAGAGGCGATTTTTATGCGTTTACCGCTGTAGCTAGCTGGGTTTGTAAGGTAGCCTGGAGATTAGGGCTGAGGGGGGCTTTGCCTAGGGCGATGTGCTCATTCCCGCCACCTTTTCCGCCAAGGGGTTCTAAGAGACGCTGGAGGAGGCTTTGCGCGTGATGCGGGGCAGCAATGCCGAGGAGTACTTGGCTTCCCTCGATTTGGTATACAACGAAGGTTTTTTGAGGGGCCACGGTTCGCAGCGCCGCTATAAAGTCCCGTAGGGTAGCACCTTCGGGCAGACGTAGCTCCTGCAAAACGACAGCACCGCTCTGCTGGCTAGCCCAGAGCTCGGCGTAAGCTTGGAGCCACCGGGCTAGAGCATTTTGGGCGGCTGCTTTTTCGTGTAAGAGCTTTTCGAGGGCTGCTAAAGGGTCTGAAGCACCCTTGAGCCGGGTCTGCATTTTTTCGTAGGTCTCTAGGTGGGCATTGTACCATTGGATGAGAGCCAGACCCGTCATGGCTTCGATGCGGCGTACGCCGGCCGCGATGGCACTCTCACTAATAATCCGGAAGTAGCGTAGGTCCAACGTATTCGAAACATGTGTACCCCCGCATAGCTCGCGCGAAAAGCGGCCACCAAACTCAATCACGCGGACGCGATCGCCGTATTTTTCCCCAAAGAAGGCGAGAGCTCCCATAGCAATCGCTTCGTCATACGGCAGATTGCGGTACTCCTTTCGAGCTAAGGCTGCAGCGATACGGCTATTGACGATAGATTCAATGGTTTGGATTTGGTCAGGGGTGAGCTTCTGCGGGTGGGTAAAGTCAAACCGCAAGCGATCGGGGGCTACTAAGGAGCCATTCTGCCGTACATGCTTGCCTAGCACTTCCCGCAAGGCAGCATGAAGCAGGTGCGTAGCGGTATGATGCCGAGCGATGGCTTCCCGGCGAGGGATATCCAAGGCCGCCTGCCATTCACCCTCCGGCTCGCGGGGCAGGGTATCTACCACGTGAATAATCACGTCCTGTTCGCGATAAACATAAATCACTTGGAGTTTCTGGCGACCCTGGCGCAGGTAACCTGTATCACTCACTTGCCCACCTCCCTCAGGATAAAAAGGCGTTTCCCGCAAGACAAGGTGGTAAGCTGTCTTTTCGCCTTCTCTGACCTCACGCATGCGCGTGATCACCGTACGAGTCTCGCAAGAGTCGTAGCCCACAAACTGACTATGAGCACCATCCAAGAGCTCTATCCAGTCACTAAACTGCTTTTGCGTGGCACGGCGGCTACGATTCTTCTGCTCGGCCAAGGCCGTCTCAAAGCCGGTTTGATCGACAGAGAGGCCGCGCTCCCGGGCCATGAGTAGGGTGAGGTCTAGAGGAAAGCCGTAGGTGTCGTACAACTCGAATGCAACCGCACCGGGGATGATCTTGAGCGCAGGATGAGCTTGTAGAAAGCTCTCTAAGCGAGCTAGGCCCCGACCCAATGTGCCCAGAAAGCTTTCCTCTTCGCCTTGGATGATAGTCATGAGAGATTGGGCATTCTCCTGAACCTCTGGGAAAATGTCGCCATACAGACGCCCTAAGGTGGGTATAAGCTGATGGAGGAAGGGCTGCTGCATGCCTAGAAACTGATGGCCATAACGAAGCGCCCGCCGAAGAAGCCGCCGAATAATGTAACCAGCCCCTGTATTGGAGGGCAGTTGCCCATCTGCGATAGCAAAGCCTATGGCTCGGATGTGGTCACAGACCACGCGAATGGCTATGTCTTTCTGGGGGTCTTGATCGTAGGGTATGCCAGTAATGGCTTCTAAGGCCGCTCGCAAGGCTAGGAAAATGTCAATGTCGTATGTAGCGGTTTTTCCTTGCAAGACCATAGCTAGGCGCTCTAATCCCATTCCTGTGTCTACGCTGCGGAGGGGGAGTGTTTCGAGAGAGCCGTCGGCGCGCCGGTTGTACTGGATAAAGACGAGGTTCCATAGCTCAATCACCAGCGGGTCGCCGGTATTGAGAAGAGGGGCAGCCGAAGAGGTCGGATGAGGACGAAGGTCTATGTGGATCTCGGTGCAGGGGCCGCAGGGCCCGGTATCTCCCATTTCCCAGAAGTTATCTTTCCGACCAAAGAAGCGAATGCGCTCCTCGGGTACCAGTGTACGCCAAATAGCGTAGGTTTCTTCGTCTTTTGCCAGCCCCCAGGCCTCATCGCCGCCAAAGACAGTGATGTACAGCCGCTCTGGCGCAAGCTTATAAACCTCTGTCAGGAGCGTCCAGGCCCATTGGATAGCCTCCTGTTTGAAGTAATCGCCAAAGGACCAGTTGCCCAGCATCTCAAAGAAGGTGTGGTGATAAGTGTCATGCCCCACTTCTTCTAGATCGTTATGCTTGCCTGAGACTCGTAGGCACTTTTGGGTATCGGCGACCCGCGGTGCAAAGGGCGGGCGTAGCCCCACAAAGATGTCCTTGAATGGGTTCATGCCCGCGTTGACGAAAAAGAGCGTGGGGTCATCTCGATTGACTAGGGGTGCGGAGGGTACGATTTTGTGCCCCCGTTCTGCGAAAAAGTCCAAGAATTGCTTGCGGACTGTCGCGCTATCCATAGGGCAAAAATAACGAATAGCCGCACAAGTAGCCTTTGCAAATAGGTTTTTGCCTATATTTGCGCCTGAGATGTTACGAGGGCTTTTGCTAGGGCTGTCCGCTACTTTAGTCTGGGCGCAATCCGGTAAAGTCAAAAAACTCCTTGCAGAAGCGGACAAGGAGTATTACTACTTTAGAAATCCAGAGCGTGCTGCAGAGCTTTACAAGGAGGTTTTGACGCAGGACCCCAAAAATCAATATGCAGCTTATCGGTTGGGTCGGTGTTACTGGTATACGAATGAAACAGGTCGGGCTATCGAGCAGTACCAGAGGGCCTTGGAGATCAACGCCGACGCCAATGACACGATATATCTGGACCTAGCTTTAGCCCAAAAGAAAATGGGGCAATATGAGGCGGCTACTAGGAGCTTCCAGGAATTTCTCAAGCGTCACAAAGCCCAAGACATCTACCGCAAGCAAGCAGAAATCGAGTTGGAAGGCTGTCGCTTAGCCCAGAAGCTTCTAGCCCAGCAGCCGGATTATGAGCTAGTCGTTCTAAGCATTAATTCCCCCTCTTCGGACTATGCGCCGACCCTCTTTGTGGTAAAATCGGATAGCTTTCTCATTTTTACTAGCCACCGAGCAGGCGGCCAAGGCAACGCGCGGTTCCCTGAATACGGGGAAGCGACTTATTCTGACTTGTGGGTAGTCCAGGTCAAAGCGGATACCCTTTTTACGGGCAAGACCGGGAAGCCCCAAAACCTGGGCAAAAAGGTCAATACGCCCGCTAATGATGGGGGAGCCATCATTTCGCCAGATGGACTCACGATGTACTATACCATTTGCGGCGAGGGCAAATACCGCAAAGCTTGGGGCTGTGGGATTTACCAGAGCACCTTTGATCCCCAAAAGAAAGAATGGGGACCTTTTGAGAAGATAGAGGCGCTGGCCGGCAAAAGGGAAGTAGTGGTCAACTCGAAAGGCAAAAAGCGGCTGGTTGCTACGTACGATGCCCAGCCTACCTTGACGCCAGATGGCAATACGATGTACTTTATCTCAGACCGAGATGGGGGCTTAGGGGGTACTGACATCTGGTATGCCCAAAAGGTGGGCAAAGAGTGGAGCGCGCCCGTACACGCAGGTAAAATCATCAATACCCCCTTCAATGAAATTTATCCGCATATTGGGCGAGATGGTAAGACGCTCTACTTTGCATCAGATGGTCACCCGGGTCTAGGGGGGTATGACATCTTCCGCTCGGAGGGCCGTTTAGCTACCTGGTCGCCCCCTCAAAATATGGGTAGCCCCATCAATTCCCCGTATGATGATTTTTCGCTCTACTGGGTTCGGCAAGACACGGCGGGCTATTTGGCGTCTAATCGGCCTGGTGGGCGGGGACGGGACGACCTCTACTTTGTGAAGCGTATCATTCGGCCCGTGGTAGAGGTCGCTGTTCACGGAACGGTACGAGATGCTGCGACCAAGCTCCCCATTCCTTTTGCTACGGTGACCTTATACGAGGAGCGCGAAGGGAAGCTCATTCCGCTGGATACGTTCAACACTGACCAGAACGCGCAGTATAAGTTTAACTTAGAGCCCGGTAAGGATTACCGTTTGATAGGGAATGCGCCGGAGTATCTGGCCAATGAGGTGGGGATTTCTACCCGCGACGTGACCAAAACGGTCGATCTGGAGGCAGACATCGATATTTATCTGGACAGGATTGAAATTGCGCGGCCTATCGTCCTGCAGAATATCTACTTTGACTTTGACAAGTATGAGATTCGGTCTGATGCGGCGGCGGAGCTTGACCGGCTGGCGCTGCTGCTTGAGCGCAATCCGGGGCTGCGGATTCTAATCGGAGCCCACACCGACACCAATGGCAGTGAAGCTTACAACATCAAGCTTTCCAATAATCGCGCTAAGTCTGTAGTCGAATACCTCCAGTCAAAGAGCATCGATCCCAAGCGCCTAACGTGGATAGGATATGGTGAGTCGCAACCGCTGATTTATCCGGAGCTATCCGATGCGGACGAGCAGGCCAATCGACGGGCGGAATTTCGCATTTTAAGTATAGATTTTGCTAAGGCGCAATAAGGGGCGGGGGCTTCTGCGCTGGCCAAGGGCCAGAGGAAAGTCCGGGCACCAGGGGGCAGGCGGCTCTCCGAAAGGAGAGGCTGGGTCTGCGCAAGCGACCTAGACGGATAGGGCCACAGAAACCATACCGCCGCAAGGTCAGGGTGAAACGGATGGATAAGCGCCATCCCACGGGTAACCCCCCGCCGGTGCAAGGTCAAGTAGCCGACCAAGACGGTCCCCACAGTCGGCGGGTAGACCGCTTAGATCCATGCAGAAGTAGACACAGAACCCGGCTTATCACCCGCCCCTACTTATTATATTTGCCGCATGGCTATCAAAATTTTAGCTGATATCCTCACGGAAGCCCTCACGCAACATCCTCGGCCCGACTGCCTGGCCGGCAAAAAAGATGGCCAGTGGGTTCGCTACAGCACCCAAGAGGTACAAGCCAAAGCGGACGCTGTCAGTCGAGCCCTTCTCCAATTGGGCCTAAAAAAGGGTGACCGAATCGCGCTGGTTTCGCCCAACCGGCCGGAATGGAACTTCGTGGATTTGGGAGCTATCCAGATAGGGGTTATTGTTGTGCCTTTGTATGCTAACTCTATTTCCAAGGATTACGAATACATCATCCAGCATTCCGAGTGCCGCTTAGTCTTTTGCTCAGGCGGGGAGGTTTATCAAAAGGTGAGTCAGATTATTGGAAACTGTCCCTCCGTGGAGAAGGTCATTACCTTTGAGCTAGAACCGGGTGCAGAGTCCTTTGAGGCTTTTTTAGCCATGGGGCAAAGCGATCAAACTGATTTGGCCCCTTACAAAGCGGCCATTCAGCCAGAGGACTGGGCCACCATCCTTTATACCTCGGGCACGACCGGCGTTCCGAAGGGCGTCATACTGACTCATCAGAATATCGTTTCGAACGTGCTAACGGTTCGCTCGCTCAATCTCATCCCGCGCTCTCGCGGGGAGGAGCGCCTTCGGGCCTTATCTTTCTTACCACTCAATCATAGCTTTGAACGGATGGTCTTTTACACGTATTTAGCGATGGACATTGGAGTCTACTATGTGGAGAGTATGGACACTATCGCAGCCAATTTGCGAGAGGTACACCCGCATGTCTTTACTTCGGTACCTCGTTTGCTAGAGAAGGTTTACGAGCGTATCATGGCTACCGGCCAGACCCTTACGGGACTCAAGCGTCAGCTCTTTTTCTGGTCTATGAACCTTGTAAAGGATTACGATCCCGAGCAGTATGATCGTTACGCCTTGGGGTATAAAGTGCAGCTGGCTTTAGCGCGGCGGTTAGTGTTTAAGAAGTGGCGAGAGGCGCTAGGTGGTAAGGTGGAGCTAGTCGTAACGGGAGCGGCTGCTTTGCCCCGTCACTTGGCCCGCATCTTTTGGGGGGCAGGTATCCCGATCATGGAAGGCTATGGCCTGACCGAGACATCACCGGTGATTGCGGTTAATACGTTTGATGCCTATCGCTTGGGCTCGGTGGGGCGACCGATCTCAGGCGTGCAGGTCCGAATTGAGCCCCTAGAAGGTTATCCTGCTGGGGAAGGGGAGATCACTGTCAAAGGGCCTAATGTCATGGTCGGGTATTATAAAAACGCGGAGGCCACCGCAGATGTGCTCAAGGAAGGCTGGTTTTACACGGGGGATGTGGGGCGTATCGATAAAGACGGCTTTCTGTACATTACTGATCGAAAGAAGGAGGTCTTCAAAACCGCTGGTGGCAAGTATATTGCGCCGCAGCCCTTAGAAAATGCGCTCAAAAGCTCTCTATATATTGGGCAGGCGATGGTGATCGGCGAATACCGCAAATTCCCAGCGGCGCTGATCGTGCCCAACTTTGCTAATCTCGAAAAGTGGGGGCAAGCTCAGGGCATTAGCTGGACCGATCGAGAAAGTCTCATCCATCATCCCAAGGTCGTGCAGTTCCTGCAGGAAGAGATAGACAAGATCAACGAAGGCTTTTCGCAGTATGAGCGAGTGAAAAAATTCATCCTTTTGTCTAAAGAGTGGACTATCGAGGGCGGCGAGCTGACGCCGACCCTTAAGCTCAAGCGGCGCGTACTTTTAGAGCGTTACGGTGCCGCTATCGAAGCCCTTTATGCCGAAGCCGACAAAGCCCCAGCCTCGTAAGGATTGGGCGTATTACCTGGCATTTTCCTCGGAGATTGTAGGGATTCTGATAGGATGGGGATTAGCTGGCTTCATAACGGATAAAACTTTAGAAACTAAGCCCTGGGGACTCACGATCGCGCTACTTCTCGGCGTAGGTCATGTGCTCTGGCGAATTTTGCGTCTGTAAATGACTAATCGTAGGGATATACTCCTCATGACGGCTCTGCTAATGGCGGGGTTAGTGGGGATAGGCGTTTGGCATGCTTGCTTTCCAGATAGAGAGACGGCTTGGGCGATAGGTTTGAGTTGGGGACTGGTCGGTCTGATACACATAGGGATTTATTGGGTACAGGTTCGCTGGTCGCGGGTGGGTGAAGCTCTTCTGATACCTGCCATTACTCGCTTGGTGGCACTTCCTCTTATTCTGATCGGACTAGTTGTGGGTCTTAGGCCGGTCTTGAGCTGGTTTCTCGTGGGCTTTTTAGGGTCGGTGTTAGTATTTATGACGCTGCAGATAGCCTTAGTTCTTCGTAACTTGCGCCGCTGATGCGAAAGGCATGGATAGGCCCCCTCATGGCGATAAGCCTCCTTTGGGCCCGTGAGAGCGAGGTCCCGACGGACTTTATTTTGGAGCACGTCAAGGATAGCTATGACTGGCACATCACGGACATCCCTTGGGGTAAAAATTCCGATGGCTCTACGCATTATATTCCTATCGCGATCCCGCTGCCCCGGATTATTTACCACCCCAAACGGGGTCTATCAGTCTTTTTTGTCCAAGGTCATACTGAGGCTGAGGTACGCGCCTTTCTGGAGACGAAAGGATATACCCTGACCCCCGACCATAAGATAGCAGCGCTAGATTGCGAGCCTATTTTGGATCTCTCGCTCACTCGGACAGCATTCCAGCTGCTGCTCGTAGGAATTTTACTTCTGCTTATAGGGCGTTCGGCGGCCAGAGCTTATGCCCGCACTGCCAATGCTCCGCCGACTGGCGTCGCCCGTTTCCTAGAGCCTGTCATCCAATTCATTCGTAAAGAGGTTGCAGAGCCAAGCTTGCATCACCATGCTGATCGTTTCATGCCCTTCCTGCTGACGGTATTTTTTTTCATTTGGCTCAGTAACCTTTTGGGCCTAACGCCGCTAAACTCCAACATCATGGGGAATATCACCCTGACTTTTTTGCTGTCCCTCATCACATTTTTCCTCATCCAATTCAATGGCACCAAGAGCTACTGGCAGCATATTTTCTGGTATCCGAGCGTGCCTGTCTGGCTAAAGGTTTTTATGATGCCGATAGAGATTATAGGCGTTTTTTCCAAGGCTTTTGCACTAATGATGCGTCTTTTTGCGAATATTTTTGCTGGCCATCTAATGATGCTCTCTGTGGTTGGGCTCATTTTTATTTTGGCAGCGGTTCTAAAAAGTGTAGCGATAGGCTTAGGTGTCTCTGTCTTTTCAATTTTATTGGGGCTATTTGTGATGGGGCTGGAAACGCTTGTAGCCGCTCTGCAGGCCTACATTTTTACCATGCTGTCGGCGGTATTTATTGGGATGGCCCTTGAGGAGTCTCACTAAAAACCTATACCTTTGCAGCGATATGTGGTTAGAAGTTGGCTCGACCATTCACTACTTAGGAGCTGCGCTTGGCGCAGGCCTATCCGTAATTGGTGCAGGAATTGGTATTGGCACGTTAGCGTCTGGAGCACTACAGGGGATTGCGCGGCAACCCTCAGCTGCTGGGGACATTCGAAACAACATGATCCTGACAGCAGCCCTTGTAGAGGGGGTAGCCCTAATCGCGGAGGTAGTCGCTATCTTGATCATATTCCTTAAGTAAGCAGACCGAAAGACGCAGTCTACTTAGCCCTTGTCCAGCGGGCAAGGGTTTTATTTTTGTCCAGATGAAGCTATCACGAGAAGCACAGATTGGGCTCATGGTCCTCGTGGCTGCCGTAGCCCTCTTTTTTGGGTTCAACTACCTGAAAGGTCACTCGATTTTTCAGCGTTACAATACGTATTACGCTGTCTTTGAGAATGCAGACAACCTCTCGACCAGTGATAAGGTCCTTTATCGGGGCTACAAAGTAGGCCAGATTGTGGAGCTTAGTTTCAATCCGCGCACAGGTCAGGTTCGGGTAGAATTTGAAGTGCTGCGAGAGATTCCTTTGCCGGTCGATTCGCGAGCCACGATTACCAATCTAGACTTACTGGGTACGAAGGGTTTATGGCTCGTGCCGGGCGTAGCGGAGCGCCTAGCTGCCGATGGCGATACGTTGGGCGATAGCTTGGCGACTGGAACCTTTGATAAGGTCCTTCAGGAGATGCGCCCTGTGCGAGACAACCTAGACAGGCTTTTGCAGCAGCTTCAGGAAACGGCGGGTCACCTCAATAAGCTCTTGGCCGCCTCTGGCGAAGTGCCGCAAACAGTCGGAGCGGTGCGGGAGCTCGCTCGTACGACGAATGCCGAGCTGGCCCCGACGACCGCCCGGCTTCGGCAGACGCTGCATCAGTTAGATACGACCCTGGCAGCGCTACGGCCGAGTCTGCAACAGACCTTAGGCAGTGTCCATGGCCTTGCGGATTCGCTCCAGCATACCTTGCCTCCGTTTCTGAGTCAGCTAGACTCTACCTCTGCGCAACTAACCCTCCTCATGGCTAGCATCAATCGTGGCGAAGGTACGTTGGGGCGCTTAGCACGGGACTCCTCCCTATATCGGGATTTGGACCAGGCAACGATTAGCTTGCGTCAGCTGCTAGACGAACTTCGCCTGCATCCGGAGCGATTTGTTCACTTTTCGATTTTTGGTCGCCGTTCCGAATGAGTGATTGGTATCGAAAACTGGGCGTTTCCGCGGACAAAGGATTCTTGTCGGGTTTCGTTCGGGCGCATGGACCCTACTTTTCGCCCATCTTACCAGATTTAGCTGGCGATCCTAACTACCATTGGGCTCTCCATGGTGATGGGATTGGCACTAAGGGCATTCTGGCTTACCTGTGGTGGCGAGAAACCGGGGATGTGACGGTCTGGCGTAATCTCGCGCAGGATGCCTTGGTGATGAATACCGACGATCTAGCCTGCATCGGCGCTACGGAGCAGTTTGTTTTCTCGACTATCTTGACACGGAATGCCTTGCGGATTCCCGACGAGATCGTGCAGGTGATTATTCAGGCTGTCTATGCCTATGCTGAATGGCTTGAGGCGCAAGGCATTCAAGCCTCGGTAGGGGGCGGCGAAACGGCAGACATGACGGATGTCGTACGCACAATCGGCCTGGAAGCCGTAGCGGCGACACGCTTTCCAAGTGCAGCGCTGATCCCACTGCGACGACCCGCCACGGAAATCCACGTCGTTGGCCTGGCCAGCTACGGCCAAGCCACTTATGAGAGTACTTACAATAGTGGGATCGGTTGTAACGGCCTGACAGCAGCGCGGCACTTACTCTTGTCGTCTGCTTATCGAGATAAGTATCCCGAGACTGTGGAGCCGGCGCTAGCTGAGGCTTATCAAGGACCCTATCGGCTCGATCACCTTGTGGAGGGCTATCGACTAGGTGAGCTATTACTCAGCCCGACGCGCACCTACCTACCGCTACTTCGGCAGATTTTTTCCCTGTATCGGTCTGCCATTTACGGCGTAATACACTGCACTGGGGGCGGGCAGCGCAAGGCGCTCAAGTACTTTTCGGGAACTTTTATTCGGAAAGAAAACTTTCTGCCGTTGCCGCCTGTTTTTCAGCTTTTATCGAATAGACGCCCTTGGCCGGAGCTATTTGCTACCTTTAACATGGGTCATCGCATAGAACTTTATGTAGAGCCTGCTGTAAGCGATGCGATCATAACCCTTAGTCAGTCGATGGGCATTCCAGCCCAGGTCATAGGTACAGCCAGGCCGGCCGATACCACTACGATAGAAGTTGGCTTTGCGGGAGAGGTGTGGCGATGGCAGGCTTAGTGCAAAGCTTCATAAGCAGCTTGGTAGGCTTCTAGGGTTTTTTCGTCAAAGGCTACGAGGTATAGCGCCTCAAAGTGCGGGGCCTCTGCAAGCAAGACCTGCAGAGCAAGAGGGGCGGCTTTCTCGAGCGGGAAGCCATAAATCCCTGTGCTAATAGAGGGGAAGGCCACGGTGCGTAAGTCATGAGCTCTGGCTAGGGCTAGGCTGCTGCGATAAGCGCTTTCTAAGAGGGCTGCTTCGTCGTGACTGCCGCCTTGCCAGATGGGGCCTACGGTATGGATCACGAAACGGGCAGGCAGTTGGAAGCCGGGTGTGATCCGGGCCTCGCCAGGAGGGCAAGGAGCTAAAAGCTTACAAGCTTCTGCGAGGGCTGGCCCCGCAGCTCGATGAATCGCGCCAGAGACCCCGCCGCCCGGTAAAAGGGATGGATTGGCAGCGTTGACGATCGCATCTACCGCCAGGGTCGTGATGTCGCCACGCAAGATACGCACTTCACCCATCGCCCAAATCTAAGTCAAAAGCGGGGGCAACATGGTTTCTGGAGGCTCCAGACCCATTAGCTTTAGGACCGTGGGCGCGACCTGCGGCAAAATACCATTTCTTAGCTGATAGGGGTTTGGCTGATTATTAAGAAGGATACACGGTACGTGGGCCAGGGTATGTGCCGTATGCGGGGAGCCGTCCGGATTCCGCATCTGATCGGCGTTGCCGTGGTCTGCGATGATAAGGACGGTATACCCAGCTGCTAGGGCTGCCTGGACAAGAGTCTGAGAACACTGGTCTACGGTCTCGCAGGCTTTGACAGCGGCTTCCCAGACGCCAGTATGCCCGACCATATCAGGATTAGCAAAATTGAGGCAAATGAAGTCGGCCCGAGCAGCCTGAATGTGGGGCAGGAGCGCATCGCGTACGGCGTAAGCGCTCATTTCAGGCTGTAAGTCATAAGTTGGCACCTTCGGTGAGGGGACTAGGATACGTTCCTCACCGGGGAAAGGTTCCTCTCGACCGCCATTCAGAAAGTAAGTGACATGGGGATACTTTTCCGTTTCGGCGATGCGGATTTGGGTCAGGCCGGCTTCGGCAATGACAGCGCCCAGGGGCTTTTCGATGTGGACCTTATCAAAGAGGTAATGTACCCCTTTCGCGGTGAAGGCTGGATCGTATTCGGTGAGGGTGACCAGAAATAGGTCGAGCGGCCTGAGGTCAGAGGGCATGGGATTGGCGGGGCGGCCGTTCTGCGTTTCGGGAATCTCACCGGTAAAAAGGGCCTGTACAAGCTGCCGCGGTCGGTCATTGCGAAAGTTGAAAAAGAGGACGGCATCCCCAGCCTGTATCAGAGCTGACTCTCCGATGAGGAGCGGCGGCAAAAATTCATCCGTTAGGCCGGCGGCATACTGGGCCTGAATGGCATCTTGAGCAGAAGGGTAACGGGCACCCTTGCCCAGAGTCAGTAGCTCGTAAGCCAAGCGCGTACGCTCCCAGCGGCGGTCGCGGTCCATAGCATAGTATCGGCCGATAATACTGGCTAGGCGTACACGAGGTAGCCGCTTCACTTTTTCTTCTAGCTGCATCAAGTAAGCCTTAGCGCTGGTGGGCGCCGTGTCGCGGCCATCTGTAAAGGCATGAATGTAAATCGGATTAGGCCACTCAGCTAGGTAATCAAGAAGCCGCTCTAAATGCTTGAGGTGGCTGTGTACCCCGCCATCGGAGACGAGCCCCAGCAGATGGAGAGGACGTTGGCTGGCCTGTAGATAGCTACGAAGCTTTTGCCAAGCGGGGAGATGTAGCAGTTCGCCCCGGTCGAGGGCCCGCTGAATACGGGGCAGATCTTGCCATACGACGAAGCCAGCTCCGATGTGGAGGTGGCCCACCTCAGAATTGCCCATCTGTCCCTCGGGGAGGCCGACAGCAGGCCCACTGGCCTCTAGCGTGACCCAAGGATAGCGCTGCCGAATCTCGTTATAAAACGGTATGCTTGCGGCATCTATGGCGCTGCGGGCAGGGTCTTCTGCTATACCCCATCCGTCCCAGATTAGTAAAAAGACTTTGTTAGGCATTGTATCGCTGCTTGAGCTTTTCGATGAGCTGCTGAAGTTCTTGAATCTCATAATCTTTCGCTTGCAGCATGAGCTCATAATCTTGCATGAGCTCGATAGGTGCATAGTTTTTGAGCCAAGAGGCTTTTAGGGTACTGAGGGCATCCTGGGCGGGAATGAGCAGCGCTAAATAATGATCTTGAGCGGGGTAGATGCTTAGGAAGTAGGGATAGTCTACACCTTTGGCATTTCGATTATAGAGGAAACCTTGCCAGGGCTTGCCGCGGGCGATAGTAGCCCATAAATCGAGGAAGATCTCTGCGGGCGTTTGGGGACTGCGGAGTAGGCGGGCGGGCTGTCCAATGAAAAGCTCTGCTGGGTAACCAAGCAGTTCCAGGAGTGCTGGACTGGCTCCTTGAATGATCCCTTGCTTGTCAGTAATGAACCAGGTCAAGCGCTGAAAGTCATCTGGGAGGGTCTGAGTTTGGGTTTCGAGCTGATGGAGGGTTTCTTTGAGACGCTGGGCTTGGACTTTCTGGCGGGTGATGTCAAAGGCAACCCCGATATACTTGTAGGGCTTGCCGCTTTGGTCGAGCACAGGTGTGATAGTAAGGTAGACCCAGAAGGAAGAGCCGTCCTTGGCGCGATTTTGGATTTCGCCCTGCCATACAAAGCCGTTTTGGATGCGTTCCCACATCCGTTCGAAAAAGCGTGCTGGGTGTGCATCGCTGCGGATAATGCTATGAGGCTGACCGATGAGTTCCTCTCGGGTATAACCCCAGAGATAGGTCGCTTCGTCGTTGACGAAGGTAAGGATGCCATGGGGGTCGGTCTCGGACACGATGGCAGCGTTATTGAGGGCATTGATGCGGCCATTGAGCTCGAGCTGGGCTTCGAGGAGCTCGTGCTGAACCTTCTCGAGCTGAGTGGCGTATTCGCGCAGTTCCCGCTCTTGGGTCTGGGCTTCTTGTAAGAGCTGGCGAATGCGTTCGCCCTGCCGCTTCTGACTCGTAATATCAAAGGCCACGCCGATGTACTTATAAATCTGGCCTTGGGTGTCGGTGATGGGTGTAATGGTAAGCAACTGCCAGAAGAGTTGTCCGGTCTTAGAGCGGTTAAGCACTTCATCTTGCCAGACCTGGCCGCTTTGGATCGTTTGCCAGAGATTGGCCCAAAATTCTGGCGGATGGTGACCGCTATTGAGAAAGCGCAGATTTTGATGGGCAACTTCGCGCCAGGAGGTGCCCCATGCGTCAAGGGCCGCTTCGTTAGCGTACAAGAGGTTACCTTCTAGATCGGTCTCCATGAGGTAAGCCGCGTTACCTACGGCGCGAATCTGGCCCTGGAGCTCTGCCTGCGCCTTTCGGAGTTCATTAGAGTAGGCGCGCAATTGAGCCTCCTGTTCGATCTGTGCTGTGAGGTCAAAGCTAACGGAGATAAATTTGATCACGCGCCCCTTGGGGTCTGTGACGGGAGTGATGGTAGAACTGATCCAGTACAGGGTGCCATCTTTGCGCTTATTACAGAAGATACCTTTCCAGACGCGTTTGCTGGAGAGAGTTTGCCAGATTTCTTCATAAAAGGCGCTGTCATGCTCGCCGGACTTGAGGAGCGCATGCGACTGTCCTAGCAGCTCTTCTCGGGTGTAGCCTGAGAGGGCGCAGAAGGCGTCATTGACGAAAGTGATGTGGCCTTGTGGGTCTGTTTCGGCCACGATGGCAGCGTTATTGACGGCGCTGATCTGCCCTCGTAGCTCTGTTTGCGTACGGCGCATTTCTTCTTGGGCGGCTTGGAGCTGCTGGGTATAGCGGCGTAGCTCCCGCTCCTGTGCCTGGGATAGCTCCAAGGCGGAACGGAGGGCTTCTTCCTGCTGCTTTTGCGCCGTGATATCGAAACTCACGCCTATGTACTTGAGTACTTTCCCTTCTGGGTTGAGGACGGGGGTGATGGTGAGCAGGACCCAGTAGTAGCGTCCTTCTTTGGCGCGATTGCGAACTTCGCCACGCCACACGTGCCCTTGGCTGATCGTACGCCACATCTCTTCGAAGATCTCATCGGGCTGGTGCCCTGATTTGAGGATACGATGGTTTTGACCGAGTATCTCTTCGAGGATATAGCCGTACATTTCGAGGAAGAGGTCGTTGACGCGAATGATGCGCCCCTGGAGGTCGGTCTCGGCGACGATCGCGGCGTTGCCGATAGCGGCGATCTGCCCTTCAAGCTCTGTGCGAATGCGTTGGAGCTCTGTGCGGGACGCCTCCAGGTGGCGGTTGGCTTCCCGTAGGCGCTCCTCCTGGGCGATCGTGTCGTCAAGCATTTGCCGCAGCTGGGCTTCTTGTTCTTTTTGGCGGGTAATGTCAAAGGCGATTAGGATAAGTCCTTCGTAGCTAGTGGTGCGCAGGGGTGCCATCGTGACCTGAAGCCAATACTTTTTATCGGAGGGGTGCTTGAGGGCTAAGCTAGTTTGCCATACTGTAGGGTTCTGCAGCACCCGGGCCAGGGCTCTCTGGTCGCTCTCAGCGGCTAGCCAGCGGCTAAAGGGCTGATCGTGCACACTCTGCTCAGTCTCGCCTAATAGCTCTAAAAAAGAGGGATTGGCATACCGGATATAACCCTGCAGATCAAGCTCGGCTACGAGCGCAGCACTACGGATAGCGATGAGCTGACTCGTTAACTGCTCTTGGGACGCTAAGATTTTCTGCTGAGCTTCTTCTAGCAGGGCCATGCTGCGCAAAAGTTCATCTTGCTTCTGTTCGAGCGAACTGCGCAGACTTTGCTCTCGGCTAAGAAGCGCTTGCAGATGAGCCTGCGAGATGAAGTTGGCTACAGCCGCGCCAATATGCTCGCTAATCTTTTCGAGAAAGCTCGTTGCAAACGGGGGGAAATGCTGCAGTGCGGCTAGCTCGACGATCCCATAGGCTTCATTTTGAAAAACGAGCGGCATCAGCAATAGCGTATGGGGTGTCGTCTCTCCCAGACCTGAGCGAAGACGTAAATACGAAGGCGGGACCGGATGAACGGTCAGAAGACGCTTCTCAAGGGCAGCCTGACCAGCAAATCCCTCGCCTAAGCGAAACCGGCGGTTGGCCAGCTGCTCTAAATCGTAGGCATAAGTGCCCCGGATCTCATAAAAGTCGCCCGTTCGAATAAAAATCGCACCCGCATGCGCATCCAAGAGTCGACATAAGAGACGGATGGTTTTTTTGGATAGGTCCTCGATAGAACGAGACTCTTTGACGATCTCGCTAAATTGGGCTAGCCCTTGAATGGTTTTGAGCTGTTCAGATTCGGAGAGGGCTCGACTACGGAGGGTCTCCTTGAGGTCATATAGCCTTTGCGCCAGGGGGTGGGTCAGCGTAGGCACTTCAAACTCGATCTGGTTGGCCTTGAGGGTACCGATTATCCGCTCCATGGTCTGAAGCAGGGCTTGAAGGGTTTGCCAGCGACCTTCCTGCCAAGCGGGGATCGGGCCTTCCCACTGCCCTTTTTCCCAGCGTTGTAAGGTGTTCTCAATCGTAGCGAGGGTAGTCTCTAAACGATGCTGGGCACGACTAAGCTGCCAGACGCCCCAAGCCCATAAGCTCAGTAAGACGGCTATCCAGCTTAGGCGCCACCATAGGAGTTTCTGCTGATAGGCATCGGTGAGCGCGTCCCGCTCAAGCGAAAGCCGACTAGCATAGCTCTCGAGCTTCTCGAGAAGCCGTTGATAATCTGCCTCGGTCTCGATATGGTCCCGAAAGCGCTGAGCCAAGGCAGACAGCTCAGAGTCCTGTAAAAGGGTACTAGCCGTTTGCCACTCGTCCCAGTCTCTCTGAAGGGCGCTCTGCCATAACTTCTGCAAAGCTTGCGACCGAGCTGAGAGCATCTCTAAAGCCGCTTGATAAGGTGAGGTGACTAGAAAGGCTTCTCCTATAAAACCCGCTAATAAGAGCGTTATTGTTAGGAAAAATAACGGCCAAATATGGCGCTTCATGGCTTATAGATCTGATCGGGTACTAAGAAAGCCCCCCGGAATCGCGTTTGTAAAGTCTCTAGCCACTGGCTGGCTTCGGCTTTTGTGAGAAAGTCGCCTACGCGCACGCGATAAATGGGTACTTCGTAGGTCACATAGACCGGCAGCTCAGGATAAGTCTCGATGAGGAAAAAGCGCGTGCTGTCGGCGAGCGCTTTTTCGGTCGTGCCTAGAACTTGAATGCGAAAGCCTGGGATCGTTTGACTGGTCGTGGGGCTCTCAGTACGCTGAAGCAGTTGGAGCAGAGCGGGGCTTGCTGTAAGGTCGAGTTGGATCGGGGCCGGCTCTCGTAACCGCGGTTTTTCGCTAGTTACTGGCGGCCTTTTATCGAGAATGGGCCTGTACTTTAGGTAGTGCTGGGCCAGGGCATGGGCAAGCAACGCAAAGATCAGGGGGTTTCTCATAGCGTACTCGAGGTCCCTATGCGGTCAGCACCAGCCTGAATAAAGCGCCAGGCAGCTTCTGCGCTGCGGATCCCACCCGAGGCCTTGACCTTGACAGAAGGGGGGAGTACCTGGCGCATCAGTCGAACGGTCTCTTCTTCTGCGCCCTTTGGCGCAAAGCCCGTGGAGGTTTTGACATAATGGGCGCCAGCGGCTGCACACCATTGACACAAGGTGACCACCTGATCGGACGTGAGATAGGCCGTTTCAAGAATGACTTTGAGCAAAGCGCCGTGTG
The DNA here is from genome assembly GCA_964489015.1 of uncultured Sphingobacterium sp. Taxonomy (GTDB): domain Bacteria; phylum Bacteroidota; class Bacteroidia; order SpSt-205; family SpSt-205; genus JAPYWM01. The sequence goes on along the minus strand of CAZAXD010000012.1, from coordinate 22,442 downwards.
CCTCCGCCAAGCCGGTGAGGGTAGCCAGCTCCGCCTGGATATAGGCTTCATCTCCCGAAAAGAAAGCGCCTAAGTTGATCACCATATCGAGTTCGTGGGTGCCGGCTTGTAGAGCCAAGAGAGCTTCTGTGCGCTTTACCTCAGTCAGGTGCATCCCATGTGGAAAGCCAATCACGGTGGCGATCTTCGTCGAGCTATCCTGGGGTAGATACTGCCTGGCCTCTGACACGTAATAAGGTGGCACACAAACGGCGGCATAGCCGCGTTCCAGGGCCGTCTGACATAAAGCCTGGATTTCAGCGCGGGTACAACCCGGCCGTAGAAGCGTATAATCAATATAGGGAGCTAAATCCCTCATACCGTCGTGGAAATGGCTTGCCACATGGCTTGGGCTATCGCGGGAAGGTCATACTGCGGAGCCCAGCCCCAGTCGGCACGAGCCGGGCTATCATCGATGCTCTCGGGCCAGCTCTGGGCTAAAGCTTGCCGAAAATCAGGGGCATAGTGGCACCGAAAATGAGGGTAGCGTTTCTGAATCTCCTGCTCTAAATCGGTCGGCGAGAAGGAGAGGCCGTGCAGATTGTAGGCACTACGAACCGTAAGCCTTTCAGCAGGAGCCGCCATGAGCAGTTGAATAGCCCGGATGACGTCATCTATGTAGATCATCGGAAGGCGCGTATGCGGCTCTAGATAACAGGTGTAGGTGCCTGTAGGCGCCGCATAAAACATGTGCACAGCAAAGTCGGTCGTACCTCCTTGGGGCAGATGGCCTGGTCCCACGACACCGGGTAGGCGGAGGCTGCGAATATCCAGCCCATGCCGCCTGACATAGTATTCGCTTAAACGCTCGGAAGCGAGCTTGGCGATACCATAGAGGCCAATCGGATCCATAGGCGGGTACTGCGGCGTATTCACACGAGGTGTATGCGGACCAAAAGCGGCAATCGAGCTAGCCCAAAAGACCTTTTGCACGCCTAGCGCCTGAGCTATTTCAAAAAGATTCCAAGTAGCTTCGAAATTAAGGCGCCAGCCGGCGCGTGGCTGCTCCTCGGAGCGGGCGGAGAGATAGGCCGCTAAGTGGTAGATCTCATCAGGGCGAAAGTCCCGTATTACCTGATAAAGGGCTTCGCTTTGGGTAACATCTAGTGTCGTCGCCGTGCGAAAGTTGAGCGGCCGAATGTCTGTGGCGAGCACTTCATAACCCTGCTGGCAGAGGCTCGGTGTCAAAGCCTGTCCTATCTGGCCTCCTGCCCCTGTAACTAATATGCGCTTCATGAGTTTTTGCCAAAACGTAAACCGACGGTCGTAACGAGAAGATGGGTTTGCGTTCGGACGATGACGACGGGGGCTGGGGCATAAGCGGGGTCCCGCACCACATAGGGCAGGTATTTCTGAGCAGATAGACCCAGAACGTAAGCGATGTCGACGAAAAAGGCCCCACCGGCATAACCAAACCCCGCCGAGAAGTACTGACGCTGCTGCGCTAGGCGCGTCAAGGTCCCCGGCTGCGTCATATCCGGATAGTACAACCGGGCTTCAGGATTTCGGGTAGGGCTATAGTAGGCATAGCCGCCCCGCACAAAGAGCCCTTGGCCTATAAGCCATTCTATGCCACCTCTTAGATTGAAAGCCGTCGTGAAGTTATTTTCGATAAACTCGTTCTCCCGGTCATAGTTGTAGTCGCTTGCACTGAAAGTGGCGCTTCGATAGTCTACGAAGTCCCCTTCTAAAGTAATTGCACCCCGTTTATTGAGCAGAAAAGCGAAGCCACCTGTCAGCCGATAAGGATAGGTGAAGCGGTAGGTGTATTGAAACGGTTCTGCGTAGGTGCTGGTGTTGACGCGGCCGTCGTCTAAGGTGAATTCCATCTCGGCATTATACTCGTCTTTAACTCGGATGCGCGACCCCGTCGTAAAGCTTAGACCTACCCGCATAAAGTCCGTTGGCTCCACCAATAAGCCTATGGATAGCCCGAGACCGGTTCCTTCGGAGCTGTATTTTTCTCGGAAGGTCACTATGTCAGCGGGTGTCGTATTGTTTTGGCCGTTGTAGCGATTTTGCTCGTCAATCTCACGGAGTCGATAGGACTTGCTATAGCGAAGCCCCCGAATCAAGAGCGAAGCGCCGAAGAAGATCCTATTTCGATAAGCCAAGCCAAGCCCGAAGGCCCACGTACCTAGGCGGCCCTGCTCCTGTGTAGAGAGTTCTTGAAAGACATTGGCTTGTGAAAAGACGCCCTGATAGCGCGGCGGATTGGTGGAGACGGGGTCGATAACGCCCCGATATCCAAGAGGGCCCAGGTCAAAGAAGTTTTGGTAGGCAAGCGCTGGCGTGCCAAATAGGAGCGTGTCCACGGTGCCATCCGCAGCCTCGGCAATAGACTGCGTAAAGGAGTTTCGGGCGTTGAATAAAGTCGCTTTAGAATTCTGGAAGAAGAAAGCTTCTTGATTGTAGCCTGCGCCGAAGGCCCACTGCGTGATATCTCGGCCCCCTTTCCCTCGTAGGATAAGGGAAAAGTGATTAAGACCGAAATAGGTCCGGCCCGCACTGGTAGTACCTTGCTGATAAGTCGTTTGGGTATTAGGTAGCCCCATGGTAGGTGAAAGCCATAGCCCGCTCCGCATAAAGAGCCCTAAGCCTGCCGGATTTTGGATGAGGTTAGCTGGGTCTGCGCCCAGAGCAGCGAAGCTGCCCCCCATACCCATCGCTCTCGCGCTGCCCATAGGCATACTAGCGCTCCACCGCTCAGCGTCTAGATCATTTTGACTCCAGGTCAGTGACAGCATACTGACCAGCATCCAATAAGTCCCACGCATCTTAGCCAAAGGTAAAACCTTTCGCTAATAATTTGGTCTACGGTGAGTAAACTGGTAGTAGTAGGTTCGGTGTGTGGCTCTTTTCGTACCTTTCCAATATGTGGAAGCGTCCTTGGCTCTGGAGCGCCATGGTACTAATGGCAGGGGGGCTGGGCCTGGTCTTGGCTTTTCAAGACCCCCTCTACCGATTAGGGAGGAATATAGAGATTTATGGGCGGGTCTTGCAGGAGCTTGCCACCAACTATGTGGATGAGCCGGATCTAGATAAGCTCACGACCAGAGCCATTGAAAGCATGCTAGAAGCCCTAGATCCCTATACCAACTTTTACAGCGCAGTGGATGTGACCCAGGGCCAGTTAGAGCAGAGCGGCCGTTATGCGGGTATAGGTGTTCTCTTAGAGCGAGTGGCTGGACGCACCGTGTGTCGTAAGGTCTTTTCCGGGGGACCAGCGCAAAAAGCCGGCCTCTATCCGGGTGACCTGGTATTAGAAATAGACCATCAGTCCACGCACGATTTGCCGTTGGAACGGTTACAAGAGTTCCTTCGGGGCATGCCCGGCACCTCCTTGGAGCTAACCGTGGAGACACCCCGCACGAGGCAGCGTCGTACCGTTCGGATTACCCGGGCGGAGTTGGAAATATCCGCTATCCCCTATGCCGGTCTCTTGCCCGATGATATAGGCTATATTGCCCTTAGCCAGTTTACACGAGGGTGCGCTGAAGCCTTCAAACAAGAACTTATTCGGCTCAAAAGCCAGGCTCCCCTCAAGGGGCTGATTATAGACCTTCGAGGCAATCCTGGTGGCCTTTTACAAGAGGCCTTGGAGATTCTCAATCTTTTCGTTCCTAAAGGAGAACTGCTCTTAGAAACGCGAGGACGCATGGGGGAAGCTAATCAGAAGTACATTGCGATGCTGCATCCGTTTGAGCCTACGCTCCCCTTGGCCATTCTCATTGATGAGCAGAGTGCTAGCGCTTCTGAGATCGTAGCAGGCACCTTGCAAGATCTCGATCGGGCTGTTATTCTAGGCCACCGCTCCTTCGGAAAAGGGCTTGTACAGGTGGTGCGGCCTCTTGTGGAAAACACCCAGATGAAGATCACGGTATCTCGTTATTATACGCCCTCTGGGCGCTGCATTCAACGGGGCCAGGCAAGCGACCGGGTCTTTCGGACGCGGGCTGGTCGCATCATGCGGGAGGCTACAGGCATTACACCTGACTTAGAGCTTCCTACCAAGCTCCCTATCCAACTCAAGTCACGGGTGGAGCCGTATGTCTTTCTCTTTTCGGCGTATTTACCGGCCCCCGCTGATACGCTCAATTTGCAGGTTGCCTCGGCCGCAAGCGCCCTCGCTGTTTTAGATTCTATTGCCCGCTATCCCGAGGTATACGAGGAGGCAGAGGAAAGAGCCCTTCGAGGGATGCAGCAGCAGTTTAAGCGCACGGATAGCGTATACGGCGCCCTTGAACAGACCCTCGCAGCCTTTCGAGCCTATCGTTTGGCCGCCCTGCGAGAGGGAATGGAGACCCTCCAATTTCTGCTTGGTCGGGAGCTCTACTATGGTTTGGGGGGGGAAGCCCTGGCTTACCGCTATGTAACGAGGTATGATCCCTGGGTACAAGAAGCGCAGCGACTGCTCTCCGATGGGGCTCGTTATGGGCAGATACTCAAGCCTTGAAGCCTTAGGGCTCTAACGGCCTCGTACAAAGCGATGCTGCCGGCTACAGCTACATTGAGGCTATGTTTTGTGCCGAACTGAGGGATTTCGATGGCATATTGACAATGAGATAGCACAGCCTCGGAGAGTCCCGCCACTTCATGGCCTAGGACAAGTGCTAAGGGGGGGCTAGGCCAGGCAAAGTCCCAGATAGGTACGCTCTGGTCTGTCTGTTCTACAGCGATGAGAGTATATCCCGCCGCTTGCAGGCGGGTAAGAAGCGGGGATAATTGGGGCACCTTTTCCCAGGCTACGCTCTCTTCGGCGCCGAGAGCTGCACGGTGGATCTCGGGATGCGGCGGCTGAGGCGTGAAGCCCCCTAAATAGACCTTTTCTAAGCGAAAAGCATCCGCACTTCGCAGAAGACTACCGACATTATAACGGCTACGTAGGTCGTCTAATATCAGGACAATAGGCACCTTAGGCGCTGCGCGAAAAGCCTCGATCGACAGGCGCCCTAGCTCCGCTATCGAGCGCTTTCGCATCTCACATGGAGATCGAGCCTTTTCGAAAGTCGGTCTCGCTGATACGGACGTTGACGAGAGCTGGCTTTTGACTAGCTAAGGCGGCCTGCAGAGCCGAGGGGAGCTCTTCTGTGTGCTCAACCCAGGTCCCCCATCCGCCTAAAGCCTCTACCATTTTGTCGTAGCGGGTCGGCAATAGCTCCGTGGCAATCGCTCGCCCATAAAAAGGTATCTGGGCTCGCTTGATTTGGGTCCACGCGGCATCGTTTCCAATCACCCCAACAAAGGGCAGATTAAACCGCACGGCGGTGTCGTATTCCATGCCGTTGAGGCCGAAGGCGCCATCGCCGAATATAACCCACACCGGACTTTCTGGCCGTATGAGCTTAGCCGCGATAGCATAAGGGGCCCCTGCGCCCAGCGTGCCCAGAGGGCCCGCATCCAGCCATTGTCCTAGCCCTTGGGGCTGAATCACATAAGCAGCTGTCCCTACAATATCCCCGCCATCGCCGATCACAATGCTGTCCGGCGTTAGCAGCTTATTGACCTCAGCGCATAAACGCAGGGGATTGACCGGGCTACTCGAGTGGGCGGCTTCTGCTTGGATACGGGCCAGGCGCCGGGCTTCTTCGGCTTGGAGCACCTCAAACCACGCTTTCCAGTCATGGGCCGGTCGGGCAAAGTGCTTTCGCAGGGCTGCTAAAAAGATGCCAGGATCGGTATGCGCGCTGATTTCCCCAGCGCGATTGCGCATGAGCTCCAAAGCATCCCGGTCGATCCGAATTAGTTTGACCTCTGGTGCAAAGCTTTCGCCATAGTTGAGCCGAAAGTCTAGCGGTACCCCGGCTAAAATGACAACATCTGCTTGCGCTAGGGCGGTTTTACGCGAATGCATGAAAAGGGTAGGGTGGGCCGCGCCAAGCGCGCCGCGTGCCATCCCACTTAGGTAAGTAGGAATCCCTAGGTCGCGGGCGATGGCTTGTATCTGGTGGGCCTCCTCCGAAAATAAGATCTGACTTCCAAGCAAAAGCACGGGACGCTGCGCCTGGGAAAGGATTTCTGCCGCTTTCTGGACTTGGGCGGAATCGGCGCTGTAAGGTCTGAGTTCCGTGTCAACGCGAGGAGCCTCCTCTGGAGCCCGATCAAAAAGTACATCCATCGGCACCTCTAAGAAAACAGGGCCAGGAATGTCCTCGGTAGCAGCGACATAGGCGCGCCGCACTACGTCTGCTAGCTCGGTAGAGCTAGTGATGCGAACCGACCAGCGCGTAATAGGTCGCATGAGTGCTACATGATCCATTTCCTGCAAGGCGCCTTTTCCGATAGTCGGCTGAGCAGCCTGACCGCCTATGACTAGCAGGGGGGTCTGCGAACGAAAGGCATTGGCCACCGCTGTCACCACATTGAGTACGCCCGGTCCCGCCGTCACCGCGCATACCCCGATGCCCCGCGTCAAACGAGCCGCCGCTTCCGCTGCAAAACCCGCTGACTGCTCATGACGAAAATCGATCACTGGCACATCTATATCGGCACATCCCTCATAAATTTCCATGATATGACCGCCTGAGAGCGTAAAAAGATGGGTCATCCCATAATCCCGCAAAAGCCTTGCTAATAGCCTACCGCCTGTAAGCATGTGACCAAAAGTAGGTATTTTGTGGATACAGGAGCTAGTGCAGGGGGTTAGGAATGGGGTGGAGCTGGGCTCTCCTTTAGGCAGGCTTCAGCTCCACCCTTCAGACTGTAGATATCGTCCCGCTTCAGTTTGGCTCGCAGGGCAAAAGCAATCTGTCGGCTCTTGGTACCCGTCTCGCAGACAAGGATAATCGGCTTATCGACTGGTAATAGCCAGTGGTCATAATTATACCAGGGGAGTCTTTCCATTTTGAGGGGAAGGGCTGGCAGGGGCTGCTCTCGTATGTCGACCCAATAGGCTGTATCGTACGTCTGAGCGGTTGTATACTCGAGGTCCAAAGCGGGGGCGGCTGAAGAGGCTTCTAGGTTAAATGACTGCGCTTCGCCCCGAAGCAAATCGATTCGAAAGAGGCGATGAATCGGCGCTGTGGTAGGGTCAGACATAAAGCTGCCGGCTAAGGCTGCCTGCCAAGCACCGATGATGCCCGGAATGGCGCCCAATACCCCACCCTCTGCGCAGGAGAGACCAGCTTCTGACCGCCCGAAGTAGTCGGCATACCGCTGTCCGTGCCATAGAACGGCCTGGCCTTCCCATTGATAAATAGCCCCGTAAACCCAGGGTTTCCTGAGCTGATGAGCGACAGTGTCTAGCATTAGGCGCGAGTCGAGATTGTCTGTGCCATCTATCCAGATGTGGGCCTCTGAGCCGACCGTCTGTAGAAATCGTTCATCCACCCATACAGGGTGTATGACGATCGTCAGGTCTGGACGTAAACTCCTCAGAAATGTTTGTAGGACTGTGACCTTGGGTTGGCCTACATGGGTAGGGTGATAAAGCGGTTGGCGATGTAAGTTTTCGACGGCGATTGTATCCGGGTCACAGAGGATCAGCTTGCCGATGCCCATAGCGGCTAAGTACATAGCGGCCGGCAGTCCTAAGCCGCCGACCCCTACTATCAGGGCCGTGCTTTGTGCCAGGCGTTCTTGTCGCCACAAGGGTAAGCGGCGCTGGGTTGCATAGGGATCATTCACCGCCATATTCGTACAAACTGATTATCTGGCCCTGACGGTATTCCCATAGTTTCCAGCGGTAGACCCCACACCGAACTGGTAGCTTGTATCTATTGAGGAGGCCTTCCCAGACAGGGGTTTCGGGTAGCCTTCCTGGTGCATAGCTCATAGATAGGGCGGCTAGCCAGCGACCAGCTTCATAGCCCTGTAAGTGGTAGGTGCGGGGGAGCAGGCCTAGGGTGCTCCGCAGGGTGCGCACGGCGGCCCGCCACTGCATGCTATCTGGTAGACTCACCTGCGGGATCCATAAGAAAAGCCGGCGATAATCCTTTAGCTCTAGCCGTGTAAAATCTAACCAGCTGTCCAGCCCTAGGACGTAGGGAAGGGGGCTTTCGTCTCGTCCGAGCTTGGCTAGTAGAAAGCCTACCGCCTCTTCGGCATTAATAGCGACAAAGTACCAGTCATAGCCGCTTAGAGAGTCCTTGAGCGTGGCCCAACGTTGGACTAAACTGCTGATCTGGGTCGGTATGGCGACTTTAGGGGCATACACCTTTCGGGTGAAGTCCTCTACGGCGGCTTGACTAATGGGGTCTTCTGGATCATACAAGATGACACCGCGAGTCAAACCCTGCTGAGTACTTAAGTAGCCAGCTAAGTTTTCGCCTAAGCAGCGGGCCGGCACTACCAGTGGAAACGAGTAGGATCGCTCTGGGTAAGCAGGATTAATGGGGACTGCGTGCCATACCTGATGAGCATCGGCCCAGTCGGCCAGGATTTGGTTCATGCTGTAAGAAACATCCCCCAGTATGAGGTGTGGCCCTAGGGTGTCTAGCTCTTGTAAAATACGGCGTACCTGAATGGGGTTTCGTTCGCTGTCGTATACGTACAGGCGCCATTGCTGATAGGGTGATCTGACCGTTTGCAGACCGGTCCAAAAGCCCCGCCAAAACATGAGAAACGGCATTGCAGCATTCTGCTCGGCCATAAAGGGTAATATCACGGCTATACGTAGCGTCTCGGGCGGTAGGGCGGCTAGCAGGGAGTCGATGTTTTCTGCTGTGGGATAGCTCTGACAAGCTTCCTGGTACGTGCGCAGTAGCAAGCGCCAAGGCTCCCATTGGCACCCCTGCTGCCAGTGATAGAGCAGCGCTTCCCCTAAGTAGCGGGAGAGGATAGTAGGATGAGTAGCGGTTAAGTAGCCCCACAAAAAGCCGGCATCCGCTTCGTAGTAACCAAAAGATTCTATCCGCTTCTCGGTTAGGGCTCGCAGGTCAGGTGGAGTCTCTGGGCTTTCTAAAAGAACCCTGAGAAGGTAGAGCGCACCATACCAATCTTTTCGCTGCTCGAGGAGGGTGTGAGCCCGATGAAAGGCGGCTTCCCAAGCGATAGGGGTCCCCTGTCCGAGTTGAGAGGCCTGATACCAGTAGCTGAGCGCCTCTTCTCGGCGCTCCCCCTGCTTCGCTAAAATGCCGTGAAGCAGCGCGGCCTCTGCGCGAATCGCGCTATCAGGGTCGGCCATGGCCGCCTTGAGATGCTTCTGTGCAGAGACGGTTAGGCGCTTCTCTAGAGCCTGATAGGCCGATTCGAGGGCAGACTGTGCCCATAGCAAGCCAACTAGGGCAACCCACGCTCTACTCCCACTCAATCGTAGCAGGTGGCTTGGGCGATAAGTCATAAACGACACGAGTGATGCCAGGTACCGTTTCTAAGATGCGCTGGGCAGCCTCCTCTAGCACGGCAAACGGCAGATCGGCCGCTCGCGCAGTCATGCCATCCTCGCTAAGCACAGCCCGCAAGGCAATAACCTGTCCATACTGCCGGCTATCTCCAGCGACACCTACGGTGTGTATGGGCAGAAGCACGGCAAATGCTTGCCAGACCTTGTCGTACCAGCCCCGCTCCCGTAGTACGTGGATGAACTGGGCGTCTGCTTCGCGAAGCAAAGCTAACCTTTCTGCGGTAACCTCGCCTAAGATCCGCACCGCGAGCCCAGGGCCTGGAAAGGGATGTCGTCCTAGAAAGCAAGCGGATAGCCCAAGTTTAGCCCCCAACTGCCGCACCTCGTCCTTAAAGAAATAACGCAGCGGTTCCACGACGTGGAATGGCAGGACGTCTGGGAGCCCCCCGACATTGTGATGAGATTTGATTAGGGCGCTGACGCCGGCCCCACTCTCTACGACATCGGGGTATATGGTGCCCTGGATGAGATAGGCAGCGTCTGGCCAGGCCTGGGCCGCTTCTGCAAAGACGTCGATAAATAGATGACCGATGCGCTTCCGTTTTTCTTCGGGATCGGTCACGCCGGCCAGGGCTTGTATAAAGCGAGCCTCCGCTTTTATCAGCTGGACCGGTAAGCCAAGTTCTTGATAAGCCGTTAGGACGGCCTCCCTTTCGTCTTTACGCAAAAGCCCCGTATCGACGAAAAATCCGAGAAAACGCTCGCCGATGGCTCGATGTGCCAGCAGGGCGGCGACTGTAGAGTCGATACCCCCAGACAAGGCACACACGGCTCGGCCCGTCGGCATAGCCTCTCGAAGGGCTTGAATAAGTGATTCGATTTGATCGGCGGCTCGCCACACCTCCTGAAAGCCACAAATACCCCGAAGAAAGTTTTCTAAAATTTGGATGCCATAAGCCGTGTGGCTGACTTCTGGATGAAACTGGACAGCATAGACCCTTAGGTCGGGCAGGTCGTAGGCGGCATGGCGGATTTGACTAGTGGCGGCTGTGGCATGGGCATGTGCCGGTAGGCTGGTAATGGTGTCGGAGTGGCTCATCCATACCGTGGAGCGCATCGGTACTCGGGCAAAGAGCGGAGAATCCCCCTGGATCTCCAACTCCGCCGGTCCATACTCGCGATGCTGGCTAACCATGACCTGGCCGCCTTGCTGAGCCGCTAACCATTGCGCACTGTAGCAGATAGCCAGTATAGGCACCTGGCCGATTAAGTGGGTAGGCAAAGCTGGGCCTTTTGCTGCCGAAGCGTAGCTGCCAGAGAGAATGAGCCCCTTGACTTCCGGCGGTAATGCCCGAGGAACCGCCTGATGTGGAATCACTTCGGCATACACGCCTAGCTCGCGCGCACGCCGCGCTAGAAGCAGCGTATACTGTGACCCAAAGTCAATAACCCAAACCTTTTCCACCCCCTATTGGGCTGCTGAGTAATGCTTTTCGGCTTCTTCCCAATTTAGGACATTCCACCAAGCTTTGATGTAATCAGCTCGGCGATTTTGATAGCGCAAATAATAGGCATGTTCCCATACGTCCAGCCCCAAGATGGGCTTGCCTTTGACGGCGTCTTCCACGATGTCCATGAGTGGGTTGTCTTGATTAGGCGTAGAGACGATGGCAAGCTGGCCATCCTTGAGGATGAGCCAAGCCCAGCCCGAGCCAAAGCGACCTAGGGCAGCCTGGGTAAACTTCTCTTGAAAGGCCTCGAAGCTACCAAAGCTAGTCTGAATGGCTTGGGCTAGGGCACCGACAGGACGACCTGTGCTTTTGGGGCTTAGTAATGGCCAGAAAAATTGGTGGTTCCAGTGGCCGCCGCCGTTGTTACGTACGGCGGTGCGAATCTCCTCGGGAAGTTTGCTGAGGCTACCGAGAATCTCTTCTAAGCTACGATCCGCCCAATCCGGATACTTCTCTAAAGCGGCCTTGAGGTTATTGAGATACGTGGCGTGGTGTTTGCTGTAATGGATTTCCATCGTCATGGCATCGATATGAGGCTCTAGGGCGTCGTAGCTGTAAAGCAACGGTCTGAGGGTAAAGTCCATGCTGCAAAGATACTTAAGTCTTGGGGTACTATTGTACCTTTGCGACATGGTACAGGTGGAGGCCCGACGAGGCGCGCCCATCTTTGAAAGAAAAGGGCTCTGGGGTGATTCTGAATTATACCTATTGGGAGTGCCGTGGGAAGGAAGTGTGAGCTTTCGCCGAGGAACGGCCGCGGCTCCCGCTCTGATACAAGCGGTCTCCACCCAGATCGATTACTACAACCCTGACTGTCCTGCTCTTGAAGAGGCTCCGATTTACTGGGAGGTTTTGCCGATATCTTCCTCAGATCGCAGTCTCCCGTATGAGTCCGCGGTTTACGCGCCTATCAAAGCTTGGGTCTCAGACGTGCTCGCATGGGGGAAGCCCTTTGGCCTGATAGGTGGCGATCACAGCATCCCCTTGGCAGCCCATGAAGTCCTATGCCATAAATATCCTGGCTATGGCGTTCTGCACATCGATGCCCATGCGGATTTGCGCTCGGTATACGAGGGAAACCCCTACTCGCATGCTACGATTTTGTACCATCTTGCGCAATTGCCCCAAATCAGCCGGCTTGTAGCGGTCGGTGTCCGGGATTGGAGCCGTGAGGAAGTCCAGTATGCCAGGGGCCTCTATCCGAGGCTGCAGATTTACGAGATGCGGCGGCTCGCTCGCGCGACCTTTCAGGGGCGGCTCTGGACCGAAACGGCTAGTGAAATCATTAGTCTGCTCCCTTCGCACGTCTACGTCAGCATAGACGTGGACGCGTTGGAGGTGGGGTATGTACCACACACCGGCACGCCCGTCCCAGGTGGACTCTCATATGAGAATGTCTGCTTTTTGGTGGAGGCTGTGATTCGATCAGGTCGCCAGATTATTGCCTTCGATATCTGCGAGACAGGCGGCCATGAATTAGATGCGGTTGTGACCGCTCACTTACTTTATCGCTTATGCGGACTTGCTTTGTGTCAAGGTGGTGGCTCTTAGGGCTTTTTCTGCCCTTAGTGGCCTGCAGTCAGGAAGGCTTAACCTTCTCGAAAGCCGATACGTTGCTAGGAAGCCTCAACCCTTATCGTACCGCCTATGATGCGACCTTTTATGCCCTGCGTCTTGAGGTGAATCCTAAGCGCCAGACCATACTTGGCCAGGTACGATGTGATTTTATTTGGCTGGGCAGCGCAGATACGTTGCAGATTGACCTGGAAGATCGGCTGATCGTGGATCAGATCCTCCTAGATGGTGAGAAGATGCCTTTTCACCGGGTCGAGGGGACGCGGGCGATTTGGGTCAAGCTCCCCCAAGCCAAGGCCTGGTCGCCTCGCTCTAGACATGCTTGGGAAGTGGTATACCACGGTAAGCCGCGCTCAGCGCCTATGCCGCCATGGGACGGAGGCCTCGTCTGGAAAAAGACTGCTAAGGGCGAGCCTTGGGTGGGCGTAGCCTGCCAAGGTCTCGGGGCTAGCGTGTGGTGGCCGCTCAAAGACCATCTCTCCGATGAGCCTGACAGCGTTCACATCACTATATGTGTGCCTAGGCCACTCCGAGCGGTTGCAAATGGACAGCCCTCCGCTATCACTTCCAATCAAAAAGATTCCTGCTATTCGTACCGCGTCACTTATCCCATCAATACCTACAATGTGACCTTTTATGCTGCCCCTGGTTATGTGATCCAAGAGGATACGTTTCACTCTCGCTCTGGGCAAGTAGTGACTATGCGGTTTGCTTTGCTGCCGGAGCACGCCGCTCGCGGGGGGGACTACATGGCCACGCATGCTCGCCGTGTCCTGAGAGCTATGGAGCATTACTTTGGGCCCTTTCCACCCCAGCGTGATGGCTTTGGCCTCGTGGAGTCGCCTTACTATGGGATGGAGCACCAAAGCGCGATCGCTTACGGAAATGCTTTTCGTGAAGATCCCGAGTGGAGCTTCGATTACATTATTCTTCATGAGACTGGTCACGAGTGGTGGGGCAACCACGTCACGGCTGAGGATAATGCGGACCTCTGGATTCAAGAGGGCTTCTGTACCTACAGCGAAGCCCTCTATGTGGAATATTACCGGGGCTATGACGAGGCGGTTCGCTACCTCTTGGGCCAAAAAATGCAGATTCGCAATAAGCGGCCTATTCAAGGGCCCCGCGGTGTCAATATTGACCTGACCCACAATACCGACATTTACTACAAAGCCGCCTGGGTCTTGCATACGCTGCGCAGCGTCGTACACGATGATCAGCGCTGGTTCAGAGCCCTTCGCGCCCTCCAGGATAGCTTTAGCTTCCGGATTACTACTACAGAATCGGTCGTAGCGTTTCTATCGAGACAACTTGGCGCCAACTACGAGCCCTTTTTCCGAGCTTACCTTTTTCATGCCCGCCCCCCCATTCTACAATATACCACCCAGTCGGAGGGGGATAAGCTTTACCTCAAGGTACGGATGCTCACCCCGGAGTCGGACTTTTTGTATCCCGTGGAGTTTGTCGTGGGGAGTCAGGTAGAACGCTTTCTGGTAGGGACGGAGTGGCGGACTTATCCCATCAAAAGTACTGACGTGCGGCCGAACCTCAAGCGTTATTACTTCCTTGTGTCCCGCGTGAGTGAGACGGAATGAGTGGTTAGCCATGGCCGTCACACCCCCAGGAGAGACGGCCCTATATCACTGGGCAGAAAAAGCCTTGAATCGGGGGGCCACGCATCTGGTTTTGCGGCTACAGGCTGCACCCGACCTGCAGGTGCTCTATGCCTGGGCTAAGCGCTGGCAGGGCGTGCCCTGGATCGTGCATGGGCGCTGGGCTAAGGCTTTCTACGGCCATGGCATGCACTTTCCCGCCGATGAAGGTATGCCGCCACCCAAGCCTTCTCCCTTCTACCTCTATGGGGCCTCGTGTCATAACTTCTTAGAGATCGAGCGGGTGAGCGGCTGGGCGGATTATGTGTGGTTAGGTGCGATCTTCCCGACGGCCTCTCATCCAGAGCGGCTCCCCCTGCAGCTGGCCACGCTACGAGAAGCGGTACGGCGCTTTCCTGAGTTGCCCATCCTTGCTATAGGGGGGCTGGTGTCTCAGGCGCGAATAGAGGCTGTACGCGCCGCTGGGGCTGCGGGCTTCGCCAGTATTCGTTATTTTACGGGTGGCTGAGCTATCTTTGCCTTATGACCAAAGCTAAAGTGGCTCTGCCCGCTGGACTTACCCGTGCAGAGGTTCTAAACGATTATTACATGGGGCATCTTAGTCGGCAAGCCAGCTTACTCGGACGCCGGGAGGTCTTGACGGGTAAGGCGAAGTTTGGTATTTTCGGGGATGGCAAGGAGCTGCCTCAGCTAGCGATGGCTCGGGCCTTTCAGCCCGGTGATTTCCGTTCGGGGTATTACCGAGACCAGACTTTTATGTTAGCAGCCGGGCTCCTGACCGTGGAGCAGTTTTTTGCGCAGTTATATGCGGATACCGACCTTAGTCAGGAGCCAGCCTCGGGTGGCCGCCAGATGAATAATCACTTTGCGACGGCGTTTTTAGAGGCATCCGGCGACTGGCGCCCGCTAGTGCAGCTTAAGAATAGCGTCTCTGATGTTTCTCCGACCGCTAGTCAGATGCCCCGTTTAGTGGGACTAGCTTGGGCTTCTGTCTTGTACCGCAAGCTGCCAGCTTTGGCAGCGCTAACGGCCTTCTCCCAAAATGGTCATGAAATCGCTTGGGGGACCATCGGCGATGCAAGTACGAGCGAAGGACTCTTCTGGGAAAGTATTAACGCCCTGGCGGTCTTGCAAGCACCTGCCATTATCAGCGTATGGGATGATGGCTATGGTATATCCGTTCCGGTGATTTACCAAACCGCCAAAGCGAGCATCTCTGACGTACTGGAGGGCTTTCGGTCGGAGCCTGGACGCCCTGGTCTAGCTATTTATAAGGTCCCGGGCTGGGACTATCCTACCTTAGTCGTGACGTATCTAGAAGCTGCCCAGAAGGTTCGCACTACCCATGAGCCGGCTCTGATCCACGTGACTGAGCTAACCCAA
This sequence comes from uncultured Sphingobacterium sp., assembly GCA_964489015.1. GTDB lineage: Bacteria > Bacteroidota > Bacteroidia > SpSt-205 > SpSt-205 > JAPYWM01. The sequence goes on along the minus strand of CAZAXD010000012.1, from coordinate 7,038 downwards.
CCGCAAGGGCATTCTACGTCTGGTAGTCATGAACGGTACAAAACCCCAGAGCGCTTAGCTTGGGAACGGGAATGGGATGGACTTGGCCGCATGCGAGCCTGGATTCTGGAAGAGGGGCTGGCTACCCCGGCAGAGTTGGACGATCTAGAAAGTCGAGCCCACCAGGAAGTTCGCGCAGCGCAGAAGCGGGCTTGGGATGCCTATACCAGGCCTATCGTAGCGTTTCAGCAGCAGGCTTTAGCGCTCATGCCCCCTTCTCCTGAAAAAGACGCACTCGAAAAGCTTAAGCCTGTCACCTATCGGGAGGTCTTTGAGATCTTGCACCGGAGTGTCCTGCGGTGGCGCGGTAGCCCCATGGGTCGGGCTGTGCGAAAGCTTTATAAAGACCTTTATCGTGAGCGGAGTCAAGCCTATGAGCAATGGCTTTATCGAGGCTCCGCCCTTCAAATAGCTCCTATTGCCCCCGAGTTTGATCCCCAAGCCCCCGCGGTCGAGGGCTTTCGAATCTTAAACGCCTGTTTTCGGGAAGCGATGCGGCGAGACCCGCGCGTTCTGCTCTTTGGTGAGGATGTAGGCCGGCTGGGGGATGTGAACCAGGGCGCGGCCGGACTCCAAAATGAGTTTGGCGAACTGCGGGTAGCGGATACCGGCATCCGAGAAGCGACCATTATCGGACAGGGCATCGGGCTGGCCCTGCGAGGGCTGCGCCCCATTGCAGAGATCCAGTATTTAGACTATCTCCTGTATGCGCTACAAATCCTGAGCGATGACGTAGCTACGCTCAGCTGGCGCACGGTAGGCCAGCAAAAAGTCCCGCTTATCGTTCGCACACGGGGGCATCGACTCGAAGGCATCTGGCATTCAGGGTCCCCAATGCAGGTGCTGCTCGGGGCCTTCCGTGGGATGTATCTGCTCGTCCCGCGAAACATGCTACAAGCGGCTGGCATGTATAATACCCTCCTGGCAGCCGATGAGCCCGCCGTCCTTATCGAGGTTTTGAATGGATATCGCTTGCGGGAGCCGCTACCTACCAATATAGGGGAGTTTCGGGTGGCCTTAGGGCGGCCTGAGGTGCTCAAAGTCGGCCAGGACATTACGTTAGTCTCTTACGGGGCGACCCTGCGCCTGGTGCTGGAAGCAGCGCAGACTCTCGAGGAGCTAGGTATCTCCGCTGAGGTCATTGATGTGCAGACCCTCTTACCTTTTGACTTAGAGGGAACAGTAGGTGCTTCGCTGCGCAAAACGGGCCGTATCGCTTTCATTGATGAAGATGTGCCAGGCGGGGCTACTGCTTACATGCTAGCCCATGTTTTAGAGAAGCAGGACGGGTATCGCTGGCTAGACTCCCCCCCGCTCCTTATTCCTGGCAAAGCTCACCGCCCTGCCTATGGGTCTGATGGGGATTTCTTCTCTAAGCCCTCTTTAGAGTCTATTATCGATGCAGTTTATAGCCTTATGCGTGAGGTAGAGCCTAGCCGATATCCGCCGCTTTATGGGGACAAATCTTAAGGCTCAGGTCTAGCGCCTTAGCGGAATGCGTGAGCGCACCCGCTGATACATAGTCTGCCCCGGCTTCTGCATAAGCCCGGACATTGTCTAAGGTGATGCCGCCAGAGACCTCCACGGGCAGCCTGCCCCCAATATAAGCCACCGCGCGTTCCACCTGCTCGGGCGTAAAATTGTCTAAAAGAATCCTATCGATCTGCTTTGCATAACGTAGAACCTCACTAACTTCTATGAGATTTCGAGCCTCCACAACAATCGGTGCTTCTAAGTGGGCTGCCTCTTTGTAACGCAATACCTGCTCAATAGCTTTTCCCACGCCGCCCACTAAGTCAATATGGTTGTCTTTGATTAGAAACTGGTCATAGAGACCCAGCCGGTGATTGACGCCACCGCCTAACTGAACTGCCCATTTTTCCAGCGCGCGCCACAGAGGAGTCGTTTTGCGGGTGTCTAATACTTGACAGCGGGTGCCAGCTAGCCGCTCGACATAGAGACGGGTTTGGGTGGCTATTCCACTGAGCCGCTGGAGCAGATTAAGGACGAGTCTTTCACCTGTCAGAAGGGTGTATGCATCGGAATACACTGTAAATAGCATCTCACCAGCTGAGAAATCAGTCCCATCCTCCTTGTGTATCTTGAATGTTACGCTACTGTTTATCATTTTGTACACCTTTTCTGCGATGGAGATGCCAGCCAGAGTGCCTGTATCTTTGGTGATACAGATGCCTACGGCTGGCAGGTTGGCTGCCTGGATGGCCTGGCTTGTGATATCCCCTCGGTCACCCAGGTCTTCTTTCAGGCTCGCTTGCAAGAGAGTTTCTAACGCTAAGGGCATGACACAAAATAAAAACGGCTCCCTCGATGGGAGCCGCACACGCACTACTATGCGAGCCGCTATTCTACCGGCTCAAAACGGAGCTGCTCTATTTGGTAGCGTCCGCGCTCCATTCGTCCAAATACGCTCACATCCCAGCGGCTATTGGCGGTGATGTAGGCCCCTATCGCATAAGAAACATTTTCGGAGCGACCTTTGTGCAAGAAAGTGAAGCTCTTGGGGGGGTTCTGCTGAAAAAAGTCTCTTAGCACATATTGCGCCTGCGCTCGGGCATGCATGCGGGCTTTGCGCTCGATAACGATTTCAACGGGATCCTGGAAGTAGATCGCTAACTGGGCCGCTTCACCCCGCCGAATCGCCTGCTCGATTTGTAATAAATCCCGTTCCGCACTTTGCCACTGGCTACGCAATAGCCCCAGCACCGCACCCAAACCGGCACCTAGCACGTATAGGGGAGCTATAACGACGCTAATTGACACAAGGGGTGAAATCCGGCATAAATCATGCCAGCCCTTTTTGACGCGCTAAAATTACTTTTGTCCAGATGGAGTCCCAAGCGCTTATAACTCTTCGGGCCAAGGTCCGACAAGGTGGCGGCGAAAAGGCTTACCAGCGGCTCAAAGTTCAGGGTAAGTGGTCGGCTCGTGAACGGATCGACTATTTGCTGGATGATCCCCAGTCTGCCATAGAGATCGGCCTGCTAGCTGGCGAGAACCTCTATGAGGAGCCGTGTCCGGCCGGTGGTGTTATTGTCAAAGTCGGCAAGGTCCAGGGTGTGCCCTGCGTGATCGTCGCTAATGATGCTACGGTCAAAGCCGGCGCCTGGTTTCCCATTACGGCTAAAAAGAACCTCCGCGCCCAGGAGATTGCGATGCAAAACTGTATCCCGATCCTTTATCTAGTAGACAGTGCGGGTGTTTACCTGCCGATGCAGGACGAGGTCTTCCCAGATAAGGAGCACTTTGGGCGTATCTTTCGCAATAATGCGGTCATGAGTGCCATGGGGGTCCCCCAATATGCCGCCATCATGGGACCTTGTGTAGCCGGCGGCGCGTATCTGCCGATCATGAGCGATGAGGCGATCATTGTGGAGAAAACCGGCTCAGTCTTTTTAGCAGGGCCTTATCTGGTCAAGGCGGCTATTGGAGAGGAGACAGATACTGAGACCTTAGGGGGCGCTAGAACACACTCCCAGATCTCAGGCGTCACAGACTATCATGCCCAAAGTGACCAAGAAGCGCTGGACATTCTCAGGGCGCTGGTGGCTCAGACTCAGCGCCGTTCGCATTTTACTTGGGCTCGTCAGACGCCGCGTCCGCCCAAAAGGCCGCCCGAAGCGGTTTATCAAGTACTTCCGAGCGACCCCGCTCGGCCTTATGACATGTATGCACTCTTAGAGTGCTTAGTCGATGCGGATTCCTTTGTGGAGTACAAGGCGGGCTATGGCAAAACCCTTATAACTGGCTATGCGGCTATAGAAGGTTGGCCCGTAGGAATTGTCGCTAACCAACGAGCCCTTGTTCGTACTGGACGGGGTGAGATGCAATTTGGAGGCGTGATTTACTCGGATGCCGCCGACAAAGCCGCCCGCTTTATCCTAAACTGCAATCAGAAGCAGATCCCCATCGTGTTTTTGCAAGACGTGACAGGCTTTATGGTCGGGACTCGGGCTGAACACGGGGGGATCCTCAGGGACGGCGCGAAAATGGTCAATGCCGTGGCCAATAGCGTCGTGCCTAAATTTACTATTATCGTCGGAAATTCGTATGGGGCAGGCAACTATGCCATGTGTGGCCGGGCCTACGACCCGCGTCTAATCGTGGCGTGGCCCTCTGCTCGATTGGCTGTCATGGGGGGGACGCAAGCCGCCCAGACCCTCCTCCAGATTCAAAAGCGGGACCGCCAGCTCTCGCCCGAAGAAGAGCAGGCACTCCTCCAACAAATACGTGCTCGGTACGAAGCCCAAACCCAGCCGACTTACGCCGCTGCCCGCTTATGGGTGGATGAGCTCATCTTGCCGGAAGAGACCCGCGCTTACCTCTCCCTCATGATAGAAGCGGCACAATGGGGCTACGAGCCGCGTCCATTTCCGGTGGGGGTTATCCAGACTTAAACGGTAGGCGCTCTTTTTGTTACTTAGGCATAGTCTATGCAAGACGAGCCCTCTTTGTTAGAAGCCCTCCAGTTTGAGGAGACGCGGGAGGCGGCCTTTGAGGAGGTCGTTCGCCGGTATCATGCCGCAGTTCGGCGCTGGATACGCGGCTGGGTCTCGGACTCGGTGCTAGTCGAGGAGCTAACGCAGGAGACTTTTCTAAGCGCTTGGAAAAGCATTCATACGTTTCGCGGAGAAAGCTGCCTCTCTAGTTGGCTCTATGTGATTGCCCGACGGACCACCTTTCGAGCCCTGAAGCGTCAGCGACAGGCCGCCTGGCTTCCTTGGCCTATCCAGGAGGATGGGCAGCTCGTTGAGATGGCGGCGGAAGAGGATACGCCGTATGAGCGCCTATGGCGAGAGATCAAGGCTGCGCAAGAGACCCTTAGCCCCGTCCAAAGGCGCGTTTTCGCAGCCCTCTGGGATAAAGGGCTTTCCTATCGGGAAATAGCTGCAGAACTGGGGCTCAGTCCCAATACCATCAAAGCCCACGTGTTTCATATTCGTCAGCGCTTCTGGAAGGTGCTAAGCACCTGGCTCGGCGAATAACAGGCTAGCTTCTGATTGTGAGAACCGCTGGCTATGTGCGCTGGAAGCTAGGCTTCATCGCTTCGTAAGAGCGCTTGCGCGGCTTCTTGGGCGGCTGGATTTTCGGCTTCGCCGCTCAAAAGGCGCGCAATCTCAAGTACCCGCTCGGCCGCATCGAGAGGCCGCACGCTCGTTTCGGCATAGCCAGCCTGGACCTGCTTAGCTATGAAGAAGTGCTGGCCTCGTTGGGCCGCTATCACCGGCAGATGCGTGATTAGGATAATCTGCATCTTCTGGGCAAGCCTGGCGAGGAAATGCCCCATCCTTTGGGCACTCTCGCCGCTGAGGCCCGTGTCAATCTCGTCTAAAATTAATGTGGGAAGGGCGATCTTTTCGGCTAGCGCCGCCTTGAGTGCTAGCATGATGCGAGACAGTTCGCCGCCGGAAGCGACCTCGGCAAGCGGAGCTAAGGGAAAGCCCGGGTTGGTTCTTAGCAAAAAGGTAACTTGAGAAAAGCCCAGCGGCGTGAGGCGAACCGGCTTTTCATCCCATACGAGGGAACTCTGGGGGTCCTGAAGCCTCTCTACCGCAATGTGAAAATACGCATCACCGAGTCCAAGGTCCCGCATAAAGCGCTGAACCTCATCGGAAAGGACCTGGGCAGCCGCTGTCCGGGCTAGCTCTAAGCGGTAGGCTTCCAAAAGTAATTCAGACGTTTGCTGCCCAAAGGCCTCTCTGCTTGGGCCTATGGCCGTTTCTTGCGTTACAAGGTGTTCATACTCTTGACGTAGATTTTGGATGGTCTCTAAAAGGAGTTCTACAGTCGGGACCTGAAAGCGCAGAAGTAGGGCGTTATATAGGTCATAGCGGCTTTGGAGCCTTTCTGCTTCTGCAGGATCAATTGCAAATTGCTCGCTGAGCTGCGTTAGCTGCTCTAGCGCTTCCTGTACCGCGATACGCGCATTCTCTAGCAGTTCAATCGCTTCTTCAAGCGGCTTTTCTTGGATGGGTAGGCGCGACAGAGTTTTGATAGCTTGGGACAGGGTTTGAATGGGGTTTTGAGGGGTCTCGTTTAGCTGCGTAAACCACTGCTGAAGCGTGGAGAGGACAAGGCTTTGATGCTCAAGGCGCTTGATCTGCTGCTCGAGGGCTTGATATTCTTCGAGAGAGAGATGGGCGGGCACCTGGGCCAGCTGGTTTTCGAGCCAGGCTCTTTTTTGAGCCAGTGCGTGGGCTTGCGCTTCATAAGCTTCGATGGCTTCCTTTTGCTTACGCCACGCCTCATAGTGCTGGCGAAAACTTTCTACGGCTTCCCCTAGGCCCGCATAGGCATCTAGCAGGGCCTGCTGATAGTGGGAGTGGAAAAGCTGCTGTGTTTCGTGCTGGCTATGGATTTCTATCAGATGTAAGGCGATGGGGCGCAAATCGGCTACTTGAATAGGCGAGTCGTTGAGAAAGTAGCGTCGCCGGCCGCTCGCTGCTATCTCGCAGCGGAGGTAAAGGCTATCCGTCTCCTCAAGGAACGCTTGAATAGCGGAGGGGATGGGCGCAAATTCGGCTTCGATGACCGCCCGACTTTCTAGAGGTGGCATGTCAACGCGTAAGCCCAGCAGGGCCCCTACCGCTTCGATTAAGAGGGACTTGCCGGCCCCCGTCTCACCGGTCAGGATATTGAGATGGGGGCCCCATGTTGTGTCGATAGCCCGTAAAAGGGCTAAGTTGCGAATGCTCAGGCGCTGCAGCATGAGAAGACTCTGGACAAAATTCGTAATATTGCGGTTGATGCGAGCATTCTTACTATCGCTCAACTTAGTAGCCCTTGTATGGGCCCAGGGCCAGCCGCTTCTAAGACACTACACGGAAGAGGATTACGGCGCGTATGGGGTGATTTGGGCTATGACCCAGGATCCAACGAGTGGTCTCTTGTATGCAGCTACCAATCAAGGTGTGTTAGAGTATGACGGCCAACGCTGGACTTTGCACCCTACTCCTACTCCTGTCAGGGCTTTATGGGTTT
>CAZAXD010000011.1:54009-54273 GCA_964489015.1 uncultured Sphingobacterium sp. | reverse complement strand
GGGGAGATGCGGCTGATAGGGTGGATTTTGGGGCTGGGGGTAGCGGCGGCGCAGTATGTGCTGGTCCCGATGGATGAGGCGCAGCAGCAGCACCTTCGGGCGTATGGGTTGGTTTACAATTTGCTTTCTCGGGAGATACCGGTGGATTGGCTGCTAAATTATCGGGGTGGGAGTTTTGCATTTATGGCGGTGGGGGGGTGGGTGGAGCTGCAGCTACAGCGGCGGGGCATTGTGTACGAAAAGTTATCGGGGGCGGAGTACAGC
>CAZAXD010000011.1:0-53973 GCA_964489015.1 uncultured Sphingobacterium sp. | reverse complement strand
CCCAGATTGCCAGGCCGGAGGTAAACATGGACGTAGTTCGCTTGGAAAAGGCCCCCCGCATTGCTGTGTATGCGCCAAGCTCGTCGGAGCCCTGGGATGATGCGGTGCAGCTTGTGCTTTTATATGCGGAGATTCCGTACGATCTGATTTACGATGCGGAGGTTTTGACGGGCAAGCTAAAGGACTACGATTGGATACACCTCCACCATGAGGACTTTACGGGGCAATACGGCAAGTTTTACTCATTTCGGGACAGGGCCTGGTACAAGGCAATGGTGCAGGAGTCGCAGGCTCTGGCTAAGCGGTTTGGGTATGGGCGCGTGGCAGATCTCAAGCTGGCGGTAGTGAAAAAGCTCCGAGAGTGGGTCATACAGGGGGGCTTCCTTTTTGCCATGTGCTCCGCTACGGATACGTATGATATTGCCCTATCGGCGGAAGGGCTAGACATTGTAGGTGACATTTATGACGGCACGCCGCTTGATCCCCAAGCGAATAGCAAGCTTCGCTACGAAAGCTGCATGGCTTTTCGTGACTTTACCCTAGTGCTCAATCCCTATAATTACGAATTTTCCAATATCGACACGGGCGATCGGCGCCGCTTTGTGCGGGAAAGCGAGGATTTCTTTACCCTAAGGGAGTTTTCGGCTAAGTGGGACCCCATTCCAACCATGCTTTGTCAAAACCATCAAACGACCATCAAGGGTTTTTACGGGCAGACGACGGGCTTTGAGCCTAACCTGCTTAAGCCCAATGTGGTGGTGATGGGAGAATTTCGGGAAATCCAGGAGGCGCGCTACATTCACGGGACTTTGGGGCGGGGTTTTTGGACCTTTTACGGGGGGCACGACCCCGAGGATTATCAGCACTTTGTCGAGGAGCCCCCGACCGATGTCAGTAAGTATCCCACGTCCCCAGGCTACCGACTGATTCTAAATAATGTGCTCTTTCCTGCTGCTAAGCGCAAAAAGCTCAAGACCTAGCGCGCAATTCCAGAATAGCCTGCTTAGCTTCTCGGAAAGTCGAGTCTAAGACCCATGCTTTCTCGTAAAACTGTAGGGCTTTTCCGGTATCGCCTTTGTATTCGTACAAACTGCCTATCATGAAAGCAGATTTCGGATTTTTGGAGTATAATTCATGAGATCTCGTGAAATCCTCTAATGCTCTGTCGTATTTTCTATTTTCAAAAAATACCATGCCTCGTTGGTAGTAAGCGTCAGCATAGGCGGGATGGGCTAAGATTGCTTGGGAGAAGGTCTCTATCGCGAGTAGGTTCAGTTTGACCCGAGTTTTAGGGTTCGTAGCTTGCTTGGCTTTATGCACATAGTACAGACCCAGTTGGTAGTTGAGTAGGGGATGAAAGCGTTCGAGGCGCCAGTAGGGGTCGAGGTAGCGGGCTTTGGCGGTGTCTGGGCTGGCGTAGGTGACAAGGTAGAGATCGTAGAGTAGGCTACGGGGCTTTTCGGCGGTGGAGTCTAAGGTCAAGGCCTTTTTCCAAAAGGTCTCTGCCAAGGGGTAGCGCTTTTGCAGGTGTGCCCACAAGCCGTACGTGGTCCAGAGGTCCACACTAGTGCTATCGAGCTCAATGGCTTTTTTGAGGTGATACTCTGCCTGGGCAAAGTCTTTCTTGAGCAGAAAAGCACTAGCTAAGCGATGATGTAAGCTAGCTGAGCTGCCACCCAGTTCTAGCGCTTGGCGGTAATACTGTAAAGCGGAGTCATCTCGCCCCGCCGCATAGTGGTAAAAGCCCATGAGCTCCCATAGATGAGGCGACTGGGGGATCTGCTGGAGGGTGATGCGGAGGGATTCTATGGCGGCCAGGGTATCTCCGGCTTCAAAGCGGGTCAGGCTACTCTTGTATGCTTGCGCGGCTCTTAGTGAGTCAGAGGCGGGTGAATCTTGAACGGTTTGAGGGTGGGTGGGGGTGTTGCAAGCTGACCCCAAGACGAGGCAGCCCAGCGCTGCCAAAGTGCGCCAACGGTTTTTTGCCATGGGACCAGGTAAAAGTACGGTGCAATGTCATTCCAGGGACCTAGGACGAAGGGTCGATGGGGTATCCAAGGATGGGGAAGGGTGAGCGCTCGCTCCTGACAAACGATTTGGTTGTAGGCTAAGATGTCTATGTCTATGGGGCGCGCGCCCCACTTAGGGCGTAAGGCTTTGGGACGGCCTAGATGCTCTTCTACCGTCTGGCAAACCTTTAGGAGGGCGCTCGGGGATAGATTCGTTTCTACGGCCCACACGCCATTCAGGTACAGGGGCTGATCCACATCGCCCCAGGGCAGGGTCTCATATATCGGTGAGGCTTGTACAATCAAGACGCCGTGGGCTTCGAGAAGCTGCCAAGCCTGCGCTAAGATAGTCCAGCGGTCTCCTAAGTTGCTGCCTACACCGAGAAAGATCATACGCGCATGAGGGCACGTCGAGCCATCGCAACGATATGGGCCGTAGATAGGCCGTACTTCTCCAGGAGTTCGTGCGGTTTCCCGCTCTCGCCGAAGGTGTCCTGCACCGCCACGCGATAAATCCGCTTAGGATGGGTCTGGGTCGATACGTACGAGACAATATCCCCTAAGCCGTTATGGACTTGGTGCTCCTCGGCTGTTAGGATGATCGGGACGCGAGCCAGCCATGCCGCGATGCCCGTCATATCGATAGGCTTGAGGGTATGAACGTTCACCACAGCGAAGTGGTAGCCTTCTGCTTCTAGGGCATAGGCTGCCTCCAAGGCATGCCATACCAAGTGCCCTGTTGCAAAGATCACGCCGTCATCCCCCTCCAGAAGCACTTGAATTCGTCCGATCTCGAAGGTCAGATCCTCCACAGGCGTGAAGTTGGGGACGGCCGGACGGCCAAAGCGTAAATACACCGGTCCGGGCCACGTCGCGGCGGCTAGGGTAGCCAGACGCGTTTGGTTGTAATCACAAGGGCTCACGACCGTCATCCCGGGCAAGCCCCGCATTAGTCCAATGTCTTCTAGCATTTGGTGGGTCGCGCCATCTTCGCCGAGCGTTAGACCTGCATGCGAAGCGGCTATCTTGACGTTCTTGCCGGAGTAGCAAACGCTTTGGCGGATCTGATCGTACACCCGACCCGTGGCAAAGTTGGCAAAAGTCCCTACAAAGGGAATGTAGCCCATGGAAGCCAAACCGGCTGCCACGCCTATCATATTCGCTTCAGCGACGCCGCATTGGAAAAAGCGATCTGGGAAGCGCTGCGCAAAGGCATCCATCTTCACGGAGCTCATGAGGTCGGCAGTCAGGGCCACCACGTGGGGATTAGTCTCTCCTAGCTCCAACAGGGCTTTGCCAAAACCAGAGCGTGTGTCTTTATCGCCAGTATTCTGATACTTAGGCCGCATAGATTAGAAGTCTTCTAATGTTTTTGGGATCTGGCTGATAGCCTTCTCAAATTGCTCTTTGTTAGGCGACTTTCCATGCCAGTTATGGTCATTTTCCATGAAATCGACGCCCTTTCCCATCACGGTATAAGCGACGATGATGACGGGTTGGCCTTGGTGGGCTGCCGCTCTTGCTGCCCGAAGGGTGTCTAAAATAGTCGGGAGGTCATGCGCTTGGTGCAGGGGAAGCACTTTCCAGCCAAAGGCACTCCATTTAGCTTCCATGGGGTCGGTATGAAGTACGTGACGAGTGTCGCCGTCGATCTGTTTGTAGTTTCGATCGAGAATCACGATGAGATTGTCGACGCGGTGGTGGGCGGCAAAGAGCGCTGCCTCCCAGATCTGCCCTTCGTTGAGCTCTCCATCCCCGATCATGACATAGACTTCGTGGGGATCGTGGCTCAGGCGCTTACCCAAGGCAAAGCCCACGCCTACAGATAGGCCTTGGCCGAGGGAGCCGGTGGCGATACGAACCCCTGGCAGGCCTTCTTTGGTGGCAGGATGCCCTTGCAGCCGGCTATGAATGCGGCGAAAGGTTCCCAGTTCTGCCAAGGGAAAATAGCCACTGCGCGCGAGCACACTATACCAAGCTGCGCAAATGTGTCCGTTTGAGAGGATGAAGACATCTTCGCCGAGTCCGGTAGGATTCCAGGGGTGGGGCTGGTGACGGAGGTGCGCAAAGTACAAGGCCGTCAGAATGTCGGCCATGCCCAAGGCGCCGCCAGGGTGTCCAGACTGCGTCTGGTATACCATCCGCAAAATATCTCGCCGTACTTGAGTCGCTATCGCGGCAAGCTCGGTCATCTCCTCAAAGGTACGGACCTCACGCCGTACGTTTGCACTCCATGCCAGAGATCATCTACACCATGGTACGCGTATCCAAGGTCGTACCTCCCAGCCGTTACATTCTGCGAGATATCTCTTTGTCGTATTTTTACGGGGCCAAGATAGGGGTGGTAGGTCCCAACGGCTCTGGGAAAAGTACCCTCCTGCGTATCATGGCCGGCGTCGAGGAGGACTATCAAGGCGAGGCCAAGCTATCGCCGGGCTATACGCTCGGTTACTTACCGCAAGAACCTATTTTAGATCCCAACAAGACGGCTATTGAAGTCGTCCGAGAAGGCGCTTCGGAGGTGTACCAACTGCTTCAGCGCTTTGAGGCCGTAAGCGCGCGTTTTGCAGAGCCGCTCAGTGATACAGAAATGGAAGCTCTCTTGGCGGAGCAGGCTCAGCTACAGGAGGCTATTGAAGCGGCGGACGGCTGGAATATCGATACTTATATCCTTCAGGCCATGGAGGCCCTGCGGTGTCCGCCGCCAGATGCGCCCGTGCGAGTGCTATCCGGTGGAGAGAAGCGCCGCTTGGCCTTAGCTCGTCTGCTGATTCAAGAGCCTGACATACTCTTGCTGGACGAGCCTACCAACCACCTCGACGCAGAAGCGGTGGCTTGGCTCGAAGCGCATTTACAAGCTTACCAAGGAACCGTCATCGCTATCACCCACGACCGGTATTTCCTGGAAAAGGTGGCTGAGTGGATACTAGAGCTTGATCATGGGCATGGGGTGCCCTGGAAAGGGAATTACTCCTCCTGGCTTAGACAGAAGGAGGCCCAATTGAAGGAGAAGAACGCTGCCCCAGAGCGCATGGCCGCCCTCCGACGGGAGCTAGCTTGGGTGCAGATGAGCACGAAAGACCAAGAGGCCCAAAGAAAAGCCCGCTTAGCCACTTACGAGCGCCATGCCAGGGCAGATCAGGAGATCTTCATTGCGCCGGCGCCGCCCTTGGGCGAATGGGCCCTCAAAGCCGAAGCCCTCACCTTGCGCCTGCGGGACAGAACCTTATTTGAAAACTTGTCGTTCGCGGTACCGCGTGGCGCCATAGTGGGCATTATCGGACCAAATGGGGCCGGGAAAACAAGTCTTTTTCGGCTGATCACGGGGGAAGTCGCACCGACCGCTGGTACCCTCACGCTCTCGCCCAAAGTGGTCATGACTTATGTGGATCAAGAGCATCGTGAACTTCGTCCCGAGGCCAAACTCTTAGACCAGGTAGCTCGCGGCCTCGAACACCTCGAAATTGCGGGCCGCACGGTTCACGTGCGCGCCTATCTCGCACGCTTTGGCTTTACAGGAGCAGACCAAGAAAAGTACGTTCACCAACTCTCCGGCGGGGAAAAGATGCGTCTTCATTTAGCCTATGCCTTTCAGCGGGGAGCTAATCTGCTTTTACTAGACGAGCCTACGAATGACCTCGACGTGCATACCATTCGAGCCCTGGAGGAGGCTTTAGAGAATTTCGATGGGAGCGCCCTGATTATCTCGCACGACCGGTGGTTTCTGGATAGGCTGGCCACGCACATCATAGCGTTTGAGCCGGGAGAAGGCACCTTCTTTGTGGAGGGTAACTGGACCACGTACGAAACCACCTGGCGCCCTCGCCTTGTGAAGCGTCCACAGCCCAAGCACGTCTACCGGCGCCTACGTCCGCTCACCTGACAAACCTAGTCATCCGGGGGGCGCGTTCTTCTCGCCCCCCGGCGACCATGGACTGTGGCTCACTATCGGATCACAAACGGATCGTACGTCACCTGAAAATAATACAGCCCTCCAATACGAGGCCCACCGGGGATCTGGACATATCGAATATTGAGTAAATTTTGTGCACCAAGGCCCAGTTGAACCTTGTACTTGGGGATGGTATAGCCGATTTGCGCATCGCCCCACTGTACGGCAGGGACAGTTCCTCTGATGAGACCATCAAATACTGTAGCATCGATCCAGCGGTAGTTTATAGAACTGCTCCAGCGACCAAAGTTATAGAGATAAATAGAACTGCCGACCTTGTGGCGTGACGTATTGAAGTTGGGCAAAAACAAGGGATCCTTAGCCACTGACAGGGTCAAACTGGCATAGGAGTAGGAAAGGGTCCATAGAATCTTGGGTGTGATAGCATATTCCATACTTGCTGCTATGTAATCCGCGTAAATGCGGTCACTGACATTGGTAGCGGTATTGTAGGCATAGGTTTGGCCGTCTCGAAGGTTGGTTAGACCTTCTAATGTGTTGGGATCTATGTTGGAGAGAGCGGTTGGTTTGGTTGTTCCGGCTTCGTAAGTGGGCCTGCTTGAAATGACTCTCCTATAAAGCATAAAATCGCTGTAATAGGCCCGAGCAAATTCGGCACCCACGTAAAACCCAGGGAAGAGCATAAGCCTTGCGCCGATCTCGAAATTCTGAATGAATTCAGGTTTGACGGGGGTGGTGGGTAGAGCTACGAGGTACTGCTGGGCAAGCTGGGCACTATCGGTTACGCCAGCTGCGGCGCTTTGATAGGCGCTAACGGAACTGGGTAAAAACATGAATTGGTCTAATCCATAGGCTTGGCGAGCCCGGGAGGTACCGCCTAAAGTAACTTTGTTGAAGCCAATGTCTAAAGCGATAAATTGATCCTGAAAGGTTGGTAGGCGAAAGCCCGTTTGGTAGGAAAGGCGTATCGTATTTTGACGGTTTTGCCCAAAAGCGTAAAGGGCCGCTAATCGCGGTGTAAAGCGCCCCTCGAAGTATTGACTTCTATCGTAGCGGATAGAGCCCAGGAGTCGAATTCGTCTATTCCAAAGCCAGCGGTTGGCCTGCATAAAGGCGCCGTATTCGTAAACCAAGAAAGGCCCCTCGTAGTCAATAAATAGGGTTCCTCGGGTGTTGATTCGGTATAGGTGCAGGTTTCCACCAACTAGGATATCTGCCCACTTGTGGGTCCATTTTGAGAAATCGTATTGAAGTTCGCTGTGGTAAAAAGAAGAGCGATCAAAGAAGCCGGCTCCTCCTTGAATGTGGTAGTAATTTGAATTTATGGAATCAAAAACCTGCCGAAACTCGGGCGTACCAGGAATTAGGCGAGGTCTATACCTGGCGCTTGGAGAAAAGAATGGTAAGCTTGTCACTGTATCTGCGTAAAGCCGGGCTGCTTCATGTGAGCCGGTTTGGTCGTATTGGTAAAGGTAGGCCACAAACCAGGCCAAATCATCCTTAGCGTGGCGATTGAGAAAGATACCCGTGAATCGGCTGTCGTAAGAGCGACCAGCACCTTCCCAGCTCCCGTAGGTTCGAAATAAGAGCTGAGGCGTGCGCAGTTCAATCTTGTGCTGATGAGAGACAACGTCCCGCAACACATTTCGATTTGCCGCTTGGAAGATGGTATTACCATTGCCTAAGAAGCTTCGCCAGGAGAGTTCTACCTTGTCGGTTAGGTAGTATTGCATGCTGACTGTGTACTTTTGGAGAAAAACGCTAGGGTCTATTAGCTCCCGATCTCGGTACCCAGTCCTGGCTAAGTAAAAGGTGTCACGGGTAGGAAATCCCAAAAAGCTATGGCTAAGTCGGGTGCGAACTTCATCCCCATAGCGATTTACGGCGTCATAGCCGGGGTTTTGGAGACCGGGCTTGGCATAGACTCCGGTCACCTGGTCGTAAGTGCCTTGATCTGTCTCATCCACGGCTAACCAGTCTGTGGCCTTGAGGTATTGACCCAAAACCTTGATGGAAAGGCGATCGCCAAAGGTGTGCGCATATCGAACGCCAATATCTAAGTAGGGCTGGGGTGTGGTGTCTGAAGCCAGATGGTTGATACCTACTTTTAGGCTCGCGGATAAGCCTGGATAGCGACGGGGCGTGCGCGTGTACATGTCCAGCATGCCATTGAAGGCATTGGGACCATACATGGCGGAAACAGGGCCAGCAGTGAGCTCGACCGATTCTAAGTCGATCTCGGGAGGCGCTGGCAGTAAGCCGATTGGAAAGCCAAAAACCGGTGCCAGCATGTCAATGCCATCGACGCGTTGTACAATACGAGGGTTGCCGGAGCTGTTGAAACCTCTGGTATTTATGGTAGGAAACGTGATAGATTGGTAGTTTACATCTACGTTTTTGAGAGTTGCCAGGCGTTGGAAGAGATTTACCCCTGCATTGAGCTGCAGTTCTCGCGGGCCGATTCAGCTCACGGTGACCGGTGCTTCGAGGATGGCCTCCGGGACTCGGCTCGTGGAGATAACTACCTCCCGCAGGGTGACTTGAGATTCTTGGAGGAGTATTTCCACATTTTGGGGATTAGAAACGATGACCTCGGTCGGTTCGTAGCCGACGAAAGAAGCTTCTAGCACGAGCGGTGTAGGAGGACTGGTAATGGTTAGCCGAAAGCGTTCCTCTGCGTCTGAGAGTACGCCAGCCAAGGTACCTCGGACCTTGATGTAAGCTCCACCTAGGGGTTTGCTTGTAGATTTGTCTTTGATGGTACCACTCACCTCTAGTGCAGTTGGGCTTGAAGGGGAAGGTTGTGGGGATGCAGTTTTAGGTCGAGTTCTTCCTTCCTCCTGGGCCCAGACGAGGATGAGACTGAGTAAAAAGGCAAAAACGCGCATACAAGACAAAAATGCCGAAAAAGGGGTGATTTTTGCAAGCGTGTGCTTTCGTAGTACCTTTGCGTCATGGGGCGTCTTAAGGGCATCCTTGTGGGCATAGTGCGGTATCGTGGAGAGAGCCTTTGTCAATCTCTTGTATTACGGGTATGGCTAGCGGCTTATTTCTTTCTAGGTTTGCTGGCCCGACTTATGCCTGCAACTCGTTTGCGTCTCCGCCTTGATCAGTGGCGTCGTAGGCGAATACTCTTACCGTTTTATGGCATGCCGGTCTATTCACGAGGGCGGTGGGTTCATCTAGGGTTAGTGATCGATGCGAATGATGGTTTTGACTTTCCCTCTTCATGGTTGCGCTTTAGACCAGGAGAGGTGGGGTTTGTAGTAGGAGCTAATCGCGGCGAGCTAGCTTTTCACATTGCTCATCAAATTGGGGAGAGAGGGTTGTGCATAGCCCTAGAGCCAGGTCCCTCGGCTTATCTAGATTTGCTACATCTTATTTACCTCAATCGATTAGCGAATGTATTGCCGATGCCTCTGGCAGCAGGTGCTCAGCCGGGTTGGGTCAGTATGAGTTTACCTCCCAAAGGAGAATTATGGGGTGATGGTACGCTGCAGGTCTCGTCGGAGGGAGAGCTTAAGACGCGCATGATCAATACGGATTCGATAGTGCGGGGGCTTGCCTTGGAGCGGGTGGACTATGTGGTTTTAGATGTGGAAGGTTACGAGGCCGAGGTTTTGCATGGCATGCGGGAGACGCTCTCTAAATTTCAACCCAGGTTATATATTGAAGTGCATGGTACATGGAACTTCCTAAACACGCTTCTCACGGAGTGGGGTTATGAGATAGCGGAGAGAGTGGGAGATGAGGCGGGGCGTGGACACATACTGGCCGTGCCGACTGATTCCAGAAAAATCTCTACCTTTGTGCCGCACGGCGGACATAGTTCAATCGGTTAGAACGCCTGACTGTGGCTCAGGAGGTTGCCGGTTCGAGTCCGGTTGTCCGCCCTATGGAAGGGCCCGTGAATCGGGTAGAAGCGGCCGGGCTCCTTACGATAGACCTTGAAGCGCTTTTACCACTCCCGCCTTTAGCGGCGTTGGACTTGGCTATCTTTCTCGAGGAAGGCCTTCTTCTGCGTGAAAAGTCGTTCCGACAAGCCTTAACCCAATATGATTGGGCTGCCTTTGCCGGCAAGGCCGTGGCGCTTCATGTCAGCACGGAGGCTATCATCCCCCCCTGGGCTTATCTATTGGTGGGACATCATTTAGCAGACCATGCGGTTTATTATGCCGTGTGTGAGCCTGCGCGGTTGCCTGTGCTCTATCGATTGGAGAGACTTGGCGCGCTTGATTTTAGCCAGTATGCGGGCAAGCGCTTGCTGCTCAAAGGCTGTGCAGCCGATACGCCAGAGATTTTGACCGCTTTCTTTCAAAAAGCTTACCCTCATGCCCAGCTTATCTTCTATGGCGAAGCCTGTTCTTCCGTACCTATTTACAAGCGAAAGTCGCTGAGCTAAGTATGTCCAAGTTACGAATAATCACATGGTTGCTAGTCGGTATCGTTCTGGTGGTGTTTGGCTCAACTTCTTGTACCACGATCCCAGCTGGCCATGCTGGGGTCCTATTTAGGCCTTTCAGTGGGGGGTTAGACATGGATAGGGTTTATGAAGAGGGGTTTCATATCGTGGCACCTTGGAATAGCATGCGGGTGTATGATGTTCGCTTACAGGAAAAGGAAGAGGTGATGGATGTTTTAGCGAAAAATGGCCTAAGCATACAACTAGACCTTTCGGTGCGCTTTGCGCCGACTCGTAACCGGCTACCGGCCCTTCATCGGGAAATAGGCGAAAATTACATGGAGAAAATCGTATTGCCTCAGATTCGCGCTTCGGCGCGAAAAGTTATCGGCCGCTATCTGCCGGAGGAGCTCTATTCTAGTAAGAGAGACCTCATTCAAGAAGAAATTTTTCATGAGACAGACTCTATTCTTGGGCTTAAGCATATCCATTTAGATGCTGTGCTGATTCGGTCCGTCAAGCTTCCGCAAAGCATTGCAGAGGCCATTGAAAGAAAGCTCAAACAAGAGCAGGAGGCCATGGAATACGACTTTCGCATCCAAAAGGAGCAAAAGGAAGCTGAGCGTAAAAAGATAGAAGCCATGGGCATCAAGCAGTTTCAAGATATCGTAAGCAGTGGCCTCAGTCCCATGCTTCTTCAGTGGAAGGGCATAGAGGCTACGCAGGCGCTCGTCAACTCTCCCAATGCTAAGGTGGTCATCATTGGCAGCCCCAAAGACGGACTCCCTATTATCTTAGGCCAGTAGCGTTGCATTGCCTCGTCGTTGCATCAGCGAATTTCTGTAACTTTGTAGCATGAAGTCTTTTCAGGTAAGCTGGTTAGCCGTTTTTGCGAGCTTGCTTGGGCTAAGCTGCAAGCGAGAGAAGGCCGATAGCACTGCCGATCAGGGCCATAGTTCCGTCACTACTGTTGAGATCTGGCTTATCCATGACACGGATACGCTCAAGGGCCGTTATAAAGACCCGGACGGCCCTGGCGGTCGCCTTCCTACCATAGACACCCTTCGACCTATTGCTGGACAGCGTTATGCTTATGCAGTTCGACTACTTAATGAGGGAATCAATCCACCGGAGGATCTGACAGCGGTTGTTTTTGAGCAGGAGAAGAATAACCACGCATTTTTTATCTTCCCGGAGCCGGATACGACCTATGGGGCTATTCTTTCTGTGGATGATCAGGATGATTTAGGCCGGCCGGTGGGCGGGCGCGGGACTTACGAGCAGCGTCAATCAGGTCGGGGTACGCTGCATTGTGTCCTGAAGCATTATCTAAACTCAACCGACAAAAATCGCGGCCTGGAGGCAGGCAGCACGGACATAGATATTCGCTTACCGGTGGTAGCCCTATGAGCCCTAGGAAGGAGCAACTTCGGGATCGTCTGCATGAGTGTGGCTTGCGCTGTACAGAACCTAGGCGCTGTATCGTGGAAGCCCTCTATCAGGGGCCCAAAAGCCATGCTCAGCTACTAGCCGAAACTGGGCTTGATCGGGTTACGCTCTATCGCAATCTCCAGTCCCTTCAGCGGGCTGGACTGGTTTATCGGGTGCCAGCCGAGGGTTCAGAGGTATTGTATGCGCTGTGTCAGGCCAAGCATCAGGTTCACGTGCACTTCTTTTGCGATAGCTGCAATCGGGCCTACTGCCTCGAATCCGAGTCTGTCCAAGTATCTGCTCCATGGGGACATAAGCTTGAGCGAGTATTACTGATGGGGCTATGTCCACAATGCACCTAAGGCGTCGGCCACGAGGAAGAGGCTCCCGGTCACGAGAGGACTTTGTCCAGCTCTCAAGCTGTGGGCTAGGGCCTCGTGAGTCGTAGGAAAGATTGCTGTCGGCTCTAAGCCTACCTGCCGGGCTCTATCTCGGAGTTCGTGTGGGGGCACTGCTCTGGCATTCTGGGCAGCGGTGAGATAGAGGGGGCCTGACCAAGTCTTCAGCAGGGTCAAGCAATCTTCGATCGCCTTTTCTCGAGAAAAGCCTAGGAGGATGGCATCAGGTTGATGGGGTAGCGTAGGGAGACTTTTAAGGAGCGCGTCGATAGCATGTGGATTATGGGCTACGTCGAGGAGGATGAGGTGATCCTCCTTCCACACCCACTGCAAACGTCCCCAGAGGGGGGCTAGCTTAGAGGCCTCTGCGATGCCATACTGGACAGCCTCTTCTTCGAGACGCCACCCCTGCTTTTGGAGCACCTCAACTGCCGATAATACAGTGGCCAGATTGGTAGCCTGGTAGTCACCGCCCAGGTCAGACTTGTACTGCTTTTGCCGAATAGGGTCCTCAAAAACTCGATAAAAGGTGCGCGCTGCTTCTAGCCAAGCTTTAGGTATCAGTGGCTGTAGTGCCACGTAGTAGGGGGCATGGACGCTCTGGGCTGTTTCTATGAGGGTTGAGAGGGTTTCCAGCTGCTGGTTTGGGGCTATTACGACGGGGCGGTGTGGTTTGATAATGCCGGCTTTTTCTCGGGCGATATGCTGGAGCGTAGGACCTAAAATCTCCACATGGTCCCAATCTATGGGCGTTATAATAGCTAACTCGGGAGTAATGACGTTCGTAGCATCCCAACGGCCTCCCAAGCCCACCTCAATAATGGCAATGTCGACGGCCGCCTCAGCAAACCAGGCTAAGCTCATCCCGACTGTGGCCTCAAAAAAAGAAAGGCTCTCGTCTAAGATGAAGTGCTGATGCACTTTCATAAAATCGTCTACCCAGTCGATGGGGGGCTCTTGACCATCGACTCGCATGCGCTCCGTAAAAGCAAAAAAATGCGGCGAGGTGTGAAGCCCTGTGCGATAACCTGCGGCGCGAAAGATAGCTGCCAGAAAGGCCGCAGTAGAGCCCTTGCCATTTGTGCCGGCAATATGCAAGGTAGGATAACGGCGGTGTGGATGCCCTAATCGCTGGTCCCATTTTTTCATGGCCTCTAGGCTGGGCCTGATGTCTTTAGAACCCATCTGCTCATAGGCTCTGAGGCGGTCGTAAAGCCACGCTTGCCAATAAGCCAAGCGCTGATCCATATCGCCTAAAGGTAGAGGGATTTTTCCTATCTTTGCGAAGATGGGGCTATATTTCACGGATGCGCGGCGATCAGCCTTGTGGGGTGATTATGGTACGCGCCTAGAAGAAGCGCTCGCTGCTTGGCAGCGGCGGACTTTTTGGGCTGCTTTTCCTGAGGACCCGCAAGCTTATGCCCAAGAGGCCGAAAAAGGAGAATCTGATTTTAAGGCGCAGTTGCGTCATCCCTTTGATCGGTTACGACAGGCCGCTGACCGGTGGATCGTGGGGAGTGAAGTGTCTCCCTATACAGGAGAGCCGCTAGGCATCTCCTATCCGCAGGCGAGCGTGGCGGAGTGGGTGTATCACGCTGAGGAAGCGCTCAAGGTGTGGCGCTGGGTGCCTTGGCGGGAGCGCTTAGCCGTTCTGGCGCTTTCGATTGATCGCTTAGCCAGGCGCTTTCATGAAATGGCCCATGCGACGATGCACACGACGGGCCAAGCGTGGATGATGGCCTTTCAAGCGTCAGGCCCGCATGCAGCCGATCGAGCCCTAGAGGCCTTAGCGGTCGCTTACCAAGAATTGTCCCACATCCCACAGGAGGTGGCCTGGGAGCGAGAATTCGGAAAAGTCCGCGCGCGCATCAATAAATATTTCGTGCCGCAGCCCGAAGGTATCTCGCTGCACATTGGGGTGTCCACCTTTCCCGTATGGAATACTTTACCAGGGTTGTACGCTAGCTTAGCGGTAGGGAGCCCTGTGATTGTCAAACCCCATCCCCGGGCGGTCTATCCTATTGCTATCGCAGTGGCTATTTTGCAGGAGGTGCTCGAGGAGTATGGACTGCCTCCATCTATCGTCCAGCTAGCCGTTGATGTCCTAGAAAATCCCATCACCTCTCAGCTCGCCGAGCATCCCCTTATTCGAATCATTGACTATACGGGCGGCAGTGCCTATGGTGCTTATTTAGAGCGTCTGCCGGGTAAGGTGACCTTTTTGGAGAAAGCCGGCATCAATCCCGTTCTCATGGAAAGTGTGGAGGACCTATCGGTGATTGCTAAAAATATAGCTTTTTCTGCCAGTTTATATAGCGGGCAGATGTGTACTGCACCGCAAAATGTTTACATTCCTGTTACTGGCGTTCGGACGCCGCAAGGTATCTTGTCTTATGAGGAGGTGCGAGATGAGTTATTGAGAGCGGTAGATGGACTAGCGCAACACCCAAAGGCAGCGCCTGCTATCTTAGGCGCGATTCAAAACGAGACCGTGGTGCAGCGTATTCAAGCCCTTGCTCAGGCGGGTAAGCCTCTGCGAGCGGCTCAGCCGTATGTGCATCCGCAGTATGCAGCGGCGCACACCCTGACTCCGGCTTTGGTCGAGCTCGATGGGCCCATGGCTCCTGTTGCGAAAGATGAGCATTTCGGTCCACGCTTGGTCTTTATTCCGGTGTCTTCTGCGCGGGAGGCGCTCGAGCACATTTATCAGCTTGCTCGAGAGAAGGGGATGCTCTCCTGCGCTATTTATACGACGGATGAGACCTTCAAGCGAGATGCTGCGCGGTTATTAGCAGAGGCAGCAGTGCCCGTTAGTTTCAATTACCGGGGAAATGTGTTTATCAATCAAAATGCGGCCTTTTCTGATTTTCACGGTACGGGCGGAAATCCCGCTGCCAATGCCTCTTTCACAGACAGTACCTTCATCTGCAAGCGCTTTCGGTGGGTCGAATTGCGGGATTGTATCGAAGCCTAATTTTACTCAGTGCCTGTTGGGCCCAGATAGGGTATTTAGAGGAAGGTGAAGCCTCGTACTATGCGGCTTCGTTTGAGGGGCTTCGTACGGCATCGGGTGAACGTTACAGCCGAAAGGCCTTCACGGCGGCGCACCGCACGCTGCCCTTCGGTACCATGGTCAAAGTCACTCATCTCGCTTCGGGACGAATTACGGTAGTTCGTATCAACGACCGGGGCCCTTTCAAAGTGAGCCGTATCATAGACCTCTCGGAGGCAGCGGCCCGAGAGCTAGGGATTCTGCAGGAGGGCATAGCTCGCGTGCGGTTAGAGGTGGTAGAGCGTCCCCAACCGCCTGTTTTAGCGCCTTCGCCCTATGTAGATCTAACTGGGAAGCCAATTACCCTTCCTTCGGGCTATGGCGTGCAGATAGGAGCCTTTACGCTCTCAGAAAATGCCTATGTTGTCGCTAAAAATGCCCAGGCCGAACTTAGGGGCGAGCTCGTTTTTTTGTGGCGGGCTTCTTACCGGGGGAAGGTTTTGTACCGGGTCATTGTGGGCAGTTATGCGCAGCGTTCTGCAGCGGGGCACCGTCGCGACCAGCTCAAACGGGCAGGGTGGCAGGCTTTCGTCGTATCTTTGTCGCATGGCAAATAACGGATGTGGAGGTGGTGCCTTTTGGGGCTTTCTCCTTGGGGCTGCTGTCGGTATAACGGTTGGTATCCTTATTGCTCCCGATAGCGGAGCCAATACCCGGCGAAAGCTCGGTCAGAAGCTGTCAGGCTATTGGGATGACCTCAAGGGTCGATTAGGAAGTCCTTCTCAGCAGGGTTCTTACGAAGCGGCCAAGCAGAAGGCCTTCATGGAGAGCGGCCTCCGTCCCGAGGAGTACAAGCGAGCAGAACAGCTCCTGCTCGAGATCGAGAGCCTCTTGGGCGAAGTTCAGACCTCTCGCAGCTAAGTCTTCTCAAAAAGTCGTACCTTTGTCAAGCTATGCTGTGGCGCATAAGCTTAGGAATATTGGCGTGGGCGCTTATAGCCTGTCACACGACGCCCAAAGAAAATGCTAACACGGGTGGTGCCTCGTCAGAAGGTAGTACTTCATTAGCCGCCGGTCAAGCGAACCCCACCGCTGCCGAGACTGCCCCGGCTCAATTGGCTAAAATCGAATTTGAAAAGCTTGAACATGATTTCGATAAAATCCGAGAGGGCGAAAAGGTATCTTATCGATTCAAGTTCAAGAACGTAGGAGAGTACCCGCTCCAAATCAGTGACGTCAAGCCAAGCTGCGGTTGTACGACGCCGGATTGGACCAAAACCGCGGTGCCGCCTGGTGGAGAGGGCTACATCGAAGTCGTGTTTGACTCTCAGGGCCGTTCTGGCTCCCAAATCAAAACAGTAACTGTCTTTGCCAATACAGACCCGCCCTCTCATGTCTTACGCTTTAAAGGCGAAGTCATTCCTCGCAAGTAACCTATGGTTATCTGGTTAGATGGTGGGGCGCCTTCGGCCGCTCCCATGCTGATGCAGCTTGTGTTTCTGCTGCTCATTTTTGTCGTATTTTACTTCTTTTTGATTTTACCCCAGCGTCGTCAGCAGAAGCGCGAGCAGGAGTTCCGAAATAGTCTTAAGAAAGGAGACAAGGTGGTGACGACGGCTGGCATTCATGGCGAGATCGACAGCATCGAAGGAAATACAGTACTGCTCGAGGTAGATCGAAACGTAAAGCTTCGGGTAGAAAAGGCGGCCATTCGGTCTTATGTGCAGCCGCCTACCTCAAGTCAATGAGGCTCTGGTTTATTGCGGCAATAGGAGGGTTCTTGTTGTGGGGCCTTATTCGGCTCTCTCGCACTTACACGTATGAGTGGGATGTCGTCGTAGTAGGGCCTGGTATAGGTTATGATTATGCCCGGCTTGTCGCTGTGGGGTCTGGTTATGCTTTTTTGCAGGCAAATTTACCGGATACCCTAAGTTTAGCGCGGCTTTGCAAAGGTCTTGGGTCCGGAGGTGCTTTGTCGATTCACTCTCTGCATGCGCCTCTGATTGACTCACTTTGTCAAGCGATTCAGCGGCAGGTGTACCGTCCTCGACTCCGGTGGATTCTGCCGGAGGGTTGTGATTTTGCCATGCCGTATCGGTGGAAGGTGGATTCGGTATGGGCATTGACTGGCTGGCCCCCTCCCCCCGTGGAAATAGACGTGGTAGGTCGAAAAGGTCAACATCGCTATCCCATACCGTTACCTAAGTCGTTGGGGGTATATCCGGAGACCTTGTGGGTAGAAGCAAAGCTCGTGCGCTACTTTCGGGTGCGTTACATGGTAGAGCCGCGTATCTTGAATAAGGGAGCCAGCCGGGTTTTCTTAACGCCGCCCCGCCTTACGCTGGAATTTGAAGTGGAAGAGTCTCACAAAAGCCGCGTTCAGCCTAGAGATTTTGACCTGGTGGTTGACATGAATAAGGTCCTACCCGGTGATTCGGTGGTTTCTGTGGCTTTGATGCAAAAGCCTGCTGGCGTTCGCAATGTACGCTTTTTTCCGACGGCACTGCGTTTTATCGAGTATCATGAAGGTGGTCGGCATTACCGGAGGCATAGGGAGTGGCAAAAGCTATATTCTCTCGGAATTTGCTCGGCGCGGCTATCCTACTTATGAGGCGGATAAGCGAGCTAAAGCGCTCTTGGAAGAGGACTTTGAGCTTAGGCAAGAGGTTGTGGCGCTTTTTGGCAGAGAAGCGTACTCGGAGGAGGGTCGGCTAAATCGGCGCTACCTAGCGGAACGGATCTTTGCTCAGCCTCAGCTTAAGCACCAGCTAGAGGCGCTTGTTCATCCGCGTACGATAGCCGATTTTCAAAGCTGGTTAGCTCGGCAGGCCGGGGCCCCCGCTGTCTTCAAGGAGGCGGCTCTCACTATCGAAGCGCGGGCCTGGCAAGGGCTATCTCTTCTGGCCCTTGTTTATGCGCCGTTACCCCTGCGTCTGAAACGCCTTCTGCAGCGTGGGGACCTCTCTTTAGCGGAAGCCATGGCTCGCCTGCAAAATCAACTGCCTGATTGGCATAAGCTCAGCTATGCGGACTATCTCTTTCTCAATACCGAAGACACCTCTGCTCAGGTGCTCGTCACTGCCTTTCTCCAGACATTTGGCCTACCTTTGCGGCTGAGCTAGCTCTTATGTCCCTACCGATAGTTCGCGCATATACCTTTTCACCTGCTTATAGTCAAAGGCGATGGGAGCAGGAGGAGTTACCTTCGCCAGCCGAGCTCGAATCCTTCTTGTGGGTGGACCTGGTGGCCCCTCCGCCGGAGTTTCTCGCGCAACTGGAGTCAGCTTGGCAGCTTCAGTTTCCTACGCAGCTAGAGCGCGCGGAGATCGAAGCAAGCTCCCGCTTTCACGCAGAAGATCGACATAAGCGAATCATCCTCCGATTGGGTGAATTGATCGTCAATGAAGAAGGTAATACCCTTAGTTTCGTGGAGCAGACGCTGACTATCATTGACGCGCCAGACAAGATTATCACCGTACGGGAAAGTGAATCCAGAACCTTTCAAGAACTCATCAAGAAGCTCAAGGGCAGCTCGTACCACCGAAGAGAACCTACTAAGATCTTGCTGACTATCCTTCAGCAGGTGGTTGATACAGACGCTGATAACGTAGAGCTCTTATCACAGAAGGTTCATCGCTTGTCGGCAGCGGTCCGTGAGACGACTTATCAGGCTCAGCAGGCTATAGTTCTCAAAATCCAGTCCTTTCAAGAGCTTGTTATTCGGATTCGGGAGGGACTCTTTGATACCCAGCGGGTCCTTTCACTCCTGATTAGAGAAGAGGACCTCAACGAGGAAAATCGCGAAGCTATCCGCATTTTACTAAAGGACATTAGCTCGCTGATTGATCATACGAATTTTTCGTTTCAGCGGCTCGAAGCCCTCCAAAACACCCTCCTAAGCCTTATCAATCTAGAGCAGAATCGGGTGATTAAGATATTCACCGTTATCACGGTTGCCTTCATGCCACCGACCCTCATTGCGAGCATTTACGGGATGAATTTCCGAGTCATGCCTGAGCTAGAGTGGCAGTATGGTTACCTATTTGCCTGGTTTTTGATTGTGGGGTCCTCTGTCGTGACTTTATGGTATTTTCGATGGAAGCGATGGTTGTGAGAATCTGGCTGGGGCTTGGGTTGCTGAGTCTTTTAGCCGGACAGCCCTGTCCGGTCGATAAGGCGTTTTTACGCTTGGGCGTCTCGTCTAGCAGCTGCTCTGCTCGCCAATCAAATACGGACACCTTGTGGGTTCCGGTGGTTTTTCATGTCATGGCTGGGGATAGCAATCGGTGGTTACCGGCCTGGCGCCTCGGTCATCAGCTAGCGGCCCTCAACCGTGACTTTCGTCAAGCGAAGATACAATTTTACTTTCCCAGGCGAGGACCAAACGGGGAAGAGACTTGCGGGATTACCTGGCACCGGACGCCTCTGGCTACCGGTCATGACTGGTCTCAGGACGAGGATACCTTGAAACGCCTTGTGCAGTGGCCACGGGATAGCTTTGTGAATATTTGGGTCGTGGATGGTATGCAGGGGCGGGTGATTGGCTACGCGCGACCTCTGGGCGATAGCCTCGCTGGAATCGTTCTAGACCAGGCGGTCGTGGGGGACCGGGTTGGCGTCCTGGCTCCCTTTAATTGGGGGCGAACGGCCGTCCACGAGATGGGCCATGTCTTGAGTCTGCTGCATCCTTTTGAGGGGGGGTGTGCTGGCCTCTCTCCCTATACCTGCAGCACGCAAGGCGATGAGATCTGCGATACACCTGGTCAGAGTGCGCCTGTTTACGGCTGTCCAGCCGGCCACAATAGCTGTACCGATCAGCCGACTGATTGGCCTGATCCCTTAGACAATCTCATGGGGTATGTCGATGACAGCTGTATGGTGGCATTTACACCCCTTCAGATTGCGCGCATGCGGGCTTTTCTGCTCTCGGCTGGTGCTACCTTAATAAGCTCGGAAAATACCTCGGCTAGGGGCCATGCGCTCGAGTCCGAAGCATGCCAGCTGGCTATCACCCATCTAAAGACCCCACTGGCGCCTCGCAGTCGGGTTTGGCGTGAAGGCGACTTTATCTGGAGTGAGCCAGCGACCGTTCTTCGCTTGTACGATCTGAGGGGGGGGCTGCTAGCCGCTGGACCCTCTCCGCTTTACATAGGCCATCTGCCCGCCGGAGCCTATGTGCTGCACCCGCCTGCTCACATGCCTATCAATCTGTACCTTTGGCCATGAAGCGCCTCATTCTACTACGTCATGCCAAATCGGATTGGGACCCGCAGGGGGTCTCCGACTTCAATAGACCCCTCAGTAGCCGAGGGATTCGAGAAGCTCTGGCTAGTGCGCATCACCTACTCAAAGCCGGCCATCGCCCCGAGGTCATCTGGAGTAGCCCTGCTATCCGGGCTTGGCATACCGCCCATCTTTTTGCGCAAGCCTGCTCAGTTCCGCACTCCGCGGTTCATCCCATTTCAGCCTTCTATGAGGCGGAAACGGCGACTCTCCTCGACCTCCCCCGTGAAATGGACCCGAGGTGGGAGACGGTCTTGTGGGTAGGGCACAATCCTACTTGGAGTTTGCTGGCCACCCGTTGGGCCGGCTATAGCATTGAGCTTGCCACAGCGGAAGCCTGTATTTTAGAGGCCGCTGTCGAAACTTGGTTTGACTGGCCCAAGGCCGCAGTCGAATCGGCCACCTACCTCAAGAAGGACTAACCCATAGCGGCCAAAAAGTTTCCTTTTCGGCAGAACCTCCCCTGTAAAAGTAAAATCCGGCTAGATATTGGCCTGCTTTGAGCTGTTTCCGCTTCCAGCTAAGAGCTAGCGTGTCTAGGTGAGATGGAGGAGGCAGGTGCCCCCGCAGCGCCTCCTCCTGTATAGACAAATAACGGGTTACCCCGACATTGCTTTCTGCCTGGTATAGAACCGCCTCTAAGGGAAGTAGGCTAGGACTCGTGATAATCCAGCTCTCCTCTAAGATGCTGTAGAGGCGGTAAAGGGTCTGATTTCGGCTTAGAAACAGCGGTGCATAGGCACCGGCAAGAAGTCGCCCTTCCTGATAGAAGAAGTGTTGCTGCTCTAAGTCCCAGCACTCTAGCTCCCAGTGGAGCGTATTCGTCTCCTCTAGGGCGATGAGCCAGTTTGAGAGGTTAGATTCGATGGGGACGGCGGTGGTGGTACTGAAGAGGGTGATCCGTTTTTCGGTTTGATAAACGGGAATAGAGCCCCGACGTAAAATCAGCCGTACCTGGAAGCGCCCCGTGCAGTGGTCCCCGGTCTGAGTAAAATGCTCGGGTAAAAAGCAGATGGCTACGCCGATTTTTCCAGGCCAGCGTACGATAGCCACTTCATAGGGGCTCGGCCCAGAGGTCGTATTCGGCGGCATCGACCACCCGCACCCAATGAAAGTCACCCACTGCCAAGCGACCATCCGGGTCTGGGATATAAACGAGGTTATCCACTTCGAGCGCATCGTAAGGGGTCCGAGCTAAGATAACACCTTCCTGTCTTTCGTCCGTCAGAACCTGGAGCGTCTGACCTAGCAGCTTTTGGTTGAAAGCCAGGGAGATACCTTGTTGCAAAGCCATGAGCGTATCGTAGCGTGCCTTTTTGATGCGTCGGGGCACCGTGTCCGCTAACGCATAAGCAGCCGTACCCTCCTCATGGGAATACAAGAAAGCGCCCACCCGTTCGATTCGATAGGTCTGTAGAAATTCTAGCAGTTCCTCAAAGTCAGCATCTGTCTCTTCAGGATAGCCTACAATAAATGTAGAGCGAAGGGCTACTTGGGGTAATGCGACACGGATTTTTTCGATGAGCTCGATGGTGCGTTTCTTGGAGAGCCCGCGGCGCATGGATCGTAGAATCTTGTCAGAGATGTGCTGAAGCGGCATGTCTAAGTAAGGGCAGATAGCCGCATAATCTCGCATTACCGCTAAAATTTCGAACGGAAAGCCAGCTGGGTAAGCATAATGCAGACGAATCCAACCTATACCCGGTAATTGTACAAGCTTCTCAAGCAAGTCAGGTAGTCGCCGTTTACCGTATAGATCGATGCCGTAGAAAGTGAGGTCCTGGGCGATGAGGCTGATTTCCTTCACGCCGGCGGCTATGAGCTGCTGGGCTTCTGTGAGGATAGCCTCTATCGGCCGCGATACATGAAGCCCTCGCATGAGCGGGATCGCGCAAAAGCTGCACGTTCGGTTACAACCTTCCGAGATTTTGAGATAGGCATGGTGGGGATAGCCTAGGCGTTTCCGTTCTCCTAGTAGGTACCGTCGCAGGTCACCTTGCAGGTGGAAGATCAGCTGATCAAATTCGGCCTGTGTGTAGAAGCCGTCCACCTCGGGAAGTTCGGTTTGGAGCGTTTGCTTGTCTCGGCCCACCAGGCAGCCTACGACGTAAAGAGCCTGGATCTGGCCTGATTTTTTGGCTTCGATGTAGTCAAAAATAGCTTGAACGGATTCTCGTTTAGCCCGATCGATAAATCCACAAGTATTGAGTATGACGATATCGGCGATTTCGAGTGTCGTCGAATGAGAGAGCGCATAAGAGGTCTGTAAGGCCGCAGCGAGCCGCTCTGAGTCAAAGATATTTTTGCTGCAGCCGAGGGTGGTAATGTGAAGCTTTAGAGGCTTAGTTTGCATAGTTTAGGGCGTAGGGAGTAAAGCTGTGTTTTTGACGTACTCTAGTAAAGCCGTGCGCGAGATGTGTCCATGGAGGTACTTTTCCACGAGGAGGCTGGCGATGGGAGCGGCCCAGCTAGCGCCCCAGCCGGCGTTTTCTACGATGACGGCGATAGCGATTTTGGGGTCGTCCCAAGGGGCAAATCCGACAAAGACCGAATGGTCTTTGCCATGTGGGTTCTGGGCGGTTCCGGTCTTTCCACATAAGCCCAAGCCCGGCAGATAGGCTGTATACCCGGTGCCCGCTTCGACAGCTAGACGCATGCCCTCGATCACGGTCTCAAAATGCGCTTTGTGAATAGGCACACGAATCGTATCAAAATACGTAATAGTACGAGCTGGCTGTTTGTAGATTTCCTTGAAGAAGTGCGGCTGAATATAGTAGCCCCGATTGGCAATTACGCACATGACATTAGCCATTTGTAGGGGTGTCATGAGGACCTCCCCTTGGCCGATGCTATTGCTGATAATCGTAAAGGCGTTCCAGCACCTTTGCCCGTAGATCCGATCATAATACGTGGATTTGGGTAGGAAGCCGGGTTTTTCGGAGGGGATATCGACGCCTAGCCGTCGACCGACCCCAAAGTAAAGGGCATAGTCTCGCCATAGATCATAGGCCTGGCTCACGCTGGAAAAACGAGGATGCATGAGAAAGTCCACATACACTGAAGCAAAATACGCATTGCAGGAGTGTTGAATCGCCTGGGCGAGGGGTAGTGGACTGGGATGCGCATGGCAAGCAGGCTTACCTACGCCGCGCAAGAAGCCCATAGCGCAAGGGTACGAGACGGCTGGGGTCAAGGTGCTCTCTTGTAAGGCGATTAGGGCGTTGATGAGCTTGAACGTAGAGCCAGGCGGGTAAGTGCCCTGTAAAAATCGGTTGTAAAGCGGGAGACGAGGTGCTTTTTGGAGAGCTGTCCAGTGCTGACTAAAGTCTTCTCCTGTGAAAAGCCCCGGATCGTAGGTCGGAGCACTCACCGCACAGAGGATATCACCGGTGGGGGGCTCTATCGCTACGACGGCCCCGGCCTTGCCATAAAAAAGACTTTCGGCTAGCTGCTGCAGCTCTGCATCCACGGCTAGGACGATGTCTGTGCCAGGCACGGGGGGTATGTCATAAGCGCCTTGTTGATAGGGATACAATTCGCGTCCCATGGCATCCACGACCATCAATCGGGCGCCTTTTCGGCCAGCCAGCAGTTTTTCGTATTGGCGTTCTATCCCTGAGCGGCCAATCAGATTACCCAAGCTGTAGGTTCCGTTCGAATTTTCGATTTCGGTTTGGGTGACTTCGCTGAGATACCCCAGAAAGTGGGCCCCAACTGGGTAATGATACTGCCGTGTGTGAATAGGCACCGGTAAAAAGCCGGTCAAATACCAACTCTGCTCCGAAAAGGCCAGAAAGCGCGGTAGGGTCAAATACCGCATAAAGATACTAGGCTTATTCATGGCAAAGGTCGCCGCCTGGCGAAGCCTTTGACTAACGAAAGTGGGAGATACGCCCAGCAGGGTTGCAATACGGGTCGTGTCGAACGAACTAGCCTGGCGCGGGGTCACGAGTAAGTGGAAAAAAGGTGAGTTAGAGACCCAAAGGCGACCTTGGCGGTCGCGAACAGTTCCGCGAGGGGGCACCACCTCGAGCCGTCGAATGGTATTAAATTGGGCTCGGCTCCGCGCCTCTACGTTTGTAAGCTGTAGTTGGGCTAGGCGCCCGATGAGCACGGTGCTTAGCCCCAGCAAAACCGCTATGAGATACCAGAAGCGGCGTTTCTCCTCAGGTGCGTCGTGCATCCGAATTTCTTATCGAAGCAAAAATAACCCATGTCCCCAAGAAAGAGTAAGCCCCACTCAAGATGCCTTTGACGAAAGCCATTAGCGAGAGATCCTGTAGTGCAAAGTATAGCAGCATGTAGGCCATTACCAGTGGTAGCGCATAGGTCACCCACTCGGTGGGAGTCATTTCGGCTATGAGGCCCTTATCGGGCTGCCGTTGAAATAAAACAGACAGCCAGAGCCCCCGTATAGCCCACAGAGATAACCCGCAAAACGTATACAGGCCATGAGGTGGGAAAAATGTGTCTAGGATGAGACCAAATAAAGCGGATAAGAGAAGGTTGACTTCAGAACGCCATTCGTAAGGTAACATGAGCCAAAAGCCTACATACGGGGCAAAGCTGAACCAGGGCTCCAGCGAAACGATCGGGGCGATAAATCGCTGAAGCAGGGGATAAACTATCATGAAAAGAAGGACCTGCCAGACACTCATGGCGCAGCGGGCTTAGGCTTGAGCACATAAAGTGGACCGAGGTCGAACCAGTCAATGTAGGTCTGTACCCATATTTGGTGAAAGCCCTGGCTGAAGTTGGGCTCGATCTTGTGAATACGGCCTACGCGCAATCCGCTAGGGCACAGGGTACTCTGCGGGCCGCTCCACACTTCATCACCTACTTCTACATTCGCATAGTAAGGCACATACAAAATCGTGAGCTGATTGAGGGTATGCCCGCTTTGCCAGCTAGATAGGCCCAGATAGCCGCTTCGGGGTAAAGTTACCGCCAGTTGCAGATTGGTATTGAAGAGCGGCAGGACTTTGCTATAAGTCGCACTGGTTTCAGCAATAATCCCGACGATACCTCTATCGTTGATGACGCATAAGCCGGGTACCAAGCTGTCCCGGCTGCCCCGGTCGATGAGGAGTATATTTTCTCGCAGCATGACCGTCTGATAGAGGATCTCGGCTGGTATGCAAGTGAGCCCAGTCGCGCTGCGTAGATCGCCCCAAGCACCAATCGGGATGATAGCTGGACCTTGCGCGCGCCGCTTCTCAGCCAGAACTGATAGCAGCTCGGCCTGATGAGCCCGTAAGCGCTCATACGACTGGATCGCTTTAAAAGGCCTCTCCACTGCGGAGAGTAAGCGGCTTACAGAAGCAGACAAATCCCACCACCATGCTTGCCACTTTAGACGCAGGGGCATGGAGAAGCTGATGTACGCACTAAGACTTAGGACCTGAAAAGCCAGCCATCCTAGGATGATTCGAAGCCGCCAGACTAGATCTAAGATGGCTTGCACACCTTAGCTCTTTACGAGTAGAAAATGAAACTTGCCGAGATTTTGGAGGGCGAAGCTAGTACCCCGAACGATTGCCCGTAATGGGTCTTCTGCCACCTGAACGGGTAGGTGGGTTTGAAGGGAGATACGTTTGTCTAAACCCCGCAAGAGCGCCCCCCCGCCAGCCATGTGGATGCCATTCTCGGCCAAATCGGCAGCAATTTCTGGCGGTGTAGCCGCAAGGGCCTGCATGACAGCCTCCAGGATCTTGGTAATAGACTTATCCAGGGCGTTGGCGACCTCCCGATAAGACACGCTGGCATAGCGGGGTGTGCCGGTCATGATGTCTTTGCCTTTCACCTGATAATTGGGCGGTGGATCATCGATATCCGCTAAGGCGGCGCCTATTTGAATTTTTACTGTTTCGGCCGTGCGCTCGCCGATTTGCAGGTTATGCTGGCGGCGGATATACTCGACGATGTCAGCGTTGAGCTCGTCGCCTGCGATCCGAATGCTGCGATCACACACGATCCCCCCCAGGGCGATGACGGCGATTTCCGTCGTGCCGCCACCAATGTCGATAACCATGTGACCCTTGGGGGCCTCCACGTCTAAGTTCATACCCAAAGCGGCAGCCATGGGCTCATGAATGAGATATGTTTCCCGTGCGCCGGCCCGCTCAGCCGAATCGCGCACGGCGCGCTCCTCCACCTCGGTGATCCCGCTCGGAATGCAGATCATGAGCCGCAAGTTAGGCTTGAGTAAACGCCGATGACCGGGGACCTTTTCTAAAAAGCCTCGGATCATCGCTTCTGCGACCTTGAAATCCGCTATAACCCCGCCTCGTAAAGGTCGAACCGTGCGAATGTTGCGATGCGTCTTTTCATGCATGAGGAGGGCCTCTTGTCCCACCGCAATCACGCGGTCCTTAGCGGTATCCAGAGCTACGATGGATGGCTCGTCGACGACGACCTCGCCATCTACCATGATTACGGTATTGGCGGTGCCTAAGTCTATGGCTATGTCTTGCCGGAGCAGTATGCCAAGCATAATCTAATGTCTGAAGTGACGATAGGGCAAAAGTACAAACGAAAGGCCGAGCTTTTTAGCGGTGGATTGTACCTCCGCAAGGTTTTTGCCGCCGGCTGGTGCAGCGACCTGACGAATGCCTGCCTCAGCGGCGAGCTCAATGCTATCAGCAAACGGGAAGAAGCCATCGCTGAGGAGCCAAGACTCCTCTAACGGTAGATTTCGGGCCTGAGCCCGCTGAATAGCTAAGCGCACGGCCTCTATGCGTGACGTTTGGCCGCTGGCAGCTGCGATAAGCTCACCGCTGCGCACGATGGCGATAGCATTGGAGTAAAGCTGCCGTAAAATCCGCTCACCCCAGCGCAGGGTCGGATCCGTACTGCCTTCTGCTGTATTGGGCTCTTGCCAAAGAAAGCCCCCTAAGGCGATTCGTACCTCCCAGCGGCTCTCCGCTTGCTTGGCTAAGGCCACCAAGGTTGTGGCTTTCTTATGCCTTTCTATCCAGGCGATAGCTTCATCTGAAAAGCTGGGTGCTGCCAAAACCTCGATAAAGTGCCCTTTTGTAGCCATAGCCCAGCTTTCTGTAATGGGAAAGTTGCATACCACGATACCGCCATAAGCGGCGATTGGATCAGCGGCTAAAGCTTTCTGATAGGCAACTATCGGGTCAGCATCCCAGGCAGCACCACAAGGCTGGGTGTGTTTTAGGATCACGCATGCTGGCCAGGGCCAGTTTCTTAGGAGTCGGCTCCCGCCTTCTAAGTCCAAGAGGTTATTGTAAGAGAGGGGTTTTCCTAAAAGGGGACGAGGCGATGGTCCTGCATAAAATGCCCGCTGGTGCGGATTTTCACCATAGCGCAGGGAGGCTTCTGGGGCGGGGGGGGCTTTCGTGGCGATGGCTTGGCTTATCCCCGCATCATAAACCGTCGTGAGCTGAAAAGCTTGGGCGGCATACCAGGCGCGCCATTCGAGAGGGGGCACCCCCTGATAGGTTTCCAGGACTTGGAGAGCATTCTGATAGTAGTCAGGTCCCGGTATCACCCAAGTGCGCGCAAAGTTTTTAGCCGCTGCCCGGACTAGACTTACGCCGCCGATATCGATGAGCTCCACCCAGTTTTCTGCTTCGGCGGAAAAGGGGTATAAGTGCACGATAACAACATCCCAATGAGGCTCTCCTGGGGGGAGGTCTGATGGGTTGGGTGCTAAAATTCCCCCGAAGATGCGGGGATGCAGCGTTTTCACGCGTCCCCCTAAAAGCTCCCCAAAGCCTGTTAGCGCTTCAAGGGACTGGGCCGGGACTTGCGCTTGGTGCAGGTACGCTGCGGTACCGGCGGACGCCCATAGCGTAGCGCCTAACGCAGCAAAGCGCTTGGCAAGGGGTAGGGCTGCGGCCTTGTCCCACACCGAAAGGAGTACATTCATGAGACACGAGCTGGATAGCCACTAACAATCTGACCAGGTGCGATGGAGTCACTGACGACGCTCCCCGGCAAAACTTGCGCGCCCTTTCCTATTTGCACGTTAGGTAGCAAAATGGCGCCTCGACCAATAAGCGCGTAGCTATCGATTTTGCAATTTTCACCAATTTGCGCGCCGCTTCCTACGTTGACAAAGTCTGCAATCTGGGCATTAGGTCCTACCGTAACTTGCGCTTCTAAGACGACATAGCCGCCGATCTGAGCATGGGGGCCGACCGTCACAAATGGAAATAAAAAGCTTCCACCGCCTATGGTAGCCGTCTTGGCGACAAACGTCATAGGATGAATGACGCTACGCGCTGGCCATTGTACCCGTTCAAAGAGCTGATGGGCCATTCTTTCCCGTTGCACAGGCTCCCCGAGGGCGATGACATAGTCGGCTTCTCGACGAGCGATGAGTTTCCAAATGCGCGCTTTGGTTATCGGGGGTAAAACCGGTAATTCGTCTTGGGCGCGTACCTCTAGCGCCTTCGTAGGAGCAAATCCGTATACGAACGCGCCGCTGGCTTCTAAAAGCTCGGCTGCCCATAATGCCAGGGTGCCGGTCCCTACGACGAGTACACCCGCGGGCTGAATCGGATCAGCGCTCGTCATCCGCTAACAAAAGTAGGCAACTTATGGATAGCGCAGAAATTTGCTAGGAAAAACGCCGGCTGGGCTTCGGCGCTGGATTTCACCCGATGCATGGACCCATAGTATCTCGCCGGCTACACCACCGCTTTTGGCATTGGCGACAAGCCAATAACCGCTGACTGTATCGTAGTAAAAGCCATAAATCAAGTGGTGGGGGGACAGCCCCAGCTTGGATCGGCTTAGAAACTGATAATCTACTGCATGCCTACGCCAGTCATACAGACTCACCCCTGAGTCGGTAAGCATATAAACCGTATCTCGCAGGAGGTACAAGCCATACACGCTCGTTTGAAGCGGCACGGTATCCGTGATGACGCCCGTCTGGGGAGCTACGTGCACCAGTAGACCCTTTTGATCGGCGTAGTTGCCGCGGCATCCGATGAGGAGCTCTCCATTGGGAAGTAAAAGCAGCGGTCCTGGATTTTCCCTAGGCAAGGTAAGGTATCCCACGACCTCGTCGTCCACGATGCGAAAGCAGCCCAGCTTGTTATTACGGGCAGGGTAGGCGTAGTTTCCACAAGAGACCCAAACGCAGTCCCCCACCTGGATCATGGACTCCATGTAGTTTTCCAGTGTAATGGGTGCTGCATCTAACGTCAAGGTAATGGGGTTTATGCGGTAGATTTTAGCGTCTAATAGGGAGTTGATATAGGCTTTGGTAGCAGAAACCCGGAGAAATTCTCGGGGACTGGCACTGCGTGGCAAAAGAATATGTCCAATTTCGCGAAACGTGGGTAACTGGAGCTTGCGTAGCAGCTTAGATCCATTGAGGACGATCCAGAGGGTGTCCCGCTCCCGAAACCAGTAATTCGCGACATCCCCTAAGGTGGTCTGATTGACTAGGTAAAAGATATTAGCCCGGTAGGCAGGGTCGATCTGATCGAGGGAAGCGTTTTCTAGGGTCCACTGTCCTTCGTTGAGTAGGAAGAGGCCCTGATAGGTGGGCGCTGGCGTTTCGCTGGGTGCTTGGGGACGCCTTTGGCAGGCTACGAGAAGAAGGGCCCCTGCTAGACCGATCGCCGCTCTAAGCTCCATCGGACATTCAGCTTCGGCAGCGCTTTATAAACGATCAGCCACACCAAAGTGGTATAGAAGCCAGCCCCCAAAAGCTGATAATGGAAAAACGGTATGGCCGCTAGGTAGCAAGTGACCAAGCCAGAGACAGAATAGCCGTACCAGCCTCCTAGCCAGACTCCCCAGTTGGTCACCAGAAAAAAGAGCGTGGCCTGTATTAGCGCGGCAGCCAGAGCACCGGTTAGCCGGTGCATCGGGAAGCTGTAGCGGCCTAAGAAGATGCCGATTAGCAAGCTTCCCCAGGTAAAGGGCCAAAGAGCATGCCAACCTAAGACGAGATCAGACACAGCCATGATGGCTAGCAAGCTCCCAGCTCCATGGTACCACCGGGGGGCCCATGCCCCACTGTAAAGGGCCATCGCTTCCATCGGGGTGAAATTGGGAGGATGAGGGAGTAGCCGCCCAGCCAAGCCCAGAAGCCCCAAAAAAAGCAGCGATATGCCGTAAGTCTTGAGGAGACGCATCTCGCAAAGGTAAGGTACGCTGAGCCTTGGGAGAAAGTTTGAGGCCTAGGATCGCTGACTGTCATTTTGTATTTGTATCTTTGTAGCAGATGCGATGCTGGGTTTGGTGTTGGGTTGGACTCCTGTATGGGCAGGATCCGTGCCGTGGGTATGTAGAAGGGTGGACTGTGCCCGGTGCTCTAGTTCGCATAAAGTGCGCAGAAGAAGCGCAGGTGACACAGAGTGATAGTAGTGGTCGCTTTCGACTAATGGGGTTGTGTGGGGATACGTGCCGGGTGTCGGTATGGATTGGGCGGCATCGCGTGGCGGATACGCTGATTCAGTTGCCGACTGGGGGATTATTAGAACTGGGCAGTGGGCATGCCTGGGCAGAAGAGGTGGTGATATGGGGCGCTCAGCATGCTGGGCCGTTGCCCCTAACTAGTCAAGCTGTCTGGGCTCGACCGGAGGCTTTTTTGGCTCAGCAGCTCTTGGAGGTGCCGGCCGTAGCCTTGGGTGGAGCTGGCCCTTTATTACAAAAGCCGATGCTGGATGGCCTGGGTGGGACGCGAATCGTATATGTGCAGGAGGGCGTGATTTTAGCCTCTCAGCAATGGGGTCAAGAGCATGCGCCGGAGGTAGATTCGCACTTGGGTTCTCACCTTATGGTGGAATTGGGGAGTCGACCTGTGCGGCATGGTACGGAGGCGGTAGGCGGGGTCATCCGCTTAGCCCAGGAGAGCCTTTGCTGCTTGCCCACGATAGAAGGGCGTGTACAAGCAGCTGGCCTTAGTAATGGTCGCGGTCTATCACTCAATGGGCACGTACAAGGTACGATTAGAGGCTGGGGCTATCGCCTGCAGGGGAGCGCGGGCCTGCTCGGCACCTTGAGGGCCCCCCGCTACCTTCTAGCAGGCACGCCGGCCCAGTGGGGACATTTTTCTGCTCGGCTTCAGCGGGTCTGGTCGCGTTGGCAGGTAGATGGCCTGTATGCGCAGTACAATATAACCATGGGAATCTTTGGCGGCCTGCATGTCGGCAATCTGGCTGACCTAGAGCGGGCTATAGCCGCTGCAGAGCCCCTTATCACAGGAGATTTTTCATACCGTATCCAGCCCCCTTATCAGGAGGTAGCTCATGAGCTTGCTCGTCTCACCGTGCGCTATGCCCCTTCGAGCCGCACGCTATGGTCCTGCACCTATGCTAGGCAGTTTAACTACCGAGCGG
The DNA here is from genome assembly GCA_964489015.1 of uncultured Sphingobacterium sp. Taxonomy (GTDB): domain Bacteria; phylum Bacteroidota; class Bacteroidia; order SpSt-205; family SpSt-205; genus JAPYWM01. The sequence goes on along the minus strand of CAZAXD010000011.1, from coordinate 22,218 downwards.
AATGGGATGCCGTAGGACTTTATGCGCGGGCTGGCGTGCCGGCTGTTCGCTTTCAGCTCACCCGTCATACCTTGCAGCTAAGCTGGGAGCGGAGTCGATGGGAGGCTAGCGCGGGCGCTCATTACGAACGAAATACAGCCAGTGGCTCGTATTTTATCCCGAGTTATGAACGGTATCAGCCATTCGGGTATTTTATATATCAGCATCGTGGCTGGACAGCTGGCATTCGATGGGAGCCCCTCTACTGGAGAGTTTATGACGTGCCAGAGCGGCAGGGACTACTACGTACGGGTGTCATTATCCCGGTGCTAGCGAGATGGTGGGCAAGCTGGGGTGTGGAGGTAGAAAAGATCTGGCGTTTGGGGCCTAGCTTGGTCGTGGGCCGGGGGGCTTATTTGTGCCGGGCGCCGAATGTCGCAGAGTTATATAGCTATGGGTATCATCAGGGCCGTGCAGCCTTTGAGGTGGGAGATCCGCGTTTTCGCTTAGAACGGGTCTGGCATGGACGCTTAGAATGGCGAGCAGAACGGTTTTTTTCTGGCTTGAGCCTCTACTACAGTCCCTGTTTCATTTATGGCCAGATTGATTTGCCGATAGTATCCTTGCGGGGAGCTGCACTGAGCTGGCGCTACAGACAGGAGCCCGTGGTGCTCCTAAGCTGGGGGGGGTACTGGGACCAGTCCCTGGGCCAGCACTGGCGCATTCGCTTACAGGGGGCAGTGCCTCTAGGCTGGCGTCAAGCTTCTACAGGCAGGCCGACCGGAGAAGCCATACTTCAGACCTGGCGGCTTTTGGCTTTGTTACCGGCCCCGTCACTCACCCTTAGTCTGCAGTTTAGCGTAAAAGACTGGCAGGCTAAGGCAGGCTATCGCTATCATACAAAAGCCCTAATCTGGGACCCCGAGATGGACTGGCTACCCCCGCCCCGCGCTTATGGACTGGCTTTTGCCGAGCTCCGTTACCAACTGCAGCGTTGGCGCCTACTTTTAAGTGCTGATAACCTCTTCAATGTGCGTTATCGGCAGTATCCTGACCTAATGCGCTACTACGCGGACCAGCTAGGGAGGCAGGTACGCTTAGGGGTAAGCTATGAATTTTAGCCTGCTGGAGGCAAGCCCGGCGCTTCTTGGACGGTGCTTTCTTGTGACAGAATTCCCCATCCATCTGGGAGGCATAACATAACCGCTAATCAGGGCAACCCCGCTCGTGCTCGACAAAAGGAAAGCAGGAGCATCGACTGGATATCCCCGCTTCGAAGGAAACACAGTCTGAAGCCCCTTAGGGTTGGACGTAAAGTCGCTGAATAGCAACGTTCGCACCAACCCGCAAAACGTATGCCCCCGCTTGATGAGGCATCGGCAAGGTAGCACTCAACTGCCCTCTCTGAATGAGCTGACCAAAAAGGTTATAGAGTTCATAGCTTTGCCCTTGCCAGATAGCGGGCACATGAATGGGTTCACCAACCCTGCAAAACGTTTGACAAGCAGTGGCCAGCCTGAGGAGTGAAGAGCTAGTACTGACCGTTAGCTGCTTATAGACATAGCGATCGCGCTCATAAGGTAAGCAGCCCGTGAAGCATTCCTCGTACAGCACCAAGATCAGATTTATCATTCGCGTCATAACTGGAACGCGAGACAGTAGTGAACTGGCCAGGGAAAGGATAATAGGAGCGGACCTCCACGGAATCGACTGTAATGAGGTCGCTGGTGGGCGACAGGTATGAGAAGAATTCATCTGCAGCTTGAATGGCCAAACTTAAGGCAGGAACGAATACAGTATCCCTGAGATGGCTGAGGCGATTTTGGACGTCATAAGAGGCTTTCTGGTGAGACAGAAGCGTAACCCCTCCGCTGAGATTCGCCCTAATCTTGATAGAGTCAAGTCGATTTTGGGCATCATACAGAAATACACCAAAGGCAATGCGGTCCCAGGAGAGAGTGCTAACATTGAACTTGTCAAAAGCTACACTATCCGGCCTACCTAGGCCACTATCAAACCAAGTTACTTGGCCCTGGACAGGTTCCCAGCCGCCGGGCTGATAGGTATGGGTGGTCTGGGTCGCTTGTAAAATCCCGCTTGACAAGAGCGTATAAGTAAACGTAACGCTATCGACTGGTGACCAAGAGATCCCATCATAACCGTAGGTTAGCTGCAGAGAGTCAGCGACGTCAGCATTATAGTAATAACTGGTGGTAGATTGTGGAATCCAATTCGAACCGCTCTTAGAAAAGGTCGTATCATGCTGGGGCATAGCATTGGGGTAGTGTGCATAGGTCACCAGCTCAACCTCATCCCAAGAGTTGCCATTATCGGGGGTGGTGTCATTCCACATGCTGTCTGGGACCTAGACCGTAGATTGAAGACGAGCTTGTGGTGTGAACGGGCTGCTTGCACGAACTCTCTGAAGCCTTTGAATAAGGTTTTGGGCTCTTTGGATTTCCGTTTGGCCCCATAGGCAGCCTAAAAGGAAAAGGCTGACAGGTAAAATCTTACGAACCGACATGCTGCAAATACAGGATTTTTCGTTTGTACAAATCCAAGTCTCTTTTCGGCTTAGCTTCTGTAGGTTTGTAGTATGGAGACAATTGTAGCCCTTGCTACTGGGGTGGGCGGCACAGCGATAGGGGTGCTCAGGCTTAGTGGATCGCAGGCCTTAGATATAGTGCTGAAGCATTGGCGATTTCGAGGGCAGACGCGGATTAGGCCGCGGTATGCGCATTTAGGGCAGTTGTGGGATGGCGAAAGTCCCCTGGATGAGGGGGTTTTGATTTATTATCCTGGTCCACATTCTTACACCGGTGAGGACGTTGTGGAGTTATCCCTGCATGGAAGTCCTTACATTTTGCGTCGGGCGTTGACCCTTTTTCAGGAGAGTGGGGCTCGGTTGGCGCAGCCGGGGGAGTTTACCCTGCGGGCTTACCTAAATGGCAAGCTGGCCCTGGATCAAGCGGAAGCAGTGGCTTCGCTCATTGCTGCCCAGAGTCAGGCCGCGCATCGACTGGCACTGAGTCAATTGAGGGGTGAGTATTACCACCAAATCCGGCAGTTTCGCCAGCAGCTTATAGACTACTTAGCGCTCTTAGAGCTGGAGATGGATTTTAGCGAAGAGGATGTAGAGTTTGCATCGAGAGCGCGGTTGATGACCCTTTTGCAGGCATTGTCTGCAGAAGTAGCGCGGCTTCTTGGGTCTTATCGGATGGGGCAGGCGGTACGGGAAGGCATCCCGATAGCGATCTTGGGAAAGCCCAATGCTGGCAAGTCAACGCTGCTGAATGCGCTGGTGGGCGAGTCGCGGGCTATCGTCTCGGCGATTCCGGGCACGACTCGAGATACCATCGAGGAGCGAATTTTCCTGGGCGGTTATGAACTGCGCCTGATCGATACGGCCGGCCTTCGGGCGGATCCAGCCGATGAGATCGAAGCTGAGGGCGTTCGGCGTGCCAGGGAAAAGCTCCGAGAGGCCTTTCTTGTGCTATATGTCTTTGAGGCTCCCAGTTATCAGGATAGGGCCACTTTACAGCAGCAAGCCGCTCAGCTCTTGGGTGAGGTAGCCGCTCCTATTCTCTACGTGGCGAATAAGAGAGATTTGGTGCAGGACCGAGATCCTATCTGGAATGCTTCTGACGTGATCCTCATCTCCGCTCAGCGGGGGGAAGGTCTGCGGACTCTGCAACAGCGCATCATCGATGTGCTCGAGGCTCATGGCGCTTCGAGTGAGGTGCTTTTATCGGTGCAGCGACATCATACCATCTTATTGGAAGCGCAGAGCGGCATACAAGAGGCGCTCACCCTGCTAAGGGATGGCCTGGGAACGGAGCTCGTAGCTCAAGCGCTACGCCGAGCGAGCCGAGCCATCGGAGAGATTACTGGGGAGATCACACCCGACGACATCCTGGGTAGTATCTTCTCCCGCTTCTGCATTGGAAAATAAAATATCATCGGGCAATAAGTGCCCCAGTCGGGTTTTTTTCGTTTGAAGGTATTTTTGATTGTGGGGGTTAGGCTTGGTGACGAGGGGTAGCACCTCGACGATCTCGAGCCCAAAGCCGGCAAGGCCTGCTCGTTTTTTGGGGTTATTGGTGAGAAGGCGCATTTTGTGGACGCCGAGGTCCCGTAAGATTTGAGCGCCTGTGCCGTATTCCCGCTCATCCGCGGCGTAGCCTAAGGCTAGGTTGGCTTCTACGGTGTCTAATCCTTGTTCTTGGAGATAATAGGCGTGCATCTTGGGGATTAAGCCGATACCGCGCCCTTCTTGTTGGATGTAAACTAAAACGCCTTTGCCGGCGGACTCGATTTTCTCGAGGGCGAGCGCAAGCTGATTGCCACAATCACAGCGTAGAGAGCCAATAATATCCCCGGTAAAACAGGAAGAGTGAACTCGTACCAGCACCGGCTCATCAGGTGCCCAAGTGCCCTTGACTAAGGCAATATGGGCATCCTGGGTGTATTTGTGTCGGTAAGCGTATAGCTTGAAATGACCGTATTTAGTGGGCATGTCTACGATCACCTCACGAATGATGGTAGACTCGGTTCGGAGGCGATAAGCGATGAGGTCTTGTATGGTGATAAGGGGTATTTGCCACTCATCTGCCAGCTGGCGGAGAGTTGGTAGGCGAGCCATGGAGCCGTCTTCGTTCATGATCTCGACGATGACAGCGACTGGGGTGAGTCCAGCGAGGCGCATAAGGTCGATAGCCGCTTCGGTGTGGCCGCTGCGCCGCAAAACGCCATCGGGCTTGGCTACGAGGGGAAAGACGTGACCCGGCCGGGCAAAATCTTCTGGCTTCACCGCAGGATCAGCCAAGGCGCGAATGGTCCTGGCCCGATCAGCAGCAGAGATGCCTGTGACAGGCACCTCGCCAATGTAATCTACCGAGACCGTGAAGGCGGTTCCATGGGGAGCGGTGTTTTGACTAACCATGAGCGGGAGCTGGAGAGCTCGGGCGCGTTCCTCAGTCAGAGGTACACAAATCAGGCCACGGGCTTCCCGAGCCATGAAGTTAATGGCTTCTGGCGTCACAAACTCCGCCGCCATGACCAGGTCACCTTCGTTTTCCCGATCGGGATCATCGACTACGATTATCATCTTGCCGGCTTTGAGTGCCGTCACGGCGGCTTCGATGCTATCGATCGGGATGTCGGTCATTATTTTTTGAAACAATTTTGAACGGTGCTTAGGATGCGCTCGGTAATCGCCTCGATAGGCCCCGTGCCGTCAATCACATGGAGAGCCTTTCGCTCGCTGTAGTAATCCAGAAGGGGCTGAGTCTTTTGTTGGTATTCCATGAGGCGCTTTTCGATAGTTTCGGGCTTGTCGTCGGCCCGCCCTTCGATTTGGCTACGGCGCAAGAGCCGCTCGAGTAGCTCGGCATGAGGGACCTCCAGGCTTATCGCTGCACACAAATGCGCATGCAGGCGGGCTAGGAGCGCTTCCAGCGCTTGGGCTTGGGGTATAGTGCGGGGAAATCCATCCAGGATGTAATGCTTGCCTGAGCACAGACGCGCTTCAATGAGTCGGATCACCAGCGGATCCGGCACCAAAGCGCCCGACTCGACAATCGCTCGAATCTCTTGACCCAGGGGCGTTTCCCGTCGAATCTCCTCCCGGAGGAGGTCTCCCATTACCAAGAGCTCGAGTCCCAACCGCTGAGCTAAACGCTGAGACTGCGTACCCTTGCCGGCGCCAGGGGGGCCCATGAGCAGCAAAACCTGCATTTGGCCAAAGGTACGAATTAGCGGGCTAGCTCACTGACTGCGTACCGTGCCAACCGAGCATACAAGCTATTAGGGACCTCTCTCAAAAGCCGCTCGTAATAACGGGTAGCGGCTTCCGGACGGCTTAGGCGCGCTAAGGTGTATAAGGCTTCGTCTCGATACAAGCTCTCTGGGTCCGGGTAATCGGCTAGTAGGGCTAAATAGACCTTAGCTCGGGTTGTATCCTGCGTAGCAAGGGCCAAGCGGCTCTGGAGCCAATAGACGTCGTCGGTGATGGCATGTCCTTTCCAGCCTTTTTCCAGGCTATCTGCCAGCTTTTGGGCTTTGGCTAACTGCTGCTGGCGTTCGCTCAGCAGCGCCAGCGCAAAGAGTCTAAGCGGTTCGGTAAGGGTGTCAGGCTTGAGATTATCGTGGATGAGCCAGAAAAGCTCGATCGCATCGTTTGCCAGCTCATCCTGGGTGTTGTTTTTGAGTAAGCGTAAGCGGGTCTTGGCCAGTTCAAATTCACCTTGAAAAAAAGCGAGTTCGGCTAGCTTGTAGTAAGCTGTGGAGAGCCAGGCGGATTCGGGAAGGCGGGATTCGACTTCGAGGAGATACAGGCGGGCTTGAAGCGGATTTTCGCTTAGAAGGGCTGCTTCTGCTAGGTAAAAGTACTTTTGAGCGATAAGTCCTGCGGTGACGGGCTTCAAGGTATCCAAGAGCGAGGAAATAGCAGAGGCTTGTCCAAGGGCTAGGAGCCACCGCGCCTTTTCCAATAACAAGGCGGGATTGCCGGGGTTGGTATGCAGGAGGCTATCTACTTTTTGGAGAGCGCTCTTCGGCTGATGGAGCAGGGCATCGACCGCTAGATAGTGCTGTAGTGCTGCTTGATAATAAGGACAGGTTTCGCCTACGGTTAGTAAAGCTTCGTAGGCTCGGTGGGCTGTACGCAGGGCTGCGCTGGCTTCCGCGCTGAAGGCCACCTCATAGAGGGCCTCGCAGCGGCCGGTCTGCTTGTAGAGAGCTTTAGCGTGGCGAAGTGCTTCTTCATAGTCCTGTGCACTTAGGTAAAACCGAACCATGACCTGTGCATAAGCAGGAGGCGGGGACTGCCCCTGGTAAAGCTGCATCAGGGGTAACTCTAACGCTTCCAGCGAGACGTGGAGCTCGACTCTGTAACGAGCTAAAATCTGAAGGAGGGAGTCTGTCGAAATTTGGCCACTCTGCCAGGTAATAAGCCACATAGGCCAGGCCTTGTCGAAAGCCCCCTGCGCTTCATATGCTCGGATGAAAAGCGGTGCGTAAGCGGCTGGATTAGGGCTTCGTTTTTGGGCTTCCTCCAAAAAGCGGAGCTGCCAATCCGACGCACCCCATACGCGGTCGGCTGCTTCAGCGAGATCTTCATACAAGGGGGAGGGGACTTCGGGCAAGGTTAGAATAGACTCCCAATCCTTATAGCTGGAGTCGCCCTTCGCTAGGGCGATGCGCCCCCGCCATGCGCGAATCCAAGGTTCTGAGCGGCGTTGGCTCTTTTGCTCCTGGACTAGCCAGCGTTCCGCTTCGCTCAGCTTATTTTGTCGTAGAAGGCATTCAAGCGCATACGCGGCCCACAGGCGGTCTTTGTTTTGTCGATAGAGACGTTCAAAGGCAGTCTGTGCTTCGGCATAAGCCCCCATGCGAAATAATAGCACGGCTTCGCTGGGATCCGGCTGGGCCCACGCCCCTGACGCTAATAGAACCCCTAGGATAAGACCCCTCATAACCGCTTGAGGTCATTCCACAAAGCAAAAACCATGAGCAGTACAATGATGGCCAGCCCCACATATTGGGCTACCTCGCGAACCTTTTGAGAGGGCTCGCGGCGAAGAATAGCCTCTAGCCCGAGAAAGACCAGATGCCCGCCATCTAAAAGGGGAATCGGCAGCAGGTTCATAATCGCCAAAATCAGGCTTAGCAAAGCCGAAAAGGTGATGAGCTGGACCCATCCACCTTCTTCAAATTGACGCGCAGTCATCTGGGCTATTCCTATGGGACCAGAGAGACTTTCCGATGGGCGTAGGCGTCCCGTCAGCAGCAGCATAAAGCCTTTTAGCTGTAAACTAGTCGAGCGGATAAGTAAGTCGGTCCCAGCGCCCAAAGCTTGCAAAACGGAGAGTTTCTGTATGTGAGTGGGTAGCTGCACTTTAGGGCGGACCTGTAGCCGTTTGAGGCTATCTAGCCGAACGCTTTTGCTCATGCGTCCCGTAGACGTGCCAAGCAAGAGCTGGACTGTATCAGCTGGTACAGCTTGCAAGAGGCGCCTAAGATGCTGAAAGCTGCTAACGGGGGTATCATTGAGCATAAGAATCGTATCGCCACTTTGCAGGCCAGCTTGGTCAGCCGGCCCCCCTGGCGCTGGATCAACCACCGCTGGCAACCGTAGCTCAAAAACCTCTCGCTTTTGCAAAAGCCAACGTAGCAGCGTGTCCCGCACGGATGGTGTCAGCGTCACAGTAAGGGGCTGTCCTGCTCTCAGCAGGGTTATCGTAGGCGCATCTCTTGTAAGCCACTCCGGTGATAGGAGTACATCGGCATAGGCAGGCTGATCATTGACCGCCAGCATTTGATCACCTTCCTGGATGCCGAGTAGAGGCACCGCTTCCAGCCCCATGGCCCATTCATGATAGGCCAACCGTTCCCGGCCTCCTATCAGGAGAATGAGAAAAAAGACCACGTAAGCGTAAAAAGCATTGGCCAGCGGGCCCCCAGCGATTACGAGAGCTCGTTGATAAAGGGGCTTAGCTCGAAACTCATCAGGGGCCGGTGGCGCTGACAAGTCACGCTTTTCCTTGAGCGAAGACTCGTCTACCATGCCAGCGATTTTGACATAGCCGCCCAAGGGTAAAAGGCCGATCCCATATTCCGTTCCCCCTCGCTTGAAGCTGTAAAGCTTACGCGGCCAGTCAAAGAAAAGATAAAACTTCTCGACCCGCATGCCAAAGAGCTTAGCAGGCAAAAAATGCCCTAGCTCGTGAATGAAAACCAGTACCCCAAGTGCCAAGAGAAACAGCACCAGCGTCAACATCTTTTCAAAGGTAGCGAAAACCAGCCATCAGGTCCGTCCCAACCCCACGAAGTTGGGGAGATTGGCTACTCTATGTAGACTAGGCTGTGGTGGGAACTTTCAGCTGTGACACCCCGCAATAGGTACACGCCATGGGCTAGCGTGGGTGGGAGGCTTACTTTATCTCCTGCTACACCCTGAGCGGACCAGACCTTTTCCCCTTGTGTAGTGTATAGGGTCAGATACGTCAGTCCGGAGGCTTGAATGAGGACCGCCCGCTCCGGCCCTAAGTAGGCAAAGGCATTCAAAGAAGGGGCAGTTCGGGAGGCAAGACTTAACACTTGCCCACTGCTGTAAATCAGCACGTACCGCTGAAAGGGATAGGTAGCACCAATGAGGCGCCCCTGCCCATCCCACTGATACGTGCGCGCATAGCCGACACTACCCAGTAGCTGGCCTGTCGGCGTGTATATCCAAGTGTGGGTAGAGTCCCAATCTGGCAAGCCATTACTATGATAAGACCAGGTGCGAAGGACCTTCATACACTCTATCGGGGTGCAAAAGCTATCCTGGTACTCGGTCACTCGTCCTAAGGCGTCGTAGCACAAGGCTGTCTCCCCCTGCCAGGTGCGGCTGCCCCCGCTAGTTTGATAGACTAGAAAGCTGTCGCAGGCTGCTAAGCGCCGTTTTAAAGCATAACCGCTCGATTCAATGAAGACCTGAACGCCCCCATCAAACTCTTCCACCCGCAAGCTATCTCCCCAGTGGCCCTTCAGCCACTGAAAGGGCATGGGCCAAAAGGCACTGCCCGTAATCAGGTTGTGGTCTATGACCAATACGCCCAGCCATCCCGTCGTCAGGGTATCTACCCCCGGCGCCCACCCATAGCCGTAGTAACGCCGCAGCGGCACAAAGATCGGGTCTTGATAGCCATAGTGAGTGATGATCACTTCGCCTGGACTACTATAGGTGATTTCATACCGGTCAGATGGCGCAAAGCTCAGGAGGCCCGCTGTGGTGTCTACCCAGACGGTCCAAGACAGAATCCGATACGAAGCGTCTAGCAGGATGGTGTCACGGCGGGTTTCTCGCCAGTCGCCGAGGTTCTTCCTATAATGCCGTATGCTCCAACCGCCGCTAAAGAGCTTGTTTTGGGTGAAGGTGCTACTGTCATGACCCACGTCGAAGCCCCAAATCGTATCGGGTAAGGCTTGGGCTAGCGTCAGACCTAAAAGCAGAAAAGCCGGCCAGTGCATAGCCCAAATTTAGGGCGTTCGACAGAGGTCTTGAAGGTTCGTAATTGCATCGACCAAAGGCACGCCTTCCACTTGGGTCCGACTGCGGCGATCTCGGATAGAGACCGTCTGCAACTCGGCTTCCTTCTGACCTACGATCCAGATCATAGGCACCTTCTCCTGCTCAGCTTGACGAATCTTTTTGCTCAGCTTCTCACTGGAGGTATCGAGCTCGGCCCGTAGTCTGTGATGCTGAAGGGAGGCTAAAATCTCCTGACCATACGGGAGAAACTTTTCGCTAACGGGTAATACCTTGACTTGAACGGGGGCGAGCCAGCCGGGCAGCTCACCGGCGGTATGTTCGAGAAGCACGCCGATAAACCGTTCGAAAGATCCGAGCAGGGCTCTGTGAATCATGACCGGTACATGGGGCGCCCCGTCTTGGCCTACGTAGGTGAGTCCAAAGCGGCGCGGCATAGAAAAGTCTAGCTGGATCGTACCAAGCTGCCACCGCCGCCGAAGGCTATCCCGAATGACAAAGTCTATCTTGGGCCCATAAAATGCCCCATCTCCGGGGTTGACCTGATAAGGGAGGCCCACAGTGCGCAAAGCTTCTTCCAGCGCTGCCTCAGCTGCATTCCATAAGCTCAGATCACCAATATAATTTTCAGGTCGGGTCGACAGGTAAATCTCTCGTTCGGAAAAGCCAAATGCCGAATACACCTCATCGATTAGTTGCAGAAGCTTCTGAATCTCACCTTGGATTTGCTCGGGCGTACAGTAGATATGGGCATCGTCCTGCGTGAAAGCCCGTACCCGAAAAAGTCCTGTCAACACCCCGGAAAGCTCATGCCGATGGACGAGACCATACTCAAATAAGCGCAGGGGCAAGTCCCGGTAAGAGCGAAGCCGCGTTCGGTAAACGATAGTGCTGCCCGGGCAATTCATCGGTTTGACCGCATAAGGTGCTTCATCGATAGTGGTGAAGTACATGTTTTGGCGGTAATTCTCATAATGGCCGGACTGCTCCCATAACTTTTGGGTAAGGATGATAGGGGTTTGAATCTCTTCGTAACCATGGAGATAGAGCTTTTGCCGTAGCCATTCTTGGAGGGCATGGCGCAGACGCATTCCCTTTGGATGCCAAAAAGGAAAGCCGGGTCCCTCTTCATGAAAAGAAAATAAGTCGAGCTGGCGGCCGAGATTTCGATGGTCTCGTTTGGCGGCCTCCTCGAGCTGATGGAGATAAGCCTGTAGCTCTTCTTGCGAGGGAAAGGTAATCGCGTAGACCCGAGTCAGCTGCGGATTTCGGCTATCGCCGCGCCAGTAAGCCCCAGCCAAGGAGAGGACCTTGGCGGCTTTGACGGGACCAGAATGCCATAAGTGGGGACCGCGACAGAGGTCCAAGAAACGCCCAGATCGGTAAAAAGTCACCGCTTCATTGGGAGGCAGGGTCTGAATGATTTCCTGCTTATAGGGGTTTTGCTGTTTCTGATAGTAAGCCAAGGCCTCTTCTCGGGTCGTAGGTACCCGTTCGAAATAGACAGGCCGCTGGGCTAGCTCGAGGATCTTGGCCTCGATCTTAGCAAAGTCTTCCGGTGTCGGCCCTTGACTGCCAAAGTCTACATCGTAATAGAAGCCGTTTTCAATAGGTGGCCCGATCGTGAGCTTGCAGTCTGGCCAGAAGGCTTCGAGTGCCTCGGCTAAGAGGTGAGCACTCGAGTGCCAAAAGACCATTTTGCCCTCGGGGGCTTCCCAGCCCAATAGCTCAAAGGCCACATGGGTGCTCACCGGGGCCGAAAGCTCATGAATCTGGTCACCTACCTTGGCCGTGAGAATTTCTGTGCCAGCTGGCAGCCCAAGCCTGAGTAGAACCTGGCCTAATGGCTCTTCGGGGGAGGCTTCCGCTGTAAAAGGTTGTCCGCGCCACCTAAGCTCAATCATGCCATGCAAAGCTACTAAGATGCCTGCTAATGCCGTCGCAGTCGGTACAAGCTCACGGCAGCACTAACGAGTCCAGCTAGACCTAAGCCGATAAGGTAGAGGTACAAGTTGGTGCCTGCCCAGCCTAGGATAGACACAGCGACGAGAAAGCCTAACAAATACGATTGGGTGTAAGCCCCTATGTCTCCTTTGGCAGAGAGTAAATTGGGTAGTAAAACCGCCTCTGTGCTCCATAGGAACCCCACTCCCGTAGCTAATAAATAAGGTCCTTTGGCCGGTGCATAAGCCTCTCCAGGAAAGAAGTCCCACAGAAATACCCACAAAGCCCCAGCCCCGTATACAGCCAAGCTCCCAAGCCAGACATAAGGGCGATACCGCTGGTACAGCACCCTTGCAGGGGCTGGATCCGCTACCCACTTGGGATAAAGGTAAAGGATGAAGTAAGTCGCTAGCTGGCGGAGATTTAGCGGAATAAGCGTTGCCCAGCGCCAATAAGCCACTGGGATCGGGTTGCGAACTCGCCAGCCGAGCAGAGCACCCGGTAAGTAAAATAGAAGGTCGTGCGCTAGGTTACCCCAGTAAGCGCGCCAGGCAAAGCGCCAGAAGCCAGCTATAGGTCTCGCCCTCACAGGACGCGGTAGCGGTAATAGCCAAATCGCCAGGATGACCTGCCACACGGCCTGCAAAGCTTTGCCCCAGATAGCCCCAGATAAGCCGCCAAGGGCTGCCCCCACTGATAAGCTAGCTAGCGTCAGCAAGCTATAAGCCCCTTGCCAGCGAGCCACCGCTGCGTTGATATATTGTCCCCGTAAAAAGCTCCGCAGGATTTCGCCTATTTGCTGGGTCCATAAGAGAGGAAAGAGGAACCAGCATAGCCGCCTTACTCCCCAGGGGATAGTCCAGCTTAGGATTCCATACAGACTCGTTGCCGCTAGGAGACTCCAGCGACTTTGATAGAGTACATAACCCAAGAGCTGCGCTTTGTCTAGTCCTGGCAGAGCGCTGTAGCGCAGGGTAGCAGCTGGCAGACCAAAGTGCGTCAGACTGACGGCAAGCCCCCATAAAATGAGGGCCCAGCTCCAGGTGCCAAAGGCCTCTACGGGCAGCAGGGTCGAGACTACCAGCGCTTCTAAGAGAGGTTGGCCCCGGGTAAGGGCCAGCGTCGCCATGTACCCGACTAGGTCCCTTCGCACGGTCAAAGATGCGGCCTTTGGGCGGATGCCTACTTTTGCTGGGTGGAGTATCATCTTCTTTGGCCGACCTGGCGTGAATATGAGCTATTAGACTTTGGGGAAGGGCAGCGGTTGGAGCGGTGGGGGGATCGACTCCTAGTGCGGCCAGATGCCTGGGCCATCGGCGCTAAAAGCGTACAGAATTGGCGACCTCATCATCGCTACATAGCCACGGGACCCTACGAGGGGTACTGGGAGCCGTCGATGCCCTCACCTTGGCTTATGCGGTATGAGACGCCAGCTTGGCGGCTAGTTTTAGAAGCTCGGCCCGGTCGTTACAAGCACCTAGGTCTCTTTCCAGAACAGGCAGTCCATTGGATTTGGCTATATGAGCGCCTCCGGCAGCGCTCGGAGCCGCTCGTCCTCAATCTCTTTGCCTATACAGGAGCTGCGTCGATCGTCGCGGCATTGGCTGGGGCCCGCGTCGTTCATGTGGATGCCAGCAAGGGTGCCATTAGCTGGGCCCGCCATAACGCCGCCCTAAATAACTTGACTTCTATCCGCTGGATTCACGAGGACGTTCGCTCTTTCGCGACTCGAGAATTTCGCCGAGGTCGCCGCTACGACGCGATTATCCTTGATCCGCCGGCTTATGGGATCGGTGCCGAGGGGCGGCGCTGGGTCCTCGAAAAGGATTTCTTTTCTCTCCTTATGCAGCTAGCCACCCTTTTAGCCGTAGGGGGGCTCCTCCTCATAAACCTCTATGCTGGTGAGTTTTCGCCTGCTACAGCGACTCGCCTGGTCCGGGAGACATTCAGCCCCTCCAGCCTAGAGGTGGGTGAGCTCCTGCTGGCTACTCCTAGCCAGCGCCTGCTTAGTACGGGTTATTTCATCCGGGCTGAGCGGTCTTAGGTTTGCTGATTTTTTGTTATCTTTCGCCTGTGAATCACGCCCTTTTTCACAAGGCCCTGCCCGAAGATCCGCGCAAGGCCCTTTTTAAGAAGCTCCTTCAGCTTTTTCTCGAGCTTCTCATGAAGACGGGAGGCAACGTAGCCGAGGCCCTGCGCTGGCTATCTTATCTCGATAGTACCCACCATTACACCAATAGTGATTATACTCTTGGTGACTTCGTGCGAGACCTCAAGGAGCGGGGTTACATTACGCAAAGTACCGCAGCTAATCAGCCCACGTATGTACCCTCTGCCAAGGCTCATATTAGCATCCGAGATAAAAGCTTAGAAGAGATTTTCCAGAGTCTGCGAGCCGGGACTATGGGGGATCACAGCATGGCCCGCAGCGGCCCCGGGGATGCTTTCACCTATGAGACGCGCCCTTACGAGTTTGGTGACCGCATAGAGCACCTGCACGTCACCGAAACCCTTAGTAATGCCTATCTCCATCACGGCGTCGATGAATTTCAACTCACTCAGGCGGATCTGTCTATTATCCAGACGGAGTACAAAACGCAAGCCGCCACCTTTGTGCTTATTGATGCTTCGCACTCCATGGTCTTATACGGAGAAGACCGCATCACGCCTGCCAAAAAGGTAGCTATTGCTCTAGCAGAGCTCATCCGGCGCAAGTATCCCAAAGACTACCTTTTTGTTGGCGCCTTTGGGGACTATGCTTGGCAACTATCGCTAGACCAGGTCCCCTTCCTACAAGCAGGTCCTCACCATACTAATACCCGTGACGCCATCGAACTCGCCCTTCGTGTCCTAGGAAAGGTTCAAACCCTCAATAAGCAAATCTTCTTAATCACAGACGGTAAGCCTACCTGCATCAAGGAGGGTAATCGCTTTTATCGGAATAGCTTTGGCCTTGACCCCAAGATAGTAAGCAAAACCCTGGAAATGGCTGATCGAGCTCGTCGAGAGCGGGTCATTATCACGACTTTTATGATAGCCAAAGATGCGTATTTGCAGCGCTTTGTGCATCGCTTCACCAAGATAAACCAGGGTCGGGCTTACTATGCCCACCCGCGAGAGGTCGGGCGCTTTGTGTTTGAGGACTTTATTCGGAATCGTCGTAAGGAATTGCGCTAGCTAGACGTTTTCATTCGGAGTCCGGTGCGCCTTTAGGCGAGGTGCTGTCGACAGGGGCGAGGTGTTTAGGTGATTGGGGGGTGCTGCCTGAGTCTATAGATCCCAATGAGCTGTCTCTCGGAGGAGCCGGCTGGGTATTCGGAGGCTCTTCGGGCATCGCAGGCAGGGGCACCTGCAGATTTCGCCGCACAGCTAGAATCAAATTACTGCGGCTAGCCGCGATTTGATAGCCAATCCCAAACGGCAAACGCCCTACCGGTTGATTGCGATAGGCTTGCCATAGGTCTCTCTGCATTTTGCTTCTAAAGAGTGGAATTGGCTCGTAATAAACGCCGTAGAGACGAATATTCCAGGCAGTAGAGTCAAAGTAGCGATAGGGAATCCCACTATCTTCCTGCAAAATGGCAACGCTATTTTCCAAGATCAGTCGCCGAATCTGGCTAAAGTCGGGTCCAAAAAGCAGATAGGAGGCAGACTTGATAAAAGTCACGCAGGGTTTCTGCTGCTTTAGATACGATAAGATGCCCTTTTGTTGAGCGAGCCCGCCATTAGCTGCATTGAAGCTAACGTAGATCACCTCTTTAGGCTTTTCCTGAGGCTTGCCGATAAGAAAGCGTAGGCCGGTGACGAGGGTATCCCAGGGTGATTGATTGGGTTTGCGGCGACCAGCCAGCAGGGTGTCTATTTGACCGTCTGAGCGCAGGTAGATGTGGTCTACGCTATAGATACCGTAGCCTGTCCTAGCAAAAAAGGCCAAAAATACTGGCAGAAGGCCCCTGACTTTGCCTCGAACTAGAAACTGCTGCATTTCTTTAGTCTTAAAAAAGCTCAGCCGCAGGAGATCCGCCATAGCTGCATAAGGCCCTTGGAGGTTGCGAGCGATCTCAGCAGGTTCGAGAAGCCGCACATAGTGCGGGTCGCCTTCCTGTTCGAGACCAAAAAATAAATACCGTTCACCCTGGGGATATATATGGGAAATAGTAGGCCAGTCCGCGCCGCTAAAGGGATAAAATACGAGGCCCTGCCACCGGTAAAAATCGCCTAACTCTTGGGCAGCCCAAGGGTCGAGAGAGTCGTAGAGCGCTTTTTGGCGCTGGTTCCAGAGCCATTCTATCTTTTGACGATAGCTCAGCCAGGCGGTATCTCGGATAGCCCCCCGCCAAAAGAGCGTATCCTGGGGCATGAGCCCGCCCAGTAGCCGCGCTAGGTCGGTCCAGTAGGCATTCCAGGCTAACTTAGGCTGAGATACCGGTATGGCCGGTAGGGTGTCCTGCAGCTGCGCGGCGCGCATGGGCCGAGTAGGCTGTGACTGACAGCCCCACCATAGCCCCAAGCTTAGGAGACTGACCTTCCAGATAGCGTCCATGATCGTACCCAAAAGTACGAAAGGGCCAGGAGTCCGATAGTACCTAAGCCAATAAGGCTCTCTATCCAACGTTCGATGAGGTTGTTACCGATCATCCAGGCACTCACCGCTAGAAACAGCAGCCCATCAACCCAACTGAGGCGTTTCTCTTTGCCATGGTGTAAATAAGCCCCGAGCACCGTCAAACCTGCCCAGATTGATAACGTAAAGCCAATGTAGGTGACAATGGCATCAAAGGCAGCCGATAAAACAATCAGCACGGCCAAAAGGGCTACGGTCATGACGGCCCGAGCCGGGGCGTGGTAACGATTTCGCTGGCTAAAGAACCTAAAGAGCGGATAATCTTCTCCCATCACGCTAAGGACCCGGGGCGCGATCATGAGCATAGCACTTACCGAAGACACCATGGCCAAGCTGATACCCCAACCCAAGAGCTGCTGACCGGTCGGACCCCATAAGCGCTCTGCCAGCAAACGACCCACGGCAATCTCACCCTGGGCAGCTAATCCGGCTAGATCTCCTGCCGAGAAATGCATGAAGAGCGCCGCATGAAAAAGCACGTAAAGCCCGCCTACAGCCAGCGTGCCCATGCTAATCGCTAGCGGAACGACCCGCGTAGCTTGCGGGATCTCACTCGTAATATAGGCGGCGGCATTCCAACCCGAATACGCATAACTGATAAATATCAGCCCCAATGCTGCCGCTTTGGCGCTATCTAAATTCCGAGCGGGGCAGCTCCAAAGAGAAGGCGTGTGCCAGCTAGCGCCTAATAGCCCTCCTGCAATCAGGGATACCAGAAGAAACACCTTGATGAAAACAAAGACATTTTGAATGCGAGCCGCCCGACCAAGTCCCAAAAGATGTATCAGCGCCAAAATTAAGATTAGTAGGCTTGCTGCCAGCTGACGACCACCCTCCGGAAGGGACAGCGGCAGATACGAAGCAAACGCATACGCGGAAGCCGCCACCGGCGCCGCAAAGCCCGCCACCAAGGAGACCAGTCCAGCGGTATAACCCACGGCCGGATGATAAAGCTTAGACAAAAAATGATATTCGCCGCCTGAACGAGGGTACCTTTGTGCTAAAAAAGCGTAAGCCATCGCACCCCCGTAGGCCGCCAAGCCCCCCAAAATCCAGAGTCCCAAGATACCTATCTCACTGGGTAAATCCTGCGCAATAAACCCCGTTGTCGTGTAAATGCCCGTCCCGATCATATTCGCTATCACCAGAAAGATAGCCGACCAGATCCCGAAGCGTTTATCTTGCATGGCGCGAAGGTAGGAGCCCGTGTAGGTTTTTGACTTAGTCCTTACTTATGCTCCCTCAAGCAAATTATCGGGGAAGAATTTTTGCTTAACTTTATAATGTGCGAAAGTGGTTTTTGCTGGCTGGCGAGCTTGCTGGATTATGGGCGCAACGGGCTACTGTCTGGGCTTGGCACGATACGGTGAGGGACCGGACCGAGGCGACCTATCTAATCCCATGGATTGGGCAGGAGAGTGCCCTCGGTCCTGGGCAGTCCGTTGAAGACCTGCGTAAGGCCGGCCGAGCCTTTATCCATCGCCCCACAAATGGAGCCCCTCGCTTGATCGTAGCCGGCACAGCCAGCACACCATATGGGGCTAGCGCAGCTTCTTTTTACCTTCCTGACCAGGAAGGTACATCTGCTAGCTCGTTTTCACTTTCTTCCGGCACTCTGGCTTACATTGCTTTTTACGATCCCGCCACGGGTGCCCTCATCGATAGAGCTATCTTTTATCCCGCTTCAGTAGGGAGTGTTTATCTGATAGACGCCCTGGCCGTTGAAGATACATTTTATATCCTCCTCTCCTTAGAAGCAGCTGTTGATTTCTCCCTACAAGCTTCCCTCGCTGCCTGCTCTGGAGCCATTTATACTTTCCAGACCATGCACGGATCTCGACAAGCACTCCTCCTAAAGTGGGTGCCTAATGCCTCCTGTCCTAATATCTCCCATATAGCCATCAGGAGTGCTAGATTGATTGGATCTGCCTACCCTGAATTTTTCGCTTGCAGGCTTTATCGAATAGGTTCTTTCCTCTATGTTCTAGGCAATCAAATCAACCGAACAGGTGGCGGGATCAGACTAGACCTCTCTCAGTCAGTGGGTGGGCTTATCGGGGGTCTGCCCTCCTTTGTTGGTCAGGGCAGTGGCATTGTTTCCTACCTGGTGCGCATTCGAAGCAGTGATCTACAGGCTGATGCAGTAGGGAGCTTTTATGAGGTACCTTATGCTAATAAAGAGGTCGTTGGGCGGGAACTCCTCGAGTACTCCGGAAATCTGCTCTGGGTCGGCAGTGTAGATGCTTTGACTAACAGTCAGTTACAGTACACGGTAGTAACTAGTACCGGGCCAATCTCGTATTCAGCGTCTTTTACGGTGTCTAAGCACATAGGCCTCCTTTGGCTGAATGATCAACTAGATCCGGTTGGTGGGGGACTCTTGAGCAGTTATAGCTTCCCGCTGGCTGATGTTTTAAAGACGGCGTATGTCACGCCTGCGATACAGGGGTATGTGTACAATGACACCTTAGTGCTGACCTGGCCAGAAAAAGGGTACACGGTGCCTTCGAGTGCCCAGGGCATCGTGAGCCGCCGCTGGCACTTAGGCGTGTCTGGAAATACTAGAATAGCTACGCCCGTCGATTACGTGCACTTCTTAGGTCGAGACAACGATACTGTCTTATTAGGCTGGGTGGTCGCTGAACCCCCGCGGCAGTATATCACACTCAGCCTACAGCTAGATACGCTCAAGGTTCGGTGGTATGTATATGGAAGTGGTGCTAATGGTGGGCGGGATTGGGTGCTCTCCAAGGGTGGTCTGCTTTTAGGTTATGACTGGCGACGAAGGGACATTACTGGGTACCATCATGTAGAGGCGCAAGGGGTCGGTAGCCGTTTTGTATGGGATCTTTTAGCGCGGGATGCCAAGGGCCATTTTTACGGGGCGGGGACTGCCCGTCACCGGTATGCCTTACCCCGCAAAGGGCCCATCGCCCAAAGCAAATCGTATGACATAGGTCTCTCAGGTCCTACAGGTATAGTAGACCGCTCGCTGTGGGTCGGCAGGCTCTGGTGGTATCGCCTGAGCGCAGGGCCACAGGATACGTTTTATCAGCGGGCTCCGCACGTCTTTGCGTCGAGTAAAAGCTGTGACCTCTGGGGTAGGTTTCCCGATACAGTGCTCTGGGTATGGGTCGAGCGGGACCTAGCGCAGCGCCCTCGCGATCACCACTTTTGGCAATGGAAAGTAGCCTATCGGTTTTACATCCCTGTACCAGACGAGCATGTCACGATGCCTTCACTTCCCCTCTTAGCCCTGCCTGGGGAGATGCCTGAGCGCACCTATTTCCTGACCGCGGTTAGTCCGCAGTGGCAATTCCCCCTTCATTTTGATGTCTTGGATGATACCTTGCTGCTTGAGGTAGTAGGCACGACGGTACCGCGTCTATACCCGATCGACTCGAGTGCCACGTGGGCTTTTATTCCTTACGCAGGGCTAAATCAAGAGGCTCCGCGATTGGCTACGACTCGTCCTTTTCCAAGCAGTGGGGTGCCCTGGCGTGACTTTCGATGGAGCGGTGCTCACGTAGGGGGATGGCCCACTCATCTGCATTTTGCAGGGGCGCTCGCGTATGTGCCGGCTCTGCCTCAGTTCAGCTTAGATGAGCAGGTGTATTTCCTGCAGATAGACACGGTCGTCAGCCCTACCAGCCAAGTAGATACGCTGGTCTCCCTCTACCGTCTCGATGTGATAAGCGGTAGGGTGTTTCATGTGCGGGATTGGCCCTACACGACTCTGTTTTCGAGCGCTTCCTCTGATCTCATGAGGCCTGAAGTAGCGCAGGATAGTGTAGCCTTTCGGGTGAATCCGGTTGGCTTGGAAGGGCGGCCCCTCCAACTGCTGTGGCACAAGCCGAGTGGTGGTCTCCTGCTGCTCGAGCGTAATTATCGTTTGCGCTGGGTCCATCCTTTGACGGGAGAAAGTCGAACGATCTGGATAAGCGGCGCCCCAGGTGGCACCTTACCTGGCTTTGCAGAGCGGCGCTACCACCTGCGCTCTAACTACATCGATCGCTGGGTGTGGGGCTTCACTACAAATGAGCAGGGCGATATATTCCTAATTGCCAACAATCGCCTTTGGCGCATAACCCTCCAGCACGACAGCATATGGGCCTTGACAGGAGGGCTGCCGGACATTTCTTCGCCCTGCTACGCTCAAGATGGCACCGGCAATACAGCGGCTTTCCATTACGTGCATGGCCTCACTGCCGTCGGCGATACGGTCTATGTGCTGGAGTATGACACCTGCGACGGAGAGTGGCGCTATTACCTTCGGAAAGCCTATCCCGCTACGGCTGATCCTCATGGCGATTATACCGTGACGACCCTAGATACACTTTACCGGGCTTCAAGCAGTTTTAGCTTGATTTACAAGTGGGCAGATATCTATTATGAGCGTTATCCAAGGCCGAGCTTGATCGTGCCCTTCATCCGTTTATATGAGGTTGGTATTCCTTCTCACTTCCTGCGTTATGACCTTGGCACGGGCCAGATTGACACGATATTAGCTGGTTTTTCAGCTAACCCATCCGACTACATCCCATTTAGGGATACGCTTTTTGTGAACTGGCGAGGTACATGGCGGAGTATGTATCAGACTACTGCCTTCGTGCGCTTGCGCAGTGGGAATTGGCTGTTGCTTTATTCTAACGGGGCACATCCCACTGAGCTGGAGGGACTAGTCATGGGAGTGCCTGTATTGTGTGAGGGCGATTCTCTCCGGCTTTACGCAGGCCGGTCGCTACAAGCAGCCTCTAGCGTACCTAATGGCTTTCTCTCGACGCCCCCCTCTGCTCCAGAGGATACCATTTATGCCGTCTGGTCGGCCCTTGGTCAGGGCTTAGACTCTGCGAAGGTTTTGTGGGAGCATCCCATTAGCCAGTCCCTCAGGCCGTTCTCCGATGACCGGAAGCCCCATTGCGTCTTTGTGTACAAGCTGTCTCCACCACCGCCTTCGCAAATCCTGCGGCCTAGTGATACGGTGTGCGTGGGGAAACGCTTTATCCTAGGACGGCGGGACAGCTTAGGCTCGACGGCTTCTGATGCCCTTTTTGAGCGCCTTCTACTCGGGATTCGACAAGATTCGCTTTATGAGCCTGGCAATGCTGCCGCCCAAATCGTCGGTTATCGGCAGGGAGGGCTCAGCGGATCCCCATGGCTTTACACTTACTGGCAAGGCCCTGCCCGACGACCTGGCGTCTATCGCTTTATATCGAGCACGAGCACCCTTCTGCCCGCTCGCTACCGGGGCCGGCTGGCCTGTCTGGTTCCGACTCAGCCGGAGACAGTCTCGGTCGTTGCAAAGCAGGGCTACGTGGCCCAAACGCGCTTGTGGCTCGAAGGCCCTGCCCAAGTAAGCCCCCTTTTTGGACCTTACATGACCTCTAATCCTTATTATACCAACGCCAGCTTGATTCGCTGGGCCTGTCTCTCCACACCCAACCTGCTTCGAGACTCTCTTCCGTTTGTGCCTAGACCTAATGGCCTGGATACGCTCCTAGACCTGTGGCGGTTAGAGTATTTACAGGGCGCAGACACGGGGGGGATTTACTGGTCAGGCGCGCTTGATATTGTCTCGCCTATCAAGGTAGAGCTTCGAAGCGGTACGAATCCGGCTACGGTCGTGGATAGTATCTGG
>CAZAXD010000010.1:0-56972 GCA_964489015.1 uncultured Sphingobacterium sp. | reverse complement strand
CATGGGCTGACGGGGCCTTTAGGGGGAAGCTCGGTTTTAGTGGTTCTGGCTACGGTAGAGATATGGCTTTTGTGGGGGATATGGTGGTGGCAGGTATGGCACGCGAGGCGGTTTATAGCGAGCAATCCTGAGCGGTGGCGGTTTATATACCTTATGCTGGTGGGGGTGGGTGTGATTGGCGTGATTACCTTAGCGGTGCCGTTTTGGGGGGCGATAGTTCGGCAGCGGCTTTATGGCTTGTATTTGATGCATTTAGGTATGACTGGGCTTGTTCAGCGTACGCAGAATAGCTAAGGTGGCTTTAGCTAGGCGTTTTTCACTATCGTGTGTCAGTCCCGCGATGTGAGGCGTTAGGATGATGCGGGGATGCTGCTGTAAGGTACGGAGGGCCTGAGCTTCGGAGGGGGGCAAGTGGATAGGTGGCTCTTGGGGCAAAACATCGAGGGCTGCGCCGAGTACCTGCCCGTGCTCCAAGGCCCATACGAGATCAGCGAGCACTAGGATCTCCCCGCGGGCCGCGTTGATCACCCAGACCGGATGCCTAAATCGACTCCAGAAGTCGCGGTTTGCCCAGCCCCGGGTGAGAGGAGTGAGTGGCACATGAAAGGAGACAGCCTGCGCTTCTTGGAAGAGATATTCGAGGGTCGTTTCTTCGACACCCTGTCCGCCGAAGCCCCCCTTATAGCGGTCATAGGCCAGCACACGGGCTCCCATCTGGGACAAGAGGCGTGCCGTGAGGCTGCCATTGTGGCCGAAGCCGA
The DNA here is from genome assembly GCA_964489015.1 of uncultured Sphingobacterium sp. Lineage (GTDB taxonomy): Bacteria > Bacteroidota > Bacteroidia > SpSt-205 > SpSt-205 > JAPYWM01. The sequence goes on along the minus strand of CAZAXD010000010.1, from coordinate 56,211 downwards.
TGATACCGACGGTTAGGCTACTCAGCTCATGGCCCGTATGCGCTTTACGAGACCACTGGCCCGTTCGCATGGCCAGTGCCCCAGGGTACAGCTGGCGGGTCAGCATAAGTAGGGTAGCTAGGACATACTCAGCGACGGGCGCGGCATTGGCTTGGGGGGTTGTGTACAGCGCTACATTGCGTCGCTGAAGAGCGTCTATGTCTAGGTGATCCACGCCAGAGCCGGGCCGGATGATGAAACGTAGATGAGGGGCTTGCGCTAGGAGGGACTCCGTGACAGGAATAGCCCCTCGCAAGATCCACCCCGTCACCTGGGATAAATAGGTCTGCACTGCAGACGAGGTGGGGTTAGGGAGGTGGTGCCATACCAAACCTAATTGCTCCAGCCCTTCAAATAAGAGGGGATGGTAGGTCTCGGTGATGAGAATGGGACCAGACATACCAGAAAAGCAGCGTATGGGCAATGGTTTGCAGGTTGGTTGTCTTTTGCAGGACCTCTGCTGGGTGGATAGCCAATAGCTCGATAGGCTCGTCTGGATTTTGTCGTAGAGTAGGTGAGTGATAGGCGGTCAGAAATGCTTTGGGGACCGTGAGGACTACTGCAAAGAAGTATCCTTTCTCATGCCACAGGCCTGGTGAAGGATACAAGGGAGCGGCGTGCAGGGGAATCAGATCGTCTGGTGTAAAAAGGAGACCCGTTTCCTCAAAGATCTCACGGGCGAGGGCCTGGCGCGGGTCCTCACCGGGCTCAAGCATCCCAGCAGGGTGCTCGTAAAAGGGGGCAGGAGAGACAGGGCGCATTTGCCGAACCATCAAGAAGGCCTCGCTATCGGGTGCCTTAAGGAGCACACAAGCGGCTGCAAAAGTCCCACGATGCAAGATTAGGCGGCGAAGGGGCCCTTGCGGACTTTGCAGCGACACTTCTTGTACCGTTACTAAAGGATGCTGCCAGAGGGTTTTAGGCGCTTCCAACAGCCAGCCGGCTTTTAGGAGGGCGTCTTGCCAGGCTTGAATCATGGGTTTGACTCCAAGGGAATGAAACCGCCAGACATCGCAAACCGTAGCGTATCAGCGCCCTTCGTTGGGAGTGGCTCGATGGCCTCTCTAGGAACGAGGCGTAGCTCGCCCATAAAGCTAAGCGCGTAAGGTACGTACACCGCGACTAGATTTTGACCAGGCAGTGGCTGGGTATTCGTAAGGAACCCTATCTGATAAGCAGGTGGGTCGTTGGCGATGCGGATGAGAACAGGCTTGTCAAAGCGGTTTTTCTGCTGAGAGTTATCGATGAGTTCCCGAATGGAGCCGTAGATGAAGCCTACGAAGGGAATCTTTCGGATGCGGGCTTCGAAGGGAGCCCATACCGTAGGGCCGATCCAGTGGGTAGCTAAGTAGCCTAAGATGATAAAGCCAATAATCAAGGCCAGTAACCCCAGGCCTGGTATGTCTAGGGGCACGAGAGAGTCTAACCAGCGCAGCAGCACCCATAATACATAAGCAGTCCCAAAAGCCGGTAAGAAAAAGAATAGCCCCCGCAAGAAGTAACTGAAGAGTTCTAGCAGAAGTCGCCTAGCCGGGGAGGCCGTTTTCATCACTATGATGATTAGAGAAGGATAGAGCTTGTAAGATGCGCGGGAGCTGACCCATGGAAGCGATTTCACGCCAGGCTTTTTTGACCTCTTTGGCAATGAAGCCGAAGTACACTTTGCCGGCTTCGAGGGAGGTCAAGACGCCGGATTTGGCGAGGACCGTAGCGCGGGGCCCAATGTGAATCCCACTCGGGATACCCACTTGGCCCCACAATGTCACGCCCTCCTCGATACGGCAGGCGCCAGCGATACCCACCTGGGCTGCAATCTGACAATTGCGGCCGATGTACGTATCGTGACCGATCTGGACGAGATTGTCGATCTTGGTATGATCGCCGATGTAGGTATCAGACGTCACACCGCGATCAATAGTTGTATTCGCGCCTATCTCGACATGATCGCCTATGATAATGCGGCCCTTGCTTAGCATGCGGTAAGAGTCCGCTAAGGTTCGTTTGTAGTAGAAGGCTTCACCACCGATCACACAGCCAGACTGAATAACGACATGCGAACCTATGTAGACGTGATGACCAATATAGACATTGGGATAAATGATCGTGTCATGCGCAATGTAAGCATGCGGTCCGATGACGACATTGTGCCCAATTTTGCAGCCGGGCTCGATGTGAACCCCTTCGCCGATGACCACGTTAGCCCCCAATTCTACGTTTGGAAAGGCCGGCTCTTGCGGCTGAAATGTCGGCAAAATCGTAGGCTGAAAGTGCTCTAATAAGCGGTTAAAGTCCCGAAACGGCTGGGGTGAGAAGATAAGGGCCTTGCCAGGGGGGGGATCTAGAGCCTGGTCAAGCAAGATCACGCTAGCTTCGCTCTCAAGGGCTCTTTTGTAGTACTTCGGGTGGTCAGAGAAAGTCAAGTCTCCTGGTCTTACGTTGTGAATTTCATTGATGCCCGTAATGAGCAGGTCTCCATCGCCGGCAAAAGAACAGCCGAGGAGGTCTGCTATTTCCCTAACGGTCGCTGGTTTAGGTATTCGCATGGTCAAGGAAATTTTTCCAGAAGAGAGAAGGCATGGGCAGTTCGCTGCGTTCGGTGTAGTAGGCTTGCTTTCGGCTGTGGTAGGGGATCTGAGCCGGGGCATTGAGGCGATGAAAGATCAGCTGGCCGATAGGCATCCCCGCATAGACCCGAATGGGTTGAATGACCGAGATTTCTAGGGTCCAATGATTGCGAAAGCCTACGTCGCCTTTGCTGGCTGTCGCGTGAATCTGAATCCCTAAGCGCCCAATACTACTTTTACCCTCGAGAAAGGGCACATAGGCATGCGTTTCGGTATACTCTAGCGTAGCTCCGAGATACAAGATACCGGGTACCAAGTAAAGTCCTCGCGGCGGTATCTTGAGCAGAGCGGAGGGTAGTGGCCGAGCCGCATCTAAGACCGGCTTGGCATAGACGCGCAGATAAGGCCCTAAATGAACATCGTAGCTATTGCTACCCAAGGCTTCACGTCTGAAAGGTTCGATAACGATTTCGCCCTTCGCTAAGGCTTCTAGGATGTCCTGGTCTGAGAGAATCATAGCTTCTCGGCAAGCTTGCTAGCCCAGGGTGTGACCTCAGGACGGGAAGGCGCTAATTTCTCTGGGGGGAGAGGCGTGCTGGGAACTGGTGGCGCCTTAGGACTCTCTTGTGCAAGGGGCTCTAACCGCTCTAACTGCATTTGCAAAAAGGATCGCAACTCGAGTAGAATGTCTAAGCGTCTCTCCCGGAGCTGACGAATACTTTCTTCGAGCTGCTGCTTTTCTTTTTGAAGGGCTGCTAGCTCTGAAGCGGCTTTTTGGTGGGCCTCTTCTAAGATAAGCTGGGCCTTTTTTTCGGCATTATCGATAAGGGCACGGCTAGACTCTTCGGCTTGCAAAAGGGTACGCTGCAGTAAAGATTCCATTTCTTTATAACGGGCGATTTCCTGGGAGAAGGCCTCGATTTTACGTTGTAGGTCGCGCTTTTCTTCTAAGAGGCGGGCCCATTCCTGGGCAGCCTGACGCAAAAAAGCACGTACCTCCTCCGGGTCATAGCCGCGAAGGGCTTTATTGAAGCTCTGATTTTGGATGTCTAGGGGGGTTAGCATAGGGGTCTAGCTGGCAAAAGTACCAAAAATTATGCCTACTTAGGCTGGAATCAAGAGCGGTTTAGCTGCCCGTTCAAACTCTTGGCGATACTTTTTGACGATAGCTCGGACGGGCCAGACGGCTGCATCCGCCAAGGCACAGATGGTTCGCCCCTCCATCTGATCGCCGACCTCTAAAAGCAAGTCAATATCGCGGTAGGTAGCTTCCCCCTCCAGAAACTTACGCAGAATGCCCTTGAGCCAGCCAGTGCCCTCACGACAAGGTGTACACTGGCCGCAGGACTCGTGCTTATAGAAGGCTGCTATCCGGTAGGCAAAGTGGACCATGTCCGTGGTCTCATCCAGCACGAGCATACCAGCTGTGCCCATCATCGAGCCAACCTTACGCAGGGCGTCGGCGCTCATGCGTACACCCTCGATCTCCTCCGGCGTCAATATCGGGGTGGAGGAGCCGCCAGGTACGACGCCTTTGAGCTTGCGGCCTTGGCGTAAGCCGCCGCCCACCTCATAAATAAGGTCCGTGATGAGCATGCCCGAAGGGTATTCATAAACCCCAGGACGATTGATATGGCCGGAAATGCCGTACAGGACAGGGCCTGGATGTTCAGGCGCACCAATCTGGGCATAAGCTTGGGCACCAAGCCGAAGTACCAGCGGCACGTGCGCTAAGGTTTCGATATTATTGATGGTAGTGGGGGAACGCCATAACCCTTGCTGAGCCGGGAAAGGCGGTTTATATCGAGGGTAGGCGCGCTTGCCTTCCAGAGATTCCATGAGGCCGGTTTCTTCGCCGCAGATGTAGGCGCCGGCCCCCCGGTGCAAGTACAAGGCCGTAGAAAAGCCACTACCCAGGATATTAGAGCCGATGTAGCCCTTGGCATAGGCCTGATCGATAGCCCGTTGCAAAATATCTATCCAGTCCGCATATTCGCCTCGGATGTAGACATAAACGGCATCCGCCTGAATAGCATAAGCAGCAATAATCGCCCCCTCGATAAAGAGATGCGGGTTAAACTCGAAAATACGGCGGTCTTTACAGGTACCCGGCTCTGATTCATCGCCATTCGCAGCCAGGTAACGACGCACGCCTTCTTTTTTAGGGGGCATGAAGCTCCACTTGAGGCCGGCGTTGAAGCCTGCTCCGCCTCGTCCCCGAATATTGGCTGCTTTGACCTCCTCAATAAGAGCTGCCATGGGCATACTAAGGGCGCGCCTTAGCTGCTCATAACCGCCATGCCGCTCATAAGTCGTTAGGTCCGATAGCCCCTGAATAGGCGGTATGAGTAGGGGTTTATAACTGCGCCAATCCATCCTGCTAAAGTAAACGCTTTGGCTGACATAGCCGTTTGCTTTACTCAAACTGGAGATTGAGGGTGATAGTCTGCATATGTAGGGAGCGAATCACGTAGCCGTATCGGGTTCCGGTCGGGTCGTAAATATTACGAGCCCCTAAGCTGTAACTTAGTTCTGGCGTGAGTTTGACCTTATCCAGATAGAGGTCGATACCAACGCCTACTACCCATTGGCCGTCTACCCTTTCGGTGCGGATGAGATCGGGGTTGTCGCGTACCCGTTTGTCACTCATGAGGTTGAGGCCTAGTTGCATCCCGCCAATCACATAAACCCGATAGCCCTTATAAAATTGTGACTTATACTTCAGAAGGAGCGGGACGTATAAGTAGGAGGCTTCCAGTCGGCGCTTGTATAGGCTATCCCCCACCCGAAAGTAAATATTACGCTGCTGGAGGGAAACGGAAATGACACTCCGCAGGTCAAAGTACCTATGCAGCTTTTTATTTAGAATCAAGCCAAGATTGATGCCAGGGATACCCTCAATAAGAACTTGAGAGGGGACATTCCCAGAGGAGTCCGCGTAATTCAGATTACCATACTGAATCTTGACCTGGCTATAATTGGCCCCCATGCTAAACCCCAGGTTAAAGGCCCGTAGGTCGTAATACAAGTTGTACTGCGCCCAGGCGGTGCCTAGAATAGCTACGCCTACTAGTCGATTCATGCCTTGCTAAGCTTGTATAAAACAGCAGCGCCACCCATAAGGTCCCTGTATGAGCCTGTAGCGAAACCAGCCTCTCGGCAAAGATATAGAAACTTTTCTCTATGAGGAAAGGCTTTGGTGGATTCGGGCAGGTAGACATAGGCCTGGCGGGCCCGGGCAATCAGAGCCCCAAGTAAAGGAACATAAAGGCGAAAATAAAGCCAGAATAATGCCTTCCAGGCGGGATGGGTGGGGATACCTGTTTCTAGGATGAGGGCTAGGCCGCCCGGTCGCAGGACTCGGTGCATCTCCTTTAGAGCTTGCAGCCGATCCTCGAAGTTGCGCACACCAAACCCGACGGTGATGGCATCGAAATAGTCTGTCTCAAATGGTAGATCTTGCGCATTCCCGACAAGGGTACGCCATTGGAGATCGGGACATGCAGGTGGGGATGCCTGCTGTAGCATCTCCGGCACAAGATCCAGGAGAACGACCTCGCGCAAAGAAGGGAGGCCTTGGGCTGCGATCCGGGCAAAGTCACCCGTGCCCGCAGCTAAGTCAAGCAGACGCTGAGGCTCTAGCGGCGCTAGCAGCCGAATAGCCTGCTTTCGCCAGCGTAGGTCTAGACCAAATGTCATGAGGCGATTCATGCGATCATAGTGCGGCGCTATCTCCCGAAAAAGCGTCGCAATAGCTTCGGTTTTCTGCATATTTTTGACAAGTGGAAAGCAAAGTTAAGCAAGTTACGACGCGCACCTTGCTGGAGATGAAGGGGCGAGGCGAGCCTATAGCGATGCTGACGGCGTACGACTACACGTTTGCTAAGCTCCTGGATGAGGCCGGGATCGATGTGATACTCGTAGGAGATTCGGCTTCTAATGTGATAGCTGGTCATGAAACAACCCTACCGATTACGTTAGATCAGATGATCTATCATGGTGCGGCGGTGGTGCGTGGGGTCAAGCGGGCTATGGTCGTGGTGGATATGCCCTTTGGTAGTTATCAGGGGGATAGTCGAGAGGCGCTCCGAGGCGCGATTCGGATCATGAAGGAATCCGGCGCGCATGCTGTCAAAGTCGAAGGCGGAAGTGTCGTACTCGAGACGGTCCAGCGGCTCGTGGGTGCTGGGATTCCGGTAATGGGCCACTTAGGGCTTACGCCGCAGTCCATTTACCAATTTGGGGGATATCGGGTGCGGGCGCAGGAGCAGGCCGAAGCCGACCGCTTGCGAGAAGATGCCAAGCGGCTGGCGGAGGCGGGCGTTTTTGCCTTAGTGCTTGAAAAGATTCCTGCTGCGCTCGCTAAAGAGGTGACACAGAGCTTACCTATTCCTACGATTGGGATCGGGGCGGGACCTTACTGCGATGGCCAGGTGCTGGTCCTCTATGACATGCTGGGGCTCAATAAAGCTTTTAGCCCGCGGTTTCTTCGGCGGTATGCAGACCTGCATGCGGTGGTCATGGGGGCCTGTCAGCGGTACATCGCCGATATCAAGGGGCGGGATTTCCCTTCTATGGAAGAGAGCTACTGAGACGAGCTACCCGAAGAGGCTGTAGGCGTTTGTTAGATAATGTCGATCGCTCGAGCCAGCAAAAGGAAGTCAGCGAGTGTAAGGGCGGTCATCGCTTCAACGATGGGTACGGCACGCGGGACAGGACAGGGATCATGGCGGCCGCTAGCCGTAAACTCAATGGGTTCTCCAGTGGTCGTAACGGTCTGCTGGGGTTGGCGGAGGGTGGCGATAGGCTTAAACCCGACTCGAAAAAGGAGGGGAGCCCCTGTAGAGATGCCGCCCAGGACACCGCCCGCGTTGTTGGTTTGGGTATAAATGCGTGCGCTTTCTACGGCAAAGCGGTCGTTATGCTCACTGCCCCGCATACGAGTTCCCGCTAAGCCGCTGCCGATCTCAAATGCTTTCGCAGCGTTAATGCTAAGCATGGCATAGCCTAAGCGAGCATGCAGCTTATCATAAACAGGCTCTCCCCAGCCGGTAGGTAGGCCTGTCACCTTGGCGGCAATAATCCCGCCGGTGGTATCGCCTGTAGCCAGCAACTGCGCAAGGTAAGCTTCTATTTGGCTGCTAACGGCAGGGTCTGGACAGCGAACGGGCGAGGCCTCGATCTCGGCCATCGTGGCCGGTTCGTACGTCGTTTCATGGGGGCCGATAGCCGCTGTCCAGGCTAGAATAGAAAGCGCAGGGTATTGGGCATTCAGGAGCTGGAGCGCGATGGCGCCGGCGGCGACACGGGCGGCCGTTTCTCGGGCGGAGCTCCTGCCACCGCCTCGGGGGTCGCGATGTTTGTACTTCTGGGCATACGTGTAGTCTGCATGCGACGGGCGATAGATCGAAGCCAAAGGTTCATAATCATGCGGTCTAGCGTCGGTATTAGGTATCCACAAGGTCAGTGGGGCGCCGATCGTTCGGCCCTCATAAAGTCCGGAGAGTACCTGTACAGCATCGGTTTCCTGACGTGGTGAGGTATAGGCACTCTGACCGGGGCGCCGACGCCGAAGGGCTTGCTGAACTCGCTCTAAGTCAATGGCTAAGCCGCCCGGCAAACCATCAATAACGACCCCAATCCCTGGTCCGTGGGACTCTCCGAAGGTTGTAATCCGCAGCAGTCTACCGTAGGTATTCATAGCAGCCGATGTCAGGCTGAGTATCTCTCGGATGACCAAGCCGGTCAGTAGGTGGGATTAGGCCAGGAAGTGGCGTTCCGGCATTGATCAGCGGGCTTTCTGGACGAAGGGGATACTGCTCCTCAGCAGGACCCAGCCCAAAGTCTGTCAAATACACGATGTTCTGGCCGCTAAGCGGCTCACGCTGGCGTAAGGCACAGCCTTCCAAGCGTCGGACCGGCTGAGCTCCCCGCAGATCCAAAACTACAGCGTCTTCTTTGGTGCTCCAGATGGCGCTATTGAGCATGTACAAATCGAGATCATAAGTCTGGAGCCCACTCTCGGTACGCAGGTAATCTGTGACGACCAGGGCCGTTTGGCCGCGGCGTATATCCCCCTGATTATACAGGAGGGTGCAGTGGATGAGCTCGTAGCGGCCGCCGCCCACGAGCGCCACATTGGCTTGTCCACAGCTGTGGATGAGGGTGTTGACGGCTTGGAGGATAGGCTGCGTTGGGAGGCTGGACACGACCCCCACCCCTAAAACGCCGTAGTTGGCTATGTCCTGGAGTAGGCAGCCCTCTAAGGTGAGCTTGGGGCGAAGTACAGACCCGCTCGAATCGATACGAATGCCGATACTGGCTTGACGAATGTGTGCGTAGTTTATCCGGCAGTCGCGTGCAGTCGATAGGAACCAGAGTCCCTGCCATTGGCCGGGTGCCTGGGCATAGTAAGACTCCAACCGCCAGCCCTGGAAAGTAACAGGTAGGCCAGGTAGGCCCAGCACCTCTAGCTTGCCAGCAACATAAATACCGGAAGCTAATTCGCCAGCGAATGGACCCGTTTCCCAGCGTCTGCCCGAGAAATAAAGCCTGGTTCCGGCTACAATCCGTAGGGTAGCCTGCGGCCCGACATAAAAGTAGCCATCGATTATGATCGGCTTATCGCTGGGAAGTGATAAAGTGACACTATCAAACCCAAAGTCCCGGTATACATAGGCGGCCACTAGGGTGGCTTGCAAAGGGACCCTTTGCACCGCCCCGTCCTCCCCTTCCAAAACCAGGTCATCGCTTCGGGTTTGGTTGTAGGGAACGGTGTCTCGCAGTTGTAAAAAAACAAGGATGCTATCTCGCCCTGGTATCTCGCCTGCTTGCTCGATCGGTCCTTCTAGGCCATTCCAGATAAAGCGGAAGGAACTTTGACTACCTCGTGCCAGATACACACGACGTAGTCGAACGGGATAAGCGTGCGGGTTGTAAATCCACAGACGCTGAGTCGGCGACAAGACTGTAGAGAAAAGGGAGTCAAACCGCACGGTGTCCGGTGTCCATTTGAGCTCTCCCGGCCGAGGCGGAAGCCATTCTCGCTGGCAGCCGGCAACGAGAAGGAGGCCAAGAACGACGAAGCTAGCTCGTAGCGTGCGCAAAAACCTTTCGAAGGAGGTCGGTTACCCGATAAGAGACATCGCGCCGAATGCGGGTTTCATGCGCCCCCACCTTCAAAAAGAGTCCATACAGAGCCCGGTCGGTGACATAGGCCGCTAAGTCGCGATTTTCTAAGGGAGTTAGGGTAGTAGGCAAGCCATTGTACAGGTCTACTATCTCTTCCCACGCCTGCTGAGCCCCTACGCTCTCCATAGCTTCTTGGATGCGGGGCTTGTAGCGAGCATAAAGCGAGTCACGCGTTTGAGTTTCTAGGTAGCGGGTGGCGGCGACGCTATCGCCTTTGAGGAGGCGCATGCCTTCTTGGATCGTCAAGTCCCGAATAGCCTGCCAGAAGATCGGCTTAGCTTCGTCGGCGGCTTCCTCAGCGGCTCTATTCATCTTGAGGACTAGATTTTGGATAAGGGTTTGCCCGTCAGGAAGCGCTTCGATCGCCACCTTTACCTTCCAGGCCTCTTCTGGAAAGAGAATCCGGATGAGCTCATCCCCGTAGTAACCGTCCAAGCGGTTCAGATGACGCGTCACGGTATCCGTACCGATTTCGAGCGCTTGCTTGAGAGCAGCTACCACTTCTTCCTCAGTGAGTGGCTCTTCTGTAGGCAGTTTTAGCTTTTCACAGCCACTTAGCCAAAGGAGCAAGCCAAAGCAGACTAACCAGCGCATGCTTCAAAGATACTCATTCTTTGATAACTTCAATAGCGCGGAGCGTGGGGAAGATCCGCTGGAGGGGGGTTAGCACACCTAATTGCAAAGTAGAGGGGTGTAATTCACACGCTTCGCAGGCCCCCTTGAGGCGCACATAAAGCGTATGACCGTCTTCGCTAAGCCGCACCAAGTCAATATCCCCCCCGTCTTGGGCTAAATAAGCTCGGATAGGACCTAAGTAGGCCTCGATAGTTTCCAGCGAGGGCTTCATGAGACCGAGCCCACTTTATGGGTCAAGGCAGATAGAGAACGAGCGGCGTTTTCTGCAATCGATCGGTATATCTGGCTGAGGGGAGTTTCAGGCTCTAAAGCTGGAGGCAGCCCTTTGTCGCTTCGGGTAGCAATCTCTGCTATGAGCGGGATTTCCCCTAAGAACGGGACCCCGTACTTCTCCGCTAATAAGCGTCCGCCACTCTGCCCAAAGATGTAAAACCGCTTATTAGGCAGTTCGCTCGTCCAGAAATAGGCCATATTTTCAATTACCCCGATGATGGGCACCTGGACGAGCGGCATACGAAACATCTGCAGGGCCTTTTCAGCGTCGATCGTAGCGAGCTTTTGGGGCGTTGTTACCAGGAGAGTCCCCTGCGGCCGAAACTGCTGCGCCATCGTTAGCTGAATATCGCCTGTGCCCGGAGGCATATCGACGACGAGGTAATCGAGCGGCGGCCAGTCCGTCTCGAGAAGCAGTTGCCGCAGGGTGTTAGAGGCCATGGGCCCGCGCCAGGGTGTGGCCTGTTCGGGCGAGACCAAAAAGCCTAAAGACATGACTACGATGCCATATTTACTGATGGGTACTAAGTAGGGCTTCCCACCTTTTTCGGTCACGCCCGGCCGCGCTTTTTCTAATCCCAGTAAAGTCGGGACACTGGGACCGTAGATATCCGCATCTAGTAGCCCCACGCGAGCCCCTAGCCCCTGAAGGGCTAAAGCTAAGTTTGCCGCTACGGTGGATTTGCCTACTCCGCCCTTACCAGATGCTACGAGAAGGATGTTTTGAATGGGCAAGGTAGCTTGAATGGCAACTGGATTGGGTGCCGTAAAGTGAACATCTACCTGCCAAGCCTCGTCGTGATGAGCCCATATAGCCTTTTGTATCGCTTCCAGAAAGTAACCTTTGAGCGGACATGCTGGTGTCGTGAGCTGGAGCGTCAGAGATAACTTTTTATCCTCTACGTTCCAGGCATAGCCTTTCAGCATGCCAGCAGTAACGATGTCAGCCTTAAGATCAGGATCAATCACTTCCTTCAGTGCAGTCAGCAGGCTTGCTTCCGTCATCATACAAGCCTAAACAAAACTAGATAGCCGCCCTATTCATCCTCGTCATTGGCCTGCCTCTTGGTTTTCTTTTGAGGCTTAGACGCTGGAACTGCGGATTTCTCTTCCTTGGCTTGGCGTTCCTTTTTAGGTTTTTCGGGTGCGGTGGGGATGGCCGAGGTGGGCTGAGACTCGCCTGCCTTGGTGTAGCCAAAGCCCAAGGAGAAACGCAGATAAACCGCAGTGAGTTGTACAGCCCCGACGCCCTGAGGCTGTGGGTCCTGCGTGCTCTGCCAAGAGCCCTTTGATGGGCTAAACTGAGCGCCGAGGTCTGCGCCCCAGAAATAGTTAAGTCCAGTGCCCCTGCGGAAACGACGTAGACCTAACCCTACTTCCAGGAGGCCTAAATCGGCCTTGTAGGTAGTGCGCGTAAGCGGTTGCAACTGCTGATTCGTTCCGAACTGTATGGGTTCCGTGAAATAGTTGGTATAGCGCAATTCAGCCCGGCCCAGGTTGTAGCCCAAGTAGGGATAAAAGAGCCATGTGTTTTTATTCAGCGCAGCAAAGCCTACCTGCCCCCCGTAATGAAAAGTATAAGGCCGCGCCAGACCTCTCTCGGTCTCAGAGGCATCAAAGTGCATGATCTGGAGGCCACCTGATAAAAGAAATCGACGCCCTAATAAAAATTCCAGGTTAGCGCCGGCTGTGGTAGCCCAGGGCACCAGCTTAAAATCATTACCCAGGGCGTCTGCTGCCTTGAGATCATTAGCTAACTGACCCCAGAATCCCAGTCCTAAGCCGCTATGGGCTCGGACCCAAACGCCAAAGCGAAGGGGATCCTCCTGAGCCCATGCCAAAAGCCCCACCAGTAGCAGCCCAAAAAACCGCATGCCCCAAAAGTAAGACTTTTCTCCCTATGGCTGCAAAAGCGCGCGAAACTTTTCCCGGGCTTTGGCCAGCTTGGGGCTAATGACGTAGCTGCAGTATGGCTTATCAGGATTACGAGCGTAGTAGTCCTGATGATAAGCTTCAGCTGGATAAAAGTTCCGGTAAGGCTCTATAGCTGTAACGACCGGTCTATCGAACACTTTTTGCGCTTCCAAGCGCTTTTTGACCTTTTGGGCTACCTCCCGCTGATTTTCGTCAAAATAAAATATAACGGACCGATACTGGGGGCCTATGTCATTACCCTGTCGATTAAGCGTAGTGGGGTCGTGCGTAAGGAAAAAGTACTCAATGAGCGTCTCATACGGCAAAATGGTAGGGTCGTATACGATCAGAACGGCTTCAGCGTGGCCGGTCGTGCCCGTACATACCTGCTCATAAGAGAGGTTAGGGACATGGCCGCCTGCATAGCCCGATGTTACTTGTTTGACCCCTTTTAGCATCTTAAACAGGGCCTCGGTGCACCAGAAGCATCCGCCCCCAACGAGGGTCGTATCTTGGTTTTGGGCTTGCATCATCGCTAGTAGCCAGAGAAGCCACCTCATAAATCGGGCGCATCAAAGGGACTCTCTGGCGCTTGTAGAGGCGCTAAGGCTTCCTGGCTAAGCTGCCGTTGATAAGCCATTAGACGCTCAGCCAGTGTATTATCAGACAGTGCTAAGATCCGAATAGCCAGTAGAGCCGCATTGGCAGCGTTGTCGATGGCCACGGTCGCGACAGGGACGCCCTTAGGCATTTGCACGATAGAGAGGAGCGAATCTAGACCGGCCAGCGATTGACTACTTCGAATAGGTACGCCAATAACCGGCAAAGGGGTGACTGAGGCTAACATGCCCGGTAAGTGCGCGGCGCCGCCTGCCCCAGCAATGATAACCTTCAGGCCCCGGTCCGCTGCCATTTGTCCATATCTGAAAAGCCGATCCGGTGTGCGATGGGCCGATACGATGCTAAATTCGTACGGGACGCCAAAATCCGTAAGTACCTGCTTAGCCGCTTGCATAATCGCTGCATCGGAAGCGCTACCCATCACGACACCGACGAGTGGGGTCATGCCCTAAAGGTAGGCTATCGACATCGATTAGGACCAGAGGCGCTCTTTAGCGCACAGGTTCGGCCCACTGCAAACCGGCGATATAGGTTGTCACGCCATCCCTGCGGGATCCAAGAAAGAACCTTGGCCAAAGGACCGTAACCCGCTAGCCGAAGGGATTCCAGGATCGCATCACTAGACGCATAAATCTGGCCCTCTCGTACGACAAAGGCCGAGTAGACTGGAAGCGGTAGATGCGTAGGATCGGTGTAATCAGTCGGCACTAGCTCTAAGCTGCCGGGCGGTGCTTTTCGATAAACCCACTCGGCTAAGCGTTTGCAGGTGGAGCAGGTCTTCTCATAGTACAAGCGGGCTTGCATGAAGAAGCATAACAAAATTCGCCCTACCTTTAGAGCATGCTAGAGGCGATTCGAGAGACCTTTCAAGCCTCCATAGTGGTGAAGCAAGCGATCCTCATTCGAGCGGACCTCATGGGCCTTGTCGAGGAAGTAGTTCAGCAGATGGTAGCCGTATTTCGGAGGGGTAGGCGGGTGTACTTCTGCGGCAATGGTGGCAGTGCTGCCGACGCGCAGCACTTAGCGGCAGAGTTGTCGGGCCGATTTTACTTTGATCGGCCGCCCTTGCCAGCAGAAGCGCTCCATGTCAATACCTCTTTTCTAACCGCTGTGGCTAATGATTACAGCTATGATGAGGTCTTTGCTCGGTTACTGCGGGGCATGGGCCAAAAAGGGGACATGCTATGGGCTATGTCGACGAGCGGTAATTCGCCTAATGTGCTAAGGGCTTTGGAAGTGGCTAAGGACATGGGCCTAATCACGGTGGGCCTCACGGGTGAGGGCGGAGGTAAGATGGCGGGACGGTGTGACTACCTTATTTGCGTTCCTTCCAAAGACACGCCTCGGATTCAGGAGGCGCATATGCTAATCGGGCATACGGTCTGCGCTTTGGTAGAGGCCGAGCTTTTTGGGAAGAAATAGAAAAAGGGGGCAGGCGTGGACCTGCCCCCTGAGTGAGGCTGAACGCTTTATTCAATCACTAGCCTGGTGGTGAAGGTGGTGGTAGCAGAGCGGATTTGGGCGCTGTACAGGCCAGCTGGCAGGCTTAGAGTCACACGGGCCGGGTAGTTAGTCAGTGAGCCGCTATAAACCGCCCGACCGGTTAGGTCGAAGATCGTCAAAGTAGCAGGCTCTGGCTGAGCGGCGCCTATGTAAAGCTCGCTACGGGTCGGATTGGGATACAACACCCACGTAGCAGGGGAGGCTAAGCCTAGCCCGCTTACAACAAGCGACTGAGACTGCGTGGTCGTGTCGCAGCCATTGATAGCGTATACGGTGATGGTATAGCTACCGGTTGCAGCATAGGTGTGAGTACCGCTAAGACCGCCGGCTTGATTGCCATCGCCAAAGGTCCAGTAAACTGTGTCATAGTCCGTTACCGAAGCGCTGTAAGTGATTGTGAGCCCAGAGGGCGTCACCGTTAGGCCACTAATTGTAGGGGCTGTCGCGTAGATGCGGATAGCTTGCGAGTGCTGAGAAGAGCCGCAGTCGATGCTCTGCAAATTATGAAACACAAAGTAGACCCCTGGCTGGCTATAGATATGGGTTAGAGTAGCAGCTGCGTCTGTCAGGAAAGTCCCATCCCCGAAAGCCCAGGTAGCTGAAAGGAGCCCCTGCGAGCCGCTAGGTCGCACAAACTGAATAGGTTGGCCTACACAGCCGCTCTTAGGTGCCGTGAAGAAAGCCTTTGCATTAGTGCTGCTAATCACCTGTAAGGTAGTGATGACCGTGTCGTTGCCTCCACAGCTATAAGCTACTATCGTTACAGGGTACAAGCCAGGGGTAGAGGGGACGGCTATATCCCCATCAAATGAAAATGAAGAAGAAAAGACATCAGCATAAGCGCGTTGGCTGCCTAAGTATAAGACAATTGAATCGGGTATCCCTCCCGAAAAATTACCACTTATGGAAGCGGTAGGGATGCCCGCGCAGATTGTTACTGGGCTTGGGTTGTGCATAAGGACGAGACTAGGGTTGAATTGCACCCCATAACTTCCCCAGACTACGCCGCAGGTAGAGAAAGCTTTTACATTAAGAACATAACTGGAGGTGCCTGATGGGATAGAGAGCGTTAGAGTGTCATTAGGGCCGCGGGCGAGGATAGTGCCATTAGGTAGGTAGTAGTGTAATGAATCTGCGCTGGTAGAGGGGACTAGCTTGATAGTACCGCCGCTATTGGTACAGGGATAGCCCACCTGTGTGAAGGAGACAGAAGCGGGAGACGCAGAGACAGACAGGCTCACGGGCGAGCTAGGCGGTGTCAAGCAAGCAGCAGGCGAATTCGCTGTAAAGCGGCAGTAAAGCGTCCACGGTCCAGCGCCAGCAGGCACGGTGAGTGTCGTATCAAGGCCCGCTGAGGCGCTCCATGTGACATTATCCCAGCTCCACTCTACGTTTCGAATGGAATCTACAGGGAAGTCATATACCCTTAAACTGACAGGCAGCGCACTGCTGGCGCAGATAGGGATACTGTTACTGTAGTTTATGGTAGCGGCACCACTCACACTGCCGCTAGTGGGATTCCAAGTGAAGACCGTGTCCAATGTCCCTCCGCAGCCGTTGTTGTAGCTTACCTTGATGGTAACAGGTACGCTGGAAAAAGTGCCGGAGTAAATGCCCGAATTGATTGCCTCAATAGAGCCATCATTTCCTATATCCCAGTTGTACAGGCCGGGGCCGGCCCATGCCTGTAGCAAGGCAGAGGTGCCTAGGCAGTAACTAGGAGGCGCATAGACGCTCTGCCAGCTAGGGGTAGAGGCAGGATTTATGGTATAGTTTAGGGTGTTGCTCACCGTGCCGCACGGATAAGTGGCCTCATAAGAGATAGTGTAAGAACCAGGTCCAGGCGGATTCCACTGCATATTTTGAGGGTGCAGGGTGCTATTAGGATCTATCGAGTTACCGTTTACTTTCCAGACAAAGCTGGTATAACCTGGGGGGAGAGAGTTAGCGGGGAAAAGCATACGAGCACTCGTAGGACAGGGGCTTCCTAAGGGATTATTAACACTAATAGTAGGGCCACTACTAGGGGCCATAGCAAAGTAGTTGATCACGTGATTATGGGTGTAAGTACTTCCGCAGTTGTAAACCGTTAGAGTCAGCGTCAGCGATCCTGAACCAGAGGGCATAGTCCAATAAAAGCTTTGCTGATTGGCTATAGTAGTAGAGCCGTCCGTCACTTTGAAGCTATCTACGGGATAGCTAGCGGGAAGCTGTACATTGATTAGAACACTACTGCCGGCGCAAGCGCTGGAAGGGGCATTGATGTTACCGTTAGGAGTTCCTTTGAGTACGAAACTCTTGCTTACGATAGCGGAGTCCCCATTGGCATAGTAGACCTTTAGCATGTAAGCCATCGTAGCGCCGCCAAACATATGCCGCACACCTAGGATAACCTTGGTGTCTATCCCACCAGGATACGGGAAGTAGTCTGGGAGGGTGCTAGGACATCCACTACCCTGACAATAAACCAATTGGGGGGTGGGCCCGCTAAAACTCCAATTCCAGCCTGTAATGCCAGCGCTGCCCATGCCCGTAGTGTCTACAATGAGCCAAAAGGTGTCTGAGGTGCATACTGCCTGGCCTGTAACGGGGCTCTGACCGCCGCCTGTGCTGTCTCGGTAAACGTTCCAGTTTGTCCAGGGCGCTTGCGCCCAAGCTAGTCCTACTGCTAGCAAACCAAAAGTTTTGAGAAAGGGTCTCATATCGCTGGGCATAGGTGGCAAAATATATGCCATGCATTCGGAGGCTCACTAAACCTAAACGCGGCATCCTGAAGAACATGGTCAAGAAGTGGACCTATGGCCAAAATGCAGTAGTTTTTTTGAGATTAGCGTAGAGGTCGCAGCCTGGCCTGTGTCTCTCAAAAGACACAGCCCCGTACCCGAGCTGGTACAGGGCTGCCTCTCCTACGGGGTAAAGGGTATCAGAGCCAGAGGAGGCGATAAGTATGCTGGCTGCCGCCTACGGAGATGGTCAGGAGATAGAGGCCGCTAGTCGTCGGGCTAGGAATGAGCCAGCTGCTCTCGGGCTGGCTAGCGCTATGCTCTGCCACGAGGCGACCGCTCGCCTCATAGAGCGCTAGCTGGACAGGCCCCTGATCGACGATCCAACTCACCGGCAAAGCCTCACCCAGCGTGGCCGTTGTGCGCGGCACGTAAATAGCTACCTCAGACGAGGGGTGGATCACCACCTCAGCGGGGTTGCTCTCTAAGCGGGCGCCGGTCGGGAGGACCTGCACGACCCGATACAAATACGTGCCCGGCGCTAGCCGCTCATCGAGATAGGCGTAGGTGGCGCCCTCTACCGTGGCTATGTCTAAAAAGCTCGACTCCGTCACCAGCCGCCGCTGGATGATGAAGTGCTGGGCTGGATCGCTCTGGTTGACCGCCCACTGTAGGTAGGCCCCGGTGCCTTGGCGGGCTACCTGCAGTTGTACGTCATTGTTTGAGAGCACGCAAGTCACTGTGAAGTTGCGGCTAAACGTGTGACAGCAGCTCTGGAAAGGATCGCACAGCGTAAATTGTACCGTGTACTCTCCCGGGGCTGGGAAGGTCACGTTAAGGGGATTGAGTGAACTGGCTCCCGGCCCTTGCGCTTGGAAGTATGGATTCACATCTAAGAGCCAGTAACTAAAGTGACCACACGCTGCTGCTTGGCATGTAATAAAAAGGCCACACTGGCTGTTATTATCGCAGGCTATAACGCACAATCCGCCGCAGCTGCGCACATACTGGGAGCAGGAGGGGTTCAGGGTGACGGTCTGACCAGCGCAGAAGGGGTTAGGCAAGTAGTTGAAGCAAGCCGTAGGGGCGCGGTTGACCGTGATAGAAGACGTGGCGGTAGCGGTTCCGCACCCCCCACCAAAGGTCACTCGCACGCAGTAGGTGGTTGTAGTTGTAGGCTGGACGGTGATTTGGTTGAGGGTAGGCCCCGAGGCAAAGGGGGTTCCGCTGCAGGTGCTGTTCGCAAACCACTCATACAGGGTCGGAGTGAGGCTAGGGTTGGCGGTGAGGGTGACGCGCTCGCCGCGGCAGATGGTGGCACTATTGGGGGTAATGCTAACGCCGCCGGTGGAGGGCGGGACAGGAATGTTGAAGTCAGAGAGGTTAGGAATGCAGGAACTCGCGCCGGCGCAGACGCCACAGAGGGTATTACCGTCGGTGCCGCTGCGAATGCGAAGGGTGTAGGTAGTGCCGGGGGTGAGGGAGCCGCCTAAGGTGAGTTGGATCTGGGTCGTGGCGCCGCCAGCGCCGCAGCCAATGCCGCTAGCGCCTGTAATAGTAGGTGCTCCTCCCGGCGCTGTAAACTGAAAGTCGCTGCCATTCGCGGCAATGGTGTTACAGCGGACCGGCCGATCAAAGTTGACAATCACGGTATTAGCGCCGCATTGGTAAGTGAAGGAGACAGGCTGCGGGGCGACAGCAGGCTCGACGCGGATGGTATAGCCGTAGGTATTTTCCCGGTTGACGGGACACTGGTTATCCCGTACAGTAACGGTGAAATTGTAAGTGCCGGTGGTAGTGGGGGTCCAGCACACTTGACCCGTTGCGTTGGTGGTACCATTGCCTGTAATAGACCAGCTAGCGCCGCTGGGCAGGTTGCTTGGCGGAAGGACGTTGACGGGATTATTGTCCGGATCTCGAAAGTTGATGGTAAAGCAAAAATTCTGGCCTACACAGGTTACATAGGTGTAGGTGTTGGAATTGGAAGGATTGTAGGGATTAGCGAAGAGGGTGCCGTTAATGGCGCTAGCTTGGGGGGGATTGCCGGTGCAGTTTTGGATCCAGAACTGCATGTCGCGCAGGTACTCCCCGATTTTGTTGGTGCCGCGCCACTCTTCGATGAGGATGCAGATGGGGCCGATGGCGGTGTTATTGGGGGCGAGGCAGACGGTGCCGTTGGTAGCATTGATGCTGGTGCCGCTGCTGGTGGGGAGGGGATTGGTACCGCTGCACTGGCCGTTACAGGTGGCGTTGTAGGTAACGGGCGTATTGACGTCTGTGCTGCGGCATTCGGTTAGGCGGAAAACGAGCTGATCTCCGTCTGGATCAAATACGCCTGGGTTGAAGCAGAAGTTCTGATTATTGCACTGCAGGGCGGCGGGGCGATTGGTGTAGCGGGGAGAATTGTTGCAAGGGGCGGCCTGGGTATTGACCTTAATGTACAGGAAAAAATCCTGATCATTCGAGCCGGTCGTGATACCACTATTACGGCAGCAATCCGTGGTCGAGATAATCCAGTCGGTGCAGGCCTGGAGGGTGATATTGCCGCTTTCATAAACGTGTTCTTCCCAGCCGGGGTTGGAGGAGCTTGCGTTAGCACAGCGGCTCTGCTGGCCTGGGCACACCGGTGTGAAGTCGGTCGTGCTAATGCGATTGAGGGTTACGGTCTGGTTTACGTTGCAGCTAGAAGATTGATAGTGCACGGTAATCGTGCTCGGCTGGGAGATGCCAGAGCAGTCCCGAAAAATCCGCACTCGGATCCGGTAGGTGGGCGGATTGGTACTGCCATTGACGCAAATGAGTTCAATTTCGCCGCCCATGATGTGGGTTGCGTGACTAATCTGCGGCAGAGTTAAGCCTAATACAATGGTAATCCCAAGTAGTCTAAGTAGGGAGGCTATGGCCAAAATTAGGTATTTACTTTCGTAAACCTAAGTATTGCGATTAGGTAACCGCTGAGAAAGGGGCCTGAGTGGCTTAAAGAAGGGGCTAAATTGTTATTTTAGCGGTGCCAGTGGTCAGCTTGGATAACATACCTGAAGTACCTGGAGTATACAAGTTCATGGGGAGTGGTGGGGAGGTGCTCTATGTGGGGAAGGCGCGCAATCTGCGGCGGCGCGTCTTGTCTTACTTTCAGCGGGCGAAAGATCCACAGTGTGATTACAAAACCCGTCTCCTCGTCGAGCGGGCCAAAGATTTGGAATGGGTCGTGACCGAGAGTGAATGGGACGCGCTGCTTTTGGAGAATAATCTTATCAAGACTTATCAGCCGCGCTTCAACGTCCTACTCAAGGATGGAAAGACCTACCCCTCGATCTGTATCACGGAGGAACCGTATCCGCGAGTACTTTTTGTACGGCAGCGGGTGCAGGCGGGGCAGTACTTTGGGCCGTTTCCATGGGGAGGGGTGGCGCGTAGCTATATGCGCTTGTTTCGGGAGGTGTATGGGCTGCGGGACTGCGACTTAGAGCTGGACCCGGCCGGGGTAGAGGCGGGTCGGTATCGCCCTTGTGTACGGGCTTATCTCAAAACTTGTAAGGCGCCTTGCATCGGTCGGCAGAGTCAGGCGGCGTACCTGGACATGATAGCGCAGATTCGGTCTATCTTGTCAGGGCGATGGGAGGAGGCGACAGCGGTGATAGAAGCGCGGATTAGGGAGGCGGTAACGCAGCTTGCCTTTGAAGAGGCCCATGCTTTGCGTCAGCATCTAGATCAGCTTCGTCATCATCAGCGCGAGAGCCTGGTAGTGGATGAGCGCTTAGGGGATGCGGAGATGCTGAGCATCGTAGCAGGAAGTCGGGTAGCGGTCATCCATCATTTATCGATAGCGCATGGTCGTATCGTTGCGAGTCATGTGTGGCAAGTTTCAGCTAAGGCATGGGAGGTCGATCCGGAGGAGGTGCTAGAGCAGAGTGTAGGCCGCATCTTAGCGGCGCGGGGACATTTAGCGCCCACGGTCTGGGTAGATGGCTGGCCTGTGGAGCGGCCTTTGCCAGAGAGCTACGAGTGGAGCTATGCGCTGCCACAAGAAGAGCCCTGGACGCGCTTGGCACAGATGTGTCGACAGACAGCCTTTACCCTACTTGAGCAGAAGCAAGCTTTCTGGGATAAGCAGGGCGCACCCGCTCGCGAGGTGCTTCAAGCCTTGCAGCGGCTGCTAGACCTACCGACTTTACCCCGACGGATCGAGTGTATTGATAATTCGCATTTGCAGGGGTCGCATCTCGTTTCGGCTGTGGTGGTCTTTTTGGATGGGCGACCGTATCGGCCTGCTTATAGGCGGTATATTCAAGAGGGCCTTACGATAGGCGATGATTACGAGGCCATGCGCCGCACTATTCTTAGGCGGTACCAGAAGCGCCTGGCGTATGGAGAGACTTTACCCGATCTGCTGCTTATAGACGGCGGAAAAGGACAACTGCAGGCTGCAGTCGAAGTTTTGCAGAGCTTGGGGCTTCAGGTGCCCACCTTTGCTTTGGCTAAAAAGAAGGAGGAGCTTTTTGTCGTGGGACGGTCTGAGCCGATCCACCTGCCCCGCCATGACGCGGTGCTGCGCTTACTACAAGCGATTCGGGATGAGACACACCAAACAGCGGTAGGCTTTCATCGGGCTCGGCGTGAGGCTGCGGTCTTGCAGAGCCGACTGCTGGCTATTCCGGGGATTGGTCCTGCCTTGGCCGAACGGCTTTTGGATCGCTTTGGGTCGCTAGAGCGTATGCAGCAAGCATCCCTGGAGGACCTAGTCCAGGTCGTGGGTGCCAAACGAGCGGAAAAACTTTTTGCGTATCTCCATGGCTAGGGCCTTAGGGGACTTGATTGGAGCTTTTTTGGCTGGCCGGTTAGCGGGACCTTCTCCCAGGCAGGCGTGGGCGCTAGAGGTCTGGCGCCGGGTGGCGGGGCCAGCGGCTGCCCAAGCTACGCAAAGCCTTCGCTTGGGGGCTAAGACGCTGACGGTCACTATTACGGACCCACTGCTACGAGAGGACCTTCGTTATCGGGCTCGCGAGCTTCGCGACCAGTTACGAGCGGCTGGTCTCGAAGCGCTCCAAAAAGTGGTGATCCGCTAAAGGGTTCTTAACTTTGAAAGATGAATGAAGCGACCTCCGATTGGCTGGAGCAAGCTAAGGCTCGTTTGCAGGCCCACTTAGAGGCTAGCGGCCTTCGGGCGACCCGGGAACGGGAGCTCATTTTGAAGGCGACCTATGAGCTGGGGCCGCATTATGACGCCGACCAGCTACATCGTCATCTGCTGGAAAAGGGCATAAAGGTTAGCCGGGCCACGGTCTACAATACCCTTCAGCTCTTAGTCGAGGTAGGGCTGGTACGACGATATACGTTTGGTGAGGGTCGTACGCTTTATGAATGGAGCCTAGGGCGTCGACAGCACGACCACCTTTTATGCATGGACTGCGGCCGCTTGATAGAATTCTGCGATCCCCAAATGGGTAGCGTCATTGAGGCCGTGGGGCGCTTCTTTCAGATGCGTCCTACACATCACGAGCTAGTCATTTATGCGCACTGTGAAAAAACCGACTGCCCCCGTCGAACTGCCTGAAACCTTTTTCTTATCTTTGCGCCGTCATGTCCTACAACCCCGATGCGAATATGATGTACACACAGGAGCATAGTGGTAATGTTGTGATTTTTCGTTTGGAAGGTTCTCTCATGGGAGACTCTACCCAGCAGCAGTTCAAAGATACCTTGCTTAGGCTCTTAGATGGCGGGCAGAAGCATTTTGTATTAGACTTTTCACATGTGCGCAATGTCAATAGTGCGGGCCTTGGCTCCCTTATTACGTTATTCTCGCGAACGAGGTCCATGAATGGCGAATTTATCCTGGCTTCTATTCCTCAAAATGTAAAAAATCTTTTGCACATCACCCGATTAGATACCGTATTTCCCATAGCAGAGACTGTAGAGGAGGCTTTATCGAAGATTAAGGCGTAGGTGCAGGTCGACGTTGTATTAGGACTGCAGTGGGGGGATGAGGGGAAAGGTAAAATTGTGGATGCCTTAGCGAGCGGTTATCAGGTTGTCGCTCGGTTTCAGGGTGGGCCCAATGCGGGTCATACGCTGTATCACCAGGGCCGGAAGGTTGTCTTGCACCAAGTGCCGGCCGGTATTTTTCAGCCGGGGGTGCGGTGTTTGGTGGGAGATGGGGTGGTTTTGGATCCGGAGATTTTTGCGCAGGAGCTGGCTGGCCTAGAAGCCTTGGGGTTGCCGGTGCAGCAGCAGCTAGTCCTGGGTCTAGGGGTTCACTTGATTTTGCCCGTGCATCGGTGGATCGAGGAGGTTTCGGCTGAAGGTATAAAGATTGGTACGACCCGCCGGGGGATTGGTCCGGCTTATGCGGATCGGTATGCGCGGCGCGGCCTTCCGCTGCGATGGATTGGGGAGCCTGACTTTCGGATGCGGGTCCAAACGCTCGTTGATTACCACCTGGCGCGCTTTCCAGAGGCTACGCCGATCCAGATACCCGAAACGTTTTGGCAAGCGATCGACACGCTCAGACGACTTGAATGGGTCTCTACGCCCCAGTGGCTGCGGCAGTACCAGCGGATTTTAGCTGAGGGTTCACAAGGCACCATGCTGGACGTATTTTTGGGAGACTATCCGTATGTCACCTCCTCCCATACAACTGTAGGGGGGGTCTGTATTGGGCTAGGGGTTCCACCACAAGCTATAGGCCACGTGATAGGGATCACGAAGGCGTATGCTACACGGGTGGGAGCAGGGCCTTTTCCTACGGAGCTAACGGGGGAGCTGGCGCAGTGGCTACAAGAGCGTGGCGGCGAGCGCGGTTCGACAACAGGGCGCCTACGCCGGTGCGGCTGGCTGGATCTGGTGCTGCTTCGGTGTGCGGTCGAGGTGAATGGCGTGAGTGCGCTCGTCGTGACCAAGGGCGATGTGCTAGTGGGGCTGCCCACCATTCGGGTTCGTATAGGCGGCTCTGCGGAGAACCCTACATACGAAGAGCTGCCGGGCTGGCAAACGCTGACAGACCCTGCCTTTGAAGCGTTCCTGGAGCGAATTGAAAGTTATGTGGGGGTTCCGGTCTGGGCTATCTCTACAGGGCCGGGCCGAGAGGACTGGTCCATTCGGCGGGCAGAGGCATTAGCCTAGGGTATCCAAGTCTCTTCCCACGTATTGCCATCGGGTCCCGCATAGGTCCAGGTCATCAGATTATTCGACAGCTGAGTGATTTCTCGCACCTCGGTATAGTCATTGGGCAGGGTTAGGACGAGGAAGCGATCGTTATTTGTGAAGCGGAAGGTACCAGTCGCCGTTGGGCTAAATTCATCGCTGGAGCAGGTGGTAGGGTTTTGGAGAGTCAGGCTACCGTCACTACGAAAGGTCCAGCGGTCGTCACTGCGACAGGACGGGATAGGCTGAGAGGAGCCGGCAATAGCTAAGGTCTGAAGGCGCCAAGTGCGGCTTGAACCCCCACTCAGCTGCTGCAGGGCGTCCGGCCCCGAAGGCTGGGGCTGATCTGGCTGACAAGAGTAGACCCCCAGCGCTATAACCCCCAAAAGCACACCACGGCCTAATGTCTGCATGCTAGCAAAGTAGCAAGATTTGTGCCCTTCTGTCATAGGGTATTACCAGTTTGAGAACTTAAGATCGTCATACCACCTCACGATGTCGAGAGGCAGTTCCACTAAGTTTCGTACAATACCGCCTAGAACGGTACCATGGTAAGTCGGGTCAAAATTTGGTGGCATAAAGATAGGCACATTAGCTATGTATACCCCGTCTAAAAATCGACTAGCTAACAACCTACCTTTAGTCGGGCGCTCATTCGACCCCCACTCAGACTCCCAAACCCCTTTTGAGGACTGGCGTCCCTTATCTGGTGTAGCAAGGACAACCTTCAGCTTACCATTTAGCCGATAATAAAGGGAGTAAAATAGTGTTTCTGTAAGCCTTCCGTGTAGACTTACTTTGCAACTAATCAAAGCAATAGGCAACTCTTTCTTTTTTGATAAAGTTAGTATGTCTACGTCGCCTACTATTCTGAATTATGGATTTTGATATCTATTTATGTAAAGATTCCTATATAGAGCTGGATATTGATTTTGCAGAGAATGAATAGCGGCTTCTTTGCTTAATCGCAGAACTCCGATGTCTTCTATAATAGCTATTAATTTTTTGTTTTGGCCTCTTCTCATTTCTGAGAAGTTTTGTTTTAGGAAGCCTGCTACATAGTCTTCCCAATTTGTACCGGTCTGTGCGACCTGTCTCTGTCGAGCTTTTAGAACCTTTTGTCTCAACTCCTCTTCTGACAACATGATTTAGATTAGAATATAGAGTACCTTCGAGCAAGCTGCCTTCTCGGATAAGGCGGTTTTTGGCTAATTCGAAGTAAGTAGGGTCGAGCTCGACCCCGACGGCGCGTCGACCCAATCGGGCGGCGGCTAGGAGGGTGGTGCCACTACCGACGAAAGGGGCCAGCACTGTATCGCTCACGTAGTTAAAGAGCTTAATGCAACGCTCAGGGAGCTCTATCGGGAAGGGGGCTGGATGACCTATGCGTTTTTTGCTTTCGCCGCTAAAGGTCCATACGCCATTGGTCCAGCTGAGAAACTCATCCCGAGTGAGATCGGAGAGGCCAGCATGCGCTTTTTGCCAGCGCTCCTTATAAAAGAGCACGATGACCTCGACGGGAGCAATGACATAAGGCGCTTTGGCGCTGAGCCATGAGCCCCAAGCCGTTCGGCGAGAAACGTTGCCTTCATGCCAGATGATGGTAGAGAAGTACTGCCATCCCACCCCTTGGGCTATCTTGACGATGTCGGCGTACACGCTCTGAAAGCCTTCGCCGGCTCGCCCCTTGCTTTTGTCTAAAGGGATGTTGAGACAAAGGCGCCCCTCTGGCTTAGTGAGCCGAAGCGCCTTGCCAAGCCACTGCTCTGTAAAATGTAGGTAGTCCGCATAAGCCGCATTATCTGCATAAGTGCTGTAGGGGAGGTCTACGTTGTACGGCGGCGAAGTGGCGATAAGGTCGACTGATTCTTCTGTCAGGTAGGTAGTCGTCAAAAAATCATCACACACGAGAACTACTGGCTTGCCTGGCACTTCAAAGCACTGCTGGGGGAGGGAGAGGGATGCATACGAGTGAAAGTAAAAATAATAGTTTATCCACGCGGGGGGGCGATAGGCCATTGGGGCCGCTGATGGGGAAGGCGCCACTGAAAGGTAGGCAGAAAGAGAGGCCGACGAAGGAGGTTCTTGATAGGCACGAAGTGCCCAGCCGGTCGGCGCTCTAACCGCAAATAAGCTGGCCGGCTGGTGCTGTCCGTCTCTAGATACAAAATCCCAGCGCGAATCGCATGTGCACCCTGCCAATGCGGCCCATCTGCTTGGTAATAAATCGCTTCAACCTCGTCTAGAAAGCGCAGTTTTTGAAACGTTTGCGTCGTGGAGTCCCAAGCAGCCTCTGCCCGATGCGCGCGCACCTGCTGATAAAAGCCTAGGAGACTATCGGCGAGACTAATCACATGAACAGCGCCTTGGGCTAGCAGGGAGTCCGGCTTTCGATTGCTTAGGTGCAATTCTACCTGTCCCGCAAAGAGTTGATAAGCTTCGATGCCAACCCATGCCTGCCCTTTTAGATAAAGCCGCTGCGCTACGGTGTCGTAAATGATCATATCCGCTGCAGTCAGTAGCGGAGGCTGGCACAAGAGCGCCTGGTCCCAAAGGTATAGGGGACCTTGGGCCGGGATAAGGCCGACCTGACCTGCAACAAAGACGGTATCCCTTTCGCCAAAGAGGAAGCCGGCGACATTACTCCGTAAATAAAGGGTATCAGGGGACCATTGGGCAGAGTCCGCCACGAGCCAGTCCTGCCGGCGGCGGTGCTGATAACGCAGGTCGCAGGCTGCCCAGCCCGTGTCTTGGGCCTCATCATACGCCAAGTAATCCGCCCAGAGCTTTTCGTTAGGGGTGAGATAGCGGACGCGATGACGCAGAAGGATGCGCTGGGCAGTCCGCTCCCACACCGCCTCCCCGGCGATAAGGGTTTCGGCCCGACTGGTGTCATACACAAAGACGGCCTGCGGAAAGGTGGCTATCTGCGTGTTTGTGGCATAAACGAGGGTCTCTGTTTGGGCGATATAACTCTGGTGGTGGAGACGAACGGCCTGTGAAAAAGTGGCTAGTCCCGAAGCGACATGGTAGGAAGCCTGTCGGCTAAAGATCGTGCCGCTGGTGTCTGAAAGGCTCCCGCCCCCTGTGTAGGAAGCCGTTTCTGTACGACGATCATAAAACAGGTCGTTCGTGCGCAAGGTGGTCGGGCCAAAGGTGGCAACGACTTGATTCTGGTAGTGCAGTTGAGCTGTAGTCGGATCATAGGTCAGCTGAGCGGCCTGAATGCGACCGCTCTGGCCAATGTAGGTGACGGTGCCGCCTCTGGCCTGAAAGTAACCGCCTACCCGAATCTCCGCTTCTGCACAGCTTAGCCGTATCGTATCCTGCTGTAGGAGGACGTTTCCCTTGAGATAGCGTACCTGGTCGTTGCCGCTCAGTTCGTCGGCTTGTATGATTTCTACCGTTTGGGCTGCTACGAAGGTGGTCAATAAGGCGAGGTAGCGGCGTAGCATAAGATGTTGACACCCATTTTGAAGGCGAGCTCGCGCACTTCGGGTGGATCTTTGTGAATGCTAGGATCTTCCCAACCGTCGCCTAAGTCCGCTTCATAGGTTAGCAGGGCCACCAAGCGCCCCTGGTAAAAGAGCCCATACAACTGCGGCTGCTTATTGTCGTGCTCGTGAACCTTCGGCAGCCCATATGGAAACTCATAATAACAGTGGAAAATCGGGTGGTTAGCCGGTACGGGGAGAAGCTCGCCATCGGGGAAAATTTGGAGCAGGGCTTCTTTTGCATGCGGGTGGAGGCCATAATCGTCGTCTAGCAAAAGCAGGCCACCTTGCAGGAGGTACTGCCGTAAGTTTTTGGCTTCCTCCGGACTAAAGGAGATGTATCCATGGCCCGAAGCGTACAAGAGCGTAAAGCGCCCGAGGTGGGGGCTGCTGGGCTGAACGACTTCCTCTTCGAGCTGAACGGGGATAGGAGCGTGCTGCGCCGCGTAATGGAGTAGATTTCGTAAGGCGGTTCGATTGCCATACCAATCGCCGCCTTGGTATTGCAGCTTACCGATGCGAACTGTGGGGCGGTTTTGGGCCCAGACGAAGAGCAGAACGAGGAGCCAACGCATAGAAACGAATATACGCAGCCATGGGCAAAGGTGCGTAACTTTCGGGTATGGGCCGACTGGCGGAAGAGATTCTGCGGCGCGCGGATATCGTCGAAGTGGTGAACCAATACCTGCCGCTCAAAAAGCGCGGGGCTAACTACTGGGCGCTTTCGCCTTTCAAGCCTGAAAAGACGCCTTCCTTTGCAGTAAGCCCCTCCAAACAGATTTTCAAATGCTTTAGCAGTGGGAAGGGCGGAAATGTCATTCGGTTTGTGATGGAGATGGAGGGGCTCTCGTACGGGGAGGCTCTTCGCAAGTTAGCCGAGCAGTACGATATACCCCTCAGCGAGGAGGCGCCCCTCCTCAAGGGCAGAGAGGAAACCCGAGAAAAGTATCTCAGCTTGTACCGGGAAGCAGTCCGCTACTACCAAGCGGCCTATCAAGAGGCTCCCGAGGCGCAAGCCTACTTACGGCAGCGGGGTCTTAGCCCGTCTACCATAGAAGCTTTTCAGATTGGCTACGCCCCACAAGGCTGGGATGCCTTGACACGGCATCTGGGTAGATTAGGGTTTCGCGAGGAGGACCTTATCCAGGCGGGTCTGAGCGTAGAGTCGAACGGCAAAGTATACGATCGCTTTCGGGGGCGGGTCATCTTTCCGATTACAAACGAACGGGGTGAGGTTCTGGCGCTAGCCGGTCGCCTCTTGGCGCATGACCCTAACCAGCCCAAATACATCAATTCGCCAGAGACGGCCTTTTATCGCAAGTCTGAGATCTTGTACGGACTTTTTCAAGCCCGCTCGGCTATCCGCAAGGCCGATTATGCGGTACTAGTGGAAGGCTATATGGACGTTGTGAGCCTACACCAAGCCGGCATTCCCACAGCTATAGCCACGGCAGGTACCGCCTTGTCGCCAGTCCAGTTAGGTCTTCTCCGGCGCTACACCCGGCGCTTGTATCTGGCCCTCGATGCGGATGAAGCGGGCCAGGCGGCTACCGAGCGCTATATCGAGGTGGCGCTCCAGGCCGGCTTTTTCGTTCACGTGGTAGCGATTCCGTCAGGCAAAGACCCGGATGAGTACGTGCAGCAAGTTGGGGCGGAAGGTTTTGTAGCGCTTCTGACACAGGGCGCGCAATCTTGGATCGACTTTTTGGCGGCGCGTTTGGGCACGAACAAAGCGGAGCAGCGCTATAAACTGTACGAGCGGCTCGGGGAGAGTCTCCACAACGTGCCGGACCCTTACCTCAGGCGGATCTATGCTGAGGAGATCGCCCAAAAGCTGCGCATCGATCCTGCTTTTTGGGAGGGCTTTCAGCGGGTTTCTGTGCCGAGTGCGCCAGCCGAGCGGCGGGCCCATTTCACCGCGGAAAAGGAACTCCTGCGCCTATGGCTGTCGTATCCCTACGCTACCTTGTATGAACAGCCTGTGTGGCAGCTTATGAGTCGGATGCTGCAAGGGTTTTCTTTCGTAGATACAGAGGCGGAGGCATTGCGGCAAGCTCTTCTAGGGCTAAACTGGTCTGAGCAGCCTATTGAGGGCGCACTTCTCGTGGAGACCCTCCCAGAAGCGGTACAACCTTTAGCTACGGCGCTCATTCTCGCGCAACTTCAGCTTAGCCCTGAGTGGCAAAAGTGGGAGGAGGCTCCTCTCGAGGAGGATATTTTGACCGTCTTTGAATCTAATTACCGGAGGTTGGCGCTGGCCCGTCTGCAGGAGCTTTTAGAGGAAAATCTAAGCATTTTAGAGGGGCTATCTGAAGCGGACCCCCAGTATAATGAGCATTTAGAGCTCCAGCAAGCGCTACTGGAGCAGCGGAGAGCCCTGGCAGCGCCCGATGGGCTTATTTTGGCCTATAAGCGGGGCTCGTGAGAGAATGTGGAGTCGTCTCCTCCTGGCTATCGGTGTACCAAGCTTTGTACATCACGTACCGGCTTGCATAGGCTTTGAGGCTCTCGAGGTGGGCTTCAGAAAGGGGCTTGATGGGCTTAGCTGGCACGCCGGCGTATAAGTAGCCGCTGGTTAGCTTCATGCCCTCTGGGATAAGGGCCCCAGCGGCAATGAGCGTATCGTCCGGCACCCCCGCATGGTCTAAGAGGATGGCTCCCATGCCGATGAGGACGCGATTACCAATCTTGCAGCCGTGGACGATGGCACCATGGCCGATCGTAACTTCATTCCCAATCTCCAGCGGCGCCTTTTGATAGGTGCAATGCAAGATAGCCCCGTCCTGTACGTTGGTACGGTCACCAATCCGAATATAATGCACGTCGCCCCGGATAACGACATGATACCAGATGCTACAGTCGCGTCCGATCTCCACATCACCGATAATCACCGCTGTCTCAGCCAGAAAAGTGCCTTCGCCGATACGAGGTGCCTTCCCCAAGAGAGGGTGTATAATCGCCATGTTCAAATATAAGCTTTTTAGCGGCAAGGGTGGCGGTTTTTGTTTATACCTTTGACATGATGAGCGACTTTGTACGGCGGCACGTGCCTCACCGTCCTGAAGAGATCGAGCAGATGCTCTGTGTCATAGGCGAATCTTCTTTAGAAGCCCTGACGGCAAAGGTGGTCCCCGAATCGATTCGGCTAGCGGGTGACCTAAACCTGCCCTTACCTATGTCCGAAGCGGCCTTGACAGAACACCTTCGGCAGCTCGCTGCGCAAAATCAGGTCTTTCGCTCCTACATAGGCATGGGTTACTACGGCACCCACACCCCGGCGGTCATCCGCCGCCTCATTTTCGAAAACCCCGCTTGGTATACGGCCTATACCCCCTATCAGCCAGAGATTGCACAGGGACGGCTTGAGATGCTTATACTCTTTCAGACGATGGTTTCAGACCTGACAGGTTTGCCCCTTGCGAATGCCTCCCTACTGGATGAGGCGACAGCCGCCGGCGAAGCCCTGTATATGTTTTACTCAGCTAGCCCGGGTAAGAGTCGTCGCTTTTTTGTGGATGCGCTGTGTCATCCCCAGGTGATTGCGGTGGTGCAGACCCGAGCGTATGCGCTGGGTATCGCGGTGGATGTTGCGCTGGCTGAAGAGGCCCAGTGGGATCGGGGTTATTTTGGTGCGCTCTTGGCGTATCCTGGCACGGATGGCTGGGTTCGTCCGCATATAGCGGAGCTCATCAGCGCTGCCAAGGCCGCCGGCACCCAAGTCGCAGTCGCGACTGACCTTTTGTTTTTGACACTTGCAGAAGCACCTGGGTGCTTTGGGGCAGATGTGGCGCTTGGCTCCTCTCAGCGTTTGGGTGTCCCCCTGGGCTATGGCGGCCCGCATGCGGCCTTTTTTGCTGCGGGTGAAGGGTATAGGCGCTTTATGCCAGGTCGGATCGTAGGCCTCTCTGTAGATGCAGAAGGCCGCTCTGCTTATCGGCTAGCCCTACAAACCCGCGAACAGCATATCAAACGAGAGCGCGCTACGAGTAATATCTGCACGGCGCAGGTCCTTTTGGCACACATGGCTACCGCATATGCCATTTACCACGGGCCGCAGGGTCTGCGTGGCATAGCGCAGCGCATCCATGAACAGGCCGTCAGACTGGCTACGCAGCTCCAAGCCAAAGGCTACACTCTGCGGCGAACCCACTTCTTCGATACGCTCACGATAACGGGTCTCAGGGTTGAGCATCAGGAAGCGATTCGAGCCCAAGCCCTTGCGCGTCAGATAAACCTCCGCTATGATCCGGATGGTGCAGTGGGATTTAGCCTGGATGAGACGGTCACGGAAGCAGATATGGCTGACTTGCTGGCCATTTTTACACCGTTGGCTCAGGTGGAAAGCCCGGCAGCTGCCTACGGCTTGCCAGCTGTCCTCCAGCGTCAAAGCCCCTACTTGACTCATCCGCACTTTCATGAGCACCAAGGCGAAGCGGCCTTTACTCGGTTTTTGACTCGGCTAGCTAGTAAAGATGTCTCCCTTATCCACTCGATGATTCCGCTAGGTTCGTGTACGATGAAGCTCAACCCAGCGATTACCTTGGAGCCGCTCTCATGGCCTAATCTGGCCAACCTACATCCGTTTTCGCCAGCGGAGCAGGCCGCTGGATATCAGCAAATGCTCTCAGAGCTGGCGCAGTACTTGTGTGCGATTACGGGATTAGCAGCTGTGAGCTTTCAGCCAAACTCTGGCGCGCAGGGTGAATATACAGGGCTTCTCGTGATTCGGCGCTATCATGAGGCACGAGGCGAAGCACATCGTGACGTCGTCCTAGTGCCCTCTTCTGCGCACGGCACCAATCCCGCCAGCGCTACCCTGGCCGGCTACAAGGTCGTCGTTGTAGCGGCCGACAATCAAGGCAATATTGATCTAGCAGACCTGGAGGCCAAGCTCGCTGTTCATGCCAATCGGGTAGCCGCTATCATGGTCACTTATCCCTCCACGCATGGTGTTTATGAGCGAGGGATTAGGACGGTGGCCGAGAAGGTGCATGCGGTCGGCGGCCAAGTGTACATGGATGGGGCCAATATGAATGCTCAGGTGGGGCTAACAAGCCCCGTCCAGATCGGCGCTGATGTGTGTCATCTCAACCTGCACAAGACGTTTTCGATCCCGCATGGAGGTGGTGGCCCGGGCATGGGACCCATCGTCGTCGCTGCCCATCTGGCGCCCTATTTGCCCGATCATCCTCTCGTCTCAACCAATGCCCATCCGGAGGCGCTTGGAGCCGTCTCTGCGGCACCGTACGGTAGTGCCTTGATATTGTGGATTTCGTACGCGTACATTCGGCTCATGGGGCCAGCTGGCCTGCGTTATGCTTCGCAGGTCGCTATTTTGAATGCCAATTACCTCAAGGCCCGCCTGCAGAAGCACTATCCCATCTTGTACACCGACGAGAATGGGTACGTAGCCCACGAATTTATTTTAGACCTTAGGCCGTACAAGCGATCCGTCGGCCTTGAGGCGGATGATGTGGCGAAGCGACTCATGGACTTTGGATTTCATGCGCCTACGATGTCCTTTCCCGTGCCGGGCACGCTTATGATCGAGCCGACCGAAAGCGAAAATTTAGCAGAGCTGGACCGCTTCGTGTATGCCATGGAGCGCATCCGAGCAGAAATTCAAGCGGTAGAGTCAGGCCAGTATACGCTTAGTGAAAGTCCGCTGAGGTTAGCCCCGCATACCATGCGAGCCGTGACGGCGACGGCTTGGGGACGGCCCTATAGTCGGGAAGAGGCGGCTTTTCCAGCGCCCTGGCTGTGGGAAGGCAAAGTTTGGCCCGCCGCTGCACGCATCGACCATGCCTACGGTGACCGAAATCTCATTTGCGTCTGCCCCTCGACTAGCAGCTACGCCGACGACGCGCTTACCAAAGCCACATACGCTTCTAGTACCTCCACCGCATAAGCTAGCTCATCAGGGCGGCTCGCCAAGGTCGGTAAGACATAGGCGGTCGAGCCCAAGGGACGTAGGTACACGCCGCGTTCGAGCGCAAAAGCCTTTAAGTGATGCCGATGCTCAGACTGGTAAGTCCTTTCACCAGGCAGGTCCAAGGCCAAAACTAAACCCGTCTGCCGCACGTTTAGATCGGGATGTTGGCCGGATAGCGTGCTCACAAGCTGGGCTTGGGTTTGTATGAGCTGCTGGAGGGCGTCCCAAGTTTCTGAGCGTTCCCATAGCTCGAGGTTGGCTACGGCAGCGGCGCAGGCGATAGGATTGCCTGTATAGGAATGGCCGTGGTAAAAGGTCCGAGCGGGATCTTCGCCGTAAAAGGCTTCAAAGACCTGATTGGTAGCTAGGGTAATCGCTAGCGGCAAAAAGCCCCCGGTCAGACCTTTAGAAAGGCAAAGCAGGTCGGGCTTTTCTTGGCACTGATCTATAGCGAAGAGGGTTCCTGTTCGGCCAAATCCTGTAAAGACCTCATCGGCGATGACGAGACCACCAGCCTGGTGTACGGCACTGGCGATAGCATCCCACCAAAAAGCGGGATAGGGTCGCATCCCGGCCACGCCTTGGAGTAGGGGCTCTCCAATAAAGGCGGCTATCGTGGTATCCTCGGCTATCTCGGCTAAGCGCTTCTGCAGGACAGGGCTATTCTCAGGGGTTGGGAAGGGAAGCCACTCTACGGCAAAGAGCAACTTCTCAAAGGGTTTGACGAAAATGTCCCGCTCCGACACCGCCATGGCGCCGAAGGTGTCCCCATGATAAGCGCCTTCGAGCGCCAGGATCTTGTAGCGGGGTTGACCTAAATTGTAGAAGTATTGCAGGGCCATTTTGAGGGCGATCTCGATCGCAGTGGAGCCGTTGTCAGAAAAGAAGACATACGGCAAGCCGGTACGGGCTACAAGCTTGTCGGCGAGGGTGATGGCAGGCGGATGCAGGGCATCGCCAAAGAGCACGTGGTCGAGGGTATGCGCCTGGCGAGCAATGGCCCGAGCGATATAGGGATGTGCATGGCCATGAACGGTGACCCACCAGGCACAGGTGCCATCCCAGAAGCTACGGCCCTCGCTGTCGTAGAGATAGGCCCCCCGTGCCCGTACAATATGCAAAGGCGGCACCATACCGGCGTGGTACGGCGTAAAGGGTCGCCAAATCGGCATAATCTCTAGTGCTTCAAGCCAAGTTCGCGCAGGCGCTCTTCAAGAAACGCTTCGGCCGTGATGTCCGCAAACGCCTTGGGATGGGTGGGCGTGATGCAGGAAGGCAGGCAAGCTAAGCTGACCTCGGGACGGGTATGCAAGAAAAACGGCACCGAAAACCGGGGCAAGTGACGCTTTTCAGGCGGAGGGAGGACGACTCGGTGCGTCGTGCTCTGGAGGTAACCGTTGGTTAGGCGCTCTAGCATGTCCCCGACATTAATGACCATTTGATGGGGTTCGACTTTGGGGGCGAACCACGTGCCTTGGCGGGTGAGCACTTCGAGCCCCTCTGCGCTTGCGCCGATTAGGAGCGTGATGAGGTTGATGTCCTCGTGCTCTGCGGCTCGGGTGGCGCCTTCGGGAATAGCCATGTCAGGCGGCAAGGGATAATAGTGGAGCAAACGCAAGAGGCTAGGCGCATTCCGAATGCGCGACTCAAAGTAGTCTTCCTCTAAGTCCAGGTAGAGGGCGATGGCGGCGAGGAGGCGGCGCCCCGTCTCTAGGAAGCGCTGGTAGGCTTCATAGATCACCTCCCGAAACGCGGGGACTTCCCGGGGCCAGACGTTTTTGGGGAGCTTGTGGTAGAGGGGGTCGGTCGGGTCATTGATTTCAGGACCTATGTGAAAAAACTCCTTGAGGTCAGGAACAGGGCGATTTTTGGCATGTTCTAGGTTTTTGGGGGTGTAGCCACGCTGGCCGGCGATATCTGGTACGGTATACTGGGCCTTGACCTCGTCGGGTAACCGGAAAAAGGCTTCTACCTTCTCGTAGAGGGCTGCTTGCAGCTCGGGAGGGAGTAGATGGTTTTCTACAATCACAAACCCGATGTCGGAGAAGGCTTCGCCTAGCGCTTCGGCGAATTGGCGTTTGTCGTTCGGCGTTCCGCTCGTAAAAGCCTTTAGGTCGAGGACTCGTAGGTTTTCCATACCTTTGCTAAGGTACGAAGGCTCAGCGAGCGGCGCCGTAGTTCAATAGGATAGAACGGGAGTTTCCTAAACTCCAAATGCGGGTTCGAGTCCCGCCGGGGCCACGAGCGGATGTGGCGGAATTGGCAGACGCGCCAGACTTAGGATCTGGTCCCCGAAAGGGGTTGGGGGTTCGAGTCCCCCCATCCGCACCCACAATGCATGAGGTGAAGCCGTATTTGGTGGAAGGGGAAGTCACGGTGTCCGCAGCAGAGTATGCCCCCCTTTATGAGGACCAACTCCGTAAGCTCAGGCGCGAGCTCAATCTGCCGGGGTTTCGGCCCGGGCAAGCTCCCATCAGTTATGTGCGGAGTCGGCATGGCCAGGAGATTCTCTCAGAGCTCCTAGTCCGTCTGTTTCTGCAGAAGTTAGACGAAGCCCTGGGTGGGCGAGCCCTGATAGGTTTGCCGGCTTTTTCCCAAGAGCCAGACAAGGTTGCTATCGAGCCGCCGCTGCCGGACTATCGCTTTTCGGTGCGAGCCTTGGTACGACCCACAACCCCCCTCAAATTAGAAGGGTCCCTCCCCGTGCTTTATACGTATCAGGTCAGCGCTGAGGATGTACCCCCCTTTCGGCGGTTTTTACGATTAGCCCTGGGAGAAATGCGTCCGATTGAGGTCCTGCCAGAGGTTCTGCCGCTGGATAAGGATCTATATGTGCGCTTCCACACCCGCCTGCCCGGATCAGGACTGGCGCTGCGCCTCTCCTGGACCAGTCCCCTGCAGCCTTTCCCCTGGTCCCACTTTGCCCAGCGAAAGGTGGGAGATACGTTTACCTTAGAAGCCTCTGCTTTTTTGGCGTATGCGGAGCTAATTCGAGCTGTAGAGCCGTCCTTTTCGCCGCTGGAGGTGGGCAGCCTCGAAGCCCAGATCGTCTCTGCAGCGGAAGTTACGCCCTTGGCAGAGGCCGACTTGGCGACAAAGCTTGAGCTTGCCGAAGATACTCCCGAAAGTTGGCAGCAGCTCTTAGCGAGTCAAGTTCAACGCACTTTAGAACGGCTCAATGCCACGAGCTTTCAGACCGGCTTGCTGAAGGCTGTAGGGGTCGATATCCCCGATGACGTCTTGCAATATAACTACCTTCTCTATTTGCGAGGGCGTCAGCAGCAAAATGGTGCCCTTACCAGCTATGAAGAGTACGGTCGTGCCATGGCCTGGCGCATCTTCATGGAAAGCCATTTAGGCACCGTTCCCGAGCTAGAGGTCTCTTCCGAAACGGTACAGGAAGAGGTCTGGGAACGTCTTCAAAATGCGCCCGATCTTTCTGATGAGTCCAAAGCCTTTCTGGAGAAGTTGAACGAGCAAGCAGAAGAGAAGCAGGCTTTCCTCCAATCTCTCCTAGGGGGGGACTCCGAGAGGCTCGTTCAGTCGCTCCAACTGAATCGCTTTGAAAAGTGGCTCCTGGATACCTACGGCCCTCGTGTCGAAAAGCCTTTACCTTTGTCGACTATATTGTTACACCTCTTATGATGGACTGGGGCAAGGAGTTTCGCCGCTATGCGATAGGACATCATGGCATCAGCAGTCTGCATGTGGATGCTTACGCGGCGCTCGTTCAGAAAGGCATTTACAATCTGACGCCAAATATCATTGAAGAGCGTCAGCTTAATATCGCTGTCATGGATGTTTTTTCGCGGCTCATGATGGATCGGATCATCTTTTTGGGGTATCCGATTGATAGTCAGATAGCCAATATCATTACGGCTCAACTGCTCTTTTTGGAGTCGGCGGATGCTAAGCGCGACATTTACATTTATATCAACTCTCCTGGTGGGTCGGTTTACGATGGGCTTAGCGTATACGATGTCATGCAGTACGTGCGGTCCGATGTGCACACGATATGTACGGGGATGGCTGCTTCAATGGCGGCGGTGCTCTTGGCAGCGGGTGCCAAGGGCAAGCGAGCAGCCCTACCCCATGCGCGGGTCATGATCCACCAGCCTCTGGGGGGCGTACAAGGGCAAGCTTCCGATATCGAGATCGTTCATGCGGAGATACAAAAGATCAAGCGTGAGTTGTATGAGATCTTAGCCCATCACACGGGACAGCCGTATGAAAAGATTTGGAAAGACTCCGATCGGGATTATTGGATGCGGGCCGATGAAGCGCAGGCGTATGGCCTGATAGACGAGGTGCTCACACCGACCCGATCGAATTCTGCCCGCTAAGTGAGCTCGCGTGAGAAAGCGACGGCCCCCGCTTGTGACTTTTGTGGACGGTCTGGAGCGCCGCTTGTGCAATCTCCACTGCGGCCAGTGCATATATGCCTAGACTGCATAGGCTATCTGCACGGGGCCATTCAGGAGGAGCGCCGAGCACAGCTTCAAGCTAAGCGCTGGACCTTCCCCCAAACTTCCCCCGCAGAAATCAAAGCTTATTTAGACCAGTACATCGTCGGACAGGAGGAAGCCAAGCGTAAGATCGCCGTTGCGGTGTACAATCATTACCGGCGGGTGGATGCGTTGCTAAAGGCCTATGACAAAGCCCCGGTGCGCGTCGAAAAAAGTAATGTTCTACTCATCGGTCCTACAGGGACGGGCAAGACGCTTATTGCGCGCACGATAGCCCAATACTTGAAGGTACCGTTTGCCATAGCGGACGCGACCACCCTTACGGAGGCGGGTTATGTTGGCGAAGACGTAGAAAATGTCTTAGTTCGGCTCTTGCAAGCGGCGGACTATGATGTGCCTTCCGCCGAGATCGGGATCGTTTACATCGATGAGATCGACAAAATCACCCGCAAATCGGAAAGCCCTTCCCTTACGCGAGACGTAGGGGGGGAGGGTGTACAGCAGGCTCTGCTCAAGATTCTGGAGGGAGTCGTCGCTAACGTGCCCCCTAAAGGTGGGCGCAAGCATCCTGAGCAAAATTTTATTCCCGTCAATACCGAAAATATTCTTTTCATCTGTGGGGGCGCTTTTGAGGGCTTGGACAAGATCGTCGCCCGCCGTCTCTCTCGACAGACGATAGGGTTTCGCACGCAAAACCAGGCGGTAGGTCCGATGGAGAACCTCTACCACTACGTAGAGCCCGAAGACCTGAGGCGGTTTGGGTTGATTCCGGAGTTTATCGGTCGTCTGCCGGTCGTAGCCGCCATGGAGCCCCTCAACGAAGAAGCGCTCTACCGCATCCTTATCGAGCCCCGGCATGCGCTAGTGAAGCAATACCAAACCCTTTTGAGCTGGGATGATATTGAGCTGACTTTTACGGAAGAGGCCCTACGGCGGATCGCTCGTGAGGCTGTCGAGCTTAGGACTGGTGCCCGAGCCCTTCGCAGCTTACTAGAGCGAGTGCTAGAGGAGGTACTCTTTGCCAGACCACGGGGCGAAAAGATCGTCGTCACCGAAGCGGAGGTGGCGCAGCGCTTATCTCGTACGAAAGCTGCCTAATGTATAATTATTGTACCTTTGTGCTCTATGGGAAAAGGAGATCGGCGCACCCGCCGCGGTAAGATATGGCGAGGCACGTATGGCAAGTTTCGTCCGCGCAAGCCTCGGAATAAGCACCCATTACCCGGTCTGGTCCCCCCAGCTGATTCGGCTACCGCCTCTTCTAAATGAGTCGGGTTCTTACCGGCATCCAAAGCTCCGGTAAGCCGCATTTAGGCAACCTCTTAGGGGCTATCCTGCCCGCTGTTGCGCTGGCGAATGCGCAGGACGAGCCGGCTTACTTATTTATTGCGGACCTCCATGCCCTGACGACGATTCGAGACCCGCATCTCTT
Source organism: uncultured Sphingobacterium sp. (assembly GCA_964489015.1). Taxonomy (GTDB): domain Bacteria; phylum Bacteroidota; class Bacteroidia; order SpSt-205; family SpSt-205; genus JAPYWM01. Next base: position 16,280 of record CAZAXD010000010.1, on the reverse strand, counting down.
GCGCGAAAATACCTATGCGGTAGCGGCGGCCTGGATAGCGTGCGGCTTAGATCCCGAACGGCATGTTTTCTTTCGGCAATCTGATGTACCAGAGGTCTGTGAGCTAGCTTGGTATTTGGGCTGTCTGACGCCTTATCCCATGCTAGCGAATGCCCATTCCTTCAAGGAAAAGGCGGATCACTTATCAGAAGTCTCAGCTGGGCTTTTTACATACCCCGTCCTCATGGCCGCCGATATTCTCTTGTACCAGGCGGATCTTGTGCCAGTGGGTAAGGATCAAAAGCAGCATTTAGAGATTACGCGGGATCTGGCTGGGGCTTTTAATCGGACATACGGGGAGGTCTTTCGCTTGCCGGAGCCAGTCTTTCAGGAAGCGGTTATGGTTTTGCCAGGTATCGACGGCCGCAAGATGAGCAAAACATACGGGAATACCCTGGATGTCCTTGGCGATCTGGCTACCCTGGAGAAGCGCGTGCGCCGGATCGTAACGGACTCGACCCCGGCCGATCAGCCTAAAGACCCGGATAAGTGCACCATATTCCAGCTTTTTTCAGCGGTAGCTCCGCCTGAAGCCGTAGCAGACCTACGTACGCGCTACCAAAGGGGACAAATCGGGTACGGCGAAGCAAAGAAGTGGCTATTTGAAGCGCTGGCGGCTCGGTTTGCCAATGAGCGAGCCCGCTTTCAGACCCTTATCCAGGACACGGCTTTATTAGAAAAGACCTTGCGTCTCGGTGCCGAGAAAGCCCGGACCCACGCCCACCAGACCCTATCGGAGGTCCGTTGCCGTATCGGTCTCTGATAAAAAATTTGTTATTTAGGGCGTGTGGGTCGTAACGGGGGCAACCGGTTTTTTAGGGTATCATTTTCTTAGGTGGTGGCAGGCTAGCGGTCAGCCTTTCCCCCTGCGGTTGGCAGTTCGGCGACCTAATCATCCCGTTCTAGCTCCTTATCAAGGACAGGTTGAGGTTGTCCGGGTAAACTTGACGGAGCCGGCCGAGCTAGAAGCTTTGGTCGCTGGGGCCGAAGGGGTCTTGCACATGGCTGCCACGATTAGCTTTTCCCCGCGCGCACGGGCCTACATGCAGCGCACCAACGTAGAAGCTACCCGCCAGCTCGTGAATGCCGCGCTCGAGCGAGGTGTGCTTAAGTTTATTTACATCAGCTCGATTGCGGCATTAGGCAGGCCTGCAGAACCCCAGGCTCTCATTGACGAACAGGCGACTTGGGAACCTTCTCCCTACAATACCTGGTACGGCTATACCAAGTACGCGGGTGAAAAAGAGGTCTGGCGCGGGGAAGCCGAAGGGCTCTCCGTGCTAGTACTCAATCCCGGGATTATTTTGGGGGAGTATGTGGACTGGGAGAGCGGCTCGCCATACTTTTTCAAGGCGATTTATCGGGGGTTACCTTTTTATCCGGCCGGTGTCAATGGCTTTGTGGGCGCTTCCGATGTGGTTCGTGCTATAGGACTGGGAATAGAGGGTCATCCGCATGGATGGGGTCAGCGCTATATCGCCGTCTCAGAAAACTTGTCCTATGAGGCGCTTTTCCAGATGATAGCCCGGGCTTTAGGCGTGTGGGCGCCGCGTTACCGCCTCTCGCCTAGGGTAGCGCTAACCATTGGATGGACGTTAGAGAAATTGCACCGTCTCTTAGGCATGCCAGCCGTTATGACCCGGGAGACGGCTCGAACCTCCAGTCAGCCTTACCGCTATGACGGCTCCCGCCTCACGCAAACATTTGGCTTTACCTATACCCCGATTGAGCAAGTTGTTCAAGAGACGGCTCAATTCTTTTTGAAGACCTATGCGCGTCAAGCTTAATGGGGTTTGGCAAGAGCTAGATACCACCGGCCCTGTAACGGTGAGGGATTTTTTGCGACGCCAAGGCATTGATCCCGAAAGGGTAGGAGTCGCTGTAGCGATCAACCGGGAGGTCATTCCGCGCAGCCGCTGGCTTATGGTGATGATTCAAGGCGGCGAGGAGATAGAACTCGTTTATGCTCGACAAGGCGGCTGAGCATATCGTTGTGGGCGCTGGTGCGGCCGGCTTGGCGGTGGCTTATCAGCTGGCCCGACGCGGCAAGAAGGTGATCATCTTAGAGGCGCGTCAGCCAGGCGCTGGGGCAATGGGGGCTTCTGGTGGCATGCTCTCGCCCGCTTATGAGGCAGAATTTGAGGAGATTTCCCTGCTTCGGGCGATGGTGGAGAGTCGCGCCCGTTACCCAACTTGGGTGGCGGCTTTAGGCGATATTGGCCATGAAATCAACGGTACCTACGAGCTTGCCTTACTACCCGAGGATGTCTCTTATTTGCAGCGACGCTTTGAGTTTGAAACGGCGCAGGGCCTGCATGTCCAGTGGTTAGAAGGTGCCGATTTACGAAAGCGGCTACCCATGGTATCCAACCGTATTCCTGCAGGCACCTACGCGCCGGATGAGGGACAGGTCGATCCTGTCTTATTAGTTGCTCGCCTCGTCGAGGCTTGTCAACGCCTAGGCGTTGAGATCGTAGAGGATCGTCCCGTCACCCGTGTCAGCTTAGAGGCAGATTACGTACAGCTTGAAACGTCAACGGGGCCCTTGCAGGCCTCTGTAGCTATCGCTTGTGTGGGGGTGCCGTTAGAAGGACTAACCTTACCCTTTGCGGTCTACCCTGTTCGGGGGCAGATGATTGCGGTAGACCTACCGCGTCCCGGATGGCTTCCCGCCCCTATTCGGTATCTTAGCCGCCAACATGGCTATGGGTATGCGATCCCTAAGCGGAACCGCATCTTATTAGGCGGTACAGCTGAGGAAAAAGGCGCCGATCCTTCCTTGACGGTCGGCGGCTTGCTAGATATTTTGCGACGAGCTTACTACGTATTGCCTGACCTCTACGAGAGTCGCATTCAGGATATCTGGGCGGGGTTGCGCCCTGCGACTAAGGCCCGAACGCCTTTGCTGTATGGACCGGTAGTGGGGCCTAAGGGGGCTAGAGTTTACTTTGTGAATGGCCTTTATCGAAATGGTATTTTATTACTCCCGCTCATCGGCGAAGAGGTGGCGCGGTGGGTGGTCGAAGGTACGCTTCACCCGCTTCTGCAGCCTTTTCACGAGTCAGGGCACACCGCCGGAGGGGAGCCTGTCTAAGCTAGCTAGCCTATTATCTCCCGACTGGGGCACGGGCCAGGTACCCATTTAGTAGTGGAAGCCTTGGCCTTTTATGCACCGGCCGGAGGCATGGGTGGTTTCTTACGTTGCTGGCGACGATGGTGCCACCTCGCCAAGACGATGATAAGACCCAGTCCCAGCCACATCCACCACAAGTAAGCCATGCCGATGAGGAAATACTGAAAGATGTACCACCCGTCTTTGAGTCCTTTTGTGAACTTAGGCCAGAAGCGCCCCCCTTCTTTGAGGTCCGCATAAGCAGCATTCTCGATCTGCAGATAGATGTGCACATAAGCAGTCTGGGCTTGGAGTTCATCCAGTTTCCTTCTGAGCTTGCGGTATTCTTCTCTGAGGCTTCGGAGGGTATTTTCGAGATCGTTGATCTCCTCTCGGGATGCGGCTGTTTTGAGGCGCTTTTCGTAGGATTGGATGGCCTCCTCTTTTTCTTTTAGCTGGGTTTCTAAGTCGGTGCGTTGGGCGGTGGCGGCATGGCGTTCGATGCGCTCATCAAAGACGCGTCCTAAGCGGCGCACGAGGTATAGAAAGGTGTCAGCGGCTGACACGGGTACCTGTAGCTCCAAGCGAATGCGGCGATCAGTGTCTCGCGAACGGTTAACGGTGTGGCCCCCTAAGCGTCTCGCCCACCATTCTAACGAGTCTGCGGTCGCTTCCCAAGCCTCCGACACTAAACCGAGGCTAGCTTCCCGGACTTGTCCGGGCGTGCCCGTATCTAAGGTCAGCGAGCTGCCAGAATAGCTATCGCAGCCCGTCACCATCCAGAGGCTTACTAAGAGAGTGCTTAGCTGGACGAATCTCATAACGGATAAAGTTACGTACTTCGCGCTTGGCTAACCTACACACAGGGTTTACATTAGGGAAAAGCTTTCTTTATCCAGGCCTCTCACCTTTGCTTGCGATATGAAACCGCAAGTCTGGTTGACTTGGCTAATCCTTAGCCTATCGCTGGTAGTCAGCTGTAAAAAGAAGGACAACGACAATGATCAACCGCCACCAGCCTCTAATGAGGAGGTGCTCGAAGGTGAGCTGACGACTGAAAAGGTCCTTGATGCTAGTAAAAAGTACCTCCTCAAGGGTACCTATATTGTGCGCAGTGGAGGTGTTTTGCGCATTCCGGCTGGGACGATTATTTACGGCGATCGGTCCTCTAAAGGCACGCTCATCATAGATAGAGGGGGGCGCATCCTGGCGGAAGGCACTGCTGATCGGCCGATCATTTTTACCTCTAAGTTTGGGCCGGGGGAGAGAGATCGGGGCGATTGGGGGGGCATCATCATTTTAGGGCGTGCCCCGGTCAATCAGTCCAACGTAGCCATAGAAGGCATCTCCCCGCCGCTTCAGTACGGGGGCACCAATCCTGATGATAACTCAGGTGTATTACGGTATGTGCGGATCGAGTTTGCTGGGGTAGCCCTAACGCCCAATAACGAAGTTAATAGCTTGACCTTAGGCGGGGTCGGCCGAGGGACGGTCATCGAAAATGTACAGGTCTCCTACGGCGGTGATGACGGCTTTGAGTGGTTTGGTGGTACGGTCGATGGTAAGTACCTCGTTTCGTATGTCACATGGGATGATGACTTTGATGTAGACTTTGGGTATCAAGGCCGAGTGCAATTTGCCCTGGCTATTCGGGACCCATTTGGAGCGGATCAATCGGGCTCCAATGCGTTTGAGTGCGACAATGATGCTTCCGGGTCGACGGCTACTCCCTATACGAGGCCGGTGTTTTCGAACGTAACTGTTTTAGGGCCTATTGATAAGCGAGGTGCCAGCCGCAGCGCAAACTATCAAAACGCTATGCACTTCCGACGAAGTGCGGCCGTATCGCTCTTCAACTCGGTGATTGCTGGCTTTCCGACGGGATTTCGGGTGGATGGGGCCCAGACGGCAGCCCATTACGTTAGTAATGATGCAGTCGTTGGCTACAACGTGCTTCTAATAGATTCTAGCAATGTCAGTAATCGGTATCGCGGGACTTCTGGTAGTACGGATTCTACGGCCCGGGTGATCTGGGAGCAAGTCGGTCCTAGTAACCAGACTATTGTGGATGTCGATCTGTCTACACTGGCTGGTTATAGCACCAGCAATCGGATGCCGTTTTTCGTGTATATTCAGGGGCAAGCCAATCCGAATCTTCAGTTGCCGAGCGGCTCGCCTTTAGCTTCTGGTGCTGATTTCACTAATAGCAAGCTACAGGGTGGATTCTTCCAGTCGGTGCCATTCCGGGGTGCCCTCTCGCCCAGTAGTGATTGGACTCGTACCTGGACGAATTTCGACCCTCAAAATGCAAGGTACTAATCGGCTGCTCTTTGCCTTAGTCGCTGGTGGGCTTAGTGGGTGTGTGAGCACCCCTAAGCCCGCCGCCTTTTTAGGGGATTCGGTGGATAGGCGCTTAGCTGAGGTCTATTTGCCGCGCCTTTTTCCTTACATAGCGGGGGCACATGCTACGCGAGATAGTATTACGTCTTACCGGTGGGAGGTTATGGGTAAAGTGGGGGATACGATATACTATGGGATTAGCCGGCCAGCGCGTAGCTTATACAAAGGTCGTCGGGAAGCTGTCGCTGGACGTTTTGTCCCGACAGATACGGGGTTCGCTTATTATGAAGAGCTTTTCTGGACACGTCGGTTGCCGGCTGATACGATGAGACCTATCCTAATCGGGCTTTTTACACGTTGGGCAGCGGGTCAATGGGATACCCTAGCCCTGCTAGAATGCTGCGTAAACTTTCCAGACCTCAATACCTTCTACGACCTACAGCAGCGGCGCTGGGTTCATAAATACCTGCCCCCTATCCCCTAAAAAGGCCGTATCTTTGCGGACCATGGCCGAAAAAGAACAGGCAACTTCCTCCACACAACTGCGAGACTGGCGCGACTTACTCAAGCGCTTCTGGGAAAATCGTTATGTCTCCATAGGATCGACGGTGTTTTTATTAGGTCTTTTGGGTTGGATGGGGCTGCGGTTTTATCTTCAGTCCCAGAATGAGGCGTGCCAGCTTGAAATGCGCTATGCAGAGGCCTACTTTCGCAAAGACTCCTTTGAAAAAGCTCTCAAGGGGACGGTCCAGTTTATGGGCTTTGAGCAGCTATCCAAAGAGTATCGCTGGACCGCTGCCGGCAACCTGTGTCGCCTCTATCAGGGCTTATGTCACCTCAAGCTAGGCCAGTATGAAGCAGCTGCGCAAGCGTTAGAAGGCTGCGATATACCAGATACTTATTTGGGTGGAGCGGCTTATGGCGCGCTAGCTGGGGCTTATGCGGAGCTCAAAGCTTTTGATAAGGCTGCCCGTGCTTATGAGAAGGCGGCGAAGATACACCGCAATAGCCAGACTTCGCCGTTGTATCTTTTGTATGCGGGCTTGTCTTACGAGCTAGCTGGGGATTTTCGGGCGGCGGCCCGAGCTTATGAGCAGCTCCTTGCGCTATATCCGCTCGCTGGAGAAGCGCCTGCGGCTCAGAAGCACCTTGAGCGCGTTCGGCATCATGCACGTTAGCCCGCTTAGTTATCAACCGCCTCGGTCGCTCGTTGAGCGCGTTCGCTTGTACATCCTCTCCACGGCTTGGCATGCCGATCTCATGGCGGAAATGCAGCACCATGCTTCAATGCGTCTGCAGGCCTACGAGGTTCCCCCTGACCGCATACATCGCTTCACCGTCGCCGGTTCTTTCGAGCTCGTCCATTTAGCGGGTGCGATCGTCAACCGCTATCGGTGGTTACGACGCCTGAAGGAAAAGGTGCACATTCAAGGTACTAGTCTCATTGAGACGTATCCCCCACACGAAATCCGCCAAAGCGAACTAGAGGCTGGTCTCATTGAGGAGTATTCCCCATACGGAATCTTCCAAGGCGACCTAGAGGCTCGGTTTGCCCTTGAAGTGCAAGGAGGACTTCAGGTTTTACAGCCTTATGAGCCCGATCAGACGGGCGACCTGCCCGCGATCTTGGTTATGGGTTGCATTTTGAAAGGAGCTACGCCCCATTATCAGTTTTTAGCCCAGGCGGTTTTCAACAGCCTGGCTGAGCTCAACCGAGACAGTGGTGTGCCTGTGATTTTGGGTATTCTTACCCCGGAGACGATGCGCCAAGCGCAGGCTCGCACGCCGCAAGCGGCGGATTGGGTCGCTGCCGTCTACATGTCCTGGGAAGCTCGGCTTAGTTTACTATCCTCGCAGAACCCCACGGTTTAGAGTGGCTTTTCGGAGCCCAATCGCTGGCTTGGCCGGTAAAAGCCGTTGAGCCGCTTTTTTAGTAGCGGCCATGCATACGCAGGGCGCGACTCACGCGTTCGACGGCGATTAGGTAAGCCGCTTCTCGGAGGCTGCACTTTTGGGCAGCTGAACGGGCAAAGACGTCGTCGAAGGCTTGGCGAATGGTATTATCGGCCCGCTCCTGCACTTCGGTCTCCGTGTAGTAATGGCCTCGGCGGTTTTGTACCCACTCGTAGTAGGACACGATGACACCGCCGGCATTGGCGAGAATGTCGGGTATCACGGTAATGCCTCGCCCATTGAGGATGGGGTCGGCCTCGGCAGTTGTCGGACCGTTGGCCCCTTCGGCAATCAGCCAGGCTTGGATCTTGGATGCGTTGGCCGGGGTGATCTGGTCTTCGGTGGCAGCCGGTACGAGGATATCCACGGGCAAGGTGAGTAGGTCTTCGTTAGAGATGCGGTCGCCCCCCTTATAGCCTTCTAACATACCGCCATGGGCATCACGATACTGGATCGCCTGGTGAATCAGGATACCATTCTCGTTGTAATAGCCGCCGGTCTTATCAGAGATCGCTACGACCCGAATGCCCATTTGGGAGAGGAATCGCGCCGTGATGGACCCTACGTTCCCAAAGCCTTGGACGGCTGCCGTCAGCCCTTCAGGGCGACGCCCTAGGCGTTGTAGAGCCTGCATAATGACCATGGTAACCCCCCGTCCTGTGGCTTCCACCCGCCCTTTAGAGCCGCCTAACTCGAGAGGTTTACCCGTCACTACAGCGGGAATAAAATTGCCCTTATTCAGTCGGGAATATTCGTCTACGATCCAGGCCATCTCCCGAGCACTGGTACCCATGTCCGGCGCTGGGATGTCCTTGTCTGGGCCGAAAACCTCGGACATGGCGCGGGTATAAGCTCGGGTCAGACGCTCAAGCTCCCCGAGGCTCATCTTTTTGGGTTCGCAGGTGATCCCGCCCTTGGCGCCGCCATAGGGGATATTCACGACAGCGCATTTCCAAGTCATCCAGGCCGCTAAGGCCATGACCTCTTGCATATTGACCTCGGGCGCGTAGCGGATGCCGCCTTTGCCAGGACCCAGGGCTCGTGAGTGAATAATGCGATAACTCTCAAAGACTTTGACTGTCCCATCGTCCATCGCTACAGGGAGATAGGCGATGTGAATCTCGCTGGGCTTGCTTAGGATCTCGCGCTCTTCTGGCGTCAGACCGAGCGCATCTGCCGCCCGGTAAAAGCGGCTCAGCATCGAGACGTAGGGGTTTAGAATGGGACTGCTATTGCCTGCCGCAGCAGAAGCCGATATCTCCTTTACTTCTGAAGAATCTTCTTTACGGCGACTCATGCTGCAAAGGTAGTTTTTTTGTTCTTAAGCCTGTGCAAATTGCCATGGTGTGCTACCCTACCATGGGTGGAAGTGGAGTGGTGGCTACCGAACTAGCCAAAGCGCTGGCTCGCCGCTCGCATACCGTGCATCTGGTTTCTTATGAGCGGCCGGCGCGTCTCCTAGGCCATCAGTCCAACCTGCACGTACACCAGGTGGAGCCCGCTTCGTATCCGCTTTTTCGCTATCCCCCCTACGAGAGTGCGCTGGCGGGCCGACTAGCGGCGCTAGTTCACCGTGGTGTAGACTTAGTTCATGTGCATTATGCCATTCCTCACGCAGTAAGTGCGTACTTGGTACAGGCATACTTTCATTTAGAGCAGCGTGTGGTTCCAGTCATCACTACGGTACACGGCACTGATACGACTATCGTGGGGCATGACCCCGACTTGTGGCCTATCGTCCGCTTAGCCCTGCTCAAAAGTACAGCCGTGACGGCAGTGTCTCGTTATTTGGCTGACCGGACTCAGCTTACATTTGACCTGCCACAGGCCCCCCTAGTCGTGCCTAACTTCGTCGATACGCAGACCTTTCAGCCGAACGAAGACCCGAAGCTGCGGTCTCTCTATGCCCAGCCTGGCGAATACCTCTTTATTCATATCTCCAACTTTCGCCCCGTCAAACAGGTGCCTTGGCTCATTCGCTTTTTCGCGCGGGTGCTAGAAGAGGGCCTACCGGCAAAGCTACTTTTGATAGGAGACGGTCCCGATCGTCCTGCTTGCGAGCGGCTAAGCGATCAGCTGGGGTTAGCACAGCATATTCTTTTTGAGGGGCCTATCCCGGTCGTAGAGCAGCTCCTGCCCTTGGCTGATGTGTACTTACTCGCCTCTAAGGAGGAGAGTTTCGGGTTGTCTGCTTTAGAAGCGATGGCCTGTGGCGTTCCGGTCTTAGCGCCGGCAGTAGGCGGTTTGCCCGAGGTCGTGGGTGCTGGTGGCATGCTTTTCCCATTAGATGATCAGCAGGTGGCTCTCCAGGCTCTCTATACCCTTCTACGCAATCTCCCCACTTACCACTTGAGAGCCCGTCAGCGAGCGCTTCAATTCGATATAGAGAAGGTCATCCCCCAATACGAAGTCCTTTATCAGAGAGCCTTGGCTATGGTCTAAAGGGGCATCAAACTAGTTCGCTCTATGAGAAGATCGCCCTTCCTATTCGTACCAGGGTACTTCCCTCGGCAATTGCTATCTCAAAATCATCGGACATCCCCATGCTCAGGGTATCGATACCAGGCACTTGGGTCCGTAGCCGGTCATAAAGTCTATATAGCTGCTGAAACTCCCGGCGAATTTGAGTCACATCCTCAGTCAAGGACGCCATGCCCATGAGTCCTTTCAGGGATAGCTGGGGATGGTTTAGCACCTTCTCGACGAAGGCATCCAGTGCTTTAGGGGGTATGCCATGCTTAGAAGCTTCCTGAGCGATTTTGACCTCGATAAGGCAAGGCACCGGCGTCAGGGCCCGTTTGGCAATCTCGGTGAGAAGGGACTCCCGGTCTAAGGAGTGCAGCAGCTGGATGTGGGGGAGTATGGCTTTGACTTTATTAGTTTGGAGGTGTCCAATTAAGTGCCACGTGATGTCGGCTGGTAGGGAAGGCTTTTTGGCTAAAAGCTCTTGTACGCGATTTTCTCCAAAGAGACGAGCCCCCTGGGCATAAACGTTTAGGAGGGCCTGCGTAGGCTGCCCTTTGGAGACAACGACGAGTTGGATCTCGGCGGGGGATCGCCCCGCCCGGACGGCACTGTCGTGGATGCGCGATAGGACCTCTTGATAGCCCATAATCTTTAGAAATTGGCTCGGATCTGCATGCGCGCCGAATGTAGCGGTTTTTGTCGGCTAAAACGACCATCATACACAGCATTGAGTTCGAGGAAGCGGCTAAGCGGGACATTGAGCGTTAGCGCGCAGAGGAGATTGAGCCCCGGCTGTAGCCCCTCTAGCAGCTCAAACCGCAGCACCGGGGCGAGATGGTCCGGGATCCGGAAGTGCGCTAGCTCTACGCGTAAGCTAAGGAATGCGGCGGCCTTCCAGCTATAGCGCTGCTCGAGTGGTAAGCGCCAGGCTGTGCTTAGGTCGGCCTGGGGGAGGCGGCGCTGGCGATAAGTCGCGCCGAGTACGCTACGCCATCGCCCCGAAGGCTGGTAGGTAAGCTGCATACTGGCTTCCCAGCCCCGAAACGCATAATTGAGGTCGGTCTGTTGCTGGGCTATACTCTGGCGAGTCTGTCGCGCTAGTAACCACTCACTGCCCCAAGCCCGTGAAAAGTTGTATCGGGTGCGGCTGCTCACCTGCCACTGAGTTTGGGCCGTGAGTCCGGAAAGGGGGACCTGTTGGCTATGGATGTACTGGAAGGAAAAGGTCTGATCGCCGCGCGGATTTTGCCTCAGCAGGAAAAGGTCCTGCCGGAGAAGGGCATTCCATTGCGGTAAGGTTGTGTCGGCTCTGGGTCGGATTTGTGGTAGATAGGTCTTCAGCAAGCGACTCTGGGCTACCTGGCGCTGATCTAAGCGTAAGTTTGTGAGGGTGCTGAGCCAGGTCTGCTTGGGTTGCCACCGAAAGGTCAGGGCACTTGTCAGCGCAGCTGTCGCAAAAAATCGTCCAGTAGCCCGAACCACCGGCACGTAGTTCGCTAGAAGCGGATTGGCTGCTGGCACAAACTCCTCTAGCTGCTGAATGCCATCTCTATTAAAGTCGCGCCATTCGTGGCTGCCTTGACCAAGATTGACTCCTACATAGAGAAGCTGACGTTGCGGCGTCTGCTCGGACGAGAGTTGATAAAAGAGCTCAACCTCAACCGGTATGGTGCGGTAGCGTAAGCTATTTTGACTAAGGAGGGTTCGCGTGGGCACGAGCTGAAAGACTGTGTCAAGAGGGGCAAAGACCCGATAAGAAGTCTGACTCGCGAAGGAAAGCCTGTCGCCCTGGTAGCTGAGCCCTAGGCGCGGCATGTGCGCTTGGAACCGCGCACGTAGCGACCGATCATCGGCCCGTGCGGTGGCCTGCCATTCCCGCCGAAAATTGTACCCAGCGCTTAGCATCCAGCGCTTGAGTCCCTTTAGTTCGATAAACGGCGTGTAATCATAAAACCGAAACGACGACGTATCGACCGCGGATCGGCGGCGATGCTCGATCCAGAGCTCTGTACCGATGCGGAGCGGACCCTGTGTCCAGAAGAGGCGGCCCGTATGTCGCAGCCACCGGTCTAAAGAAGTGGGCGTTTGGGTCTGCAGATTTTCCAGTAAGTAAGTGCCGCCGAGACCGCGGGTAGAATCCAGTCCTTGCCAGAGTACACTCTGGCGATAGGTTCGCAGGGTATCCCCCCAGTACCGTAGGCCACCTTGGGGCTTGAGGACATACCGCTGACGCCAGCTGATGGGCAGCTCCGCTTCCCAGAGCCGCTCCTGAGCTCGTGCGCCTAGATCGTTAAAATTCCACAAGCGGCCATACTCTCTCTCATACACCCGATCCGCGTTTTGATAAGTGGCGTCCACGTATTGAAAGGTCAAGGCTGGCGTGATTTGCCATTTAGCGGAGTCACGCAGTAGGGCAAAACGGAGTCGCTGACGGGTGGCTAAGCCAACCTGCCTTTGGTCTGCAAAGCGATTTTCTACATAACGGCTTAGGTCTAGCTCCTGCTCCCAGTGCAGCCGGGAAAAGGGATTGTAGGTGTGCAGGAGGCTAACGACTTCCAAGAGAGTGGGTAGCGGAACGGCGCGGCCTACCTGGTAATCCCCTTGAGTTGGGCCTACGTAGACAAAAATATTGCCGTTTACGCTCGTGGATGCTCGAGTATAATCCCCCCGCCTCGGTCCCACATGGACAAAGCTCACCTGATAAAGGGCCTGGCTAGAATCTCGGCTAAACACAAAATACCTGTAAGGATTCCCATTGATTAGCGTGTCGCGAGCGGCGTAGCGGATGCTACCTGGTTCAAAAGGTAGTGTATCTACGCCATCCAGGATCCCCAGCGGGCTGCCGGGCGGTAGCTGGGCTAGATAAACCTCCTCATCGGGTGTCAGGGTAAAATCTAAAGGTCGCCGTGGATTGTCTGCCTGGCGGAAATAGCTGATCTGCGCCTGAAGGCGGCTTGTCTGATATTGGTGGGTGGTCCATAGGAAGGTCCGGCCATAACTGCGATCGGCATACTCAAAGTCCACTACGATCCGCGTGGCGGCTGTGATAGGCACTCGCGGCGTAAACGTAATTTCCCCTGTGGTGTAGTCAATGAGGTAATCGCGGTCGGGGCCTCGCTGCATGAGCTGGCCGTTGATGTAGACCTTTTCCGAGCCGGCCAGGATCATAATAAAGCGCTCGTTGTTTTTACCGGTGAGAAGGTAAGGGCCTTGCTGGCCTTCTTGGCCCATGAAGCTATTGGTGTGAAAACGTCCTTTAGCTTCGGCTAGGGCTATCCGGCCTGCATAAGGTTGGCGGCTGATGTCCACTTCTAAGCCGAGTACGTTGCGATAAAAGTTGGCGAAGCGGGTCTGACTTTGACGCAGTTCGAGGTCACCTAACAGGAGATGGTGTGCTTTCCAGCGCAGGCCTATGAAGACCCGGTCAAAATCAGAGAAGGCTTGGGTGGTCGTTTGAAATGGTAGGTTTTCATCGGTAAGGGCGGCGATGAGGGCGAGGTCGGGGGCGATCGGCCCCTCTATATTGAGACGAAAGGCGCTATTGAGGGTGGCATTTTGGCCGCTGCCCACGGTGATGGAGCGAATAAGGGAGCCGCTGCGGCGCAAGCGGCTGCTGAGGCTGTCTAAACTTGGCAGGGGACTCGGTGGCTGGTAAGAGGCTGCCTGTAAGCTATCCCATACCGCCAAGGTCGCAGCGGGCAGGGGCGTGTACACTGGCCCCACACTGGGTAAACGTAAAAGGCGGACCCGGATCCGGATCGTGTCCGCTTCGCCTTCCCAAGATAAGCGGTGACGAACGGTGTCATATCGATAAGGAAGGGGCGGTTCTAAGCGCAAAACCCGTAACAACACCGCTTTGGGTGGCAGGTCTATGTAGGCTTGCTTACTGCTTAGGGTAGTATCCCAGGTGAGAATCTGAGCTTTCACCAAGGCGCCAATGGCTCCGCTAAGCCATATGCGCCGGAAAGACCACATAAAAGGCTGTTCCCCGTCCTAGCGCAGTCTCTACCGTAATGCGGCCTCGCATTTGAGTGACGAGCTGCTTGGTGATAGCTAAGCCTAATCCCGTGCCGGTACGCTTGGTAGTAAAGTAAAATTCGAACATGTGGGCCTGTACCTCGGGGGGAATGCCGGGGCCATTGTCTTCGACGATAATCCAGGCTTCTTGGTCGCGACTTTCGAGTCGCAGACAAATGTGGCCATCGGCTTGCCCTTCCAAGGCTTGAAACGCATTTTGCATGAGGTTATTCAAAATCTGGGTGAGCGAATCCGCATGACCCAATATCCATACTGGCGTTTCTGGGAGAATAAGGGTAGTTTGGACGGTCGGATGCTGTAAGTAAGGCTGGAAGTACTCTTCCAAAAAATGACTCAGGTGAATAGGGGAGAGCGGCATGGCCTCTTCTTTAGAGCCAGCAAAGGTCAGGAAGCGGTTGGCTATGCGGGATAGGGTCTCTATTTTTTGCAGCATCTCGCCGCTTAGCCTGTGCAGCTGCTCGGGCTCTACGCTTTGTAGCCGTTTGAAGTGCTGGGCAATGAGCTTGATGGGGGTTAGGGCGTTCTTGATTTCGTGGGCGGCTTGTCGGGCTATTTCTTGCTGGCTCACTTGGCGTAAGGTGGTCTCGAGCTGCTTTTGGCTCACTTCTAGGCGGTCGACCATGGCGTTGTAAGCACTGACAAAAGTCCCGATTTCGTCTTCGCGTTCATGCCAGGAGAGCCGAGGGGGAATAGCGCCGGGCGCCGGCTCTAGAAGTTGGGCTTGCACCTGGGAAAGGCCGCGCAAGAGCCGCTCAATCAGCGCCAAGCCACCGACTGTCGTACCTAAAATCAAAATCAGGTACACATTAATGCCATAAGCTAAAAAGCCTTCGAGCGGTTCATACAGCTGCCGCGGCGAGGCAGAAAAGGTTACCTGAATGATGCCGATCCGCTGCCCTTTTTCTGTGCGTAGAGGGGTGTAGCCTGTCACCAGGGCGGGGCGAATCGCGGTGACTTCGCCCTGTTCCAGGGCTTGGAGCACAGTCGGGTCTAAGAGGGGCTCGATATAGTAGCCGCGATACGCTGGGGACAGTGTGCTGCTGTATAACCGCCCGCTAGCGGTATACAAGCTGACCTCGCTATCGGTTAGACGCGCCACCCGTCGCATAAGGTCCCGGACATAAGATTCCTCCGCAGGAATGTAACTATCCTGGCCATAAGCTAGCTTTTCTTTGAGGATGACCTCCTCTCGAAAATAACCTTGTACGGTTGTGAGGCGTCGTAAAAGCTCGTTTCGCAGGTTGTCTTGCGTGAGATGAAAGAAAAGCAGAAAAGTGACTACGACTAAGGCCAGCAAAGGCAGTACAGCTAGGGAAAGAAAAAGTAAACGCATCTGCACGGAAAGGCGCTTACGAGCTTCTAAAAAAATCTGCCAGGGCTGGTATCCGTTGAGTAGAAGGACTACGACATAGACCAAGCCCGCAATGAGCATAAGAAGGGGAAGAGTCGCTAGCTGGGCTAGCGCTGTACGATGGGGATATTCGAGAACCACCAAGCGGTGCGGACTAGCGACATAGGTGATTTGATAATGATCCTTATGTTGGCGCCAAGAGAGGGGCGCGCTAGTCTGGCCTTGCCAGTAGTATGGAAAGTTTGGGTGGCCCTTATGCCAAGTACGGCGGCGATCTATGTAAATGGCGTAAGCGAGGCTGGTGGTCCGTTCGTCTTCTTGACCCCATATGGCGCCCAGTGCTCGCGTCCGGGCTGTGAGATCTACCTGTAAGGTTAGACGCAGGTCCCCCTGCTGGATCGCTATACGGCTTGTGTAATACACGGGCTTCTCCGCTCGATTCACCAGGTACACACTTGGAAAAAGCGTAAGCTGCCGCTCCCAAGGCCTAAGCTGGCGCCAGGGAGTCGGTCCTAATTCGTACTGATTATCTAAGCGGTTGTCCTCAGCATTCCAAAACGAGACAGCTATGTCGTAGTCTTCGCCTAAGTCTATGAGGTACTTTCGAATGATCTGCGCGGCGAATTTGGCATCAATGAGGTTGTCAGCGATGCTGAGGTCCTGCCAGAGGGCACTATCTTGCGCTATCTGCTGTAAGCGGTAATGGAGACGCGCTTCGGCTAGGAGGTCCCGACCGAAGGAGCGAATCCGGGCATAAGCAGCGCCTTCCGTTAGCGCACGCCGATGATGGGCAAAGCTCACCCAGCCATTGAGGGCAAGCACCACCAAGAACGACCGGAGAAGGACCTTCAGTAAAGGCAACCAGCGGCGGCACAAAAAATGGCTCAAGAGCAGAATCGTTAGCGCAAGAGCCCCCCACCAAGGCATGCCCAGACCATAACTCAATCCGCCCCCCCCTAAAGCCAATACGACAAACCACCA
>CAZAXD010000009.1:0-58794 GCA_964489015.1 uncultured Sphingobacterium sp. | reverse complement strand
GCAGGATGTGTATATTGGAGAGGCGGCCATTTCGTGGGAGTATCTGGCCTTTCTAAGTAAGAGCCGGTGGGCCTCGTGGGAAAATCGAAGCGTGCGGCTGCATACGACACGGGGCTGGGTGGTGCTGGAGGGCGAGCTCACGGCAAAGGTGGGAGAGAAGTTTTTTTACGTAGGTTGGTTGGACAGCTTGGAACTTAATACGGTGCTGGTGGATTGGAACGAGGATACGCTAATGGCCAATGGGTGGATGCAGGGGTGCTTGTACTACAGTGGGCTTACTCTAAGTTCCGATGGCTACCTGCCTTGGTGGAATGATCGCACTGAGCAGGGTTTGTGGCCGCCTTACGAGCATCCGATGCTGCGGATGCGGGAGTGGGTGCGGCGGTGGATAGCGGGGGGTGATGCGTCGCTTCACATTGATGAGGTACAGCTTTTAGAGGAGGTGGCGTTGTCAGTAGCGGAGACATTGGATGCGCTGCCCTTGCAGGGGCAGGTGAAGGTGTGGGGCGGCACGGCGCCTTACCGCTGCTTTTGGCGACGGGCTGGCACGCAGAATTGGGAAGAAGGCTGTGAACGGGAGCTAAGTCCAGGTATGTGGGAAGTTCGGGTGCTGGATGCGGCGGGCCGGGAGATGAGTGAGATGGTGGAGGTAAAGACGACGCCGGCGGTGGATGTGGCCCTGGTGCGAGTGGATAGCATTACGTGGCAGGGGGAGGGGGGCGCTATTATCGAGGTGCGGGGTGGGACGCCCCCCTATGAGGTATGGTGGGTGGAAGCGGCAACGGTCGGTGAGACGCTGCGCGTGCAGGAAGGAGGCTGGTACACGGTGTGGGTGTGTGACTCGGCAGGGTGCACGGCGCAGCTAAAGGTGTATCTGCCGGAAATTGAGCGGGTGTGGGTTCCTAACGCCTTTAGTCCAAATGGAGATGGGCTAAATGACGTGGTAGCGCCGGTGGTAGTGGGGCGCACGACGTTTTACCGGTTTCGGATATGGGATAGATGGGGGCACATGGTATTTGAGAGTCGGCAGGTAGGGCAGGGTTGGAATGGGACGTTTAGGGGGCAGCCGGTGCCGGAGGATGCGTATGCTTATACCTTGGAGGTGACCTTCGAGGGGAGCGGTCGGAGTCGGTTTTATCGCGGGACGATCACCCTGGTTCGGTAGGAAGGGGGGTATCTTCTGCGAAAATTCATAATTTGCCGTGAATGTTACGCTTTTTATCGGGTATCCTTCCCCTTTTATGTTATGGGCAGCGGCTAGGCCTAGGGCGGGCGGTGACGGCCCAGGGTCAGCTTGTGGGGGCTGATACGATCTTTTCCGTGGTGACCCTGCCAGCTCGGCTGGTGGTGCAGTACACCGTTCCGCCGGGTTACGGAAAAGATACGTTTCTCTTAGTCCTGCGGCATGTGGTTGGGGTGGTGGGACGTCTGCGCATGATCCCCAGACCTGGTAAAGCTACCTTAGAAGCCCAGATCGTGCTGCCGCGCCCGGGTGTCTACAGTGCGGCTGTCTATCGCCTGCGCGGTGGCAGCATGATCTGGGCCCATAAGCGCTTTTATATCTTGGCGCCGCCGTATACGACCTTGGCGCAGGTTCGGGTGCAGCACAATGCCCTTTTAGCGCAGAAAAAGCAGGCCCCAGCGCCGTCCGTGCAGGAGATCTCTTTGCCAGTAGACCCCCTATTAGCAGAGCCCCTCCCGACTACCGAAAAAGCCGAACTGCCCCCTGTAGAGGTGGAGGTCGATGGGCTCGAGGTAGACATTCTGCCGATGGAGGGGGCTACTGGAGAACCTACCCCTGGGCTTGAAGACCTAGAGCTCGAGGAAGACCCTTAGAGCGAAACGGCGAAGCGGGGGCCGTACCGCTGTGCCAGCTCCTCACTGCGCGCCAAAAAGGGCGCCTTCCCCATAAACTCAACGAAATGAAACACCCCGCCCGTATACGGGGCAAAGCCCCAGCCCAAAATTGATCCGACATCGCCATCGGCCTGAGCTAGGAGGATACCCTCCTGATACGTGCGGAGCGCCTCCGCTACCTGTACATACAGAAAGCGATCTTTGAGGTCCTGGTAGGCCGAGGGGTCGACCGCCTTCGGCGGAAAGTAGTCTTTCAGCCCGGGCCAGAGGTACTTCGGGCCGTTTGCGGGGTACTCGTAAAAGCCCTTGCCGGCTTTGCGGCCGAGCCGCCCCAGCTGCTCGACAAAAAGCTGTCCAATGGGATGCACCGGATCATCAGCTAAACTACGACCCAGATCCGCTTCCGTCTGACGAAGGATCTGATACATCAGCGCGATACTGACCTCATCCGCAAGGGCTAGGGGCCCCACGGGCATGCCCGCCATGCGGCCGAGGTTTTCAATGAGCGCCGGTGGTACGCCTTCTAAGAGCATGCGCAGCCCCTCCCGTACATACGTACCAAAGACCCGACTCGTAAAGAAGCCCCGGCTATCCCGCACCACGATCGGCGTCTTGCGAATCCGCACCGCAAAGTCCAGCGCCCACGCCAAAGTCTCCGGGCTCGTCTTTTGGCCTAAAATGATCTCCAAAAGGGGCATGCGTTCCGCTGGTGAAAAGAAGTGCAGACCGATGAAGCGCTCAGGGGCTGGGATGGCTTCGGCCAGGCCGGTGATAGGCAGGGTAGACGTATTGGAGGCGAGGAGGCTCTGCTCATGCAGCAGCGGAAAGATGGCCTGATAAACCTCGGTTTTGACTGAGCGGTCTTCGATAACGGCTTCGATCACCAGGTCGGCCCCCGCCAGCTCGTCGTAGGTAGATGCTGGATGTAGGCGCTCCAGAACTGCTTGCGCAGATCTTTGGCTCAGGCGGCCGCGCTGGGTCTCTCGGGCTAAGGTCTTTTCAGCAAAGGCCCGCGCTCCCTGTGCAATCTCGAGCGAGGTGTCCTTGATGTACGTTTCAAAACCCGCCCGCGCGCACACGTACGCGATCGCTTTGCCCATCATGCCCGCACCGAGAACCGCCACTTTTTTGATCTCGGCTGGGGGCACGTCCTTCGGCCGGTGCGGCAGGCGCTCTAAGCGCTGCTTTTCAAAAAACAGGGTGCGCACCATGGCCCGAGCCGTGGGCTGAGTCACACTCTTGGCAAAGTACTGGCTCTCGATCTCAAGCCCCTTGACAAAGGGCACCTGCAGACCCTCATAAACGGCGCTAAGGCAGGATTCGAGATTGGGGTACAGCCCGTAAGACTTTTCACGAAGCTTAGCGATAGCCGCAACAAAGTAAGGCGCCACGGCAGGACTATAGATCTCGCCGCCCGGCACTTTGAATTTCGGATCATGCCAGGGATTTTGTGAGGCAGGGTTGCTGGAGAGATAAGCTAAGGCCCGCTCTAGGAGCTGGTCTCGGCTCTCGACTAGCTCGTCGACGAGGCCCTGGGCTTTGGCTTCAGGGGGGGAGAGGCGACGGCCTTCGAGGAGGAGCGGCAAAGCCTGGAGAATGCCGATTTTACGAGGTAAACGCTGGGTTCCGCCGGCGCCGGGCATTAGTCCAAGCTGGGTCTCGGGTAGACCTAGCTCGGCCCCTTCCGCATTGACTAAAATGCGGTAGTGACAGGCCAGGGCCAGCTCGTACCCGCCGCCAAGGGCCGTACCCGGCATGGCCGCTACGACCGGCTTACCACCGGTCTCTAAGCGTAGGAAAAGGGTCTGCAGGGCCCAGCTGGCTTCGTACACCGCCCGGGGATCGGTCGCCTCCGTAAGGGCTTGGATTGTTCTAAGATCAGCGCCGGCAACAAACTCCCGATTATTGGAGGTAATAATGATGCCCCGGCAAATTGGATCCTGAAGGAAGCCTTCCAGCCCTTCTTGAAAGGCCGTTAGGCTCTCGCCACCTAGTACATTTACGGGGTGCATTTGCCAAATGATGAGGCCAAACGGCCCTTCCCGTAGAGTATGAAGCATGCAGTCAAAGATACGCGTCCGGCTACTTCGGCTCAGGGATTAGGTAGCCGTTGGTCTCGTCCTATTTGGCGGGAATGGCAAAGAGAGCAAATTCATCAATTACCATTAGCCGTACCAAACCTCAATAGGCCATGGCTGTAACTCCATAAACCTGCTTCATAGCAAATGTTTGCCAATGCATAAATTACTTCTAACGGGCAAGTACAATCGAGATTGGGAATAACTCTAATTGCTAAATCCCTGGGTTCTCATAAAATACTTGAGGACATACAAATTCCACAGCCGTTTTCGGTGATTGGCGGCGCGACGCTGGTGGGCTTCCCACAGGGCTCTTATGTAGGTGGGCTCAAGCCAGGGGTCTGGCGTTAGGAGTTGAGCCTCCACCATGGGCTTTAGCTCCTTTCGCAGCCATTGGGGCAGGGGTAAGCCAAAGCCCTTTTTGGGTCTAAATAGGACTTCATCAGGCAGGCGTCCTCGAAAGAGCTTTTTGAGGATGTACTTGGTTTGGCGACCTTGTTGTTTGTAGGAGCGCGGCAGGGCCGTCACAAAGTCCACCACATCCCGATCTAAGAAGGGTGCCCGTACTTCAAGGCTATTGTACATGCTGGCGCGATCAACCTTGAAAAGGATATCGTCCTGCAGATAGGTTTTGTAGTAGAGGTAAACTATTTGGGAAAAGCGGTCCAGGCCTTCTAGTCGGTCCATATACGGCATGAGGGCAAAGAGTAGTGGGGCTTCTAACGGAGGTTTTAGGGCGGCGTAGACATCGGGTTTTAGGAGCTTTTTCAGGTCGCTGGGCAAAAAGCTGGCTAGCCAGCGGGTATGCCGTTCCAGGGTTGGCCCGGTAAAGCCCTGCAAAAATTGCCGAATCTGAAAGTCCAAACTGATATTTTTATCGCTAGGTGGTAGTAAAGTCGTGGCGAGGCGTCCTAAGAAGTTGGCTAAGGTGGGAGAAAGCCAAAAGCCAAGAAATTGGTAGTAGTCGGCGATGAAGGTTGGATAACCCGCAAAGAGTTCGTCCCCCCCATCTCCGCCCAGCACTACGGTCACCTTTCGGCGGGTGATCTGAGAGAGGTAGTAGGTCGGGATGATAGAAGCATCGGCGAAAGGCTCATCGAGTAGGGGTAGCACTTCGTCTAAGAGGTTGAGGGCTTTTTGGGCGGAAAGGTGCTCTTCGTGATGCTCGGTACCTAAGTGCTGGGCGACCAGGCGCGCATAACTGCTTTCGTCGTAGCTCTTTTCAGCGAAGGCAATCGAGAAGGTCTGTACAGGGCGGGGGCTATGCTGCTGGGCGTAATAAGCTACGATCGAACTATCAATTCCCCCACTGAGAAAGACCCCAAGCGGCACGTCGGCGATTAGTCGTAAGCGTGTGGCTTTGGAGAGGAGTTGGTCGAGGTGGGTCATTGCTTCGGCAAAAGGGGGCGTGGGCTCTTTTTTGAAGCACGGCTCCCAGTAGGCTTTTGGTTCATGGGGCTTGCCATCATGCACTTCGAGGTAGTGGCCGCCTTCGAGTCGGTAAATTCCTTCGCCAATCGAGAGGGGTGTCGGTACGTAGTCAAGCATGAGATAAGCGGCCATGGCAGGCAGGCTTAGCCGCTTGGGTATGTCGGGATGTTGCCAAAGCGCCTTGGGCTCTGAAGCAAATGCAAAAAGGCCGGGTTGGTAGTGGTAGTACAGGGGCTTTTTGCCCATCCGATCCCTTGCTAAAACTAGATAGCGTTTGGCTCGATCGTAAAAGGCAAAGACAAACATGCCACGCAGCTTAGGCAGGGCCTCTAAGCCCCATGTGGCGAGCGCATATAGGAGCACCTCCGTATCGGACTGGGTGTGAAAGCGTTGTCCTAGCACTTCTAACTGGACCCGCAGTTCTTGAAAGTTGTAGATCTCGCCGTTGAAGACAATAGCGTAGCGTTCGTCCACGGAGCGGAAAGGTTGGTGGCTATGGGGATTCAGGTCAATAATACTAAGCCGAGCAAAGCTGAGAAAGAGATCATCGGCTTGCCAGGCGCCTTGGTGATCGGGCCCGCGGTAGCCAATCACTTGGACCATCTTACGGGCGACTTCTAAGTTGCCTTTGCCCCAAAAGCCGGCGATTCCGCACATGATTGCCTATGAGCTTTTTGCGATGGCATATAACGAGGTTCCCGGTAGGGAAGCCGGTAAAAGGCGCGACTCCCAATAAAAGTAGCTTCCCAAAAGCCGATGAGAAGCCCTAGAAAGGCAGCTAACTGGGGGATGGTACTTAATTTCTCGCTTTCGGGCTAGCAACTTCTGAAGCCAAATGGGCAAAATAAGCGCATGAAAGAAGTAGCCTATTGCGACTGGTTTCCAACCCCCGGCAGCCAATTCTTCTCTGAGTACTTTTTGGGTGTAACGCAGATAGTGGCCATAGTACTCATCGTAATTTGTCCACAGAGCTGGTAGGGCGGGCACCGTAACGTATAAGTACTGAACATTGGGAAAGGCTTTTAGCAAACGACCGAGAAGGGCAGGCCGATCTGGTAAATGCTCCAGTACGTCAAAAAGGCCCAAGCTCCTGTACTGCTGGCGCTCAGCTAGGGGTAGTTCAAAGGCATCGAGGCCGCTCCTAAAGGGCAGGTCAGTTTGTACAGGCGTTGCTTCTGGACTTAGTTCTACGCCTTGAACCTGCCAACCCGCCTCTTGAAAACCCAATAATACGATGCCGCGCCCAGCTCCGATTTCCAGAAGCGGTTCTGCTCGAAAGGCATTGCATATTCGAGGGAGCAAAGCATTTCTGGCAAGATTCCAGAAGTTATATTCAATCCCGTTGGGGTAAGCATGGGGTAGGTGCTCACCTTTGAAAGTTGTTTTCGGTTTGATCATGGAAGCCAATTTTCTCTTTTATTTGGGCGCTTGGTCGTCCCGTAGCTTCGTAGTAAATGCGTACCAGCATCTCACCCAAAATGCCCATGGAAATAAGCATGACACTCACGCTCCCAAAAAGGGCCGTAAATTCTGGCAGGGGAGTCTCTACAAAATCCTTGAGGCCGCTAAGCTTGTAATAGGCCGCTAGCAAAAACGAGATCATGGCGATTATAAGCGAGAGTAGCCCTAAGCCACCAAAGAACTGCATGGGCCGCTGCAAGTATCTGTCTAAGAAAAGGATAAAAATCAGATCAAGTAACACGGAGAACGTGCGCATCAGCCCGTAGTTACTTTTACCAAAACGGCGCGGCTGATATCGCACGGGTAACTCGGTGATGCGCCCCCCTTCCCATTTGGCGTATATGGGGATGAAGCGATGCATGTGTCCATAGAGGCGAATGGCAGTAATAAATTCACGACGATAAGCCTTGAGGGTGCAGCCATAGTCATGTAAGGGCACACCGGAGAGCCAACTGATTAGTTTATTAGCCAGCAAAGAGGGGAGCTTGCGGGTGAGCCATTGGCTCTTCCAGCGATTTTGGCGCCAACCACTCACCACATCATAACCCTCCTCCAGCTTAGCTAAGAGGCGTGGGATATCAGCCGGATCATTCTCTAGGTCCGAATCCATGAGCACGATAACCTCACCCTGCGCGTGTTCTATGCCTACTTGAATCGCTATGGTTTGGCCGTAATTTCGGCGTAAGCGAACTGCCTTAATCCAGGGGCGTTCTCGTGCTAAGCCTGTGATGATTTCAAAAGAATTATCTCGAGAGCCATCATCTATAAAAATAACCTCCACCTCATGGGGTTTAGGGGATAGGGCTTTTTCAATCTGATCAATAAGCAAAGGCAAGGAATGAGCTTCGTTATAGACTGGGATTGCCAGTGAAAGCCACACCAGACAAAATTAGGGCTGTCTGTTTGCCGCATGGACAAAAGCGCAAGCCAGTAAGAACGTGCTCTATTTGAGGCATTCATACGGGGCATAAAGCGGCCTGGTTCTGGGGTGAGATGGAAAGAAAGTTGTATATTTGCCTAGTATGAGATTCAGTATTACGTTCTACTGGGGCTAGCTAGTTGTTTAGCACAGGTCCAACTACAGTGTTATACAAGAAGCAACTCAGATTTACCGGACGATTTTTTGCTTTCTCTCCTAAATGGCCCTTCAGATACCGTTTGGGTAAGTATAGCCAATGGTCTGATTCCTTATTGCAAGGCGACAAGCGATTTTGGAAATGGAATTGCCTTTAGTAACTGGATCAGGGAGTGCGCGCCTTCGAGCTCGCGGGAGATCTGGTGTGCTTTCTTCAACCTTGTGGCGGATGGAGGTGTCTTTCACTATCGGGGCCAGGGCAGTCCCACCTGGTACCGCAAGGCTCAAATAAATCCAAGCTGGCCCAATCCCATCTTGGGAACTGCCGTGGCCCTAGAGGGAAATGTGGTGTGGCTGGGAACCCAAGGTTCGGGGCTTTTCTCTTACAATGGTACAACCTGGCAGCATTATCATCCTCGGTTTACGCCGGGTATGCCTGACTCGACCGTATATTCAATTGCAGTCGATGCGCAGGGCCTAAATGGCTAGCCACAAATATTAGTGGTGTGGTCCGTTTTGATGGGAGTACCTGGACGTCAATGGGACTAGCGGGCAGTATTCAAAAGGTTTATATTGACCCAACGGGCGGGGTATGGGCTTCCAAGACAGGAAGCGGCGCAAAGGTATATCGCTACGATCCTGCCAGCACCAGCTGGGCAGGGGTGGTGCCCCATGGAGCCTATGACATGACCTACGTCAACGGCGAGTTGTGGTTAGCAACACCTGATACGGATGTGGTTCGGTATAATCCCGCTACCAGCTCCATCACGTATTTTATTAACCGCGCAAATAGTAACTTGCCTCGTGGCAGCGTCCGGGCTATTGCGGTAGATGCTCAGGGAAGGGTTTTTATTGGCATGATGACAAATGGTTTTTGTGTTTACCATACTTTGGCTTCGGCTTTGCCTAAAGGAGCCCCCATCATGGGTAAGCCCTATCCCAATCCTGTTCGGGATGAATTAGTGTGGCCCATCCAAATGGAAAAGGTTGGCTCCCTTTCACTCTACAATTTGCAAGGTGTTTTGGTGGCACGTTTAGCTCCCCTCCTTTCGGCAGAGGGCCTTGTGGTGCGGCTGCCGGCCTTGCCTGTAGGCCGGTATTATCTGGTTTTACAGGGAGAAGTGAATGGCCATCTTATTTTGGTAAAAGAACCAATTACTTTTTACTAAAGAAGTTATGCCGGTCCGTCTGTTTTTCATAGCAGTAGGTTGGTTAGGAATGGCTCAGATCTCGTTAAGCTGTTATAGTCCCAGCAATTCTATGTTACCCGACTCTCGTGTACTTTCCCTAGCTTGGGAGTCTGGAGACACAGTATGGGTGGGGACTTCGAATGGGCTCCGACCTTATCGCGTAAGTACGCTGGATTTTGGAAACTGGCTAGCCCCGGCGGCCTGGATAGCCCGCTGCGTTCCCAGTCCTGGGAACGAGGTATGGTGTGCTTTTTACGGTATAACAAATCCCCCCGATGGAGGGGCTATCCACTGGGATGGTACCACGTTGACCTATCATCGAAAGGCTGATATGGCACCCAGCTGGTCTCGCCCTATCCTTGAGCGTGCCATAGCTAGAGAAGGGAGCCCAATTTGGCTAGGCACTTTTGGGGCTGGTCTTTTCAAGTACGATGGCACAAGTTGGATTCACTATCATCCTCGCTTAACGCCTGGCATGCCCGACTCGTTTATTCATGCGATTGCAATTGATGCTCAAGGGCGAAAGTGGTTAGCCACGGACCAGGGCGTAGTGCGGTGGGATGGTACTACCTGGACAAACTTGGGACTCTGGGGGCCCATTCAGACGGTTTATATTGATCCCACAGGTACCGTATGGGCAGCGCAGTCAGGCAGTGCTGGCCGGGTGTATCGATATAACCCAGCCACTAACAGTTGGATTCAGGTTCTTGACTATCCTACTTATGATTTTGCCTATAGTGGGGGTGAGTTGTGGGTTGCCACGCAAGATACCGGTGTAATTCGCTATAACCCCACTACTGGCGCAGTCACGTATTTTATCAACCGGGCTACGAGCAATTTACCTCCTGGTTCCGTGCGGGCCATTGCAACAGACGATCAGGGACGGGTCTTTATCGGTATGCTAACAAGCGGCTTTTGTGTGTATGCGCCCACGACTTCTTTGCTGAGTGGGCGGAGGCCTTTTGGGCAAGTGTTTCCTAACCCGGCTTCAGAGCATGTATTTTTACCTTTCCTGGGAAGACCACCAGAACACGTGGGCCTAGTGAAGGTGCTTGATTTGTAGGGACGTCTTATTGCTCAAATTCAACCCCTGACCCTTTCCGATGGCCTGCTTGTTAGGTTTCCTGCCATGTTTCCTGGGACTTACTTCCTAATGCTGGAGGGGCAAAGAGATGGCCAACCCTTTTATCTATCTGAGCGGATCTTGATCTATTAGAAAGCTAGTCCCAAGATCAGGACGTCGTCCATCTGCTCAGCTTGGCCTTTCCACTGGAGGAACGCTTCATGAAGGGCGTGGCCCTGCTGTCGAATTGGTAAAGCAGTTGTCTCTGACAGAAGGCGCTTGAGCCTCCCCGTGGTAAATTTCTTTTTGTCTTCACTAAACTGATCTCCAAATCCGTCTGTGGTAAGGTACAGGCGTTGGCCCTGCATTAGGGCTAGGGTTTGCTCTGAGAAGGTGTGCTCCGGCGGTGTAAAACCTCCAATGCTAAAACGTTCCCCCTTGTACTCCAGTAATTGACCTCCTTGCCAGATCCACAGGGGTCGGTGCGCGGCAGCCCACCTGAGTTGTTTGTGGTCTTTGGAAATAGCCACTAATACGATGTCCGCTCCATCTCGGATGGATTCTCTAAAGAAAGTCTGACTTATTCGCTGGTGCAGAGCCGTTAGAAGCGCGCCGGGGCTCGGGCTTGGCAATTGAAGACTAGCTTCATTGAGAGAGGCCAGGCATAACATCACCATCATAGCCCCCGGTACACCATGACCAGTGCAGTCCCCTACCGCTATCAGGTAATCCGTGGAGGTTTCCGCTATCCAGTAAAAGTCGCCGCTTACAATATCCCGCGGAAGGTAGAGCAAAAAATGCTCAGAACTGATTTTGAATAGACTATCTGCAGGTGGCAGCGCCCCAAGCTGAAGATACCTAGCGTATCGGATGCTCTCTAAGAGTTGCTCGTTTTTTTCTGCAACCAAGCGCGTGAGTTGCAGCCTTTCCCGTATATCCCGCACGTATAAAATAATCCCTGGCTGTGTTCCTATTCTGGTGACGCGCGTGCTAATCTCCACAGGTAAACGCGTGGTTTGATCCTTATGAAGGAGATTAAGCTCCGTGGAGACAAGGCCCCCTTTTTCCCAGGCATCTGCTATAAGTTCCGCACTTGAAAGCACTTGAGCCGGTTCACATAAAGCCGAAAAGGGTTTGCCCACTACCTCACTTGGTGAATAACCGGTTAGCTTCTCAAGAGAGGGATTCGCATATAACACAAACCCACTTGCTGCATGAACAGCAATAATTACATCATGGGCTCCTTCCACCAAATCTTGATAGGGGAAATCCGGCTCCTGTTTCTTTCCAAAAAGCCCTAGACCCACTAAGAGCTTTTCTTTTTTGTATAGCGTGCCATAAACTTGTCCACCCTACGAGCCGTATCAACGAATTTTTGCTTACCCGTGAAAAAGGGATGGGAACGGCTAGAAATCTCTAATTTAATGAGGGGGTACTCTTTGCCGTCTTTCCAGAGAATAGTTTCTTTGCTTTTGGCCGTAGAGCGGGTCAGGAACGCGAAGTCAGCCGCTACGTCCTTGAAGACGACAAAGCGGTACTCGGGGTGAATGCCTTTCTTCATAGGGCACAAAGGTACAAAGATTTATTTGCCTCGGGCTTGAATCACCCGCAGCACGGTATAGAGCAGGATCTTCAAATCCAGCAAAAACGAGCGCGTGGCGACGTAGATGAGGTCGTACTGCATGCGTTCAATCATTTCGTCTACGCTGGACGCGTAGCCGTATTTGACCATACCGAGACTGGTGATGCCGGGCTTGATTTTGAGAAGTTGGCGATACCCAGGTGCCCGTTGAACGATCTGGTCAATGTAGTACTGGCGCTCAGGTCGTGGGCCGACAAGGCTCATCTCCCCCTTGAGAACGTTCCAAAATTGGGGTAGTTCATCTAAGCGCGTTTTACGCAGCCATCGGCCGATTGGGGTGATTCGGGGATCACCGTCGCGACTAAGAGCGGGACCGTCCTTTTCTGCATTGACGTACATGGTTCGAAACTTGTACAGGGTGAAAGGAATACCGTTTTTGCCAATCCGTTCCTGGCGAAAGATGATGGGTCCTGGTGAAGAAAGCCTTACTAAAATCGCTAAAATCGCGTACACGGGAGCCAGTAAAACTAAGGCTAAAGCTGAAAAGACAATATCAAAGCTGCGCTTTGCCAGCGCTTCCCAGGGTGAGAGGGTTGGAATGCCGATCCGAATAAGCGAGGGATCAACCGGGCTTGTGAGGCGGACCCCGCCGGAGAGCATGTCTTTGAGATCCGGTACCAAGTAAATCTCCACATCGCTACCGTTGACCCGGCGCAAAGTCTCTTGAATGATGGTTTCTTGGGCATTTTCTGCAGCTATGATCACATGGTGAGGTTGGCGGCGATGGATGATTGTTTCAAGCTCATCCAAACGACCGACCATACGTAGCTTTCCCGCTAAGACATTAGGTTCCTCATCTGTAACCACATAGCCTATAATATCGTAGGCACTGCCAAAGGGTTCTCGCCTAATCTCCTGCCAAATTCGATAAGCTTTAGGCCCTTGCCCTATCAGAAGGCTTGGGAACCGTAGGCGCTTTTGACGCATGGAATGACGCAAAACGAGGTGTATTACATAATAAAATACTAGGGTAGCACTGGCCTGAAGGACTAAGTACATGGCCAATGCCCGATAATAAAGCTTGTAGTCGGCTATGGGGTCGTCAATAAAAGCAATAAAAAAGAGGGCTAAGCTGCCCAATATGGTGAGCCACAAGCGCTTGAGGGTGTCTCCCATCAGAGACTGGCGCAGGGGATCATTATAAAGGGCACCCAGGGCATAAAGAGTGACCCAGTGGGTACTAACAATAAGGGGGCTCCAGAGATATTCCCACAGGCCAGGCTCTTGAGAGGGAAGGGGCGGATAGAGGTAGAGCCGCCTTATGAGAAAAAAGGACACCCACACGCCGTAGCTGACTAAGAAATCAATGGAGGCGAAAACTATGCCCAGTAGCTGGCGTTTGATCATGGTCTGAAGTGTAAGATGCGTAGATCGTCGAGGTATAAATAGTTCGTGCCCGTTGTATCGCCCATGGAGGAGAGATAGAGACGGTAACGAAATAAGCCACTTCCCTCTTGTAGCCAAGGCGTTAGATTTATGTAGAAGGTTTGCCACCGATCGCTGGGAGGGCTCACCAGTAAGTACAGGTCACGTCCAATGAGGTTACCACTTTGCTTGGCTTCCTTGGTAAGGCCGATGCCGAGGTTTCGGTCGCCGCGCAGGCTTATTTCAAGCCAGACTTCGGTTTGGGGAAACTCAAACGGCGTTGTAGACTCTGCTTGAAAGATTTGATTAGGTCCCATGGTAACTTTACCACACCAAAAGCCCCGTCGGGGCGGGCTTAAGTCGCGCTGCAACGTGGCCGCCAGCGCATCCCCGGCATTAACTAGGCGAAGGTTGAGTTGAGGACTTTCAAAAGTCTCAGAGAGAAGAAATTGCAAGAGGGTATCCGGAAAGTACCGATAGAGCGGTGCATAGGTAAAGTGCTCTTCCGCAGTCCACGGGTGCTGAAGCGTATCAAATTGCCAAAAAGGATAAGGTTTTCGATTGAGGGCTCGGCCATTGACGCGTACACCACCTGCTAAAAGGATAAGCCCCTGATCGGCAGGAGTCAGGGGAAGGCGCTGCCCCTCTTCTACCACGGCGAGATAACGCCCATTCGGGTAAATCCAGTGGTCTACAGTAGGGTCCAGCATCAGCGTATCTTGCTCAATGACCACCTGCCCCGATCGAATCTCTAAAAAGGCGGGAATGGGTGCTTGCGTGGGACGGCAAGCACTAATGAGAATTAGGGTAAATACTGCGGCGTGCCAGCTCCTCGACCCGCCAAGCCCATTCCATGACTGGCTGGACATCTTCTATAGGAATCGTTGTGGATTGTCCTAACTGGATAGCCTGCAAAAACTGATCCACCTCGGCATACAGCGTATCGGCTGCTTCTGTCGGGACGATAGAAGTAGGGGTTGACTGGGTCCAAAGCACACCTTTTCGTTCTATGAAATCCACCTCTAAGGCATGCGTCGGTCCCCAGAAGAGGGCTTTACGTTCCCGCCACCTAGCGTCGCGGCTTATTAGGAACGTCGCGGCTGCTCCGCCTACAAACTCTATCCAGACCTGGAGCGTATCCAGGTCCTGCGTTATGGTACGAAGACCTACCGCATGTAAATGAACCGGCGCTTTTCTCCATAAGAACCATACGAGGTCTAGGTCATGAATTAGTAGATCTAGCGCTACGGAGACTTCGCTGCCCCTAGGCGTGAAAGGCGCTATGCGCCTAAAGTGGGCTATGGTCGTTTCCGTCGCCCAGTGCTGGGTCGAGCGTAGAATGGGATTGAAACGTTCAATGTGACCCACCATTGTAGTAGTACCTGCCTCCTCGGCAAGCCTTAGCAAGTCTTCTAGCTCCGCTGGATGGGTGACGACAGGTTTTTCGATAAAAACATGCTTTTGCGCGCGCAGAGCCTGCACCGCATAAGGATAATGCGTAGGAGTTGGCGAGGTAATAAATAGTGCTTCGCAGCGAGCGAGGACCTCTTCGTAAGCGGGGACGACCGGCAGCCCTTCGCTGAGTAGCTTTTGCTGCGTAGAGGGATTCGGATCGTAAATAGCCTGCACCTCGGCCTGGGGGTTTCGTAAAAGGCAAGCTAAATGACGCATGCCCATATAGCCTGCCCCCACCAACCCTACTCGGATAGGCCGTGTCATCCCGCTGCTAAGCTCGCTTCAAGCCGCTGAATGAGTAGTAGATTCGCTTGCTGAAGTTTGTAAGGGGCCCGGCTCGAAATAGGCGCCCAAGCGCGACGCTTATTGAGTTTGCGACGAACTCGGTTGCGGCGAACATATACCCGCTTATCTGGTTTGCGTGCCATGCTGCAAAGGTAACGAAAGTTTTAGGGCCTTTGGCTTTCACAGTAACAAGCTCACCCAGGCAGCGGACGTGATCGAGGCCAAAGCACCGCCTAAGACCGCCCGTAGCCCCAAACTGGCTAACTCCCCCCGTCGATTAGGAACTAAACTCCCAATCCCACCTAGCTGAATCGCAATGGAACTAAAGTTCGCAAATCCACATAGAGCGTATGTGGATAGAATAGTGGCTTTCTCACTAAGCTGCCATTCTGCTAGCTTGGTGTAAGCGATAAATTCATTGAGGACTAGCTTTTGTCCCAGCAAGGCGCCGACAGCCAGGCTCTCATCCCAGGAGATGCCCATGAGATAAGCAATGGGCCGGCAGAGCCAACCGAGAAACCAGTCTATGGATAGACCGCGAAATATGCCTGCGGATGTACTGATTATCCAGGTATTGAGGCCGGTAACTTGTCCTAACCGGAATAGTAGGTCGTTTAGCAAAGCCAGGGCCGCGATAAACGCTAAGAGCATCGCGGCGATGTTAGCTGCCAAGCGCAGCCCGTCGGCAGCGCCATTGGCTAGCGCCTCTAGTAGATTGGTCGCTCGTTCAGTAGGTGGAAGCCGTAAAGGTCGGCGAGCCGCTTCAGGATCGACCTCTGGCCGCAATAGCTTCGCAAAGACCAGAGCGGCTGGTGCATTCATGACGGATGCAGCGATTAAGTGCAACGCAAACTTCTGGCGAGCTATGGGATCAGACCCACCTAAAAAGCCCACATAAGCGGCAAGGACGCCGCCTGCCAGGGTAGCCATCCCGCCTATCATCACCGCTAAAAGTTCGGAGCGCGACATTTGCGCTAAAAACGGTCGTATCAGGAGCGGCGCCTCTGTTTGCCCTAGAAAGATATTGGACGCTACGCATAGGCTTTCGGGGCCTGAGGTGCCTAAGGTAAATCGCATTACCCAGGCTACACTCTGGACTACCCGTTGAAGGATGCCTAAGTGATACAGGCTCGCTGTGAGCGCTGCAAAAAAAATCACCGTCGGTAAAACCTGCAAAACGAAAATATAACCAAAAGTGGACTCATATTCGGGTCGGACCAGATTCCCAAATAAAAAGCGTGCACCCTCGTGGGAGTAATCTAGTACCTTCACAAAGACCTTACTTAGGAAGCTAAAGACGTCTCGAAACAAAGATACCTTTAGCACAAGCAAACCAAACACAAATTGAAGAAGCAAACCGCCGACAATCACCCGGCTCATAAAGGGGCGACGCTGTTCGCTAAAAAGCCAGGCAAGAAGGAGAAAGAGCGGAATACCTATCAGCGCTTGCATTTAGCTTTTTCCTTTTTCTTCGATTTGGCGCAGCAGATCCCTGATTTTAGCAGCTCTTTCGTAGTCCTCGTTTTCGATAGCTTCTTGGAGTAGCTTCTCGAGTAGACCCGCCAGTTCCACGCGCTGTTTCGCAGGGAGGCTTTGTCTAAGGAGTTCTTCTATCTTTTCAAGGGAGGGGGAGCCGGTACCTTTTTTAGAGGGCGGGGGGGGGTGGGGCTCTCTTCTGCTTCTTCCTCGTCGTCGGCGATGGGCAAGCCGCCTTTTTCCAGGACTTCTTCCTCGCAGTAAATTGGGGCTTGGGTCTTGAGGGCGATGGCTACGCCATCGCTTGGCCGACAGTCAATAGCAGTACTGCTTCGGCTTGCAGTTTCCAAAATCAGGTAAGCATAAAAGATGTTTTCTTCCAGCTTATGAATCGTCACTTCTACGACCTGAATGTTTAGCGCTGTGAGAATATTAACCAGTAGGTCGTGGGTAAGGGGACGAGCATAGCGCTGCTTTTCCAGCTCGGCGAGAATGACGGTCGCTTCGGGCTGTCCGATAAAGATAGGAAGGCGTCGCTTACCCTCTTTCTCCTGCAAGATGAGAATAGAAGGAGAACTTGGAACTCGCGGATCCCGGGTGATGCCCAGCACTTCTACTTCGACTCGGCCCATGCTGGCCAAAAGTACTAAGTTTTACGGCCTAGGGGTACAGCCCATATATAACATAGCCCCTCTCCAAAGGAGGTCTCTTCTTGGATATGGTAGCCGACTTCTGTCAGAAAGGCACGGATAGCTTCATAAGTGTGATGAATCTCGATCCAGAGCGTAGGTTGATAGATCTTTAGGACGTGCACGGCGCCCTGAAGGGCCTCGACTTCTGTGCCTTCGATGTCTATCTTAATCCAGTCGAGGCGGGGTAGGCCGAGGGCCTGAACGAGATCGTCAATGGTTACAGCAAGGACGGAGCCCGGCTTGGGGGCTAACTTGCCAATGAAAGACTGGTAGGGATGTGCAGCAGGAAATGCTAAGCTGAGTTGGGTCGTTTCTTTCCAGGCAGCTAAGGGCAGCGGCGTTACGAAGAAGAGGTCATTTGGGGCAAGGTTTTTGAGCAGCATGCGATAATTCTGCGGATTGGGCTCTAAGCAAAAGACCCGCCCTTCGGGCCCTACTCGCCTGCCGTATAAGAGGGTCCAGTAGCCGCGATGGGCGCCAATGTCGAGTCCAATTTGACCCGGTGCTAAGTTATCGAGCCAGTGGGGGGGGTGCTGGATAGGTGTATCTTGCTCATGCCATGTCCATGTGATGCCCTCTACGTCGATCCAAGCCCGTATTTGAGGATGCCAGTACCAGCGCTCCTAAAGAGAAAATGGGAATTGGGTCCAGTGTCGATTGGGGCGGTCTTCGTAAATGTAAGTGATGAAGGGCTTAGCGTTTTGGCGAGTGAGCCGATACAAGTACTTCTGCAAAAGCCACGCGGTGCTATTTATCCACAGGCTAAGGGCATCGTGGGGGCGTTCACCCCGAAGCTTGAGGGTTCTCACCAGGGTTGCCACCATACAAAGGTAGTAGGGGCTTTACTTTTGCTTGTGCTTTGGGGGCTTGTCCTTCTTCTGGCTATTGTTTATGCGGGAGGTATAATAGGGTTAGGTTGGTGGCGGGTTCTTTGGCGTTCGGGGGATACCGGGGGACCTTACCCGCCTTTAGCGGTCCTCATCCCCGCCCGCAACGAAGCGGCGACCTTACGGCAAACCGTCGAAGCGCTCGTTGTCCAGCGGCGCTGGATAGCTGAGATTTGGATTTTAGACGACCATAGCACCGATGAAACGCCCTGCATCGCAGAGGCGTTAAGAGCCGCTTACCCTGATCTGATCCACTACCTACGTATCGAGCAGTCAGGCAAGAAAGCAGCTCTCTTAGCCGGTCTCGCTCAGGCTCAAGCTGAGGTTATCCTTACGGTGGACGCAGACACGAGTGTAGCCCCTAACGCGTTAGAAACAGTGGCTCAGGCCTTTACGAAGGAGGGTGTACAGATAGCTATGGGCTACGTATGCTTTTGGGATGAACGGCTTTATGCTAAGGCCCGGTGGCCACGACGCTTACTACTGGCTATGCAAGCCCTGGAGATGGCGGGTATCTTACAGCTGACAGCCGTAAGCTGGGAGTTAGGCTTTCCGCTCACAGCTAATGGCGCTTTTTTAGCGTATCGGCGTTCGGCTTTTGAGGCGGTAAGAGGCTGGGGGGCGGGGTGGGGTCATCCCAGTGGGGATGATGATCTGCTTGTGCAGCGTATACGCTTGCAGTATGGCTCGAAAGCCCTGGCATTTTTGCCAGTGGTAGTGTGGACCCGCCCGGCGGACACCTGGCGAGCGTGGTTTCATCAGCGACTGCGTTGGCTTTCTAAACGCAGCCTTTACCCTACGCCTTGGCCTAAGGTAGGATTAGCGATTCTAGCCCTTGCTCAGCTGGGTACGCTAGTCGGCTTAGTCTCTGGCCAGCCCTTAGGTTGGGCCTCCGCCAGCATCATACTCCTTGCGCAGGCGACACTGGCGGGGCTTAGCGCTCAGAAGGTGGGTCTACCCAAGTACCTTCTTGGATGGCTACCCGCTGTAGCGGTAGCCTATCCCCTAGTGATAGTTTTTTTAGCGGGGGCTTCGCTGCTTGGTGTACCCTTCGTTTGGAAAGGTCGTACCTACCACCCGGCTAAATCCCGTAACTTTGCTTAGCTTATGGCGGGCAAGCTCATTCGAAATTTCTGCATTATTGCCCATATTGATCATGGCAAAAGTACATTGGCTGATCGTCTGCTTGAAAAAACAGGGACCTTGTCGCAGCGTGAAATGATGGATCAGGTCTTAGACAGCATGGACCTTGAGCGCGAAAAAGGCATTACTATCAAGAGTCACCCCGTGCAGATGACCTACAAGGGCTACACGCTAAACCTCATCGACACGCCGGGGCATGTAGACTTTTCGTATGAGGTTTCTCGGGCGATAGCCGCTTGTGAAGGGGCTCTGTTGGTGGTGGATGCGAGTCAGGGCATTCAGGCGCAGACCTTAGCCAATTTGTATTTGGCGCTGGAGCAGGACTTAGAGATTATTCCCGTGCTGAATAAGATTGATTTACCGGCGGCTCGGCCGGATGAGATTCGTGATCAGATTGTGGAGCTTTTGGGTTGTAAGCCGGAGGAAGTCATTTACGCCAGCGCCAAGGAGGGAATCGGAATAGAGACTATTTTGGAAGCAATCATCACGAAAGTACCGCCTCCGCGAGGTCGAGCAGAAGCCCCCCTACGGGCGCTTATTTTTGATTCGCAGTTTGATTTGTATCGGGGGGCGATCGCTTACGTGCGGGTGGTAGATGGCCGCTTGACGCCGGGTATGCGCATCCGCCTCATGGCTACAGGGGCCGAGTATACAGTCGAAGAGGTGGGCATCTTTCAGCTGCGACGCCACGCCCGAGACGAGATCCCGTTTGGCTCGGTAGGCTATGTGATTGCGAGCATCAAAAACCTTCGCGAGATTAAGGTGGGGGATACAGTCACGGAGGCGCAGAAGCCTGCGACGGAGCCGCTGAAGGGCTTCCGCGAAATGAAACCCATGGTCTTTGCAGGATTTTACCCGATGCAATCGGAGCGGTTTGAGGACCTCCGAGAAGCGCTGGAAAAGCTTCAACTCAACGACGCGGCGATTCAATTTGAGCCGGAGACTTCAGCCGCGTTAGGCTTTGGATTTCGGGTAGGATTTTTAGGGCTTTTGCATTTAGAGATTGTACAGGAACGGCTTGAGCGGGAGTTTGGGATGGAGGTATTGGCCACAGTGCCCAACGTACCTTATCATGCGTATCTGCGTACGGGTGAGATGGTAGTCGTCACCAATCCCGCCCAAATGCCGGACCCCGCCAAGCTCGACCACCTGGAGGAGCCCTTTGTTCGGGTACAGATTATCACGGATAGCCAGTACATCGGTGCCCTCATGGAGCTTTGTCAGAGCCGTCGTGGCGTCTTTAAGAATCAGGTCTACCTTTCACCGACACGAGTCGAGCTAACGTACGAGATGCCTCTAGCAGAAGTGCTCTTTGACTTTTATGATCGGCTAAAGTCCCTCTCGCGCGGGTATGCTTCGCTAGATTATGAGGTGATAGGCTACCAGGAGAGTCACCTGGTGCGGATGGATATTCTGCTCAATGGGGAGCGCGTCGATGCCCTTAGCTGCATTATCCATCGGGAGAAAGCGTATGATTGGGGGCGTCGTTTGTGCCAAAAGCTAAAGGATATCATTCCTCGGCAACAGTTTGAGGTAGCCATCCAAGCAGCCGTTTATGCCAAGGTGATTGCTCGCGAGACTATCAAAGCCCTGCGTAAGGACGTCACGGCTAAGTGCTACGGCGGTGACATCACGCGTAAACGGAAGCTCCTAGAGCGGCAGAAGGAGGGGAAAAAGCGTATGCGCCAACTGGGCCGCGTAGAGGTGCCTCAGGAGGCTTTCATGGCGGTTCTCAAATTAGATTAGAGTATATGGCTTCATGGGAAAAATTATGGGATGCGTATCAGCGGGAGCGCCGCGAGCTCATGGACAAAGACGTCTTTTTGGTGATTTTACAGGTTTTTCCATCACTCCTCGTAGCGCAAGCAGATGGATTTATTGATACGATGGAACTGCAGCGCTTGGAAGCGATCCTACAGTTTTTGCGGCAAGATTTAGGCGTATCGGAAACGGCTCTCGATTGGCGTGGTGAACTGCGTTATCTAGCTATCGATGCGGAGTTTTGGCGGCCTCCTTTTCTGTCTGCTTTACGGGCTTATCTGCAAGGGCATCTGGAAAGGTATTTTCAGCAAGCAGAGTTTTTATTTGCTGTAGCTGCTGCTAGTACGGGCGACATTGTGCAAAATATTCTGATATCGATGCGGAGCAGATCGGCTATGACGGAGGTCAATCTGCTTGTTTCTGATAAAGAGCGCCAAGAGATTAGGCGCTTAGTCGAAGACCTAAATTTTGCTGATCATCCTGAAGCATTGGCCTACTTAGAAAAGCTCCTCACGACAAGCCATGGCTGAGAAGATTGGCATCTTAGACTTGGGCACTAACTCCTTTCATCTACTCATTGGACTGTTTAAGGAAGGAGAAGTGCGGGTTCTACGGCAAGCGCGCGAGTTCGTGTTTTTAGGGCGCGACCTAGCGGATGGAACCAAGCCAGCTTTTACGACCCAGGCGATGGAACGAGCGCTCAAAGCTATTCAACACTTTCTTGCGGTGGGTCAAGCAGAAGGGGTCCAGACCTGGTTAGCTTGTGCCACCGAAGCCTTTCGACGGGCTGCCAATGGGGCAGACCTTCTCGAAGCGATCCGACATGAATATGGTCTCAGTGTTCGTATCCTCTCTGGGGCGGAGGAGGCTCAACTTATTTACTTGGGTGTGAGCCAAGGGTTGCTTTTACCCGAGGAGCCGCACTTGGTAGTGGATATCGGCGGCGGCTCGGTAGAATTGATTTTAGGTGAAAACGGGCGCGTCTTGCACCTTACTAGCTTACCATTAGGGGTTACGCGGCTACAAGGGCTCTTTGGTGCGGAGGACCCGCTCTCAGGCGCCACCTTGGCCCGCATTCGAAGCCATGTCGATCAGCTTTTAGAGCCGTTTCTAACGGAAATCAAGGGCATTTATGTCACGCACTTAATAGGTAGTTCTGGCACGTTCAAGACGCTAGGCCGGCTTATCGCGCATCACGTGGGGGATGCCATGGGTGCACAATCCATCCACGGGTATCGCTTGGCACCCCTTGTCTTTTATCCGGTGGCGCAGAAGCTCCTGAGTCTCCCATTAGCCGAGCGCCTTCGCCTCAAGGGTATGCAAGCGGAGCGGGCACCCCTTATTCCTTTTGGAGTGGTAGTGGTAGAACGGCTCTTAGCTCGTCTGCCTATCCAAACCATGACGATCAGCGGTTATGCGCTTCGAGAAGGGCTTTTATATGATTATGCGCAAAAGGCCTTTGGGGGGCGCCTGCCCCAGGCCCTTTCCCAGCGTGAGGAAGCCGTACGGGCCTTAGCTAGCCGTTATCAGGTTACCCAGCACCATGCTGAGATCGCCCGGGCTTGGGCCGAAAAGCTCTTTGATGAACTTCGTCCTTTACATCGCCTCGGCGCCGAGGAGCAGGAATGGCTCGCTTACGCCGCCTATCTGCATGACATCGGCCACTTTATCAATCCCAGCGGCCACCATAAACACGGTCAGTACATCATCCTCAATAGCCCGATGCCCGGCTTCGGTTCCGAAGAGCTTCTCATCATCAGTAATTTAGTTCGCTATCATCGCAAGAGCTTGCCATCCTCAGAACACTTCCATTACAGTGTGCTCTCCAGAACCCAGAAAAAGGTCATAGGGTACTTAGCGCCTCTTTTACGGCTAGCGGATCAGCTCGCTAAATACCTGCAGGAGCCCCCCCAGGCTATCCAGGTTGAGCTTAGGGATCTGCAGGTGGAGCTGACTCTGCCCACCGCTCAGAGCGAAGCCTATAAGTACTTGTCGGCGATCTTGGGAGAAGTCGAGGCCTTTTTCGAACGCAGCTATAATCGGCGTCTTTCCATTACGTTTCGATGGGTGCCGGCAGCCTCCTGATCATCCTGTGGCTGCAAATTGTGGAGGGGTGGCCTTCGGGGCTGCGCCTCGTTACGTACGGTCAGCGCTTACCCGATCGCGACCTGGTCTTTGTGGCTTGGCGTCACGAGCTTGGTGCTTGGCAGACAGCGGACTTTTTAGCTAGGCTACTTTATGATCCGGATTATCCTTCTAGCCGAGCTCTACGCTTACGGCGATGGGTCGACAGCTTAGGTTTTAGTTACAAAACCTGGGTTGGACCGCAGGGGATAGCCTGCGTGCTCGAGACGATGCCTCGCTATCGCTTAGAAGCCATGCGCTGGCTTTATGCCATGCTGACCACCGTGGAAGTCGGCGATGGCCACTGGTACGAATGGGGCGTCCATCAGTGGAGACGTCACCATGTCGGCTTTCAATTCACAAAGCAGGCCCTATACCTTTTACGCGGGTGGCCCCCTCGGCCACCGGATTATTCCCTGGTGCTGCAGTACTTAGAGACCTATCTGCGTCCTGAGAGTTTATACATTGGATGCTGGGGGCGCTTGTCCCTGCGTGATAAGGCAGAGTGGCGGCGGCAATGGTCGCTATGGCAGGGTTTTTCGTTTCAGGCGCGATCTACCTCGGTTTTACCAAAAGTCCCCCCCTCTGTCATCAGGGATACAGTATTCGAAAATGAGTGGGCTTATCCCGCTTACGGGATATTTGCATTGAAGCTGCCCAGCGCTTGGGCGGAGCGGCTTGCCTTGGTAGCCGCTTGGGAGAGTCGTCTCGCCGAAGCGGGGCCCCCTCTCGCTTACAAGGCCGAGTTTGTAGGAGCTTATTATCAGGTAGAAGCCCGCCTGGACCTGCGTAGTTATACTGGGCTTCGCCAGTTAGATCGTTTAGTGCCTCGTACTTTAGAAGAGGAACGGGCCTGGCAGGCAGCTTATCAATTGCGACGCGCTAAGGTCTTAGCTTGGCCTGCCCAGTCTTTGGACTTTTGGATGGGGGCGCTTTTGGAAGCGGATACCCTGAGCTTGCCCGAGGTCTGGCCCGATAGCTTATGGCGGGCCGGCTGGTCGGTCCGCCTACAAGGGGTATGGATCGTGCCGCCGGAATGGGGGGTCGATACGCTTTTAGAGGCCACTACGCCTAAGGTTCGGTTTGTCTTAGATAGTGCCTGGCGGGCAAATAAACCCTTCGAAGCCTGGTGGCAGCCTACCCGGAAAGGCGATAGCCCCCCTCTGTGGGAATGGGCTACCGCTATGCAGCTCGCACTTAGGCAGGATTCAGCCCGCTGCTGGCTCCTGGTTGGATACTATCGTACAAAAAAATCCCAGGCGGCTACCTTGCGGGCTCTGCATCAACTGCGTCGCATACTGATTAGCCAGTATCAGATAAGACCCTCGGCCCTTCAGGTACAGGCTCTGCCTCTGCCGCCAGACTTTCATCCTAAGGCGATTCGGCTCGTATGCGTTGGCTCCTAGGTGTTTTGACCTATTGCTTAGCGCAAAACCTTTGCCTTCTCGATGGCGCAGGTCGTAATCTAGTTCAATGGCGCCTGTATCACCTTTTGCCTTATGGTCAAAATGAGCAGCTAGCGCGGGTGGTCTATACGCTTCTCATAGAGGATTCGGTGGTTCGGCATATTCGCTACACGTATCAAGTGGAGCTTAGGGCTCGGCGAATGGGGGCTTGGTTTGTCATGGATGGCCAAGCGACGACGGAGGGAGCCTACGCCTTTTTCTCGGCTTTGCAGGGGGCCTGTGGTCGCTTCCCGCAACTGCTTCTACAGCTAAAGGATCTGTCATTGGACGAGCCTGTAGACGTGTGGCTGGAAGCGCAGCGTCGGCTCTGGCGAGATACTATGGCGTCGGCGCTGCCAGTCTTGGCGGTGAGCGAATTTTTTTATCAGGTGTGGCGAGGGGGCCAGCTCTCTGCAGTGGTCTGGGGTGGGGGGGCCGCCCTAAGCCGCGTACTGCGGCAATTGGTTTATGCCGGCGATCCGCGGGGCTATCCGTGGCCGCAGGAGCCGCTGCGTGCTTCGCCGGTGCCGCCCCAGGGAGCAGCGGTCTTTTATACCCGCTGGCAGGTGTCTGAGCATTCCTGGGAAGGATTACTCGCACTCTGGAATGTCCTACAGGCTCTAGAGACTTACCTTTGTGAAAAAAAGCAGCTCACCTGTCAATTCTTTTATAGCCCGACACCCCAGAGCATGGAGGTCTGGATCTATACGAGCATACCCGCAGCTACTCAGCAAGCGATCAGGCAATTTTCAGTAGACATCCGCCGAATTTCTGCCGATCAAGTAGCTGAGCGCTTTGCCCGTTGGCGGCGTGAACCGTATCAGGAGCGGCTGCTGGGACAGTGGCGTTGCCTATGGCGACTGCCGGCCGCCCCCCCCATTTCCTCTAAGCAGCGTCTCTCCAAACTGATGCGTCGGTTACGTGTGGTCTACTTTATCGTAGACTGATAGATTCCCAGCGGGGTGGTCGTGTTAACTTCTCGCACGCTTAAGCAGCCTTCAGAGAAGGCTACTGCCCTGTGGGTTAGGTGGGTTCCTCGATCATAGGGCAGATCAGTTGCCTATAAGCAGCGCAATCTCTGTACAAATAACCCGCCCCCTACTTTTGCACCATGCGTGTGAAAGATAGCCAGGTAGCCTGGGTGACAGGATTATTTACCACTCTGACTTTGCTGCTCTTTTGCTTTTTCCCAGACAGCTGGCTCGTACGCTATCCTTTTACAGATGATGCGTTTTATTATGCGCAGATTGCGAGAAATATAGCCTTGGGTGCTGGTAGCACGTTCGACGGGATTCATGAGACCAACGGTTATCATCCCTTGTGGATGCTTTTTTGGATACCTCTTTACAAGGTCTGGGGCATGGCGGATTGGATGCCTCTTCGTGTGATTTTGGGAATCCAGGCTGTTTTGGCAGGGCTAACTTCTTTTTTTCTATATCATGTCTTTCGGCGTTGGGTTTCTGCCTTCTGGGCAGCTGCGAGTGTGGTATTGTATCAACTACTGGCGTTTTTGCTAGAGATAAGCTTTTCAGGCATGGAGACGGGATTGCAGGGGTGCTTAGTAGCGCTTCTGCTTTATCAATGGCCCAAGCTTGTAAGGGAAGATAGCTTTCGTTCGGTTTGGTTAGGCCTTTTACTGGGACTGATTATACTAGCGCGCTTAGATGGAGGCGTGGTGGCGCTGGTTGTAGGCGGATGGAGTCTGCTGGAGCTGCGCAGGTGGGGTTGGCTGCTCTGGGCTCGACGGATGAGTGTAGTGGCTGGTACAGCGCTTATAACGGTAGCCCCTTATTTTGTGTGGAATCTTAGCCACTTTGGTCATCTGATGCCTGTGAGCGGTGCTGCTAAGCAGTATGCTTTTTGGGAGCACTCCTGGCTTGAGGTGCTTGGTAAAGCTTTTTGGTGGCTCAAGGCCCTTGTAGTGGGGCTAGAATCTCTGGGTATTCCAGCCTCGGTGGGCTGGGTGGGTACATTCGCTATATTGGGGATAGGCCTAGGGATACTGTGGTATCAGCGCCACCGCTTAGGGGTATCTGAAGAACTCGGTCTCCTAATAGGGGCAGGTGTGCTCCATAATCTCATCACTTCGTTACTTCTGCACACCTTTAGGGGCTGGTATCTGGTTACGGAAATACTGGCACTCTCGGGAGTATTAGCTTTTTTAGTCCAGCTTAGCTGGGCAAATGCTCGCTTAGCGCGTGTATTTTGGCCTGTCTTGTATAGCATGCTCTACCTTCTCACGCTAGGTTGGATACGAGAGTGGCGCCTTAGTCCTGTGGCCAATGCTGTTATATGGGAAGCTTATCAGGTGGGGTTGTGGTTACGTCATCACACGGCGCCTGAGGATAGATGCGCTTCTTGGGATGCGGGGGTGATTGGATACTTTTCTCATAGGAAAGTTATAAACTTAGATGGTCTGGTAAACGATTATCAATTTTTAGCGCTATCTGAGGCCGAGCTGCCTCAGTACCTTTTAGGGAATAAGGTCAAGTATCTAACCACATACTTCTTAGGGACTGACTGGGACTCGTATTGGCGTTTTAATGTCAATCGAGAAATCTGGGCTCATCTACTTCGGGAGCCTGTGTATATCCGACGCTTTTCTCATCGGGCTCCTAGTGTCTTCTTCAGAAGCACTTCGGGGGCGTATAGCTACTATATCTGGCGAATACCTTCTGACGAATAGCTAGGTCTTTGGTACTGCTTGAGAGGCCCATAAGCCTCATAGAGAGGAGCCAGGCTTTGGCAGATATGTCCCGAATCCTCGCAGGCTTAGCACTTAGGTCGCTTTCCACTTAATAGAGCAACCCATGGCCGGGTACTGGAGGTGGGGTGCTGGTGCGCCTTGGAGTAGGCTTTGTAGAGCGAGGCGCAGGTCTTGTCGGGTGACAGCGGCGGGGTCCTTCCAGTTGTCATCCAGTCGGCCGTGGTAGTAAAGTAGTCCCTTGGCATCAAAAACGAAAAATTCAGGGGTGCATTGGGCGCCGAAGGCCTTAGCGACGGCCTGCGTCTCATCAAATAAGAGGGGGA
Organism: uncultured Sphingobacterium sp.; assembly: GCA_964489015.1. Classification (GTDB taxonomy): domain Bacteria; phylum Bacteroidota; class Bacteroidia; order SpSt-205; family SpSt-205; genus JAPYWM01. The sequence goes on along the minus strand of CAZAXD010000009.1, from coordinate 31,334 downwards.
AGGGATAGTCTTTTTCATGAACGCGTTGACAGAGGGCTTCTGGGCTGTCTTCGGTCGGATAGAGACTAGGGTCATTAGAAGCAATCCCTACCCATCTCACACCTTTGGGTATAAATTCCCGGGCTAGCGCTAGCATGCGATCCTCGATAGCCTGCACATAGGGACAGTGGCCACAGGTGAAGACAATAACGGCAGGGGCGCCTGAGAGTTGCTGACTGTCAAAAGCCTCTCCGCAGACACTGAGTAACGAAAAGGCCGGCATCTTAGTCCCTAAAGGCAAATCTTCAACACTGTAGGTTGGCATAATGCAAAAGTAGTACAAGCTTGGTCGCAGTGCCTTTGCATACACAACCTTGCGAAGATGAGATAAGCAGATTACGTTGGACTCTCAGGATGAATCTTTATGTACTATGGCTGCTAGGCTACCTAAAGACTTGACGAGATTCTACGAATGGCTAAATAGCTCTCGAACTAAGAATGCTCTATCATTCAATATACGCTCAGTTTCCTTATTGATGAGCTCTGCGTAATCATGACCATGGACGAGGAAGCCCCAATGAGCATCTATAGCCCCTCTCCATTGATTTAGCGCTACTGCTCTTTCGGGGGAAGGACTTATCTTACCCTTAACGTAAATGCCTAGTAGGATCAAGCTACACTCAATTAGATTCAAAATTGTAATTAACTTTAGCCTTAGCAATTCTAAATTGGAAATTCTTTTTATATAAGGCCAATAGCTTGTTACAAAGATATAGAGCCTCCAAGTATAGTATGATATTTCGGCGGATCTAGTAGAGGACTTTCCGCAATAATGGGAAAGTCCTATGCGAGGTACCACATATAACAAAAACCCTTTTTCCCGAATCTTCTCTGAAAAGCGTAGCTCCTCACCATACATGAAGAAGTCCTCACTATAAAACTTATCTTCAGAGTCCAAAGCTTCTCGTCGAACGAGGATACCAGTCCCCCAAACATAGTTCACCTCATCAGGAGCGATAACCTTTTGGAAATAAGGAATTGAGAGGCCTAACTTTCCTGCCACTAATCTTGTAATATACCGTAAAGGAGGTACTGGTCCTACTTTGTAATTATAGGTGCTGTAATGCTCAACTGGTAAAATGGCGCCTATACGAGGATCGAACTCAAGAAAGTGAATCATCTTTTCTAAGGTGCCTGGATTTATAAGTGTATCGGGGTTAAGGGTCATTAGGTATTTACCTGTGCTGAGGCGATAGGCCTGATTAGTGGCTTTGGCAAAACCGTAATTGTAGTCATTCTCAATGAGCTTGACTTGAGGAAAGTACTCTTTTACCATCTGAGGTGATCCGTCGAGGCTAGCATTATCTACGACAATCACCTCAAAAGTATAATCCCCAGGTGGATTACTGTAAATACTCTCCAGACACGCCCTCAAGAGCTCTTTGACATTCCAGCTTACTATCAAGATCGATAGGTCAACGTTTTGATTAGATCCATGACTATTTTGAGTCATAATTGCCCTAAATACGTTTTTTACGGGCTAAAACCATAAGCTCTTCTCCTCTATTGAAACCGAGCTGTACATAAAGCTTTTCTTGCAGCTTGAATAGGCTCCTATCCCAGCTATTTTGCTTTGGTTTAGTTTCATTTTTTATTTTATTGCTAAAGTCATATATAAAATCAACCATCCTGCTCCAAGAGAAAGATTCTACTATATCATAGCCTATTTTTCTCAAGATATGATTTAGACATTTCTGAGAAAATAATGTCAAATGTCTCGGCGGTTCAAGCCCTCTCCATTGCGCTCTGAATTTATGGTGGCCAAGGCTGTGGATGTTAGGCGTTGCAATCGCTAGATAGCCGCCCGGTGATAATAAGCGGTAGCATTCTGTTAGGGTAGAGACTGGGTCAGGTACGTGCTCTATGACGTGATTCATGGTAATAGCATCAAAGGAGTTATCTGGAAAAGCTAGCGCTTCTAAGGTGCCTTGATAGGCTGTGAGACCTGCAGCTTGGCAAACCGAAATGGCCTGAGGATCGGGGTCCACCCCTACAACTTGCCAACCGAATTGCTGCATCTGAAGCAAGTATCTGCCATTCCCACACCCTACGTCTAAAAGTCGTCCTTGGCCATGCCATGGGATAAAGAATATACTCATATCATAAGCGGCTCTTTCCCTCAGGAAACGCACTTTAGATAGAATTCGGCCTACTAGCTTTGAGCGTTTCTTGGGTGCGGGATAATTATGTGTCGTTTCAAGTATAATAGCACGCAGATAATCTCTCAGAGAACTGCTATCTCTAAAAGAGCGAGGAACAGCTTGAGGGTTGTACACCGTATGTGTGTAGTACTCCTGGTAACACTTAGGAATATCCTCGTCTATGGGTCGAGGGTTTAGCCATAAGAGGTCACAAGTCTCGCAGCGCCAGAATCCGTATTCACCCTCCGCTTTAAATAAATTGTCTCGCAGGTTGCTGTAAAGGGGCTGACCTCTTTGCTGGCATATGGGGCATTCTGGCTGCGTTACTGTTCTGATAGCCATCTTGGGGCAAAATTAGGGCTAAAATCAGAACTGTGGGTGGCGAGGGAGACTGCTAAGGAGCCAGTGTCTCTCTTCTTTAGAGAAGACACCCCACCATATCATACTAGCGGATAAGATTATAAAGGCTGCAGCTACTCCTATCAATTCGTGCCAGGAGGTAGCTAACGGTTTCCAGTGATACTGTATAATCATCAGGCCTAAGCTAAGTGCAATCAGCAGGAGCGTGATAGGATGAAAGGTGGGTTCCAGCAAAAAGCGCCATGATAGATGGAAATGGCGCTGGGCTGCCCAGACAAGCAAAATGGTGTCTAGGCTTATTCGCATTAGGTAAGCTAGTGGTGCTCCTAGGAGCCCTAATTGCCGGATAAGCGTGTAACTCAAAGGTACATATACTAAGGCTTCTATGAGAAGAAACTTAGCTATCAGATCGGGTCTGCCTTTGGCGGGAAGGTAAGTGAAAGGTATGATAGCCAGGCCGTTGACGAAAGCGGCAGCAACCATTATCCACAAGCTAGGTGTACTTTTCTCAGCAAACACAGGCCCCATCCATGCTATCATAAAAGACTGACCGAATGCTATGAGAAAGAGTAGGATCGGCAATTGTGAAAAGAAAGGTAAACGGATGCCCCATTGTATAAGTTTAAAATTAGTTTGGGCGGAGCCGCTGAATATCGGAAATAACGTAGTAGCAAAGGCGCCATAAACAAAATTGGGTATCTGCATGACTGAACTTGCACCGACTGTATAATAAGCTACTTCTGCTAGTGAGCATAAGCGGCTGAGAAAGATTTTTTCCACCTGTAAAAGCAGAGGAACAACAAGGCCCGAGAGCGCCATCCAGCTGCCAAAGCGTAAAAGCCGCTGAAGGGTTTGCTGGTCATAAATGGGAGGACCCCAACCTGGATAGATGGTATAGGCAAGCCTTCCTATCAGTATGGTCAGAAAGACTGTCAAGCTAGCAGTGGCCATCGCTGCACTAAGTAGATGTTGGCCCATGCTAAGGAGAAGTATCACTAGGATTGGCTGGCCCACACCCGTTAGGAAGGTGACTAAGGCTAAATAATCGATACGCTGCCGAGCATGGAGAATAGCCCGAAAAGCATTTGATAAAAGGCTAGCCGCAAAGCCTATCGCACTAATTCGAAAGGATAGGATAGAGACCTCCTGCAAGCTAGGTGAGACCTTAAGTAAATGCTTGACGAGATAAGGCGCGCTGACTAGAAGTAGCATAGCACCTACTGCGCCGATTATCAAATAAGTTAGTATGCTTGCCCACAAAACCCGCCTAACTTTTTCGAGCTGACCCTCTGAGAAGTATTCGGCTATGTATTTGGTCGCTGCAGCGCTTAGACCCAGGTCTAGCACGCCTAGATAGCCTAAGATTACCCCGATCAAGATTAGGGCGCCATAAGCCTCCTCTCCTAGATTGTGAACAATGTAAGGCGAGCTAAAAAAGCTCGCTACGAAGGTTGCTATCTGGGCCCCCATTAAGTACAGCACATTTCGCGCGGAACGTGAGCGAGTAAGTGCATGGGGGGGCTTGTCTTGGCTCATCGGGATTATTGAGTCTGTAGGGCGTGTAGCTGGGGGAGAAGGGCTAAGGGTTTATTGGCAGATGCGAGTAGGGTTTGCAGGCCAGCCTTTCGAGCACCCTCGATATTTTGAGCGCTGTCATCGATAAAAAGCGTTTGACTAGGCGGCCAGCCTAGCGCTTCCAATACTGCCAAGTAAGTCTCCGGGTCAGGTTTACGTCGCCCGAGCTGATTCGAAAAGAATTGCTTTACGAAAAGATCCTTCCACGGGGTGATTTGAGGCGCTACGATCTCAAGGTGCAGGTCATTGGTATTACTCAGGAGAGCTAGGGGGTAGTGAGGGTGCAGGGCTCTGAGTAGCCTCTCACCTTCTGGTAAGGGTCCCAAGAGCATGGCATTCCAACCCGCTATGGCCTGATCTGGGCTGATCTGCAAAGCTTTACATAACTCCGCCACAAAATCCACCGTTGATACAAGCCCCCGTTCGTAAGCAGTAATCAGTGGGTGCTTAGCGAAGAAAGCGAGGTTATCGGGTGGCAATCCCAAAGCTTTTAAGGTCTTGCTGTAGTCTACACCGTACAAGACACCGCCTAGGTCTAAGAGCACGTAAGAAAAGGCGCTCATGCCGCCTTTTCTGTTTTGGCGGCCTTGCGGCTCTTGAGATAGGTCCGGATTAGGGGCAGTACGGATAGAAAGATAATGAGCAGCGCGATCAGTTCTACATACCTTTTGAGGCTAGGGAAAGCAGTGCCCAAAGCATAACCGAGCGGTACAAGGCTATTTATCCACAAAATACCGCCAATAATATTGTAGGGGATAAAGAGCTTGGGCGGGAAATTCGCTACACCTGCTAAAATCGGCACAAAAGTGCGCACGATGGGCACATACCGCCCTAAGATAATAGCGGGCTTCCCCCATCGGCTGTAAAAAGCTTGGGTCTGTTCTACATACTTGCGCTTAAAGAGCCACGAGTCCTGCCGGTCAAATAGTCGCTGGCCAAGGAGGCGGCCGGTCCAGTAACCCACCTGATCGCCAATAGTGGCAGCGGCGGTTAGGGTAATTAGAACGAGGCCGAGTGGCACGGGCAAAGTACCCAAAGCACAAAAAAGCCCCACTGTAAAAAGCAGAGAGTCCCCCGGCAGAAAAAAACCTACCATCAAGCCCGTTTCAGCAAAGATGACAGCCGTGACCAAAGCGAGTCCACCGATTTGGATGATACGTTCCGGGTCGATTAGGTTTCGGAAGAGCTCCCACCACTCATGCACTTTGCAAAGGTATATACCTAGCTCTAACTCTCCCTAAGTTTGCATGAGATGCGTGAGCTTTTTGCTTTGCCCCGGCGGGATAAAGACCGCCTATGGGTATATTTTTGCGGGCACTCCTTAGGAGTTCAGCCCAAAAGTGTACCCTCGTACGTACGCCAGGTACTGGAAAGCTGGGCGTGGGAGGGCGTTGGAGCCTACTTTAGTCAACGCGCCAGCTGGGTGGATTATGCGGATCGACTGCGGGCTAAGCTAGCGCCCCTGCTTGGGGCCTCCCCGGAGCACATTGCCATTGCGCATACCCTCACAACAAACCTCCACTTGCTTTTGGCTAGCTTTTACCAGCCGACGCCTCAGCGTCATGTGATTCTAACAGAGCGGGAGCCTTTTCCTTCTGACTGGTATGCCCTTACTAGTGCTGCGGCTCGTATGGGTTATCCCGATGCGGTGGAGATGCTGCCGGCGCTTGTCCCTTCTACTGAGGAGGTTATTCAGGCTATTCAGCACTATGGAGAGCGGCTGGCGGGGGTGTGGATGAGTGGAGTGCATTATTTGACAGGGCAGGTTTATGACATGGCTCGGATCACGGCCGCAGCCCACGCTGTGGGCGCCTGGGCAGGGTGGGACCTAGCTCATGCTGTGGGCAACATTTCCCTTGCGCTGACGGACTGGCACGTCGACTTTGCGGTATGGTGTAGCTACAAATACCTCAATGCTGGGCCGGGTGCCGTAGGAGGGCTTTATGTGGCGGAGCGTCACTGGGGACAAGTGCCCATCTTAGCAGGGTGGTGGGGAAACCAATTAGAGACACGATTTGACATGGCGCCGGCCTTCGATCCTGTGCCAGATGCCCGTGCTTGGGTCCATAGCAATCCCTCTCCGCTTTTATTAGCCGTGCTCGAAGCAAGCTTGGATATTTTTGCGAGGTTAGAGCTAAAATCTTACTTGGAGCAGGTTCAGGCTTATCACCAGCAGCTGCGCGCGGGGTTAGAGGCTATTCCTGGCCTTGAGCTGGTTACACCTCGATCGGCTCATGGAGCTCAGCTCTCGTTTCGGCATGCCCAAAGTCAAGCGCTTTTTGAAAAGCTCTTGGAGGCAGGCTTTTGTATCGATAGGCGCAAGCATGGGATCCTCCGAGCGGCTCCTGTTCCGTTGTATAATACGCCTGAGGAAATAGCGGCATTTAGCGAAGCCGTCGCAACCTTTGCCAAGGCTCATGCTTAGACGACTCTGGTTCTTTCCTTTGCTAGGTATGACACAGGTCGTTTATCGGCTCTACTGGGCAACGGAAGGCCCCTTCACCTACAGGGTCGAGGTGCACGCGCCGACTTCTACCGGAAAGTACACAGACTTTCGGATGCCAGCTTGGCGACCCGGTCGCTACATTTTACAAAACTACGCCGGGGCGGTTTACGATTTTGCTGCGGAAGGACAGGACGGCACACCGCTGCCATGGCAAAAGGTCGATAAGGATACCTGGCGGGTTCTTCATGTAGATCAGAAGCAACTGCGGGTGACCTATCGCGTGTATGCCCGCATGTTGGACGCCGGATCAAGCTATGTCATGCCAGGTCTGGTGTATTTCAATCCGATTACGCTCTTTGTGTATGTACCAGAGTCAATAGACAAGCCTTGCCAGTTAGAGCTCCCGGATTTGCCCGTAGACTGGCAGGTCGCGACGGCGCTTCCAGCTATAGCGCCGCGCCGGTATCAAGCCGCCTCATATCACCAGCTCGTAGATGCGCCCTTTGTGATTGCACCCACGCTGCGTCAAGCGCAAACTACCTGCGAAGACGTCACCCTGTATGTGCATTTTTGGGGAGAGGTTGGGGCCGAGACGTTAGATGGCTTCGTGGCGGACCTGTGTCGTATCGTCCAAGTCCAAAAAGCCGTCTGGGGCGAAATTCCGCTCACGGCTTATCACTTTATTTACATTCTGGTACCCTTTTCGATGCGCCATGCGGTAGAGCATGAAAACTGTGCGGTTTTTGTCCTGCCCCAGAGCGGTGCCCAAAGTGAGGAAGCCCTAAAGAGCTTTCTCGGGATCTCGGCCCATGAGTTTTTTCATGTGTGGAATGTGAAGCGGCTTCGGCCTGCTGCCCTCTGGCCCTATGATTACAATAAGCCTCCGGCTACGAGCCTCCATTGGCTAACGGAAGGCGTGACGGAGTACTACACGGGTCTCACGCTAGCTCGAGCCGGGATTTGGTCGGAAGAAACCTTTTGGGATGAAACCAACCGCTTTCTCAATACCATCGAGAATCAATGGGTGTACCAGGCTTTTTCGCCGGCGGAATTGAGTATGGACAGCTGGTTAGCTACCTCTTCGTATCGGCCGGCGTTTTTGCAGGGTTCTTTTTATATGGCTGGACGGCGGGTCGGTTTGCTCTTGGACTTGTTTCTTCGGCGAGAAAGTGGTGGGCGTCTCACCTTGGATAGCCTCATGCGTTATCTGTATGAGCACTACTACAAGCGGGGACGCGGACTACCGGAGGATGGGGTTGAGCGGGCGGTGTGTGTGCTTTTGGGACGCGGCAAGGCGAATAGGGTGCGGCGCTTTTGGATGGAGGTGGTAGAGGGTCGTGTACGCCCTTCTTATCGGGGTATTGCGGCAGGATTGCCATTAGACGTCCAAGAAGAGGTGAACCCCGCCCCAGGTTGGGCTCGGGTGGGGCTACGGGTCAAGCCCGAGGGCGAGGGCCTTCTCATCGAAGAGGTTGTGCCGGGCAGCTTAGCCGCCAAGGCTGGCCTCTGTAGTGGGGATCTTCTCCTAACGGTGCAGACCCAAGCCGCTCCGCAGTGGGATGCGGAGTGCTGGGAGCGACTAAAGCCTGGCACTGGGCTTGCTTTAGGCTGGACGCGCCAGGGCTTCCCGATGGAGGGCGTGCTGATTTATGATCCGCGCCGCGCGTCGTCCGTGGTCAAAATTTCCTTGCGTCCCACGACCCCGGGCTTTTTGACTCGGCCCTAAAAGGTGTACCTTTGCCTCATGGCTAAAGTCAGTATTATTGGGGCCGGTAATGTCGGTGCGACAGCGGCGGATGTCATAGCGCGCTCCAACGTCTGTCACGAAGTCATCCTCCTGGACATAAAAGAAGGTCTGGCAGAGGGAAAGGCACTCGATATTGCGCAAACCTCGCCGCTCCTAGGCTTTGACACCAAGGTGCGGGGCGTCACCAATGACTACAAGGCGACAGCAGACTCTGACATTGTGGTCGTGACTTCTGGGCGGCCTCGTAGCCCCGGGATGAGCCGAGATGATCTCGTCCACGTCAATGCAGAAATCATCAAATCCGTCATCGAGCCGGCTGTCTTTTATTCGCCCAATGCGTTCTTTATCATCGTAACCAACCCGCTGGACACCATGGCTTACTACGCCTATAAGCTCTCGCGACTTCCCTCCCAGCGGGTCATCGGCATGGCAGGCGTTTTAGATACGGCTCGTTATCGCTACTTTTTGGCGCAAGAACTGGAGTGTTCTGTCCAGGATATCGAAGCCATGCTGCTTGGAGGCCATGGCGACACCATGGTGCCTTTGCCGAGGTACTCGATGGTAAGCGGCATTCCGATTGTCAATCTCATCCCTAAAGCTCGGCTCGATGCCATCATCGAACGTACCAAGTTTGGCGGTGGAGAGATTACCAAGCTTCTCGGCACCTCGGCCTGGTATGCACCTGGGACGGCTATCGCGCAAATGGTGATATCGATTTTGCTAGATCAGAAGCGAATTTTGCCCTGCAGCGTGTACCTGAATGGCCAATATGACCTCGAAGACATTTACATTGGCGTGCCTGTCAAGCTGGGGCGAAACGGCGTGGAGGAGATAATTCAGCTTGCGCTCAATGATGAGGAAAAAGCGCTTTTGCAGCAGTCGGCTCAGGCCGTGCGTAGTATGAATGCTGTGCTTAAATTTTAGTACCTTTGCCCGCCATGAAAGGCCATTCTGGAAGTCAAAAACGTTTTAAGGTGACGGCGACGGGCAAGGTCCTGCACAAGGCGACCGGTCGCCGACATAACTTTAGTGCAAAATCTCGTCGTCGCAAGCGAGCCCTCCGAAAAGATCGCTTGGTCAAAGGGGCGGATTATCCGCGTTTATCTTTGCTAATTCAACATATTGCCTAACGTATGCGAGTACGGAATCGTCCAGCTTCTCGGGAGCGGCGGCGGCGCGTGCTGCGCCAGGCTAAAGGATATTGGGGGAAAAAGAAAAACGTTTTTCGCTTTGCACATAATCAGCTCAAGAAGGGGCTTGTTTACGCCTATATCCATCGGCGGCGAAAGAAGCGTGAATTTCGACGGCTTTGGATTGTGCGCATCAATGCCGCGGCACGGGCGTTGGGTCTGTCGTATAGCGAGCTTATGCATAAGCTCAAAGCGGCCGGCATTCCGCTCAATCGCAAGATATTAGCGGATTTAGCGGCGACTCACCCCCAAGCCTTCGAAGCTATCGTTCGTCAGGCTCAGGGGGCATGAGCCTAGCGCTCCTTTTCCCGGGTCAGGGATCCCAAGCCGTTGGCATGGGGAAGGTCCTTTATGAAGCGGTTCCTGCGGTCCGCCCCTTATTTGAAGTGGCTGAGCAGGTTTTGGGCTTTCCGCTACGGGAGTATATGTTCTCGGGGCCGGCAGATGCTCTGCTACATACGTCTGTTACGCAGCCGGCATTATACGTTCATAGTTATGCGGTGGCCCAAGCGCGTCCGCTTATGCCCGCCGCCGTCGCCGGTCATTCCTTAGGGGAGTTTACAGCACTAGCCGTGGCCGGGGTAGTCTCGTTTGAAGAGGGTTTATCCCTAGTTCAAGTGCGTGCGAATGGGATGCAGGCTGCCTGTGACGAGCGTCCTAGCACCATGGCTGCCATCATCGGCTTAGAGGATGCCCTCGTAGAAGACCTCTGTCGGTCTGTGGTCGAAGGGCTCGTCGTGCCTGCTAACTACAATTCTCCTGGTCAGCTTGTGGTGTCGGGCGAGGTGGCAGCCGTGGATGCCCTCATCCAAAAAGCTAAGGCCGCCGGCGCCAAGCTCGCCAAAAAGCTGGCCGTCAACGGCGCTTTCCATTCACCCCTGATGGCCTCAGCCCGAGAGAAGCTCGCGGTTCACATTGAGCAGATACCCTTTCGGGTGCCCCGCTGTCCTATCTATCCCAATGTCTCACCCCAAGCGACGACCGACCCAGCTCGTCTCAAGGCGCTTCTGATTGAGCAGCTTACCGCGCCTGTTCGCTGGCGTCAAACCTTAGAGGCTATGTGGGCGGACGGCATTCGTACCTTTTATGAACTGGGCGCTGGCACGGTCTTGAGTGGCCTAGTCCGTCGCACGCTGCCCGAAGCGACTACTCAGGCCTTCGATGCCTAAAAAGCCCTAACTTCGTCGAGTATGGCAAACCTTGAGGCGCTCATCAAGACTGCTCTTGAAAAACCCGATCTTCGTAAGTCTGTAAAGGGTATCTTAGAGCAGGCCCTCGAAGAGCTAAAAAATCCTACGCTGCCGGATGACGAGCGGCAAAAGCTATTTGAGCAGGCCGAGAAGCTCGCCAAAGAATTTGGAACTTAGAATCGATAAAGGATACCAGACGCTACCTCTACAACGGGCCCTTGTAGTTGATAGGTTTGTTCGTCTAGCCGGTAAACGAGCAGGGCGCCTCCTTTCGTGTGTATTTTGACGCTACGCTGACCAAGGGTCGCGGCTAACGCCACGCAGGCGGTACCACAGCTTAGCGTCTCGGCTTCTACGCCCCGCTCATAAGTACGTAAGGCATACCCATCCGCTAACGTCGCGTAGAAATTTACATTCACGCCTCCCGGATCGAAGGTGGGCTCTAGTCGGAGCGCGGGGGCTATTTCGGATAAAGGCAGGCTCCATAGGTCGCCTTCGACCGGCAAGAGCAAATGGGGGGAGCCGCTATCTACCCACAGGCCCCCGGCTGGCCTGATTTGGGGCGGGCGGCGAATCGTGAGCGTGACGCCTATACGGTCTGGTGCGAAGACCTCTCCGTCGTGCGCGCCATCCGCCGCTAAAAAGTGGAAGTGTGTCTTTTGGTAGACCTCTTGGGCTAGCTTGATAGCGACCCGGGCGCCATTGCCGCAGAAGCTGCCTAACTCCCCATCGGCATTCCAATACCCCATCCGAAAGTGGTACGGCTCCGTCGCAGGATAAAGGTGCACGATCCCGTCAGCGCCTATGCTCCAGTGCCGATCACAAAGCCGTCGCCGCTCTTCTGCCGAAAGCAAAGCCGGATCAACCGATAGCACGAGAAAATCGTTCCCCGCCGCAACTATCTTACGAAAGCCCAGCATCAACCGAAGTCAGAAGCATCGCTCCGCTCCACGAGTAGGGTTCTTGTGGGGAAAGCGAAGTCGGTTTGGGGTGAATAACGCCGTATAGTTTCTAGTAGGAGAGTATTGAGCTGGTCTTGCACCTGAGAAAGCATAATCGGCTGGCCGGTCTCAGGAACCACATACGTGGGGTCGTAAAAAGCAATCAGACTGACCTCTAGACTGGAGTCGAGGTAGTTGGTAAAAAGCACTTGGGGAGCGGGGTCAGACAGGATGAACGGCCACCGGCTTATGACTTCAATTAAGTCTTTGCGGAGGGCGGCTAGCACGGGCTGCGGCGTCCGATACAGAAGCCCTATGCGGATCCATACTCGTCGGCGTTCGGTGCGTGAAAGGTTGGAGACGAGCGAGTCCACCAGCTTTTTGTTAGGCACAATTAACAAGAGTCCGTCTACTGTTCGGATCTGGGTCGAGCGCAGCCCTATCCGTTCGACTGTGCCCACGATGCCAGATTCAAGCTGAATGATCTCACCAAGCTGGAACGGCCGGTCTGTAAAGATAACCATGGCCCCGATAAAATGCTGAAGCGTGTCTTGGGCCGCTAAAGCTACCGCTAGCCCCCCTAGCCCGAGGCCCGTGAGAAAAGCCGTCACATTGACGCCTAGGCTGTGCTGTAAAATCAGTATTATCACCAAAACAAACGCCAAAATCCGGGCTATCCCCAAAAGGGGATGAATGAGCTGAATCTTATTGCTTTCCCCGGCTTGGGTGTATTTAGCAATGAGGATTGTTTCTAAAACCGCCAAAAGGCGGCTTACGATGAAACCGCCCGATATGAGAAAAAGCCCTTCAAATACACGGTGGAGGAGGTTCTGATACTGCTGGGGTAGATGCAGAAAGCGGAGAATGGCACTAGTGCTGTAAAAGGCAATGAGAGCTAAAAGAAAAATCCAAGCCGGGCGCATGAGGCGCTCGAGCTCCGCCTTCGTGATATAAGCTTGCGAGCGAAGCACGAGGTACAGGAGACGGGAGAACCCCTTTGATAAGAGTCGGCGTAAAAAGTACCACAGTACTAGGATGGCGCCGCCGATCAGCCATCGCAGGATCTCTAACCCTTGCCACTCGGTCCGCAGCCACTCCCACCAGCCCATACCCTAATGCACCAAGGTCCCGATAGATTCGCCTAATACAATCCGATACAGGGCCCCGGGCTGCAGGATGTTGAAGACGATCATAGGAAGGCGATTTTCCTGGGATAGGGTAAAGGCGGTAAGGTCCATGACATTGAGCCTTCTATCGAGGGCTTCTTGATAAGTGATCTGGTCAAACTTTTGGGCGGAGAGGTCTTTTTTGGGATCGGCTGTGTAGATCCCATCAACCTGCGTGGCTTTTAGGAGGACGTCCGCCCCGATCTCGATAGCCCGCAGGGTGGCTGCCGTATCGGTGGTAAAGAAGGGATTACCCGTTCCGGCCGCGAAAATGACTACGCGCCCCTTTTCTAAGTGCCGAATGGCGCGCCGCCGAATGAAGGGCTCGGCAATGCGCGCCATCTCAATAGCCGATTGGACCCGCGTCGGCACGCCTAGCTGCTCCAAAGCGTTCTGGAGGGCTAAGCCGTTGATGACCGTCGCCAACATGCCCATATAGTCCGCCTGAGAGCGGTCTAGGCCCTGTTCGGTGCCGTCTATTCCCCGAAAGATATTGCCCCCACCAATCACGATCGCAAGCTGGACCCCAATCTGCACCACAGACCGCATCTCCTCTGCATAGTAACGCAAGCGTTGCGCATCGATACCATAGCCCTTGCCGCCCGCCAAAGCCTCCCCGCTCATTTTGAGTAGAATCCGCCGGTATTTCATTTCTCACCCACTTGAAAACGTAGGAACTTCCCGACGCTTAGTTGGGGGGAGAGGCTTTTGAGATACTGACCGACGGTCTTTTGGGGATCCCTAAAGTACTCTTGCTCTAGGAGCACGGCTTCCTTGAAGAATTTCTCGAGCTTGCCTGTGGCGATCTTGTCGAGGAGGTTCTCGGGCTTGCCCTCGGCTCGGGCCTGCTCACGGGCAATCTCGCGTTCTTTTTCAAGGATAGTTTCTGGCACGTCCTGCCGGGTGACACTGATCGGCCGTAGGGCCGCGATTTGCATGGCGACATTTTGACCAGCTTCATAAAGCTGCTCCGGTGTGAGTCCGTCTGTGCCGTTGAGCGAGACGAGGACCCCGATACGCCCCCCTAAGTGAATGTAGGCCGTCACATAATCACCAGTCAAGCGCCCCCATTGGCTGATCTCGATCTTTTCACCAATGCGGGTCGTGAGCTCCGCTAGCTTGTCCGAAAAGGAAACCCCCTCTACTTGAAGCGTGGCGAGGTCTTCCGGTTTTTGTAAGTCAGCTTGTAGCGCTGCTTGGACCAGAGCTTTGCCGAAAGCCTGAAAGTCCGCATTGCGGGCTACAAAATCCGTTTCACAAGCTAGGAGCAGGAGATGACCTTGTCCATTTTGCGTAGCGGCGAAGACAGCGCCTTCTTTGGCGGTACGCTCGCTGCGTGCCGCAGCCATCTTGTGCCCCTTCTTGCGCAAAATCTCAATAGCCTTCTCAAAATCACCTTGCGTTTCCTCCAAAGCTTTTTTACAATCCATGATACCAGCCCCGGTCATGTCCCGGAGGCGCTTTACGGCGTCAGCTGTAACGCTCATCGGCGCAAAGATAGCGCATTCACAGCACTACCCAGCGGAAATAAATCGGCTGGTAGCCGGGGGCTTGGACCCGCACTAGGTATGTGCCGCTAGTTAGAGACGGGAGCAAGAGCCGGCCTTCCCTCGAAGTCGTCTCCCAAAGCACCCGTCCGAGTAGGTCCTGAACTGTGACCGTCACAGCCACCGCTTCGGGTCGCTGGATGAAGAGGGTTGCGGGGCCGCTCGAGGGATTAGGCGCTAACCATATATGACCTGCCCAGCTTGCTAAGCTGGTAGTGAGCGGCTGATAACTAAATCCGTCCGAATACACGGCCGGCCCCCACATCCCAGCGCTATTCCGTGCCCGAATCCCCACGTAATAAGTCACCCCCTGCTGCAAGGTCCCAGCAGCCAGAGGTTCCCGAATGAGATTCGTTTCACTCGTGAGAGTCCACCCGATTACGTTCGAGTCACCTACGCTCGTCGCTAACGTATACGCATAGGCCGAAATTCCCGAATGTGGGTCACTGCTGGGGCCCCAACTGCTGACTAAGACCGTGTCTTGCTGAAAGACATCCGCATCTTGCAGCACGTCACTGCCATCATAGACATAACCGGGACTGTCCGGCGGCGTCCAGTCTACGCGCACATCCCGCGCTGCTGAGGTAGAGAGGTTGCCTGCTGAGTCTTGCACGATACTGCGGATCCTGCCGATGTAGTGCATCGGTCCATCTGACTGTCTCCGAATATCATCTGTCGCGCCAGGCCCTACCCAAACCAAAACGGAGCCGTTTGAGATGCGTGAACGGTAGACTTTGAAGTTATTGTACTCGGCCGTGGCATTACCCGTGCGCAGCGAGATGTAAGAGCCGCTGGCAATAGGATTTGGGTCTGTCCAGGAAAGCACGAGTTGATTATTGACATAGATGCGGTGGTCTCCCGTGATACGATCATAACTCCACTTGAAGTCATACCAGACCCCATCTTGAAAAGTGTAGGTAGTCTGAGCCACAGGGCCGGCGCCCCAGGAGTTGTTAACTACCTTGTAAAGCTGCACTCGCTGCCCCTGTAGGCGGAAAAAAACGAAGTAGGAGTTACCCCGTTCTGTTTGCGCAGGGTCGTCGGCAAAGATGTGTAGCCCCATGCGGCAGTTATTAGACGTATCCCGTACAAATCGCCCGGCCCAGTGGTACAAATAGCGGTTAGAGAGGTCCTGCCGTAGATAGGCGTAAAGGTTGGTGTTGCTAATAGACTCGTCAGTTTGGCGTAAGACCGGGTCCCCATTTCCGGGATCGAAAATGAGCCAGGTGCCACTGGCAGCCGTCCAGTCCGGGTGCACGGCTGGCCCGATGAAGTTATCGCTAAAGAAGCCTCTTTGGGCGTTTGCTCGCCAGTCCCCGCCGCTGTCGTACATGACGAGGTAAAAGGCTTTTTCTATGCCTACGTTGTCACTATCGCTAAAGCTCAGCGAGAAATTACTAGTAATCCAGTCTGGGGTTACGCCTATATTGGTAGCTGGTGGTGAAGCATCTTGGGTGCCCGCACCGAGTGTGGCTTGATAAGCGATCTGCCAGCCAGCCATGGGATTGGAGCAGTCTGTGCGCAGCTCTAGCAGGGAGACGCCGCCGCTGGTCGTGATCGTCGCTGGCAAGCTAGTGCCGGTAAGCCGACGCAGCAGCGGAGCCGTCGTCGTATCTCCATCGTAGACATAAAGGTAGTCTCCCCCTTTTGTCGAGCTCGAAAAGCTATTTTCCAAGCTAAATTGTTGAAAGGTCAGGGCAAGACTAGTGGCGCCGGGCGGTGCGATTTTGATAAAGTACCGCTGGTTATTACTATAGTCACCAGCGGCGCCGCCAGGATCATAAATGGTCCCACTGGTGGTGGTGAGGGTCTGATTGATAGTGTAAGTAGGCCCCGTGATAAGCTGATAATAGAGATTCCAATTCCAATTGGGGCCGACATCCGTGTGCGTCTGGTTGGCGTACTGCTGATGGGCTTTGATGCGGATACAGGCTTTGACCAGGCAATTCGAGGTCGAGCCTGAGCAGGCATCGCCAAACCAGGTCGATCGCGTGGGAATGCTGCGCCTTTGGCAGATATTGCGGACAAGCGCGGCGGAAGCTTGATACATGGCTAACGTGTACCAGCTTGGGTTAGTGATGTAGCCCTCGTGCTCTATGCCAATGGTGTAAGGGTTTTCGGTGCCGACGTGCCAAGCTTTGTCTGCTTCGCGGACCATCTGAGTGATCTGGCCATCTGAGGAGCGGATGACGTAATGCGCAGATACCTGGGCATTGCAGTTTTTGAACCAAGAGATGCAGCCTGCATAGGTGCCTTGTACTGTGTGTAAGGTTACGTGGGTGATGGCGGTTCCGTTGCGGGAGCTATAATTACAACTAGCCGCGGGGTCCCAGATAGCTCCAGGGTAATCTGCATTCTGCGTGTTACGATAAATAGCGCCATCAGCAGTCGTGATTTCCTCACCTAAGAAAATTACCGGGCTGCTGGCCAAAATCTTGTAATTAGCGCCAAAGAGCTTAGCCAGATCTAAATTCCATTTGGGGAAGCGGTACTGGGCGGCGGCTGCTGGATCGCATAAGAACCGGAGCGTTTCAAACAGTTCGCTTTGCATGGCAAAATCATCCTGTTCGTCGCGAGGTAGCGGTAAATAGCTGGTAGCGATGAGAAACCGCCAGACCGTTTGCACGGCGTCAAGGGGGAGTCCCTTTTCGGTCGCGTACAGGACATAAGCCTGGGCTAAGGCGAGTGCCTGGGTATAGGGGTCGTGCTTGAGGGCTTCCAAAGGCTGACCCGTTTTTTCAGCGAGAAGTAGGAGATTTTCTCGAAAGTAACCTTTTCCGTCCGCTATCCATCCAAAAAGGCCATAGCCCTGCGGTAGGCCGGTGCAGCTGGGTTCACTCGGCTCAAGGGGTGAAAATCGGCTCTCGCGCCAGGCCACTGCCTCTAAAAGGCCGCGCGGGACAGCAGGATAGGCTTGATAGGCCATCTCAAAAGCTATCTGATAGGGATTGGGCGGATACTTAGCACCTTGTGCCCAGCTCAAGCCTAAAAAAAGGATTAGGTATCCTGTTCTGAACATCTATGCAAAGATATGAGTTAAGGCTGACAGGAGAAAGGCAGGCTATTCTACGCCTTGGGCCCGTTCTAGGTGTTTCACGCGCTTGGTTAGTCGCCACAAATGCAGGGCCAAGCCCGCCCATATCACGAGCAGGACAGCCGCCACGGTGTTGAGCTTATCATGGGCCAAAAGCCATTCCTTCACCCCCCAAAGATACCTAAAATCGGCTTACATTTGTGCATCGTGCGCCTAACTCTCTTGGTTTTGAGTCTGATTTTCATCGGTTGTACGCGCAAAGCAAGCCCTACGCAAGCCTCAGAGGCACCGCAGTCTTCGGAGCTAGAGGAGGGGCTTGTGGTAGACGAAGAAGCGGTGGAAGCGAGTGGGGATACGAGTACTTCAACCAAGCCAGCTCGAGCGAAAGTTTACAATGGGAGTAAGCCCATTTACTGGCGGCTAGTCCATACGGAATTGGAGCTGAAGCTTGACTGGTCTCGAGAGGAGGTGCACGGGGAAGCTGGTCTTTGGCTCACCCCGCATTTTGCCAGCCGGGACACGCTAGCTATCGATGCCAAAGCCCTCACCTTTGATACGTTCTACGTCGTAAGGCCTAATGGCGTAAAGGTCACTCAGCACCAGTATGACCACAAGAAGCTCTACCTTCGCCTTAGCAGGCCCCTCTCGCCCCGAGAGACCCTACGGGTCTTTATTCGGTATCAAGCGCATCCCAGTTGGGTAGATAGCCTCTTTACGACAGAATCGGATCAAGCGATTAGCAGCCGAAAGGGGGCTTACTTTATTAACACCAGCGGAACCCGGCCCTGTGTGCCGCGCCAGTTTTGGACCCAAGGCGAGCCGGAATCTGCTTCTGCCTGGTTTCCTACGCTGGATAGCCCCAATCAAAAAACGACTCAAAAGCTTTGCGTAACCGTAGAAGACTCTCTAAAAACGCTTTCTAATGGTCTACTCGTGGCGCAGGAGCGTTTGCCTGGTGGTTATCGTCGCGACTGCTGGGAGCTTCGCCAGCCGCACGCGCCCTACCTCTTTGCGCTGATAGTGGGGCCTTTTGTGGTGATGCGGGATCAGTGGCGCGGCAAAGAGGTTAGCTATTACCTCGAACCCGCCTGGGCCCCCCATGCCAAGACCATCTTCGGTAATACCCCCCGCATGCTGGAGCTTTTCTCTAATCTGCTGGGGGTTCCCTATCCTTGGCCTAAGTATGGGCAGGTCATTGTCCGAGAATTTGTCTCCGGGGCCATGGAAAATACCTCCGCCGTCGTGCATGGTGACATGCTCTTCTTTGACAAAAGCGTAGCCCTCACGGATGATGAAAAAGAGACCGTTATCGCGCATGAGCTTTTCCATCACTGGTTCGGTGACCTGGTCACCTGTGAGAGCTGGGCCCAGCTACCGCTTAATGAGAGTTTTGCTAACTACTCTGAATACTTGTGGCTAGAACACAGCAGGGGCATCGAGGCAGCGGAGGATCACCGCCGTAAGGAGCTCCAAAGCTACCTTTTTGAAGCCCTCTCGAAAAAGGTGCCTCTGATCCGCTTCTCGTATCAGGATCCAATGGAGATGTTTGATGCCCATTCTTATCAAAAGGGCGGACTTGTTTTACATTTACTACGTCGGACGATAGGGGATACGGCTTTTTTTGCTTCTTTGCGAGAATATCTAACTACGAATGCTTATACAGCGGTCGATATGCATCACCTGCGCCATGCCTTTGAAAAAGTCACGGGGTTAGACTGGACGTGGTTTTTTGTGCAGCACTTTGAGCGCGGGGATGAAGTGGCCCTTCGGATAAAGGGAGAGGCTCGGGGGGACACGTTGGAAATGCTCATTCTGCAACAAGGCTATGACTTGGCTGCGGGACCCTATCGGTACCTTCTGCCCCTTTTGGTCGCCTCAGCTGAGCGCGGGATAGAATACATTCCTTTTGAGCTAGAGGGGGATACCCTCATTCGGCTGGTTAGGCGGGGGCTTCGGTATGCCGATTATGACCCTGAGCGTTTGTTTATTGGGAGCGTTCAGCGTAGCTATCCGAACCCTTGGTGGGAAGGGTTGTTAGAGGCGCCGGACTATCCAGCCCGTATTTCAGCCCTACAGCAGTTATCGGCCCAAGTTAGCGATTCGGTCGTTTTGGAACGGATTCTCGGTACGTATTAATCGGGGTCCGTGGGCTGGAAAGTACGGGTATGGGATGCGCTGAGTTACCTATCGGAGCCGTCTCCCAAGGTGTGGCAGCTAGCGAGGGAGGCGGTAGCAGATTCGTCGGCCAAGGTACGAGCTGCCGCTTGGGAATGGGCTTATGGTCACCTTTCTCAGACGTCAGAGCCCTTAGGAGAGAAAGGGACTGCACCAGATCCGACCTGGCGTGCCGCCGCTCGGCAGGCCCTGGGCGATAGCAGCGCTGCCGTTCTGCAGAGTGCCCTGGGTGTTTTGCGTCTCGCTGATGCCAATGAGGCGCAGCGAGTGGCTAGCCAGCTGCTTCCCCATCCTAGCGAGGAGATTTTCCTAACGGCCGTAGCTCTTCTCATCCAATCCGGGGACACACTGGGAGCCCTGTCGCTCTTAGCGCGGCAGCCCTGTCTGGCGAGCCTAGAAGCCCGAGCGACGTCCATCAGCCTCTTAGCACTCGTTTTGCGCAATTTCCCCAGTTACCGGGAGATGGCACTAGAGCGTTTGCAGAGTATTGCTCGTCAGGATGATCCTTGGTATCTGCGACTCTTTGCAGCCCGATCTTTGCGTCGTCTCTCGGGGTTGGATCCGCGGATTCGCACCTTTCTGCGCGAGCTCAAAAACACCGAGCGTCATCCCATGCTGCGTAAGCTGTACCAGCGGGAGTTATGAGCTATGATCCGCAAGACCTCTATTTTCATCGAGCCAAAGCAGAAGGCTATTTAGCCCGCTCTGTTTATAAGCTTATCGAGATAGACAAACGTTATCGGTTGCTTCGGCCGGGTTTATCTGTGATAGACTTAGGTGCAGCGCCGGGCTCCTGGAGCCAGTACCTTACTGATCGGGTGGGACCTAAGGGGAAAGTAGTCGCCATTGACCGACTGCCCATCGAATTTCAGGCTCCTAATCTTCAGACGCTACAGATGGACGTCTATGCGCCAGAGCTAGAGACCCTACTCGCCAAGAAAAGATGGGATGGCCTGGTGTCGGATATGGCGCCTGCTACGACCGGCATTCGTCCTACAGACCAGAGCCGTTCCGCCGCCCTTGTCGAGCGCAGCCTCGAGCTAGCTGAAAGCTTAGTCCGGCAGGGTGGCTTTTGGGTCGCTAAGCTCTTAGAAGGACCTCAGCAAGCCGCTATCCTCAAAAAAGCTCGAACGGTCTTTGAACAGGTCGTTTGCTTACGCCCTCAGGCTACCCGCAAAGGAAGCACCGAGTGCTTCTTGATCGGTCTTCGCAAGCGCTCATGAGGGCTCTCATCCTACCGCAGCAAGCCCTCCCCTTACCGCAGGGGCCTATCGGCTTGTATATCCATGTGCCCTTTTGTCGAAAAGCCTGTCACTACTGTGATTTTTATTTTACTGTTCGCGCTAGCCTCATGCCAGCTTACGCAGAAGCGCTTAGCCGTGAGATAGAATGGTGGCGTCCCTGGCTTTCCTACCAGTCTATTCAAACGGTCTACTTCGGGGGCGGCACCCCGAGTTGGCTATCTCCAGCGCTTCTGGAACGCATAGTTGCCGCCCTGCAGGCTCTGCCGACTTTTTCACCTGTCGAGTGGACTTTAGAAGTGAACCCTGAAGACGTCTCCCCCCAAACCATTCGCTTCTGGCAAGGATTGGGCATCACGCGGCTGAGTGTGGGCGTACAAAGCTTAGAGGCAGACGTGCTTCGTACGCTGGGGCGCCCCACGACCGTTCGACAGACCTACCAGGCCCTCGAAACCCTTGTAGCCTACGGCTGGAAAAATTGGAGTATAGACCTTATCTTTGCTGTGCCAGGCCTTACCCTCGCGCAAATGGAAAAGCAACTCAGCTACCTCATTCAGGCCCTTCGCGTACCCCATCTCTCCCTGTATGGTCTAACCATAGAGCCGCGTACGGTTCTATATAAAAAGTATCAAGCCAGAAAATTTTATCCGGCTTCTGAGGATGATTACGTAGAGATGTATACTTATGTTACGGATTTTCTCTCTCATCATGGTTATATAGGCTACGAGATATCTAACTGGGCTCTTCCGGGTTATGAAAGTAGGCATAACCTGATATATTGGACAGGGGGCGCCTATATAGGCTTAGGTCCCTCGGCTCATAGCTATATTTATCCGTATCGTTGGTGGAATCATAGCTCTATTCAAACTTATATTGCCTCATCTAGGCCTGCTTTTTACGATTTGGAATACATATCTCCTGAAAAGTTTTTTTTAGAGTGGTGGCTACTCAATCTCAGGCTATCTCGTCCCATCTCCTTGGCGAAAGCTTACCGCAACACCCCCTCTGAGTCAAGATTTGGCGATTTTTTGGTACAAATGACCGATAGTGGCTTTATCTGTATGAAGAGCGACAGCTTCTTCCTCACTACGACTGGCCGGTTACTCGTCGATTATTTGATTAGCAAAATCTGTTCTCATGCTTCGGCATGAATGACGTTCGACATTTGATGGATGCGCTGAATTGGGCGCAGTATCTGAGGTTAACAAGAATAACTCCTTTTCCTTATCCTATTTATTTAGAATTGCTTATCTTATTATTTTTAATCATTTCATTATCATTTATAGCCAAGTTTTATATAAAAAGTAGAATTATATCCGAAAAAATTTATAATATTTTCTGGTTTAGTTGGTTTTTTAGATCAGTTAGTGGCATTTTTCTCATGATATTCTATAAAGAGTATTATGGATGGGGTGATATGTGGAGTTATATTGCTGATTCCATCACTTTATCTCGCATATTTACTAATTCGCCTTTACTGTTTCTTAGGTTTGTATATTTATCGTTATCCAGCGGACAATTTATTAACGCCATTCAGGAACGTGGAATATACGATATTTTTTATTCTTATGGTTA
The DNA here is from genome assembly GCA_964489015.1 of uncultured Sphingobacterium sp. Taxonomy (GTDB): domain Bacteria; phylum Bacteroidota; class Bacteroidia; order SpSt-205; family SpSt-205; genus JAPYWM01. The sequence continues at coordinate 8,967 of CAZAXD010000009.1, read as the reverse complement.
TTCGCTAAATTATTATGCTGATTATAATTCTGAATGGGTATCTGTTTTATCTGTTCCTTTTTCACTGATAGGCCTCTACTCTTACTATGGCACTACTCTGCTGGTTGCGACCTTTAGCTCTTGGACTAGCTGGCTGAGCTATATGGTGTTTCTAAAATATTTTCCTCGTTATTGGCGAGAAGGCTCAGTAGGCCTTCTATTCATGCCCTCTGTTTGGACGTGGCTTGGCGCGCCCATGAAAGAAACTTATGCTATGGCTGGTTTGAGTTTCTTAGTCTACGGTGTTTTCCAGATCTTGGAAAATAAGAAGTATGGCTGGATCGTTCTGGTGCTTTTAGGGGGTTGGATTGCTTATACCGTCAAGCCTTATGTGATCATAGCGGTTTTGCCTTGGATCTTTTTGTGGATATACCTTAGATTGAATAGGTATATAGATCATTTTCTTTATAAATACTTCTTCTCGCCACTGCTTCTTGTTGCATTTGGATTATTATCCTATAATGTAGTTTACTACTTGGGAAGTGGCACTAAGAAGTATAGTTTCGAGAACATCCTCAATCATGCTTATATTGTTTATGAAGACTTAAGTAAAAGTGGATCCTATTACAGTGAAACCGGTGGTAGCGTGTATGATATTGGGAGTTTTGAGCCAACTATAGGAGGTCTCTTAAGTAAGTTTCCCATAGCTACCGTCACGGCTCTTTTTCGTCCATTTTTATGGGAAGCTAGAAAGCCTATTATCCTGATAGCCGCCGTAGAGGCAAGTATAGTTCTGGTCTTACTAGTTTGGAACTTGCTTTCTAGTGGGTCGACTAGAGTGTTTAGGAAAGTGATATCCCATCCTTTTCTCATATTTTGCTTAGGTTATGGACTTACTTTTCTTTTCATGGTAGGACTGACGTCTGGCAATTTTGGAAATCTAATTCGATACCGGCTACCCGGATATACTTTTTTTCTTTCCGCGTTATTAGTGACCTTTGCAATGGCAAGGCATGAAGCTGCTCGTAATCGGGTGTGGGAGCAGCGGCTTAGGCGTTGGGCTGGCCGCCGCTCGTCGGGGTTGGACCGTTGAGGTTCTAGAAGCTGGCGATATTGCTAGCGGCACTTCAACGATTTCAACGAAACTAATTCATGGTGGGGTCCGGTATTTAGAAGCGGCTGTACGACGGCTGAGCTGGGCGGATTGGCGCCTTGTTCGGGAGGCTCTCCGCGAACGAGCCTGGATGTTAGCAAGTGCCCCTACTTTGTGCCATCCCCTTAGCCTTATTTTACCTGTTCATAACTCATGGGAGCGATTTTACTATGGTATAGGGTTATGGTTATATGACAAGCTAAGCTATCCGCATCGGCTCTCACCTACCGAATGGGTAGAGGAGTCGCAGGTTCGGAAGCATTTCCCCCAGATCGCCCATACGGTGAGCGGCGGCTGGCGATACTGGGATGGTCAGTTCTTAGATCGGCTTTATGCGGTGTACTTGGCGCTATTTCTGAGGCAGCGCTATAATGTCCAGATCCACACCCATCGGCGTGTAGTCGACGTGACCGTTCAAGGGGCGCAGGTTATCGTTCGGTCTGTGAGCCGATCAGGTCAAGTAGAGGAGAGGGTGGGGGATTATGTTGTCAATACGGCGGGACCTTGGGCCGATCAGATACGACACCTGGTCGCGCCTCATACCCCGGCTCGGCTGCGCTGGAGTCGGGGAAGCCATCTCGTGCTGGCGCCAGGCCAGGTAGAGGCCAAAGAGGGGCTTCTGGTGCCCAGAACGGCTGATGGTCGGGTCCTCTTTATACTACCCTGGTTAGAAGGCGCCCTGCTCGTGGGGACGACTGATGAGGAAGTCAGTACGCTTGCCTGGCCCTGCACCGTTCCCGACACCGATGTGGCTTACCTATTGAGCTATTTAGAGGCGTATTTTGATGTCAAATCACCAGAGGTCACCGCCCGATTTTGTGGGTATCGTCCTTTAGTTCGTCAGGGACGTGCTACCACAGCCAAGCTTGCTCGGAGCCATGTGGTCGAGGTGTGGCCAGCGCAGCGCATGGTCTCGCTATTGGGGGGTAAGTGGACGACCTTTCGTCGCATGGGGGAGGATGCCATCCGTGCTTTGGCTCGCCTGGCGGGGCAAAGTCTACCCCCAGGCGAAGTGATTCATCAAATCGAGCCGGACTGGGGTCTGCTGGAGCATTATAAGGGCTTGGACTCGGCGCTTATTGTAGAGGGGGAGCCGTATACTTGGGGTGAAGCGCGCTTCTGGTATGACCTCGGTTGGGCGCAAGAGCCGGCTGATCTCGTTGAGGGGCGCTGGCTCCTTCATCTAATTAGTGAAAAGCGGGCTCGGCGGATGTGCCAAGCCCTGTCGCATAGCTGGGAGCGTTTGACTAAAGCGGGGCCGTAGGGGAGAGGTAGACAGCCTGCCCCTCCGACAGCATAGCAGCGCCTAGGACTATAATCGAGTCCCCCGCCCGAAGCCCCTCCACGGCGGCATCGCTATCCTCGGTGGCTAGGAGCCGCACAGCGCGACGAATCGCGCGCCCACCTTGAAAAAGAAATACATAGGCACTTGTATCTTGGAATTGGACCGCTTCAATCGGTATGACGTAGCTGCCCTTGAACTCCATCTCCGGTAAGCTCACAAATGCTACTAGTCCCGGCCGTAATTGCCTCAAAATAACCGGGGGAATTTGCCGGATAGTTAGCGTGAACGTGCGACTGAGGGGGTTGATGACTTGGCTTAGGGTACTAATAGGGGCTGTAAAGGTAGGTCCTAAGTCCGGCAGTTGAACTTCCACTAGCTGGCCAGGCTTGAGGCGCTCAATGAAGCGCTCGGGCACCTCTACCCGAATCTCCCAGGTACCGGGGCTCACGAGCCGAATGGCCGGCATGCCCGGCATGAGCAGTTCGCCAGCCTTGACGAGAATGGCATCGACTCGTCCGGCTTTAGGTGCCCGAATCTGGGCATTCTTGAGCTGCTCTTCTAGAGAAGCGAGCGTCATCTCTAGACTTTCTTTATTATTCTTTGCGGTCAGGTATTGGACTTCAGCACCAATCCCTTCTTCATACAGTTTTTTCTGCTTTTCGTAGAGGGTGGTAGCTAGTTGTAAACGAGTGCGGACTTCAGCGATGTTTTTGCGCAGGACTTCAGCATCCTGCTCTGCTAACACTTGGCCCGCGGTGACGGTTTGTCCCTCTTGTACATAGAGGCGCAGGAGGGTACCGGCTGCCTTGGCGGCTAAGGTGATAGCCTCTCGATTATCGGCAGCACCTTGCAAGCGCAGTCGGGTTTGGAAGGTCCTTGCTTGTGGCACCAGGATAGAGACAGGTACGGCTTTAGATAGTCTAAAGCTGCTGTCCTGGGCTGCGATCTGGGTCTCCAGGGCAGCAATATCTGCCTGTAGCTTAAAAAGCTCTTTCCGTAGCTGCTCTAAGCGTGCCTTTTGAGCGGCTAAGCTGTCACTAGACTTCGAAGCCGAAGAGCAGCCCGTCACTACTGTGACTGCGAGGAAGCTTAGAAAAGCTAATGCATGCTTTTGGTATGTATGCATAGGTAAAGGGATTTTTATTCGAAGGTGAGGGTGCCGATAGCCTTTTGCCAATCGATATAGGCGAGATAGGCTTCCAACAAGGCGGTGGTATAGTAGGTTTGCGCCTGTTCTAGTGCTGTCTGAGCTTGTAAGGTCTCGAGAGAGGCGCTAAGGCCGGCGTTTAGCTTTTTTTGGGTAGCTTGTAAAACGCTTTGGGCTAAGTCGAGGTTCCGCCGCTGGATGTCTAAATTTCGTAAGGCGTTGAGAAGTGTGATGCGGGCACTTTGGGCTTCTAAAGAAAGCGCTTGTCGTAATTGAAAGAGATCATTTTGATTTTTGAGTAGTTCTATCCGAGTCTGGCTGATTTGGCTAGCGCGTCGAAGTCCGTCGAAAATAGGTATTTGCAGCTGAACCCCAATAAACGCTATGGGAAACCACCGCTGCCTGGTGTCAAAAATGTCAAATTCTCTGCGTTGAGCTTGGGTGGATAGATTGCCAATAAAGACTAAAGAGGGGAGGTAGCTAACCTGATAGCGCTTGAGGTTGAGCTCGAGAGCCCGACGTTGCGCTTGCAGGATTTGGTATTCTAGTCGTGTGGTCGGGTCAAAGCCTGTGAGACTGAGGCTATCGGCTGGTATAATCGGCAGATCTGGCAGGGTGTCGGTTAGGGTAAGAGGCTCTTCTAGCGGGAAGCCCATTTGCAACTTGAGCGTTAGGTAAGATAAAGCGACGAGCTCGGTGGCCTTTTGATACTCGGTTTGGAGGTTATTGTAGCTCACTTGGATACGCTGATACTCGAGTTTTTCCACGAGGCCTGCGTCGTAGAGGGCCTGGGCTTGGCGCTGAGCTGTTTCGAGCTGAGCGAGGTTGGCTGCTAGTAAGCGAAGGCGTTCCTGAGCCACCAAGGCGGTGAGGTAGGCTTTGGAGACGGTGGCAATCGTCTCTAAGCGGGAGCGCTGGTAGCTTCGGTAAGTAAGCTCCTTTATAGCTTTGGCTGCAGCTAAGCCCACAAAGTAAGTGCCATCAAAGAGCAGCTGCGTGCCTGTGACGCCAATCTCCAGGTTGTAAGGGACCCCAAACCGCACGGGAATGAAGGTACCCCGGGGCGCCCCAAAGAATTCGCCCGGGACAAGCGACGTTGGAATTTCTACAAAGTAGCGGAAGCTCGTGCTACTGTTGATTTGTGGGAGGCCTGCCGCTCGTACCTCGGCGATTTTCTGCTTAGCGATTAGGTAGTCCAGGTAGCTGTTTTGGAGGGTCACATTGTGCTCGAGCGCATACCGGACCGCCTCCCGCAGCGAGAAAGCGGCTGCCGGCTTCTGGGCCCACAGCAATACGCTACCGAGGAGTATAGATAGTTTACGGGCGAACATAGTTACTACGAATGAGATTTTGGTAGTTAGCCAGCTTTTGGCGACCAGACTCTGTCGTGAAACTGTATAAGAATAGTAGGATAGATTCTGCATAAATTTCTGCAATGGACTTTTGAAGGTCTTGTGCCAGGTCTGGATTGAGTATCGACGTAGTCAAGACGTAAAACATCCAGATAGACAAGAAGTCGATATCGAGATCATGGCGAAATAATCCCTGCTTGATACCAGCTGTGAGATTTTTTCTGAGGTTTTTTTGTAAGATGCTTTGAATCTTCTTCATGATACTGCTCCGTAGCTCAAAAGGAGATCGTTGAATTTCTCGAAAGAGAATAGGATTTAGCGCAGAGAGGGTGTGATAAGCGAAGTTAGCCGTGGCTGTGATAGCTAGGAGGGGATCCTCCATATGGGCTCGTTGCAGCTGCTCGATATGCTGGGCTACTTTATCGAGGAAGTAATTGGTGACAGTTTGAATGAGCTGATCTTTAGAGGGGAAGTGCTCATACAACGTTTTCTTAGAGATGCCTAACCGGTCGGCAATTTGGTCCATGGTCGTGGCCCGAATGCCTTGCCGCAAAAGGAGCGCTTCTGCGACCTCTAAGATACGCTCTTGCTGCACGGTAGAGTAAACGGAAAAAACTTCTAAAAAGTTCCGAGTTCCCAAAGTTTGAGGAGTGGGGGTTCCTTTGCGTAAGTTTGGGGATGACAAAAGCCTCTGATTTGCGGATAGGGTGGCTCCAGATGGCTATTGCTTGGGAATCGCCGGCTGCTAACATAGAGCGGGTCTGGCGTTTTTTAGAGCAGGCACCGTCCGAGGTGGACGTGTGGGTCTTACCGGAGATGTGGTCTACAGGTTTTTCTATGCGAACTCAGGTGGCGGAAGTGGAGCCGGGGCCAGCGCTTAGGGCCATGCAGGACTGGGCCCGAGCGAAGCAGGCACTCCTAATCGGGAGCGTTCTGGTTGTACAAGCGGGCCGTTACTATAATCGCGCTTATGTTGTCTGGCCGGACGGCTCCTGGCAGACGTATGACAAGCGGCACCTGTTTCGAATGGCCGGGGAGGACAAGGTTTTCGTAGCGGGCACCGACAGGCTAGTTGTGACCCACTGCGGATGGCACCTCGCTCTGCAGGTCTGTTATGACTTGCGGTTTCCCGTTTGGAGTCGGCGCACGCCTGATTATGACTATGATGTGCTAATTTATGTAGCAAACTGGCCCGTACCACGGACTGCCCAGTGGACGCGGCTGCTGCCGGCCCGTGCCATTGAAAACCAAGCCTACGTTTTGGGGGTCAATCGAATTGGACAGGATGGAGAGGGACGCCAATATGAGGGGGCGAGTGCGCTCTATGACTTTTTAGGGGAAAAGCTCTTAGGCAGTGGGGAAGCGGAGGGGCTTATGAGTGCTTCGCTCTCGAAAGCAGCCTTGGAGGCCTGGCGGGCGCGATTTCCCGCCTGGCAGGATGCTGATAAGTTTCGTTTCGTGTGATGTCGACGTCGGAGTGGTGGCGACTGGGGGCCCTGGTGTTTATCGCGCTGCTGGTGCGGGGATGGTATGCTTGGTGGCAGGGCCTTCTTTTGACGCCGGACTCCTGGGGGGATTACCTGCCTTTAGCTCGGCAAATAGCAGCCGAGGGACGATATGACGAGCGCTGGCCGGATGGGGAATGGCGTCCTACCTGTTACCGCACGCCTGGTTATCCAGCCTTTTTAGCAGTTTTTTATAAAGAAGGCGAGATTCGTTTGTCGGCTGTTCTCGGGATGCAGGTGCTCTTGTCAGGCTTAACGGTGGGATTGACTTATCTCTTGGGCCTGGCTTTGGCAGACCGACGAACGGCCTGGGGAGCCGCTTGGGTGCAGACCTTCTCGCCCTTTATGATCCCCGCAGTGGCGATGATCTTGGTAGAGGCGCTACTGGGGTTTGTTTTGGCTTTAGGTTGGGTTTTTCTCACGCGTCGGGGTTTGAGGTACTGGGTTCTGAGTGGGGGACTTTTCGGGTATGCCTGTCTCATCAAGCCCACCGGGCTTTTGGTGCTTTTAGTCTTAGCGGTTTCGGGTCTCTGGACACGTACTTGGCGTAAGTCAGTCTTGGTGGCTTTGGGGACCGCGCTGCTTGTGATCACGCCGTGGTCATATCGGTGTACGAAAATCTATGGGCGATTTATGCTTTTACCTTCGATAGGTTATGGGGCCGGCATTTATCATGCTGCTGTAGCCGACGGAGGATGCATAGGCTGGATGCAGGAAGGTGGCACTCAGGACTGCCAGGTTTTAGAAGCGAAGTTTGTGAAGCTCAAGCGCGGTTTAGACGAAATCCGGGCGGATAGCGTAGTAGGGGCTGTCGGCTTTGCGCGGATCTGGTCAGACCCTGTGGCCTGGCTTCGACGCCGAATTTTTGCCTATCCCCGGCTAGTCTTTCATAATGGAGACTACTTTTTGCGCGGGCATGCTCAAAGCTTTCTAACGGCCTGGAAGGCGCGGGATGGGCTTGTTTTGCTGATTAAGGCCCTGGCTTGGACGGAATCCCTGCTGATCGCGCTGGGTCTCAGCATGGGGCTTATTGCTAGCTGGCAGCATAAGCGTGATATTTTCATGCTAATAGGCATTCCCTTGTTAGCTGTTTTGGCTGCACACTTGCCTATGTGGATAGAGACGCGGTACTTCATGCCATTTCTGCCTTTTGCGCATATTTTAGCTGTGTATGGTTGGCAGCAAGCGCTATCGGGTCGGCTTTTGTACGGGCGGATTGGCGGGAAGGCTTAGTTATGCACAGTGGCGGTTAGGGGGCTCCGTAGGTCGTACCTTTGTTCTGGCATGCGCTGGCTGCTGGGTGATCGCTTTTTATGGGGCGCTTCGATGAGTCTCGCCATGATAGGCTTGCTGGTTGTGTACAGCGCCACCGTGAGCCTGGTTTTGCGACATCATCCCCAGGTGCCAGAGTATTACTTGATTAAGCACTTTCTAGCACTTCTGGTAGCCTTTACAGGGGCTTATGCGGCTCACCAAATGGATTATCGGCGTTGGGGGCCGATCATGGAGCTTATCTGGTGGGGGAGTATCCTTTTGCTAGCTTATCTATTCTTTAGGGGAGGGGCGCAGCGCTGGATTTATATAGGGGGGCTATCGCTGCAACCCTCTGAGTTAGCGCGTTTTAGTCTAGTAGGTCTGATTGCCTATCGACGGGCTCAAGATCCAGCGTTACTAACCACCTGGGAGCGGCTCACCCCTGTCCTGTGGCGTGTGGGGCTGACCTTTTTGCTGATAGCGCCGCATAACCTGAGTGGTGGCCTTCTTTTGATAGCTACTTGTCTCTTGTGTCTTTATATTATAGGGTTGTCTTTGCGAAAGGTCCTGCAGATTATCGCGGTAGGTTGTATAGGGCTTCTGGTGCTAGTCATGACGGCTCCCCGAGCCAAGGTTTGGCGGGAGCGCCTGCAGGCGTATCTAAGTCGAAACCAGCTATCGGTCAAAGACGGAGGGGACGACTACCAGCGGGTTCATGCCTCTCTGGCGGTGTACTCTGGTGGCCTTTTGGGAAACGGTCCTGGGCGAAGTACCCAGCGTTATTACCTGCCCCAGTCGTACTCCGATTTCGCCTATTCTATTCTCATTGAGGAGTATGGCTTTTTTGGAGGAGTGTTAGTACTTCTTCTATTTGGGCTGTATTTTTGGCGAATGATTCTTCTCGCTACGGCCTCTGATGGCTTTGCCCGTTTCTTTACCATAGGCTTTTTTATTCACACGTTTATGCAGTTCTTGGTGCACATTGGCGTAAATTTAGAAATCTTTCCCATCACAGGTGTGCCCTTACCATGGATTAGTTTGGGGGGGACATCTATGCTAGTACAATCTATAGGGCTTGGTATCTTATTAGGAATTAGTCGTCGATTGACATGAAATCACTAGTCATAGCGGCTGGCGGTACGGGTGGACATGTCTTCCCGGCCATGGCGGTGGCGCAGGCGTGGCTTCGGCGTTATCCGCAGGCGCCGCTGATATGGATAGGGCGGCATGCAGGGCGTGAGGCTGCTTGGGTTGCCTCATTGGCGGTCCCTTATGTGGGGTTGGAGAGTGGG
>CAZAXD010000008.1:12769-62217 GCA_964489015.1 uncultured Sphingobacterium sp. | reverse complement strand
CCTTAGGACCACTTTTAGGCGGGTTTCTGACCCAGATCTGGGGCTGGCGCTGGGCCTTTTGGGTTAATGTGCCGCTACTGCTGCTAGCTCTGCTCTTGGTAGGACGCTTCATGCCTAAGCTTCCTGCGCCTTCTCAGGGCACCTTTGACATGTGGGGGAGCCTGCTGCTGGCGGGATGGGCTGGGGCGCTTTTGCTGGGCTTTTCGGGTCTAGGGCCGCAGCGGGTCTTACCCATCCGCGCGGCGTGGGGACTTTTACTAGCTGGCTCAGCCATGCTTGCACTTTGGATTCGATTACAACAGCGTTCCCCTTCGCCTCTCTTTGCTTTAGGGTACCTTCGCATTCCTACGTTTCGCTATTCGGCGCTAGCGGGTTTCTTCTTTGGGCCGGTATTTATCGGGGGGGTGACCTTTTTGCCCTTGTACTTACAAGGCGTTTTGGGGTACTCGCCCTTGAAGAGTGGTCTATATCTGCTCTTCTTGACGGCGGGGGCGGTTTTGAGTACTGGGGCTTCGGGGGCGTGGGTAGCGCGGCAGGGGCACTATAAGAGCCTTTTAGTAGGCGCCGCTTTCCTGTTATTGGGGGCGATGGCCTGGGCAGGCTTGGCTCTACCAGCGCGTCTCTCTCAAGGGGCGCTTTTGGGGCTTTTAGGGGCTATTGCTTTGGCGCTGGGCCCTTTGCAAGCGCTCTTGAGCGTCGTGGCGCAAAACGATGTGCCCCAAAGCCGCATCGGCACCATCACCAGCAGTGTCCAGTTTGCTCGGCAGATGGGCTCCACCAGCGGCCTAGCCTTCCTTAATCTCCTCTATACTCTCCCGATGGCGGGGGGCTCCCTCGCCTCGGCTTCGCTTCTGGATGGTTTACGCTGGGCTTTCAGCGGGATGGCCGGCCTAGCAGGGCTCCTCGTACTTAGCTTATGGGCCCTGCCTAACAAGCCCCTACGCAGCCAGCGTATCGAAGAGGGAATCCCTACCTAGGGTTATCTTTGCGCTCGTGTGGCCCCTTCTTCGCAAAGAGCTTGCTTCCCTCTTGTATAACCTGATCGCCTACCTGGTGTGGGGCATCTTTTTGGTAGGCACCGGGCTTTTTATGTGGGTCTTTAGCGGGAGCGTCGTTCAGACCGGCGCCGCCGAAATGGATACGTTTTTTAGCGTGGCACCGTGGTTTTTGCTGTTTCTGGTCCCTGCGCTCACAATGCGGACCTTTCCAGAAGAGTTTCGGTTAGGCACCTATGAGCTTTTAGCCACTGCGCCGATCAGCCGCTGGAGTATCATCTGGGGCAAGTATTTAGCGGTAGCGCTCGTGCTGACTTTAGCGCTAGTGCCCACCCTGGTATTTTACCTGAGCTTAGGTTGGCTGGCGCAGCCGCGGTGGAAACTCGACCATGGTGCGATTCAGGGAGCCTACTTAGGCTTACTGGGTATTAGCTGGGTCTTAGCCGCTATCGGCTTATGGATGGCCACCCTAACGGCTCACACCATTATTGCGTTTTTATTAGGCGTCTTTGCGGGGTTTGTGGTATTCTTAGGGTTTGAGTTTTTATCAGAGTTGCCGATAGGGCAAGCTTTACAGCGCTTTTTGGCGCAGGCGAGCTTGATGGAGCATTACCGCAGCCTAAGCCGCGGCGTAGTCGATAGCCGGGACATCTTGTACCTCGTGATCGTAGCGGGGCTTAGCTTGTATATGGCTTATCTCTCTTTAGCTCGACGGCACCCATGAGACGATTAGCGGAAGGGCTTGTTTTGATTCTCACCCTGATAGCCGGGGGATGGATAGGCAGCCGGTACTTCTTTCGCCTAGATCTCACCTCGGACAAGCGGTACACGCTCTCCAAGGGCACGCAGAAGATCCTACGACAACTCCCACAGGCTTTGTATGTCACGGTCTATTTAGCGGGTGAATACCCTTATCCCATTGAGCGGTTTCGACGGGCGGTGGAGACAACCTTAGCGGAGCTCAAGGCCTATGCACCTAAACCGATCCATTACACCTTTGTCAACCCTGCCCAAAATCCGCAGGTGCTCAAGCGCCTGAAGAGCCTAGGCGTTCAGCCTATCCCCATTAATGTCCGGGTGTCTCAGACCGAGACGCGACGACAATATCTCTACCCCCTGGCAGTCATTCAGAGCGGTATAAACGAAATCTGGGTAGACCTCATCAAGGGGAATCTCCTGCCTAATGGCCAGATAGACCTTTTGGGCGCAGAGCGAGATCTAGAGCACAAGTTTGTGGCAGCCTTACGGCAGTTAGCGACCTATGGCACCAAACCCATTGTGGCGTTCTTACGGGGTCATGGTGAGTACGACTCGGGTGCACTGGCTTTGCTACGGACCGAGCTAAGCCGTTTTTATCGGGTTATTGACATCAGTGCTCGGTATGGGCAGGAGTTACCCCCTGCTAAGGCCTTTTTACCCGAGAGCTTAACCCGCGGGCTAGAGGGGGATGGCATCGCTGTCCTCATCGTAGCCGGCCCCGACAGCAGCTTTACCGAGCGGGAAAAGTACGAGATTGAACAGTACCTCTTTCGAGGGGGACGCATATTATGGCTTCTGGATCAGCAGCGGATCAACCTCTCCCAGGGCAGTTCCCTTTCCCAACTGCGGGAACTCAATCTAGATGACCTCTTTTTCCGATGGGGTTGGCGACCGGGCTACGACCTGGTGCAGGATCTCTCTTGCGGGCTCATCGAGGTCATCCGCGGGTACTACAATGGACCTGTTTGGGGTGCTGAAAAGTGGCCTTATTACCCCATCATTTATCTTTTTGCGGACCATCCTATCGCTCGGGGCATCGATGCGGTTTTGCTTCGTTATGCGGGCAGCGTAGATACGATTGCCCGGGAGGGCGTGCGGCATACGGTCTTAGCAGTCAGCTCCCCCTTGAGCCGGTCTGTGAAAGGAACGCAGCTTCTTGACATCAATCTATTCATGAAAGACCCGCCAAAGCCAGAAAGCTTCCGCGGCAAAGGCTACCGACCCGTGGCTATTTTGTCGCAAGGGCGCTTTGTTTCTACGTTTCTAGATAGAGCAGTCCCCGTAGATAGCTTTGCGCCCAAGGCGCCCCGGGCGCGCTTTTTGCCGGCCTCTGCGCTGGAAGGCAAAATGATTTACATTGCGGACGGTGAGGTGGGCCTGCCGGCTGAAGTGCAAGGCCGCTCAGCCGATTATCTGCCCTTAGACAATTTGGCGTTTTTACTGAACTGCGTTGATTATTTAGCGGGTGAGATTTCCCTGACTGAAATACGCAGTCGAGACGTAGCGCTTCATCGCCTAAATCCGGATGTGCTACGACGCTACACTTTAGCCATTCAGCTGCTTAATCTCGGGGCGCCGCTCCTGCTGATGATTTTGATTGGGCTCGCCTTACACTTCGGACGTCGTTATCGTTATCGAAAGTCGCTACTATGAAACAGGGAACAGCGGCCTTACTGCTAGGCCTCATAATCATAGGCGTAGCCAGCGGGCTTTATTTAGCGGAGAGATATCGGACCTATCAGGAGGCGGAAGGTCAGCGTTTTGCCATAGCAGACACCGGGGCTATCGTACGGATAGATCTCGTAGAGAAACACGGGGATACCCTTTACCGGCGCCTATTCTTAGTACGCAAGGGGCAAAGCTGGCGCGTTAACGACACTTTGCCCGCGCTCGAGCAGACGGTCCACAACCTACTCAAGGTACTCAGGAGCCAGGTAGCGCGGGCTCCCGTGTCTGCGTCTGCCCAGCGAAATGTACTGCGATTTCTAGCACGGGACCGGATCGAAGTGACGCTAACCTTCCGGGACGGAACGCAAGAGACCTTTTACGTAGGAGGACCGACCCCAGACCAGCGCGCTTCTTACATGATCAAGCTCGGCTATGACCAACCCTATGAGGTTTTTATGCCGGGGCTTGAAGGGTATCTAACCCCCTACTATGTGCCGAACCTCTCTGCCTGGCACGAAGCAATTTTACTGGAGGTGCGGCCGGTGGACCTAGCCAAAATCAGCCTGGCCTACCTAGGCAGTCCAGACAAAAGCTGGACTCTGGAGCGGTCCCAACCCATGGCCGCCTGGCGCTTGGCTACAGGCGAACCCATCGATTCCCTCCAACTGGCGGACTATTTACTCCACTACACAGGCCGCCTGCTTGCCCAAGACCTGGTCCTTCCAGACTCGCTTCAAGGCCTGAATCCTGCCTACGAACTGATCATACAGACCTTTGAGCCCAGGCAGTTTCACCTAGTCATCTACCCCCATCCCTCGAGCCCTTTTCATTATTACGTTCGGTTGCTACACAGCCCCTATTTTACGTACTACGTGGAGCGGATTCTGCTTGATCGATTTCTAGTGCCGCGCGAGTATTTTGGGTTGAGAAGGATCTAGCCCGCTTATCGGCTAAAGCAAACCCTAGTTTTGTTTAGATTTGCACTATGCAGTTTGAGCTGACTGAAGAGCATAAGATGATCCGCCAGATGGCTCGTGACTTTGCCCAAAACGTGCTGCTCCCAGAGGTAATCGAGCGGGACGAGACCCAAACCTTCCCGTCAGAGCTGGTACAGAAGATGGGAGAGTTGGGATTTCTGGGGCTCATGGTGGACCCGGCTTATGGCGGCGGCGGCATGGATACCATAAGTTATGTGCTGATGATGGAGGAGCTCTCTAAAGTCGATGCTTCCGCAAGTGTCATGGTTTCTGTTCAAAACTCGCTAGTTAACTGGGCTATTGAGACCTTTGGCACCCCTGCTCAAAAGCAGAAGTACCTTCCCCGTCTAGCTAGTGGAGAATGGATAGGTGCTTTTTGCCTTTCCGAGCCGGAGGCTGGTAGCGACGCCACGAGTCAACGCACCAGTGCCGTGGATAAGGACGATTATTACCTGCTCAATGGGACCAAAAACTGGATCACCAATGCCGGCCGAGCCAGCCTATACTTGGTTATTGCGCAGACCGATCGCAGCAAGGGCAGCCGTGGGATTAGCGCCTTTCTCGTCGAGCGCAGCTGGAAAGGAGTCGTCGTAGGCAAAAAAGAAAACAAGCTGGGGATCCGAGGTTCCGACACCCATACCATGATCTTTAATGACGTCGAGGTTCCGAAGGGAAACCGCCTCGGAGACGAGGGCATGGGCTTCAAGATTGCCATGCAGACTTTAGATGGAGGCCGGATTGGGATTGCGGCCCAAGCGTTAGGTATCGCGGCTGGCGCCTATGAGCTGGCGCTGCAGTATAGCACCCAGCGGCAAGCTTTCGGCGTCCCGATCGCCAAGCACCAGGCCGTAGCCTTCAAGCTAGCAAATATGGCCACGCAAGTCGAAGCGGCCCGGCTGCTATGCCTGCGCGCGGCGCATGCCAAAGATCGCCATGAGCCCTACTCCGCCTTGGCCGCACAAGCTAAGCTGTACGCTTCTCGCACTGCCATGTGGGTCGCTACAGAGGCGATCCAAGTGCATGGCGGCTACGGCTACGTCAAGGAGTATCACGTCGAACGCCTCTTCCGGGATGCCAAAATCACCGAAATCTACGAGGGCACCAGCGAGATCCAGCGCCTTGTCCTCTCTCGCGCCCTTAGTCGCGGAGAGGCCCTGACCCTTACTTAGATTCAGTCTAATTTTGTAACTTGCGCGCATGAGTGAAGCGCTCGTGACATTTCGCGAGACGTTAGAGGCAGCGCTGGTCGTGGGGCTTCTAGCCCGCTTTACACCCCAGCAGAATCGCTGGCTTTTGTGGCTGGGTATTGGTAGCGCTGTCCTGGTGAGCTTAGTCGGAGGATGGGGGCTCCATCTCATCGCCAGTAGTCACGTGTGGTGGGAGATCTTGCTTTCGTATGCGGCAGCGGGCATGCTTTTGTACATGGTGGGGTGGATGCGGCGACGAAGTGCAGCCCTGGCTCAGACTCTTCAGCAGACTACGCAAACAAGAGAGGGTTTTATGCTGTTTAGCATGAGCTTTCTGGCTGTAGCCCGCGAGGGCCTAGAAACCGCTATCTTCTTACGCGCGCTCTGGCACATGCAGCATGGGGTTTCTTGGCTCAGCGGCATTATCGGCATCGCGCTTGCCGTGGCTATCGGGCTAGCGCTCTTTTACTTCTCGGCCAAGCTACCTCTACGTCCGCTCTTCCATGTCTCATCTGTATTACTCCTGCTTATCGCATCCGGGATCGCTACCTACGGCACGCACGAGACCTTAGAATATCTTGGTGAGCGTTATGCGTTTTTTCACGAATTGGAGGAGGCTAAGGCTTGGCATCTCTTTAGCCCTGCCACGACGCCGCCCCCTCAGCTGGCAGCTTGGTACGCCTTTGATGGGGAGAAGTATTACCATCCTCTCCACCATAAAGGCTACCTAGGCAGTCTGTTACAGGTCTTGACGGGCTGGCGCGCCAGCCTCAGTTGGGCCGAGCTTGCGACCTGGCTACTGACTTTCAGCTTAGGGTGGTGGTGGTGGCGAAAAAAGTCCTAAATTTCCGACATGGGTTATGGCCTCTTACTTGGGGTGCTCCTTTGGGGCCAGGTGAGCTTTATCATTGAAACCCCGCGGTTTTACACCCTAGAAGGCACCCCTTACTTGGAACTGCTCATTGGCCTGGAAGGAGCTAGCCTTACGCCTACGCATCAGGATAGTGCTTATTATGGCCAGGCGGACTTTACCTTAGTGATCAAAAATCTATCCGAAGCCGTCGTCTACGCAGATAAGTTTCGCTTTCAGGTGGGCCCTTGGCCAGATACGCTACGGCAGACGCGCAATCACGTGTATATAGATGCCCGACGGCTACGCCTTCCTTCAGGGCTCTATACTATCGAACTAGAAGGGCTCGATCCTTATCAGAAACCGAAGCCGCAGACCGTCAAAGCCGTCACCCAGTTGGAGCTACCCTTGTCGCAAACGGGCTTTGCTTGCAGTGATCTGCTTTTTGCCAGGCAGATAGGGGCTGCCCAAGGACGGGGCTATGAACGCCATAATCTGCACCTGGAACCCCATCTTTTAGGCGGGCTCTTCATCGACCCGGACACCTTCTACGTATTCGGGGAACTGTATCATGCGGATAGTCTCACCCGTGACCCGTGTTTTTTGCGGTTTCGGGTACTAGACGCCCAGCGTAACCAGGCTATGGAGGGGTTTAGTGTCGTACGCCGTCCTCAGACCCCGAAGCCTTTCGAGGCTTTTTTCTTTCGGGTGCCGGCCCAAAAGCTAGAAAGTGGCATTTACCTAGCCCAGGTAGAGCTGTTTCGAAACGATGGGCAAGTATTAGCGACGTGGTATCGCCGGTTTACGATCCTTAGCACGCGCGAACCGCTCGCCGAGGCCTCAGAAGCTGAATACGACCAGCGCTACAACTTTCCTGAAAAGAAACTGGACGAACTTTTAGGTGGAATGAGTTTTCTGGCCACCCCCAGCGAAAAAAGCTTCATGAAAGTTCTGTCTACCTTCGACGAGAAGAAGCGCTTTTTTGTCGCTTTCTGGAAAAAGCGGGAAGGCCGCCCGGATTATCCGACATTCAAAGACTTTCTGTATCGCTTTGAATACGCCCAGCAGCATTTCAAATCCACCCTCCGCCCTGGCTGGAAAACCGACCGTGGTCGCGTCTTTATTCAGTATGGCCCTCCTAACGACATGCAGTTTTACTACAACGAACCCGATAAATACCCCTACCAAATCTGGACCTACAATCAGATCGGCGCCCAGAGCAACGTATTTTTTGTCTTTTATGACCCCGACCTCATTACCAGCGAGTATCCCCTGCTTCACTCCAATAAGCTCGGCGAACTCCAGAACCGCAATTGGCGGGCATTTCTCTTACGGGCTCGGGCCGCTGCGACAGGGGAAACGGAGCATTACTTGCGCTACGGGAGCGGGAGCACTTACCTCTTCCGAGATGATCAGACGATCGGCTTCACCCGGGATGACCGCTAAGGGGATTTTGTTTACCGCTGTGTGAAGCGGTTCGCTATCTGGCTACTCAATGACCTACGCGTAAGAGATCACGCCGCCCTCACCCAGGCCCTGCGTCAAAACCCCGAGGCGGTGGCCTTTGTTTACGTTTGGGGGGAACCCCACGCAGCATGGGGCAAGCACAGCTTTAGACCCCTGATAAGCACAGCTCAGCGCATGCATCCGCTGCGGGAACGTTTCCTCGTAGAGAGCCTAGTGGATCTAGCCCGGGCCGTGGCACCGGCTCCGTTATTCGTTTTGGAGGGCTCCCTCCCCCAGGTGCTCGTCCAATGGGCACGGGCGCAGCAAATCACAGCCGTATATAGCCACCTAGAATACGCTCCTGAGGAGCAGCGCCTCCAAGCTGCTATTCAAGCGGCTTTAGCTGCGGAAGGAATTGCTTTGCACTTGGTCGAAGGCAACCAACTCTATCAGCGAACTCAGCTACCTTTTGCTGTCGAGAATCTACCCTGGCTTTTTACGCGGTTTCGCCAGCTAGTGGAGCGGCATGCCATCGTAGAAGCCCCTTTGCCAGCCCCCTCGGCACTCCCCCCCTGGCCCGAATCCGTTGAATCTGGCCTAGACCAATTCCAAGCCCGTCTCGACCACCTGCCCCCTAGTCCCGGCTATCGCTGGCGTGGTGGGGAAACGGCCGCCCTGGCTCAGCTCCAAGCATATCTCAGTGGTCCTGTCTTTACATACAAACAGACCCGTAACGCCTTTGAGGGAGAGACTTTTAGCAGCCGACTCTCGCCCTATCTCGCCTTGGGGTGTTTATCACCCCGAACCGTACAGGACGAGTTGCGTAAAGCCGAAAAGCGGCATGGGGCCAACGAATCGACTTACTGGTTATTTTTTGAGCTTTTGTGGCGCGAGTACTTTCGCTGGCTTCTCTTGAAAGAAGGAAAGCACTTTTTTAGGGCAGGGGGGCTGCGGAAGCTAGCTATGCCCTGGCAGCAGGATGAAGCGCTATTTGCCGCCTGGTGTGCCGGCCAAACAGGGTACCCTATTATCGATGCAGCGATGCGAGAACTTCAGGCTACCGGCTGGACTTCCAACCGAGCGCGGCAAACCGTGGCCAGCTTTCTCAGCAAGAACCTCCTCTTGGATTGGCGCTGGGGCGCTAGCTGGTTTGAGTACAACCTGATCGATTACGACACCGCCAGCAACTGGGGCAACTGGCTATATCAAGCTGGGGTAGGGACCGATGGGCGGGGCTTTCGGTGGTTTGATCCCATTCGCCAAGCTCGCCTTCATGACCCGCAAGCGACCTTCATTAAGCGCTGGGTACCTGAGCTCGCCAGCCTTCCCCCGACACAAGCTTACTTTCCCGACCCAGCTAGTCGAGCCCGACTAGGATACCCGGCTCCTATCGTCGATTGGCAGGCTAGCTTACGCCGCGCCAAGGAAGCCTGGCAAAAAGCCGTCTTTGGCGAGCCCAAAGGCAATAAGCTTCTCGAACTCTGGGCCGAAGATGAGTCCTGAGCTGGCCCACGCTTACAACGCCGCCCGAGCCATCACACGCACCTACGCTCGAACCTTCTATTTTGCCTCCTGGCTCTTACCCCCTACCCAACGTCGGCATGCTTATGCTATTTATGCCTTTTGTCGAACGGTCGATAGCCTGGTAGATGACCAGTCGCCAGATACCCCACCTACACAGATTATGGCCCAGCTTGATGCCCTAGAACGCCTCATTACAGACCCATCGGCCGCAGATTACCCTTGGGCTGCTGCTTTTGTCGACACCCGAAAAGCACTTCAGATTCCATCCGAGCCCTTTTTAGAACTGCTCAAGGGGGTAAAAATGGACCTGAACCAAAACCGATATCCGTCATTCGAAGCGCTACGTATATACTGCTATCGCGTAGCTGGTGTCGTGGGGCATATGTTGTGCTACGTTTTTGGTCTAAGAGATCAAACGAGCCTAGCCTACGCTGAAAAGCTCGGTATCGCCATGCAGCTAACGAATATCCTGCGAGATGTGGGGGAGGATTGGGCTCGAGGCCGTGTTTACCTTCCACAGGCCGAGCTAGAGCGGTACGGCTACACCGAAGCAGCCTTAGCCCAGAGACAGGCAGATGCTGCCTATGTAGCCTTGATACGCGCAGAGATCAGCCGCGCGCGAACCTTTTATCAGGAAGGGGCGCAAGGCATTGCCCGACTACCCTCTTCCTTGATACGGGCTACAGTGATCCTCATGGCCCGGCTTTATGAAGGCATCCTCGACAAAATCGCCCTAAATCCTACAGCTAACCTGCATCAGCGGCTATCCCTCTCTTATGCCGAGAAGCTTGCCCTAGGTCTACAGGCCTTACTAGGTCTTAGTCCGATTGGCCAGCCCTCCTGGCCTAGCCCGTACAGAACCGCCCTAATAGCCTTTCTGCTCATGACACCCGTAGCAATAGGCTTTATTCTTTGGCAACCGTGGCCGGCTTTGCGTCTATGGAGCGATAGCCTTTACCTAGCGACCTGGGCGCTCTTGGGGCTTTTTGTGCTCACCTACCAGAACCGTCCCAATCAGCGCTGGGTAGCTCTTAGCGTGGGATTAGGGCTCGCCATCGAAGCCGTCGGCGTAGCAACCGGCTGGCCCTTCGGCACCTATCAGTACACCGCCTACTTACAGCCGCAAGTAGCCGGCGTCCCGCTCAGCATTGCCCTAGCTTGGGCCGCTATCGTCGGCGGCTTCGCTGTGCTAGCCCCCTCTAAGCTGCGGCCCCTTTACACAGCCGTAGGGGCCATGAGTATCGATCTCCTTCTAGAACCTTTCGCCACAGAAATCATGCATTACTGGAGCTGGCAATCTCCCACCATACCGCCCCAAAACTACTTCGCATGGGGTGCCATTGCGGCAATATTATCATTTTTTTCCAGAAAAAATCGGATATCACAGAATTTTATTATCAATATGCGAGAGAAACTATCAGCAGAATCCTCCTCACAACGCTAATTCTCCTACTAGCTTGTGTGAGCGGGCTTCATGACAGCCTTACCCCCTTGAGCTTGCTAGGTGGGCTCATGGGGCTAATCTTGGTATGGCGATGAGCGCTTACCTGTTAGGACTCCTTCTCTCTCTAACCGGACCTCTTTTACTTAGCTTTCATCCTAATGTCCGGAGGGCCATCTGGCAGTGCCCTAGACGCTTAGTACTTACGCTGGTTCTATACAGTGTGCCCTTCTGGATTTGGGACGTTATGGTGACGCAACGCGGCCATTGGAGTTTCTCCGAAGCGCACACCACAGGGGTGTTCTTCGGGCACCTTCCTTTAGAAGAGTGGCTGTTTTTTCCCGTCGTAGGGTTTATTTTCATTTTTCTATGGGAGGTCGTAGGATTTTACCAACATAAAAAGCATCATGCCTGAATACACCCTCCTAACCTTAGTCATTTTGGCAGGGCTCACCGCTTTAGACCTGTGGCTCCTTAGGACACGGCTTCTGCGGCAGGTTCGCTTTTGGCTCACCTATCTAGCCGTGTTACCGGGTAAAGCCCTGCTCAATGGCTACTTAACAGCTGTGCCGATTGTATCCTATCATGCTCCGTATTACCTGGGGTGGCGCTTGGGAACGATTCCCGTAGAGGATTTCATTTATCTTTTTGACCTTCTGCTCCTTACGCTCATTCTTTGGCAAAAACTGAAGAGCCTATGTCCAAGCTCGTCGTAATCGGCGGAGGCATGGCTGGACTCAGTGCGGCCCTAGGGGCGTGCCGCGCAGGCTTCGAGGTCACCCTCCTAGAGAAAAACGCGGAGGTAGGTGGCAAGCTACACGAGCAGTGGCTGGGGCCGTATCGGTTTGACGCTGGACCTTCGATTTTGACGCTGCGCCCTTATATCGAGGCCGTCTTGGGACCGCAAGCCGTCCAGCTCATCTGGAAGCCCATAAACCCCACCACGACGTATTACTTTCCGGATACGCCAGCTCCTCTGCCTCTCTCCAGTGACTTAGCTGAGCAACAGGCTCTCATCCAAGCAAGGTATGGGCTGGGCTTACCTTGGCGGCATTTCATGGCGTATGCCCAGAAGCTTTACGAGCGGGCAGCGCCGGTCTTTTTAGAGCTACCCATCCACGACCTTGGCGTTTTGCTGGGCAGCAAACGCTTCTGGAAGCACCTACCCTATCTCTTTGGCTTGGACAGCTTACGAACCATGCATCGGGCAGCCGAGGCTTTTCTAAAGCATCCTCATTTAGTATGGATAGCCGATCGGTATGCAACCTTCGTAGGGGGCGATCCTTTTCGGCTTCCAGCGACTTATCACCTTATTGCCTGGGCGGCCAATACAGTTTATGACTTAGAAGGTGGTCTCTATGAGCTAGCCAAGGCGTTTCGTACGGCTATTGAAAAGGCGGGTGGGCAGATTCTTACCCAGACCGAAGCTTATGCTATTCGACACGAGCAGAGGCGGGTAATAGGCGTCGAAACCAACGTGGGCTTTCTCGAAGCACCTACTATTATAGGCGCCACGGACTGGTTTTTTGCCCAGCGTCACCTCCTCGGACGCACTGTGCGACCTCGCGAAACCAGCTTGTCTGGCTTAGTGTTTTTATGGGGTGTGGCTGCGCAATCGCCTTTTAGTCATCACAACATCCTATTTAGCGAGGATTATGCGGAGGAGTTTCGTCGGCTAGCTGCGAGACAGATGCCCGAGAACCCCACCGTTTACGTTTGTATTAGTAGCCGAACCAACCCGTTTGATGCCCCCCATCACCGCGAAAACTGGTTTGTCATGTTGAATGTACCCGCAATAGGCCACGCATGGCAGCAATCGGATACCCAGGCGCTGCGCCAGGCGGCTATACAGCGTATCCGAGCAGCCTGGCCTGATTTTTCAGAGGCCCTTATCGAGGAGGAAGCGGTCCTTACCCCCGCCACCTGGGAGTCGTTACACTATGCAACCGATGGAAGCCTGTACGGTCAAGCCCCCCATGGCCTAGTAGGTAGCTTTCTGCGACCAGCCAATCGGGACCCGCTTCTCAAGGGACTTTACTATGCCAGCGGCACCGTGCATCCTGGTGGCGGCGTTCCTCTGGCGATTTTGTCTGGTCAGATCGCGGTGCGTTTAGCCACACAAGCTTTGAGGAGATGAGACACCCCCGCGTCGTTATAATCGGAAGCGGATTTGGCGGCTTAGCGCTGGGCATACGTCTGCAAGCAAGAGGTTACGCCGTCACTATCGTTGACAAGCAGCCGCATCCCGGTGGGCAAGCTCAGCCTTTAGACCTTGCGGGGTTCCGATTTGACATGGGACCTTCTTTGCTGACGGCGCCGGACCTCGTGGAGGCACTTTTTGTGCTAGCAGGCCGCTCCCCCGAATCGTACTTCCGCTTAGCGCGACTAGACCCTTTTTATCGGATATACTTCTGGGACGGCAGCTACCTTGATTACACGGGCAATCACGACGCCATGGAGGCTGCCTTAGCCCAGCTCAATCCCAAGGACGCCTTAGCCTATCCTCGCTTCATGGCGCATGCCAAGGCTTTTTATGAGTCGGTGATTCGAGAAGGGCTGGGCGCGCAACCTTTTGATTGGGCTACTTTCCGAACGTTCTTACCCAAAGCGCTTAAGCTTCGGGCTTTATCCTCTGCGTATGCGTTAGCGGCCGCTTATTTTCGGGATCCAAGGATACGCTTTACTTTCTCCTTTCATCCACTTTTTATTGGGGGCAATCCCTTTCGAGCCCCGGCTGTGTATCAGATGATTCCCTACCTGGAAAAGGAGGGCGGTGTTTGGTATGTGTACGGTGGTGTGCAGGCTTTGGCTCGGGCCCTGGCCCGGCTTTTTCAAGATATCGGTGGTACGCTTTATCTAAGTACAGAAGCACGGCGGATCGTGACCCAGCAGCGGCGCGTTACAGGGGTAGAGACGACACAGGGTTTTTTACCTGCTGATATCGTCGTTTCTAATGCCGATTATCGCCACACTTATCTCCAGCTTGTAGACAAGGCCGATTTGCCGTCTGTCGCGCCCTTATTGGTAAAGCGACATACCTACAGCATGAGTGCTTTTCTAATTTACTTGGGCCTTAGCAAACAGTATCCAGGCCTTCTACCCCACCATACTATCGTTTTAGGACCGAGGTATCGAGGGCTTGTTCGGGATATATTTCGGGCACGAAGCCTACCCGACGACTTTTCGCTATACCTACACACGCCTACTCGCACGGAAGCGGCTATGGCACCACCTGACGGCGAGAGCCTGTATTTACTTTCGCCTGTACCCAATCTTCGCGCTCCTATTGACTGGGGCCTTACAGCTGAGCCGTATGCTCAAAAGATACTAAATCATCTCCAGGACCGCCTCCTACCAGACCTTCAGAAGCACATCGTAGCTAAGCGACTCTATACCCCGGTTGATTTTGCGAAAGATCGAAACTGCAGTGAGGGTTCACCCTGGGGCGTAGAGCCGAGACTAAGCCAAACCGCCAATCTCCGACCTCATAATAAGAGCCTCTGGCTTGAAGGTCTGTATCTAGTCGGTACGAGCACACATCCCGGTGCTGGCGTCCCGGGGGTCATCCTATCAGCCCAAGCCACTGAAAGAGCTATTTTACAAAACCACTCAGTCTCTAGTCAAGTCGCAGCCCTATGAGGGCTATCGTATTCTGGAGCTCTGGCAAGGACAGCGCAGCGTGTTACCTGAAACTGCAGGAGCTAGGGTACACCATTCACGCTTTAGTCACGACCACCCGACCAGATGGTATCGTTCCCTTTCACGAGGTGCCTATCTCCCAGGTACGGGCGCAGGCCTCAGCCCTGAGCACCTCGCTATGGCACTTACCCATGCCTTTTCTATCCTCCAATGCCCTCTACGAGAGCTTAGTTTTAGAGCTCCTCAAGCAAGCCAAGCAGCAAGGGGTAACCCACGTAGCGTTTGGCGACTTGCATCTATCTGATATTCGGGCTTATCGGACAGCCGTAGTAGAAAAAGCCGGCCTAACGCCTTTATTTCCATTGTGGTTAGAAGAGCCTGTCCATAGCTATGCTCTGGCTCAAACGATCTTGCAAAAAGGGATCAGAGCGGTAGTGACCTCTGTCGACGCTAGCGTTTTGGACCCAAGGCTCGTAGGCCGCCCCTATGATGAGGCCTTTATCGCTGCCCTACCTCCAGGAGTCGACCCTTGCGGCGAACGAGGTGAATTTCACACGTTTGTATACGATATGCCGTTTTTTGCAAAGCCGCTACCGCCAGCATGGCGCTCTTAGTGCCTACTCCAGCTGGGATTTACTGCCCAGAAGGAGACTTTTACATTGATCCCCATCAGCGGGTCCCACGGGCCGTGATCACCCATGCCCACGCAGACCATGCCCGAAGTGGATGTGGCTATTATCTCTGTACCCCGGCGACTAAGCCCCTACTAGACGCACGCTTAGGCCGCCACGCATCCGTAGAAACGCTCCCCTGGCATACCGACCGCCTCATAAACGGTATCAGACTTAGCTTCCATCCAGCCGGTCACATTCAAGGCTCTGCCCAAGTGCGTCTTGAGCGAAAAGGCGAGGTCTGGCTCGTTAGCGGGGATTACAAACACGCACCTGATCCCACTACACAGGCCTGGGAGCCCGTGCGCGCTCATGTATTCCTGTCAGAATGCACCTTCGGTTTACCTATCTTTCGATGGCCGCCGACGGAAGCGATCATCGCCCAAATCGCCCATTGGTGGCAGGATTGCCAAAGACGAGGGGTCACGGCCGTCCTGTATGCCTACAGCCTCGGCAAAGCCCAACGTTTGCTAGCAAGCTTACCTGAGCTCGGGCCTCGCTACGTTCATCCTTCTATCGCTAAGCTCAACGCCGTTTACGAAGCGCAGGGCGTAGCTCTAGGAAAATGGCTAACCTGGCGCGGTACAGGCCGCCCCTTGCCGCAGGCACTGGTCCTCACCCCTAAAGCGGCGAAGCCCGACTGGCTCATCCCCTTTACGCCGTATGAGGAGGGCGAAGCGTCCGGCTGGTTTATGCTCTCTAAGCGCCGACAACCCAACCGCCGACCGTTCATCTTATCCGATCACGTGGATTTTTATCAGCTTACCGAGAGTATTAGGCACACGGGAGCCGAAAAGGTCTACTTCTATCATGGTTACACCCAAGCCATGCAAGCTTACACGGCCCATCTAGGTTATGCAAGCTACATTTGGGGGGATGTCCAAACAGCCGGTCTGGCTTTTGAGTCGAACCGATAGAATCGGCGATTTGGTCCTAACTCTTCCCATGGCCAGATTTATCCAGCGTCACCTGCCTGACGTCGAAGTGCGCTTCCTGGTGAGTTACTATACAGCTCCTATCCTAGCCGCCCACGAAACGCCTATAACAGGGGTCATTTGGGAGGAGCAGCCGGACCTAGGGGATGTATCCGCCATTTTTCATGTGTTTCCTCGCCCAGCGATTGCCTGGGCAGCTTTCAGAGCCCGGGTACCTCACCGCATTGGTACGAGCCGACGCTGGTACCATCTCGCTTTGTGCAATCACCGCCCCACCCTTTCCCGCAAAGGACGCTTTCAACACGAGGCCTATCTTAATCTACAACTCTTAGCGCCGCTCTTACCTGCCCCGCTCAAGGAGGCCGTGCAGGGGCTCACCTGGCAAGAGCTCCTGAGCTACCGGGCTCGGCTGCAGCCCAGCGCGCTCTTACCCCCGTCTCTCGGGGCTCGGTTATCGCAAACCGCCTTTCGGATTGGACTGCATCTAGGTGGGCTAGGCGGCGCACCACGTTGGCCCCTCTCTAGCTGGACAACTCTGCTCGCTATGCTCACACGCCGATTTCCAGAGGTCCATTTTCTCTTTACGGGTACGTCTGCCGAAAAGTCTCTCATCGACCAGGTCACGAAAGACCTTCCCGCTGCCTCATTCACTGATACAAGCGGTCAGCTAACCTTACCAGAACTGCTGGCCTTGTTAGCGAGGCTCGACCTTTTCATTGGTGGCAGTACAGGCCCGCTGCATCTAGCGGCGGCACTGGACCGACCAACCGTAAGCCTCTTCCCAGCAACAGCCGCAATGGGTCCCTGGCGCTGGCAACCTCTCTCTCCACATAGCCGGGTCCTGGCTGCCGACAAGGTCTGTACCCGCTGCACAGCGCCTAGACGCAGTTGCCTGTGTCTAGCCCGTATTTTACCTCTACAGGTAGTCGAAGCGGCGACAGCCCTACTTCAACGCCCCGAGCTGCACTAGCAACCACAGGCGCGCTGCTAGCTCTCGTTGGCCCTTTCGGAAGCGCTGCCAGAGACGGCTAATGCCCTCTTTAGGAATACCCCACCGCTGGGCTAATCGGTCGGGATGCCCCATCTCGGCAGCCCATTCTGCCAGGTCCCCCTGCTCCATCCACTGCGCCAAGGGTATCGTAAAACCCCACTTACGCCGCGTCACTAGCGGAGCCGGTACATACTTGGCCAAAAGCCGACGCAAAAGGGGCTTGTACTGGGGCGGACGATGCTTGCCTGGCCGCTTTAGGGCCCACGGCAAACGCCAGGCTAGCTCCACAAAGCGCTTGTCCAAAAGGGGAACCCTTACCTCTAAGCTATGCTGCATAGAGGCCCGATCTACCTTAGTGAGCAGGTCATCTGGCAAGTAGTACAGAAATTCCCAGGCCGCCTGTCGAGTAGGCGCTTCCGTGGGTAGTCGGTCCATAAAGGGCAAAGCCGGGGGCTGGACCTCAGGCAGAAGCCGCATTAGCTCACCCGCGCTAAAGGTATTTTGATCCTGCGCAAAAAGGTGTAAAACGGGCGAATCGGCCCGCTCCCCTAGCAGACGCAGAGCCCGTCGGGCCTTCGCAGACGGGAGCCAATCCGCCATATGCTCAATAACCCGCCCCCCCATAAACCCTCTTCCCACCCAGGGCGCCATGACATAGCGGCGATAGCCTCCAAAAAGCTCATCCCCCCCATCGCCCGCTAAAACGACCTCTACCTGCTCGGAAGCGATTTGAGAGACTAAGTAGGTCGGCACTGCAGAGACATCTCCAAAGGGCTCGTCGTACCACTCGCCCATACGTATCAGCAGCGGCAGCGCTTCTGCCTGAGACAAGATCACACCCGTGAAAGGTAGGTCTAAAGCCTGAGCCACAGCCTGCGCATAGGGCAATTCGTTATAAGCAGACTCCCGAAACCCAATAGCAAAGGCCCTGAGCGTCTGGCCTAGCGTCCGTACCAGAGCCGCCACCAAGGACGAGTCTGTCCCTCCACTGAGAAATAGTCCGACTGGCACATCACTCACTAGGTGAGCCCGGATGGCTTCCGCAAGCGTCGCCTCGACTGCGTCCTCCGCTTCTCGGGGCGAAATGGGGACCTGGGTCCACAAGCTAAGACGGTCGTAATAAAATCGACGCTGAACGGCTTTAGGCTGAATAGTCCACACCTCTCCAGGCTGAACCTTATAAACGCCTTCGTACAGCGTCCAGGGCGACGGGATAAACCCCAGGTGTAAGTACCACCACAAAGCAGCGGGGGCTAGCGTGAGGTCTGGCAGCCACGCTTTGAGGACCTTGAGCTCAGAAGCAAAGTAAACCCCTTCCGGCCGCTGCGCCACATACAAGGGCTTGATGCCAAATGGGTCTCGCGCCAAGAGAACCTGCGCCCGCCCATCATCGTACAGGGCAAAAGCGAACATGCCGTTTAGCTGGGGAAGCGCTGCTTCTCCAAGCGCTTTGTAAGCCCAAGCCAGCACTTCAGTGTCACTGTGCGTGCGCAAAGGATACCCTCCCGCCTGCGCTAGCTCCCGAAAGTTATAAACTTCTCCGTTGTAGACAAGGTGCACATCTGCTAAGTGAAAAGGCTGATTGGCGGCCTCGGATAGATCAATGATGCTTAGCCGAGTATGGGCCAATCCCACGCTCCCCGCCGCACTCTGCCAGGTGTGACTAGCATCGGGCCCTCGATGCCGCAGAAGAGACGTAGCGAGACTTAGGTCGGGGCGCTTAGCCGAACCCCATACATAGTACCCCGCAAGGCCGCACATTATTTGTCAGCCTCCCCTAAAACTGGGTCCACAGACCCTATCAAGAGCACGGCGTCGGACACCATGGCCCCTTCCAGGAGTTTCTCCAGAACCTGGATATTGGCAAAAGAGGGCGACTTGATTTTGACGCGCCACGGAATGCCTGTGCCATCCGAGTAGATGTAGAAGCCGAGTTCGCCTTTAGGGGCCTCAATGGCGTGATACACTTCTGCATGGGCTGGCGCTCGTGGGCCTGTGTCGGTCATCATAAAGTCGTGTATCATGCCCTCCATGGAGAAATATACCTCATCTTTGGAGGGATACGCATACTTGGCATTGTCGAGGTTGACCGGCCCCTTGGGGAGCTTAGGCAGCAGCTGCTCAATGATGCGGGCACTTTGTTCCATTTCGGCCATTCGCACGTGATAGCGGGCTAGCATGTCGCCCTCAGTTCGCACCGGCACCGCAAAGTCCACCTCCGAGTACACAAGGTACGGTTCCACCATCCGAATATCATAAGCGACGCCGCTGGCACGAAGGTTAGGCCCCGTAAACCCGTAAGCAATGGCTTCTTCTCGCGATATAACGCCGATTCCTTCTACGCGGCTGAGGAATATCGGATTTTTATCTAGCAAGCCCCGCCAGTCTCTCAGTTCCTTGTAAAAATTCTTGATAAAGCTGCGAATCATGCTGAGCGTCTCATCGGTGATGTCGTACTGTACACCGCCGATTCGACAATGGCTTACGGTAAAGCGCACGCCCGCTAGCTTATCAAAGATGCTGTAGATTTTCTCCCGCTCGCGGAAGGTCCACAGAAACATGGAGACAGCGCCCGCATCCATGACCATCGTTCCCAGCCAGAGTAGATGGGAGGAAATGCGAGCTAGCTCACAAGCTATGGTTCGGATGTACTGAGCTCGCAGCGGGGCTTCAATGCCCAGGAGCTTTTCGACAGCTAGGCACCAAGCTACGTTATTAGAGTACGGGGAGAGGTAATCCATGCGGTCGGTGTACGGCATGAATTCCAAGGGGGTCTTGTACTCAGCGATCTTTTCGATGCCGCGATGGAGATACCCAATGTCTAGGACGGACTTGACGATGCGCTCCCCATCCAGCATGAGTACGGCCCGCAGTACCCCATGGGTGGCTGGATGTTGAGGCCCCATGTTTAGGATGACCCGGGTCGAGAGAGGGTCGCTCTCATCCACTTCCACGAGGGTATGTTTGTCCTCGAGGCGCTTATAAAGCGCCTTTTGGTGACGGGGCCAGAAGCGGGCTTCTACTTGATTAGCGAGAGAGTCTTGGACAGCCATGCTTAGCTAAACAGAATAGCAGTAGGGGATGATTATTGACTCGAGAAGCGTCCAAACCGCGGATGATCCCGCACTACCCGAAAGACCGGGTTGCTTCCTAGCTCACTCTGGTAAGCCGGCTGCAGAGCCACTGCCTGCTCAAAGCGCTGGGCTGCCTTATCGGGATAGCCCTTATAAGCATAGAGAAGGGCAAGGTTGTAGTGGGCTTCGGCCAGGTTAGGATCCAGGGACAGAGCCTGCTGAAAATCGGCTTCGGCTTCAAGGAGTCGTAGCGCCTTGAGATACGATACCCCGCGGTTATTATACGCAATGGCGAGCCGACCATCTTCGGATACGACCTTGGTATTATCCGCAATAGCGCCACTGAGCCACCCAATATGATCCATGACGATAGCTCGGTTGATGTAAAGCGACCGGTCATTAGGGGTACGGGCGATCAAGTCATTATATCTTTCCAGCATTTGAACGGCCTCCTCTCGGGAGACTTCGCTAATGCCCTGGGTCCGATAAGCCAAGGCAGCGATACTATAAGCCGGATTGCTTTGGTCGAGGCTAGCGGCGGCTTCTATGTCGCGAATGGCACTCTTGAGGTCATTAAGGGCGAAGTGATAGGTTGAGCGCATGGCAAGCAGGTTGGCGGTGCGATTGCCATTCGCATCAATTAGCGTACCGAGAATGCTCAGGTTTCGCCGGGCATCCACGCCAGGGCGAAAACGACTAATAATAAAGGTCTTGGTTGCTACGTTATAAAGCTCTGGCGCCAAAAGCGGTAAGGGGGCTGAGTAGCGCTCTACGTACATCTTGTCCGGCACATACGCAAAGGTGAAGGTGACCAGCGTGTGCCGACAGAAGGGTAACACCTTCTCCCGAATCTTAGGCCAGTAGCTTAGCCGACGAAGTTGTTTCTCACGCTCATCTTCATGCACAGGCTGACTTGTGATGCGCAAAATCTCCGCCCGTTCCTCTTCTGTAAAGTCAGCTGTCTTGACTAAGATCTCAAACCGCTGCCAGTCTTCGCCTTTGCCAGCCCCTTGTACAGGGATATCGCGCCCTATCTTCTCGACGAAATTCTTTTGCACATCAGCGGCGACGGCCTCCATGCGTCGCTGGGATAACCCTTGATTGAGCTCCAGCCGTCCATCGGGGGAAGCGTAGCCATCGATCTGAATCGCCTGCACCTGATATCCCATCTGCTCATACTTCATGACATACTGCATAATCGCATCCACCAGCTCTTTCTGTTCGAACTTGGTGGACATGATAGGGAAAATCAGGTCAAGGGTTCCCTCAAAGCCTTGATACCGATACTGCTCATCCCGGATCGGCAGGTCAGGCAAAGCCGCCTTGATGCCTGTACGGACCTGAGCCCAAGGCTGCGCCGTACAGCAGGCCGGATTGGAAGGACCAAAGGGCTTATTGCGGGAGTCACAATAAACCTTAGCAATGCGGCCATTTTTATCCAGCTTCACGACTGAAAAGAAAACGGCGACCTGCTTGCCGTCTAGCTTCTTACCGCCCAACGGCACCTTGTAGACAAAAAACGGCTGACTATTTGCTTTATAATAGGCTTCGGTAATGAGTAGCTCCCCGACGGTGCCTTGCTGATCGGTTTCCATATTGGCCAGGCCCTGCGGCACCGCATAGTCCACCCGCACAATAATAGCAACCCCTTTTTGCAGATATTTGGGGTATTCTAAGTCATTCGCTAAGCGAAAATACAGGGTATCATTCGCCTGGATAAACTGGCCTGGCTCAATGAAGAGCGGATCAAATTGGCTATTGTCATATTCGGCTACTCGCAGCGTCGTAGGGTCATTGTTAGCGTCTAAGGTAGATTGCACTTCTTTTTGGAAGGTGGCACAAGTATTTTTATAGGTCTTCCCGCCGTATTTCGTCTTATTAATAAGGTCCTTAGGACCGCAAGCAGCCAAAATGACTACGGCCAATCCGGTCTTTATCCATGTTTTAGTTTGCATAGGTAATCCCATTTGTGCAAAGGTAAGAAAGTCGCAGCACTTCCGAATAAAAGGACTATCAGACACGCTCAATAATCGTAGCAATCCCCATCCCGCCACCTACGCAGAGGGTTGCCAGACCGTACCGCTGTGCCCGCCGTTCGAGTTCGTCTAGCAAAGTGCCTATCAAGATAGCGCCTGTCGCCCCCAAGGGGTGCCCCATGGCGATCGCGCCGCCATTGACGTTCACCCGATCCAGAGACACCTGCATCTCACGCATAAAATGTAGCGGCACGACTGCAAAGGCTTCGTTGACCTCGTAGAGGTCTATGTCTTCGGACCGGAGCCCGGCCCGTCCAAGGGCCTTTCGACTAGCGGGCGCTGGCCCTAGTAGCATAATCGTAGGCTCACTGCCCGTGACCGCCCAGCTTACCACCCGGGCCCGAGGGCGCAGGCCATACCGCTTAGCTAGCTCCTCTGTACCGAGAAGCACCAGCGCCGCCCCATCTACGATTGCCGAAGAGTTTCCCGCATGATGAACGTGCACTAGGCGCTCTAGCTCAGGATATTTCTGCAAAGCAACCGCATCAAAGCCCCCTTCTTGACCAATAAAGGCAAAAGAGGGCTCTAGCGTAGCTAACTTCTCCAGCGAGGTGTCTGACCGGATGTTTTCGTCTCGATCTAAGACAACCTCCCCAATCTCATTGCGGATAGGGATAAGGCTCTTCTGAAAATAACCAGCCTGCGTAGCATGGGCCGCCTGCTGATGAGAGCGCACCGCAAAGGCATCTAATGCCTCTCGCGTATAGCCAAATTTCGTAGCAATAAGGTCCGCCGAAATCCCTTGCGGGATATAGTGTCCCTCAAAGGCAATCTGCGGGTCCAGGTACCAAGCCCCGCCATCCGAGCCCATGGGAACCCGGCTCATCGACTCTACTCCACCAGCTAAGAAGGCTACGCCTATTCCTGCTCGGAGATACGCCGCAGCTTGGTTCACAGCCTCTAAGCCTGAAGCGCAGAAGCGGTTTATCGTCATGCCTGCTACAGTCTCTGGCAGACCGCTGGCTTGGGCTGCGACCTTGGCTAGGTTGGACCCCTGTTCCTTGATCTGCGTGACACACCCCAAAATCAAATCTTCGATAACAGCGTGGGGCAAAGCTGGGTTTCGCTCTAATACAGCGCGAATAAGCTGCACCACCAGGTCCACCGGCCGCGCAGCATGCAGGCGACCCTCCCTTTTACCGCGACCGCGCGGGGTCCGAACGGCATCATATATGTAGACTTCCCGCATGCCCAGAAAGTTACACAAAATCCTCCCTCCGAATACCTAACCGCCGCATCCGAGCGTGTAGATGGGTACGTTGCATCTGAAGCGCTTCCGCCGTCTGCGTGATATTAAACTGATGCTTCTGCAAGTGATGCAGAAAATAGCGACGTTCCATCTCCTCCAAGAAGTGCTCGGGACTTGAGACTTCTATAAGACTGCCAAGGCCCATGTCATCTTTCGGGGCGTCTTTGGGGATAAGATAAGTACGTACGTCCTCGGCCGTGATCTCGCGCTCTGAGAAAATGATTAGCCGCTCCACGGCGTTGCGTAGCTCCCGCACATTGCCAGGCCAAGGTAAGCGCTGCAAAAGGTCTAACGCCCCTTTCGTAAATTGCTTAGGCGGCAGGTTATACTCTAACAGAAGCTCTTCTAAAAAGGCCTGCGCTAAAAAAGGAATGTCCTCGATCCGCTCCCGCAAAGGCGGAACATATATCACAATAACGCTCAGGCGGTGGTATAAATCTTCTCGAAATCGACCAGCTTCGATTTCGGCTGGAAGGTTTTTATTAGTTGCGGCGATGAGCCGAACGTTTACGCTAATGTCCTTTTCGCCGCCTACTCGGCGGATCTTGCCCCCTTCGATAACCCGGAGAACCTTGCTCTGGGCCATTAAGGGCATATCCCCGATCTCATCCAGAAAGAGCGTACCCCCATTCGCCTCTTCAAAGCGACCAATGTGCTGACGCACTGCATGCGTAAAGGCACCTTTCTCATGGCCGAAAAGCTCGCTTTCGATGAGCTCACCGGGAATGGCAGCGCAGTTGACATCCACAAAGGGCCCCTTGGATCGAGGACTTTTGTGGTGGATCCAGCGGGCGACGAGCTCTTTTCCGCTACCACTCGGCCCCATAATCAACACACGACTCTCCAGTGGCGCCACCCGTTCGATTATGTCCCGTACGCGCTGAATCGCTGGCGATTCGCCTAAAATGTCTCGTACCTTGAGCACACACCGCGATAAGACCTTGTTTTCGTGTAGAAGCTGGCGACGCTCTGTAGCGTTCCGAATCAAAATATCTAATCGCGGCAAGTCCAGGGGCTTTTCCAGAAAGTCAAAAGCGCCCTTCTTAGTCGCTTCTACCGCCGTCTCGATCGTAGCGTGCCCGGATAATATGATAAACTGCAGGTCCGGCCGCACTTGCTTAGCCCATTCCAGCAGCTCCATGCCATCCTTACCCGGCATGCGAAGGTCGCACAAGACAATATCAAATTCCACCTGCTGAATGAGTCGCTGCGCTTCGAGGCCATCCCGGGCGACCTCGACTACATGATCGTCATAAGAAAGCACATCGGCTAGCGTCTGCCGAATCGCGGGATCGTCGTCAACCACTAAAACGCGAGCCATCAGACAGTCATTAGCTCAGATTCCTTGGCTTCAGCTAGCCGATCGACCTGGGCAATATACTTTTCAGTCAGCTTCTGAAGCTCATCTTGCGCTTTTCGAATGATATCTTCAGGCGTACCCTTTTTGCCGAGTTTGCGAAGCTCTTCGAGCGTATCGCGGCGGATATTCCGTATCGCTACGCGCCCCTCTTCCGCAATATCGCGCACTTGCTTGACTAGCAACTTGCGACGCTCTTCTGTCAAAGGCGGGAAGATTACCCGCACTTGCGGGCCGTCTGTAGCGGATTGCAAGCCTAGATTGGCTTCGGCAATGGCTTTTTCAATGGCTTTGGCCATTTTGGGCTCAAAAGGCTGTATTAGCAGCGTGCGAGTATCGGCTACAGCTATCGTAGCCACATGCTTAAGCGGCGTCGGCGCCCCATAATAATCCACCCGAATCGGGTCTAGCAGCGCAGGGGAAGCTTTCCCCGCGCGAATCTTTCCTAGCAGCTCATCATAATGCATCACGCTTTGTTGCATATGCTTTTCGGTCTCCTTTAGGAGGCTTTGGACTTCTGGCGTCATGGTAGGCAAAATTAGGAATCTGTGCCCATCTTCGTCGAAAAAGCTCGCTGGTACCCTTCCTGGCGTAGGCGACAAGCAGGACATGCGCCGCAGCCATAGCCCCACGCATACATAACATCCCGCACCCCTCTGTAGCACGTATGCGTATGCTGTACAATCAGAGGCAAAATGCCCACATCCGCCGCATACCGCCACAATCGAGCCTTATCCCACTCTAAAAACGGCGCATGAATCCGAACCGCCTTATCGAAGGCCCGACTGATGGCCTCCTGGGCCACCGCTATAAACCCGCCGCGGCAGTCCGGATAGCCGCTATAATCCACCTGGCTAACGCCAATCACGATATCATGAAACTCGCGGGAATAACCCCATATCGCCGCTAATGTCAAAAAAATGAGGTTTCGCCCCGGAACGAACGTCGTCGGAAGCCCATGAGGTCCCTCTGTTATCGGCAGATCCTGCGTAAGGGCAGATGCTACAGCCAAACGAGTCCATAAGTCCCCTATATCGAGCACCTCATGCGGTATGCCGAGGGCCTCCGCTACTTCCGCTGCACAGACCAACTCCACTTCATGGCGCTGGCCATACCGAAAGCTCAATGCGGTATACGGAGGGGCGAGATGCTTCTGCATCCAGCACGCCGCCGTCGCCGAATCTTGTCCTCCGCTTAGCAGAACTATCGTCCCCATCTTACGCTGTAGCCGTTTGGTGCGCTGCATACCATTCACACCACGCCGTGAAAGGACAGCTAGAACACTGGGGCTTACGAGCGGTACAATGGTATCGCCCAAATAAAATAAGCCAGTGATGCGCTCGCCCTAGGTAAGCCGACGGAATAATAGCCGTAAGCTCTCGCTCGACCTTTTCCGGTGTGTCTCCTTTAGCTAATCCTAAGCGACGGGCTACTCGAAAAACATGTGTATCGACCGCAATCACTTCCGCCCCAAAAAGAATAGAACTAATCACATTCGCACTTTTACGCCCTATCCCAGGTAGCTGCACCAAAAGAGCCGGATCCTGGGGAAGCTTGCCCCCGTACGCAGAGACGACCTGCTGGGCAAGCTGGACTAGCCTTTGGGCCTTGCTATTGGGATACGAAATCGAACGGATATAGGACAAAACCTCTACCGGGGAGGCCGCAGCCAAGCTCTCAAAGTTTGGAAATCGTTCAAAAAAGGCCGGTGTCGTTTGATTAACCCGAACATCCGTGCACTGCGCAGACAGAACCACAGCTACCGTCAGTTCGTATGGATTACGATAGTGCAGCTCCGTCGTAGCCGCACCATAGCGCTTCTCCAATATTGCCAAGATACACTCAGCTTTTTCCTTTGTAGAAATACCCATACCTTCGCAAAGCTATGTCAACACTTATACTCATACTCATCGGTGTAGCGGTTTTATTTCTGCTCAGCAGCCTAAAGGTACTACCTGAATACCAACGTTTAGTTATTCTGCGGTTAGGTCGAGCGCTACCCCGGGCTAAGGGCCCCGGCTTGGTGGTTGTCATTCCAATTATCGACTCTCCGATCCGGGTAGATTTACGGGAGCGGCTCATGGAGATCCCCAAGCAGACCTGTATCACCAAAGACAATGCACCCATTTCTATCGACTTCCTCATCTACTTGCAGGTCATCGATCCGCTGACCTCTGTCGTGAATGTGCAAAATGTGTTGCAAGCCACGGAAGGGTTAGCCACGACTACGTTGCGCGCAGTCATCGGGGATATTGCGCTGGATGATGTTTTATCTAAGCGGGACGAGATCAATCAAAAACTCCGCGTCAAGCTCGATGAGGTAACCCATCGCTGGGGTGTCAAGGTCAACGCCGTGGAGATTAAGGAGATTCTGCCCCCTGCTGAGGTCCAAGAGTCTATGACTAAGCAAATGGCTGCGGAACGCAACCGTCGGGCCATGGTGACGGAAGCCGAGGGGACCAAACAAGCCGATATCCTGCGAGCCGAGGGCGAAAAGATGGCTCGAATCTTACAAGCGGAAGCCCAAAAGCAGGCGGCTATCTTGCAAGCCGAAGCCCAGCGTGAAGCCCAGCGCGTCGCTGCCGAAGGTTTCGCCCTCGCGTTAGAACGCATCACCGCCGCTGCTAAGCAAATAGACCAAAACACCCTTCTCCTGCAGTACCTGGATACCCTCAAAAACCTAGGCGCCTCCAATTCCACTAAGTGGATCCTCCCCGTCGAAGTCACAGGTTTGGCTAAAGAAGTCTCTGCGCTTTTACGAAAAAATCAGTCCTAAGCGATTCTTAAACCAGTTTTCCACTTCACACTACTTATTACCTCAGTATGAAAACCCAATTCAACTGGCTGAAGCTCGGCTTAAGCTTAGTCGTTATGTTAGGGGCTTTGTCCCTGCAGACTGCCTGTCGCAAAAAGGAAAATCCTTTAGACCTGACCCCCATGCGAGAAACGGCGGAGGACCAGTCCCGCACAGAGGCTGAGTCAAATTTCATCAGCGATGCTGTGGACAACCAAGGCGAATCCGATGGTAGTCGCCGCGTGGCAGGTACAGACTCAACCTATTTGCCGCCTTGTGCGCAGGTTAGCTACGACAGTACTCAGCGACGCCTTACTATCAACTTTGGCTCCACAAACTGCCTCTGTCGCGATGGCGTATATCGCCGTGGGAAGATTTATGTCACTTTCTCTGGCGCTCGCTGGCCACTCGCCCCCTCCCGCGCTTATATCACCACGGATAGCTTTTATGTGAATGACAATCGCCATGATGTCGTCAAGATTTTAGTTCATGAAGGGCTCAATGCTAACGGCGAGCGTATCTTGCGGGACACGGTTCAACAGCACACGGTCACAACCCCTAACGGCACTACGACCTGGAGTGCCATACGCGTTTACCGCCAGACCCAAGGCCAAAACACCTGGATGCGTTGGGATGACATTTGGTTCATCGGGGGCACCTCTCAAGGCACTAATCGGCGCGGCACGGCTTTTAGCACACAGGTCACGGACTCTCTCAAGATCGTAGGTAGCTGTATTTTCCGCCACCCAGTCAAGGGCATCATTCAGCACAATACACAAAATCATACCATCATACTCAATTATGACCCTTACAATAATCAAGCGTGTGACCGGGTCGCTTCGGTGCAAATAGATAACAACGCCCCCGTCAACATTACCCTCAACTAAAGCAGGACACCTGCCATTCTGGCGGACGCTCCTCATGAGGAGCGTCCGCCTTCGTATCTTAGGGAAGATGGCACCTTTTTTGTAGATTTGCCCAACTGGGGGTGATTGGACTTGACAGCAAGGAGAATGGGTAAGGCGCATGCGAGGTGGGCCGGTCTCCTCTCAAAAGATCGGTAAAAAAAGAAGTGCCAACACTTCGTACGCGCTCGCTGCCTAAGAGTTTTTAGGTAGCCGGGTCTGGGGAAGCCTTGCCTGAGGCGGCTCCAATACCCGTGGGAAAATCAGGCTTGCGTCCGTAGGCGGCTCCCCTATTGGCGGACTGACAAGGAGCCTAGAAACGGATAGGTGTGGCCGCTGCCACCTCCGTTTCGAATAGCCTCAGCGGCTAAGCATGTAGGGCCTTACCAGATATCCTTGACTGGACGTGGGTTCGATTCCCACCACCTCCACTTGCGTTATATTCTTCTAGGGCTGGGCCTGTGGCTGATACTAGCGGGTATGGCTTATTCCTTGCCTCTAGATGCAGAAGCGCCTCTCATGGAGCCTACTTTTCCCAAAGTGCCTTTAGGTACGGATCCTTTAGGGCGTCACATCTTTACTCGCCTTTTGCGTGGTTGGGTTATGAGTATGGCTGTGGCCGGCTTGGCTACCCTCGTCGGGCTCACTATCGGAACGGCATCGGGGCTCTTGAGCGGATACTACGGCGGTTATGCGGATAAGCTTTTTGCAACCTTGACCCAAGTGCTGTGGGTAGTACCGTCGCTCTTATGGGCCGCCGTACTCTCGTTTGCCTTCGGGAAAAGCCTCTTGACTGTTATCCTAGCGATCGGCCTCTCCAGCTGGATAGAACTAGCTCGTCTCGTGCGGGTGGAAACGAAGCGGCTCTTAGTAGCTCCCTTTGTGGAAGCAGCCCGAGCTCTGGGCTATACAGACTCTAGGGTTATTATACAACACATTCTTCCCTCCTTGGGGTCTCTTTTGCGCGTGCAAGCCTTCCTTTTATTTGCCACTGCTATCCTAATCGAAGCCGGACTGGGGTTTGTAGGGCTTAGTGTGCCTCTGCCTCATGTGAGCCTAGGAATGCTTTTGTATGAGAGCCTGGATTGGCTAAGCTTACCGCAAGGGCAGGTCCAAGCGCTAAGCGCCGGGAGCTTGCTGAGTGGATCAATCTTTGTGGTATATTTGCTTTCACAAACTCCTATTTCTAATGACCTCGTCGCTAGACGCCGATAGTTTACTAAAGGAGCTAACCTCTCGACGCAGCGAAGTAGAAACGCTGCAAGAGGTAGTACGTCTACTAGCACCGGGGCACCCCCGCGATACGGCTTTGCTTATCGCCACGGCCTCTATCTTGCGTAGCCGCTTTGGTGTGAAGCGTTTAGCTTATGTCCATACCTTCACGCCTGATCGCAAACCGAAGCTGGCCTATTTCCATAACTTCTCCAGCATATCCCGAGATGCTGTCGAAGAAGCCTTACAAGCTACAACAATCACTTTTCCCAAACCCAATACCCTTCTAGCCCGGATGGGCGTAGAAGTCGTCATGCCCTTGGGGCGTTACACCAGCACGAGCACCCGCGTGCATCGGGTCGAACCCCGAGCCTGGTGGTTCCTGGGTGAATTTGCTGAATCCGAAGAAGAGCGGAGCAACGACCTTATCTACATGGAAATCATCGGCACCCTGATCACGGTCTTTCTGGAAAATAATTTTATTCACGAACAGCAGCTAGCCGCAGAACGGCTCCGCTTAGAACGGCAAGCGTTAGAGCGAGAGCTTGATTTTGCGTCTCGTATCCAGCGACGAATTCTTTCTATCAAGATCCCGAACCTGCATCCTAGGCTCCAAAACCTGACTTACTACAACGCGCTCCAGCGAGTCGGGGGCGATTTATCAGACTTTATCCAAGTAGATGAAAATAACGTCTACTTTTATATCGGGGATGTCTCCGGCAAGGGAATCTCTGCGGCTATCGTGATGGCAAACTTGCACGGCCAGATCCGGACCCTGGCCGAGCTCAATACCGACCTGCCTGTTATTTTTAGCCAGCTTCAGCGGCGCATCTCCCAGATGTATGGCGAGGAGGACAGCGGCTTTGTGACTCTTTTTTTGGGCCAGATCCAGTTTTTGCCTGAAGGGCCCATTCTTCGTTACCTCAATGCCGGTCATCCCCCTTCGTTCCTATGGCGTTCGGATAAGCTGGTTCCTTTGAAATCAACGCATACCGTGCTAGGTATTCCTTTGCCAGGCCTACCCGATCCGGGTGCTATCGCCCCTCAGACAATCCCTTTACTCCCGGGCGATATCTTCGTTGGCTATACAGACGGCTTCATCGAGCAGACTAACGTGAATGGTCAAGCGCTGACAGTAGAGAAGCTAGCAGAGCTCATCCCGCAAGCCCCGAAAGAAAAACTCGAGCAGCTTTTACAATACCTACTTAAATTATTGGACAATCACCGAGGCGAACAGCCCATAGAAGACGACGTTAGCTTACTCTTATGGCAGCTACATTAGTGCTAACGGAGAAGCTCATGGAGCTACCGCTCGAGGGGCAGCACTTACCAGCTCCAAATCTGAAAGGCATTTTAGCTAGCGCACCCCTCATATGGCTACAGTTTTTGCGCCATCTAAGCTGTATATACTGTAAAGGTCTTGTCCAGGATATTCGCGCTTTTATGCAAAGCTGGGCAAGTGAACCGCGTCCAAACCTCATTTTCGTTCACCCCAACACCTTAGCAGAGGGGGCTGCTTTTTTCGAAGAGTTTTACCCAAAGGCGCCCCACATTTCGGATCCCAAGCTGAGGCTGTATCAAGCCTTTCGAGTCCAGAAAGCTGGTATTTTAGCGCAAATTGTCCCTAGTAATCTATGGCGCTTCTGGGAGCTAAGCCGACGAGGCCTCTCTAACGAAAGACCTACCGCCGACCCGCTTGTGCTCCATGCTTCCTTTCTTTTTTACAATCAGAGATTAATCTGGAAAGCCTATGCCAAACACCTCGGAGATGTACCAACCTGGCCTCGAGAAGTTTAGAATCTTGGTTCCCTTGAACCTCAGGCCAGAAGAAGAACCGTTCCTAAACGGACTGCCTTATATCTTCAAGACCCTGACGCAAAAAGCAGAAGTTATCTTTTTTCATGCTTTATCTCCCAATGACTTGCCTAACAAACTAGATACAGGCGAAACCTTTCAGAGTTACCTTCAAAAGCAAACCCAAAAAGCCCAAAGCGCCCTAGAAGCCTTAGCTACCGATTTTCAAAAACAGCTACCTACTCATCACTTCAGCTTTTACACAGAAAGCAAAGCTATCGCCAACCCCAACGAGCCTATCACGCAGTTTATTCAGGAGAAAAAGGTAGACCTGCTGGTCTTACACTACAAGCACCATAGCCGTTGGGAGGGCTGGCTCAAGCGAACGGCGTTCTGGGACCTCTTTGAGGAGGCTCCTTCGCACGTCTTAGTCATCACCCAACCACTTTCCTTCCCTCCTAAGCGCTTTCTATGGATTACGGAGATGAATCAAAGCGAGTACAAGTATATACCTTCTATCTTACAGTTCATCCGTTTATACAAAGGAATGCTTTATTGTGTGAAGATCAATACGCCTAGTTCGTTCTATACACAAAGAGAATTTCAACGTCGCATTCTAGCGTTGTGTGATCACATCGTAGAGGCAGTGGATCCTGATTTTGTGCCGCAAGAGTGTTTAGCTTATGCAGACAAGGACATAGGACATGGTGCGCAGCACGTCATGGAAGATTTTCTCATGGACGTTCTTATCGTCACGCCGGAAGATGAGCTTGATACCCATCTAATAAGTCGCCTCTTGCAATCCGGTAACTTCCCGATCCTAAGGCTGCAAAGTGTGTAAGTTTGGCCCATGCACACTTGGCTAATCACGGGGGCGAGTCGCGGGATTGGGCGAGCCACCGCCGAGGTTGTACTACAAGCAGGACATCGCGCCATACTCACCGCCAGGCGACCCGACCAGCTACAACCCCTTCTCCAGGCTTATCCCAACCAGGCTATTGCTCTGCCGCTAGACGTACGAGAGCGGACTCAGGCTTTCACCGTCGTAGCAAAAGCGCATAAACAAGGGTTTACCCCGACCGTTCTCGTCAACAATGCTGGCTACGGGCTGGTAGGCGCCCTGGAA
Organism: uncultured Sphingobacterium sp.; assembly: GCA_964489015.1. Classification (GTDB taxonomy): domain Bacteria; phylum Bacteroidota; class Bacteroidia; order SpSt-205; family SpSt-205; genus JAPYWM01. The sequence goes on along the minus strand of CAZAXD010000008.1, from coordinate 29,587 downwards.
GAGCTGACCCCCGACGCTATCATGCGGCAAATCGAGACAAATCTCTGCGGCGTTGTATGGCTCATCCAAGCGGTTCTCCCATTTCTGCGGGAGGCCAAGGGCGGCTTTATCTTTAACGTTTCCTCGATCGCGGGTTATTTTGGCTTCAAGGGCGTAAGCCTCTACAATGCCACCAAGTTTGCCGTAACGGGCCTCAGTGAGGCCCTAGCTCAAGAGCTAGCACCATGGGGCATTTACGTCACGAGCGTAGCGCCAGGGCCTTATCGAACCGACTGGGCGGGGGCCTCGCTGGAACGAGCCCATAGTCTAGAAACCCTAAGCCCTGACAGCCCTTATTACGAGCTCCACAAGCTCATGGCCGAACGGTATGCGGCCATGGACCGCCAGCAGCCGGGCGACCCCGCCCACATCGGGCGCGTACTCCTCTCCTGCGTCGAAGCCGGCTGGGCCCCTATACATCTCATCTTAGGGGACGAAGCGCAGCAAACCTGGGAGCGATATGAGCCCCTACGACGCTTCCCCCACTTGCAGTTTATACCACACCAACAAAGTTCCATCTCGCATCCGACAGAAAAGCCCGCCACTTCATGATTTATCCCCTAAAGGGGTGGACTTACACCAAGCAGGCGCTCGTAGCCCCTGTGCGCGACGCTATATCAGATACCAAGCTAAGGAGGCTCTACGAAAACCCGTACCAGGCTATGCATATAGCATTCCCGGAGGAGCCCACTCAGCTGCCTGCCCGCTGGTCAACGTGGGTTGCCGAGCGGGTGATCGAGCTAGAATCCCTACCTGCCTTTTACGCGTATGCCCAAACTTTTCACACCTATGCAGCCCAAGGTGGCCCGTATACGCGTATGGGACTCCTTGCACTCGTACCCACCCGCCTCCCTACGATTAGACCCCACGAGCGTACCCTAACCGAAAGGCAAATAGGTATTGTACAAGCACTACAAGCTTTGCCTATCCAGAGCACCCCCATTCATCTCTTGGCTAAAGCGGAATGGGCCCTTATCCAGCCTTTGCTAGCGGGGTATCTCTCCTGTCCACGCTTTTCTTTAGCTAGCGAAGATGGGGTCATGCATCGACTAGCGCCTATCCAGCACCGGGGGCATCTCGACCAGATCCAGGCCGCTTTTTCAGCGAGTACTTATTACATCGCAGATGGTCATCACCGATACGAGGCCGCTAAAGCAGTGGGGCTGCCTTACCTCTTATGCTTCATCAGCGATGTCCATGACCCCAGCTTATGGATACCATCCGCACACCGGCTACTAGAGACCCAAGAAGACGTACAGGGGCTCTTAGACACCTGGTTTGACAAGCAGCCAGCTGCCAATCGGGTGCCGCTATGGCAGGAGATCTTGGGACTGCGGCATGCTATTGGCCTCGTCTCTCCTAAAGGCAAGGCTTGGACCTTGCGCCTCAAGCCCGAATTTTGGGTGAACCTAGCCGAGGCCCCCCTCATCAGCTGGCTACATCGCTGGGTGCTCGACCCCCTAGTCGAGCAGGGCGCCCATTTAGATTTTGCGCGCGACCTAGTACGCTTTAAGGGAAAGACCGGCTGGATCTTTGTTTTGCCCCCTATTGCGCTCTCAGCCATCTTAGCCGCGGCAGACAAGCAGCAGGCTTTACCTCCTAAAGCTACCTATTTTTTCCCCAAAGTCTTGAGCGGTTTAGTTTTTTACTTAGCTTCCCAATCCTCATGAAACCTACAACGATATGGTTAGCCTCGAGCTCACCCCGGCGGCGTGCCCTCCTGGAGAGCTGGGGGGTGCGCTTTGAGGTGAAAGCGCCACCTGACGCCGAGGAGGACATCACAGGCCTAGCCCCGGCTGAAGCAGCCATGACCTTAGCCGCTCGCAAAGCTTTCGCCTGCGAGCCGTCACCCCCAGAGGTGATCATCTTGGCAGCCGATACCATGGTAAGCCTAGAGGGTGAGCTTCTCGGTAAGCCCCATTCTACGCAAGAGGCACGTGCTTTCCTCAGGCGTCTCTCAGGCCGATGGCATACCGTATACACCGGTGTAGCGTTAGCATGGCACGAGCGCCTGCATCTTTTCTACGAAGCTACAGCCGTCCGCTTCCATGAGCTACCGGAAGCTCTTATTGAACACTACCTAAGAACCACCCCGCCCTTAGACAAAGCTGGCGCTTATGGCGCCCAGGATCTTATCGGAATTTTTGGCATAGCTGAATTACGAGGAGATTTTTATAACGTGATGGGGCTTCCTATGCAAAAGCTTGGTCTAGAATGGCAAAGGCTTTTTAGGGAATCAATTGTAAGGACCATGGGATGATTTTTGCTAATTTCGGATGGTGGTGAGAAAGCTTGGGTATTGGCTCTGGTTCATTGGCTTGGTGGGGTTAGCCCAGCAGCGGCGCGAGCTAGATTCGCTGGAAGCGCGTCTTATGCAATCTCGGCTACCCGATAGTACACGGCTCAATATTCAGATCAACTTGGCCCGCGCTTATCTGGCTATCAACCCCGACAAAAGTCGCTATTACGCCAAGGAAGCGCAGTTGTTAGCCAAGCGGACTCAGAATAGTCGCCGCGAGCTGCTAGGCTGGTACTATGCTGCGGCCGCAGCCTACAACCTCTCCCGCCATGAAGAGGCTAGCCGTTCCTTAGCCATGGCCGAGACCCTGTATGGCCGGGCACCCTCTGACACTGCAATTCTGATTCAGATTAAGAGCTTACGGGCCGCTTTGCTAGAGAGTATTCAAGATTACGGTACGGCGCTAGCCCTGTATGAGGAAACGCTCGCCCTAGCCCAAGCTCTAAAACAGCCTCGTCTTGTCATCCTAGCACTGAATAACCTAGCTGAGTTTTATATTAGTCGAAACATTTATGAGACCGCCTATCCGCTTATTCGTCGAGCCATCGAACTGGCGACTAAAGCGAATGAGCAGGAATATCTCAAGAACGCCTATAGCCTGTTATTTAATTACTACCGGCGACAGGGACAGGTAGACTCCGCCCTAAGCGCCGGAGCCCGCATACGAGCTATTGCCCTAAACGCTGGTATCATGCCCTGGATTAAGGACAGCTATGGCCTTAGTATCGAAGTGGCGATCGAGGCGGGGCGCGCCAGTCTGATTGACTCCTTCCTCAAGCAAGCTCAACAGGACCTCCTACCCGATACCCTCACCTGGGTCGAATTGCTCAACTGGATAGGCAGCACTTTACACGAAAAAGGCCAAAGTGCCCAAGCCAGAGACCTGCTGGAAAAGGCTTTAGCTGTCGCCCAAAGCCAAGACTATCGCGAACTAGAAGTCAAAATCCTCCTCAACTTGGCCAATATACACGAGCGGCAAGCGATGTATCCGGAAGCTATGCGGCTACTCCTAGAAGCCCGTAGCTCTTGCGAGAAGTATCGAGATACCACCCTTTTACCCATGGTTTTCATGAATCTGGGTAATATCTACTACGCACGAGAAGAGTATGATAAAGCCCTAGAAGCCTTTAGTGAAGCGGCTCGTTATGCTTATCTGGCGCCTCAGCGCGATTTTCCTTCTAAGGTAGCCGCTAACCTAGCCACGGTTTATGCCCAGCGTAACGATTTTGAAACGGCTCGGCAGCTGCTCCAGGAGAGCCGTCTTTTAGCAGAGGCTGAGGAAAACTGGTCTGCCGCCGCCAGCGCCCTCCTCAATCTGGCCTGGATCGATGTGCAGCGTCAGGTCCTCGATTCTGCCCTGGCTGATCTCAAGCAGGCAGAAAGGTACACGCAAAAGAGCCGCGATCCCTACATGCAGAGCCATGTGCACATCATACGCGGCCATATCTTACACCTCCAAAAGCGCCTACCCCAAGCTATCTCGGAGTACGAGCAGGCCCGGGCGCTTCTCGAACCGCTCGAAGCCTACCAGGAGCTCGAGGAAGTTTATCAGCGACTGACTGAGCTCTATGCCGCAACTGGTAATTACAAGAAAGCCTATGACGCCGTTACGCAGCTCGTAGCTATCGTGAGAAGGCTCTCTAACGAAGAAAATACGAAAGCGCTTACCCGCCTAGAGGTCTCTTACCAGTACCAAAAGGAAAAAGAGCGGCAAGAGCAACTCCTTCGAGAAGAGCAGCTGCGTAGTGAAAAGGCACGCCAGCTGACCGCTGTCATCGCCGTCAGTGCAATCCTCGTCCTAGCAGCCGTCTCTATCGCTTTACTTATTTTATATCGGGCCAATCGCAAGGAAAAGGAAATCAATACCGAGCTAGCCCGAAGAAATGCCCTTATCGAAGAACAAAAACAGCTCTTAGAAGAAAAGAATGAAGCTCTTGAACGAGCTCAAAAAGATGTCGCTGAAAGCATTCAGTACGCTCGCCGCATTCAAATGGCGATCTTACCAGATCTCAAAACCTTCTATGAGCGGATGCCAGAATCTTTTGTACTCTATTTGCCAAGGGACGTGGTAAGTGGCGATTTTTACTACTTCTACCCCATATCGCCTACGATTAGCGTCCTAGCTTTAGCAGACTGTACAGGACATGGAGTGCCAGGGGCTTTTATGAGTATGATCGGCTCCACCCTGTTCAACAAGCTGTCGCAAGAGGAGGGACCCAAGGACGCAGCGACCTTTTTAGAGCGGCTAGATGAAGAGCTTCGGGCCACCCTTCACCATACCAGCGGCGAGTCTCAGGTCAAAGACGGCATGGATATTGGTTTATGCCTTATCGATCACAGTCGGCATGAGTTACAGTTTGCCGGGGCTCGGCGCCCCTTGTATCTATTTACACCCGAGGGACATTTCATCGAGCTCAAAGGAACCCGCCGCAGCATCGGCGGCGACAAGCTCATACAAGAGATCGCCTTCGAAACTCATCTCATACCACTCAGAACCGGTATGGCCTTTTATCTCTTTTCGGATGGGATCGTCGATCAATTTGGCTGGGAGCCCCAACCGAATGGCCCTCCTCAATGCAAGAAGTTCATGTCTCGTCGACTGAAGGCGCTCCTGGAAGCGATCCACACAGCTCCTGCTCCTGCACAAAAAGAACGCCTCGAGGAAGCTATCTTTGACTGGCGCAAGGATCTCGAACAGGTAGACGACATATGCGTTATTGGGGTACGATATACGGGCTGATTAGCAGCGTTCTTTGGGCTCAAGTTAAATACAGCAATGAGTTTCTCAAGATTGGCGTAGGGGCTCAGGCAGCAGGACTGGGCAATGCCCAGGCTAGTAGCGTCCGAGACGTTACGGCCGGTTATTGGAACCCTGCCGCCTTGCTTAATACGCCCTCTTACCCTCAGCTGATGCTAATGCATAGCGAGTATTTCGCCAGTGTCGCCAAGTATGACTACGGCGCCTTGGCCCTACCCTTCCGAGAGCCGACTCAGCGCTTTGCCATAAGCTTTATCCGTTTAGGGATCGATGATATTCCCAATACACTGCGGTTTTACGATGGACGGAGCTATGACTTCTCTAGGATTACCAAGTTTTCCGTAGCGGATATGGCGCTCTATCTTTCTTATGCGCGGGCGGTGATCGATACTAGCCTCTCGCTTGGAGCTAGTATCAAGGTCATTCACCGCGTGCTGGGGCCGTTTGCCACGGCCTGGGGGTTTGGACTAGATGTAGGGCTACTGTACAAGCGTGGGCCGTGGCGCGCCGGGGTCTGCCTTTACGATGGGACGTCTACTTTCAATGCTTGGACTTTCAACACAGAAACATTTGAGGAAGCCTTCCGCCTGACAGGCAATGAGATCCCCCAAAACTCCATAGAGTGGACGCGTCCGTCTCTACGACTAGGAACGAGCTACACCCTGTGGGCAGAAAAGCGCTTTCCCGTTCAGCCCATGTTAGACCTAATCATTTACAGCGATGGCCCCAGAAACGTCCTGATACCTGGCCGGCCTTTTAGTGTAGACATCGCCAGCGGGCTGGAAGTCCGTTATCGACATTGGGTTGCCCTGCGGATAGGGGCCTCTACGTTTCAGCAGCAGAGACGCTGGGATAATCGTTCCTACCTCACCTTTTACCCAACCGCTGGCATTGGTCTCAATCTGTGGTATTTCGGACTTGACTATGCTCTAGCGAATTTCACGGGCTTTTCCCAAGGACTTTATTCGCACTTGATATCGCTGCGGATAAACCTAGCCCCTGAACTGCGTCAACGTCTGCTTAAGGGCGGGTGATTCGCAGGGTGATAGGGCCTACGGTGACATAACCGCAGCCGCGCTTAGGAAAAACACGGGCCTCTACATGGTACACGCCCGGCACACCAAAAATACGCTCGACCTGAAGCCCCTCAGCTTGTGTCTCGTCGCCAAAATCCCATATAACCTTCTCCACTTCTAAAAAGCTGGGGTGATCTATCCAAAACCGAATAGGACGCCCTGCCTTTTCCTTGAGCGTTGGCACATCCTGGCGAATAGCCAGCGGGAGACTATCACAAGCGTATCCCCGTAGCACGACGACCCAGGCGTCTTGATGAGGGGGGGTCTCTTGAAAGTAGTTCTGTTTCTGCATGACGAGATAGAGCCGGTCCGCTTGTGGGAGAATCGCTATGAGCTTTTCATCCCGCGGGCCTCCAAAGCTCATTTCCCAAATAACTTGTCCCCTTGCATCCAGGCAGCTAAACCAGGCGTCTTGCCCCCCTCGATAAGCCGGATGGCTCATCGCCGCCGCCTCCATGTATCCCCCCGCCCAGATTTCGCCGATTTCCCCTTCACTAAGCGCTAAAAGACTCCCGCTTGCGTCAGGCAGGTCCCAGCGTCTTTCCCACACCACACGGCCCTCCGGCGAGAAGGCACTGAGGCCCCAAGTGCCTTCGTATACGCCGCCCACCAGCCAAAAACCGTCCCTTCGAATGGTGAGCGTATACAACCGAGCCGGAAAGGGATGAAACTGGAGTGGTATTCGCCACAAAACCTGTAAAACATCATCCACTGCCAGAACGACCGGGCGATAGTCCTGCTCACCAATACAGGCATAAAGCCCCGGCTTAGCCATCCTAATCTGGTACAGTGCCCCTTGTCGTCCAAGCAGTCGACGTTGCAGCACTTCGCCTGTGCGAGCGTTGACCACATGCAGGACCGGCTGTAGCCCAAGGGTGGTATCTTCCCAGGTGGCCCCGACTACTATCAGCGTCCGATACGGCGTCAGTACCAGACTATAGGCGTGATCCACCTCCGAACTGCCCCAGGTGCGCTGCCATACAAGCCGGCCTGTCTCTGCTTCAACCGCTCCGACCCAGTAATCTGCTCGGCGACTCAGCGGCATCGCTTGCGGATGTAGCAGCGCAGACCCACTAATGCCGCAGAAGTAAATGACCGTATCAGCCCAGACAAGGTCTAAAATCCGATCCGGCCCAAGCCCCCCTAACCGCACCTGCCAACGCATATCACCCTTTTCGGACAAACTAGCCAGCCAACCGTCCGTCAACTCCGTGCCTCGATCAGAAGCCTCCCCGGCTATATACAAGTACCCATCCCCACCTCTAATCGCCGTAAGTGGCCATTCATCGTCTTGCTTCCCCACAAAAAAGTGCCGCTCCCAAGCATAATACCGCCCCTGCGCCCATAACAACAAAAACAAGAAACCAAAAAGGAGATACCGCACGAGGGCAAAGCTACGATAAGGGGCTCCTCTGTGGGCTCAGGGTCTCGGTGGTGAGGAGACTAAAGGATCGACCGACGGATCCTGTCTTTTAGAACCGGTACGTTGAAGTTTAGCAGTAATCCTAAACGCCACCCCCCCTAAACGTAAAAGAGTAAACAACTGCGCCTCATGAATGGGCAAAATCTCCGCCACCGCTTTTACTTGTACCAAAACTGCGCTCGCAACCACCAAATCCGCATGATAACCCCATTCTAACCGCAAACCCTTGTATAATACCGGGATGGATATGCGACGTTCGAAAGGGATTTTCCTTTGACTTAACTCCCAGCACAAGCAGCGCTCATATGCACTTCTCGGTAGGCCGGGCCCTAGTGCTTTGTGAACCTCTATCGCAGAACCAATGATTTGATGGGTCAATTGATTAAGCTCCTCCATCGACCACTCCATGCTACTAAAAAAATGATTATACCCTACATTTTAGCAATCTCTGTGGCTCTGTGGTGTGACGAGATTCCCTGCACCACCGAGCCACAGAGCCCACCGAGTCCTATCTTCGCCCCATGGCGGTAGATCTGATGACGATTGTAGCGCACCCGGATGATGCAGAGCTTGGCGCTGGCGGGACCTTATTACGCTGGTGCAGTCAGGGCGCTTCCTTGGTGATGGTCGAGCTGACAGCTGGTCAATTAGGCACCCGAGGCACACCCGCCCGCCGCTGGCAGGAGACCCTGAGTGCCGCTCGTTATCTTAGGCCCCTAGCCCGGCTATGTCTTGGCTGGGAAGATGGCTTTTTTAGCGATAAGCACGCTCACCTTATGACCCTGATCGACCTCATTCGGCGGTTTCGGCCTCGACTCGTACTAACAAATGCCCTGGAGGACCGACACCCTGACCACGGTCGCGCCGCCGCCCTCGTAGAAAGGGCCGCTTTTCTAAGTGGCCTTCATAAAATAACTACGCACTATCCGCCTCATCGTCCTCAGCGTATCCTTTTCATGATTCAGGATCGGTGGCTCATGCCCTCGTTCGTGGTCGATATTACTCCTTTTTGGGAGCAAAAACTACAGCTCGTGGCAGCACACCGGAGTCAGTTCTTTCGAACGGCCGAGGACTCAGAACCGGCCTCGTATCTAACGCGCCCCGATTTTTTCCCACACCTCGAAGCGCGAGCCCGTGAAATGGGACACTTCATCGGCGCAAGCTACGGCGAGGGCTTCTGTCTACGCACCCCACCCCCTATCGATCGGTTTGACCTTTTGCTAGCCTAGCCGATTCGGTTAATTGTACGCAATCTTCATTTGATCACAGTTGAGTTAATTCACTTTGCTTACTTTTGTCAAATGAAGCGCTTAATAATAATCATAAGTGGAGCTTTTGTACTCTCTTAGAGCATGCTCCTCGCGCAAAACTGGTCCCAACGCGGCAATGACATGGCCTCAGGACAGGCAGAAGATCAATGGGGTGTGCGAATCAGCATGCCAGACACCAATACCATAGCCATAGGTGCCCCTTTCTACGATGCAAATTCAATTAGCAACCGGGGCCTCGTACGGGTATACCGATGGAATGGTAGCAGTTGGATGCAACACGGCAATGACATTCTAGGCAGTGCGACCAGTCACAATTTAGGTGATTGTGTTGTCATGAGTAGTGCTAGTACGCTGACCCTATCAACCCAGGGTAATACAGCGGTTCTCACCTACAGACTGGTGGGCTCTAACTGGATACGACGGGGAGACACCTTATGGGCTGAAACCGTGTCAGATAATTTCGGATATGCTTTGGCTATGCCTGATTCTAACACATTAGCTATAGGCACTCCCAATCGAATCAGCAGCGGGGGTTTCGAAGCTGGACGGGTATACGTTTATCGCTACAACGGCACTACGTGGGTTCCAAAGGGAGATACCATCGATGGCCCCTCGCAATATGCTTACGCCGGCTCCGCCCTAAGCATGCCTGATCCCAATACCATGGCCGTCAGCATGAGTGGGGCTCGTATTGTCCAAGTCTACACCCTAAACCCCAATAACCGCTGGATTCAAAAAGGACCACCTCTTTCAATACCAAATGGCGGCGCCTACGGCATAGATATAGGCAAACCCATAAGCATGCCTGATCCGAATACAATTGCCATCGGTGCGCCCGAGGACGGTCCCACAGGTGGTCCCGCCGGCCAGCCCGCCGGCGTGGTCCGCGTGTACGCCTGGAGCGGTAGGAATTGGGTTCAGAAAGGCTCTGCGCTCACAGGCATCGATTTCGGGGGGCAGTTTGGCTATGCGGTAGCAATGCCCCGTCCAGATATCGTCGTGGTAGGAGCTCCGAGCGGCGATGTAAACAATATCAATACCGGCTACGTCAGAGTTTACCGCTACAACGGAAGTGATTGGGTTTTGTGGGGTCAAACCATTCCCGGCAGCGCTGAATACAATTACTTTGGGCGTGACGTGCAGGCGCCGGATACCCACATTTGGGGGCCAGTGCCTCGGCCAATGCGAGCGGTTTCGTCGGTGCTGTGCGCGTGTATGCGTGGCAGCAGCCTGCCTCTTTCCTGGGCACCGCCCACCACGCTAGTCTAATCCTTCGCCTAAGTCCTAATCCGGCCTCATCGGATACATGGGTCTTTGGGTTGACAGCTGGCGAACACACGTACGTCATTTACGACCTGCTGGGCCGTCCTGTGCAGACCGGGCGCTTTGACGGTCATAATCCGTACTTGGACGTTTCGACCCTCTCCGCCGGTTGCTACCACCTTATCGTGCACCGGGTAAAGGACGGGCCATAGGAAGTGCTCGCCTGGTGCGCGAGTAGGGGCAGGCCTTGCAAAAGCCTGGAGTTGATAGGTAGCAAGCCGCTCCTATCTCCTGCAATTGCCTAAATTCGCTTGGTGTAACTTCGCGAATCCGCTTTACCGGGCTTTGGCAAGAAGTACGTCCTCACCCTCGCGACAGGCGACCAAATTACTATCGTCCTGCACCAGACTGGCCAGCGAGAAATCTCCATTACGCCACCAGAGGAAGAAGATCCCCTCTACGCTTTACCGCTAACGGATGAGGAGGCGCGAGAACTTGCTTTTATCCTGGGCGGTGTGCGCTACCAACCACTCCCCACCGATAAGATAAATCTTATCTTTAGTCAGCTCGTGATGGAGTGGGTACCCGTTGAAAAGGGGTGCCAATTGCAGGACAGAACCTTAGCGGACCTGGCCGTACGTCGCCAAACGGGCGTCTCCGTCATTGCTATCCTCCGGGACGAGACCATCATCCCCGCTCCCGACCCCTACAATGAAAAAATCCAAAGCGGTGATACCCTAGTAGCCGTTGGCACCCGCTCCCAGATAGAGGCTTTTCTCAAGTTATGTACGGCCTCGTCTTAGACGCTGGTCTAGTACCGTGGGACTCTATCGGGCTGATAGGGCTGTATCTCATGGGGCTCTTTGTTGTAGTCTATGGCTTGGAGCTTTTGCGCATTCCTGCCATTCTAAGCTTTCTGGGGCTGGGCCTACTAAGTGTGCAAGTATTGCCGCTCCCCTTAGAGCCTGTTTTCCCCATCATTAGCGAAGTGGCGGTCTGGCTTCTATTCTTTTTTCTTGGGCTGGAGTATTCACCGGAAGCGCTTACCAAAATGGGGCGTCAGCTATGGAAGCCCGGCCTGATTGACTTTTTGATTTGTTTCGGCCTTCCCTTAGGGCTGCTAAGTTTGGTGGGTTGGCCTTTCCGCGAGGGACTCCTCCTAAGTGCAGCCCTGTATCCTTCTAGCACGGCGATTGTAGCGCGGCTCTTACTGGATACCCGGCGCTTAACAAACCCCGAAGCCGAACTCCTCATCGGGGTGCTAATCTTCGAGGACATCGTTGGGGTCGTCCTGCTAACAGCATTAGAGGGAAACTCCGCCTTAGAATGGCGTCCGCTTTTGAAGTTGGTGGGACTTTTAGCCGCAACCCTCGTGCTATTTGTTGGACTATATCATTGGATTTTGCCGCGTTTTCGGGTTTTCTTTGAACGGGTGGCCTCTCATCCGCTGGTAGCTTTTTGGATTTTGGGAATTGTCCTGGGGGCTGGTGCACTCGGCCACGAAATTGGGCTCTCTGGGGCGCTACTTACCTTCCTGCTGGGGGTTTTGGTTCCGGAGGACAGCGCGTTCTTTCAGGCAGTGGAGCGTAATTTAGCCGCCATCAAAGAGTTAGTTGTTGGGCTCTTCTTTTTTTCCATTCCGTCCAAGTTTCAGTTTGAAGCGGTGTCCTGGTTACTTATGCTGGGGCTAACGGGTTTAGGGCTGCTTCTCAAGGGCGCAAGCACCTGGCTAGGTGCTTATGTCTACGGACTAGGGCCTAGGGGACGAGTGCGAGCGGCTCTCAGCTTTTTACCCAAGGGAGAATTTTCCCTTCTCTTTGCCCCGCTCTCCTCGCACCTAACTACTCCTATTGTCGGGATGGTCCTAGCCACTAGTGCCGTGGGCACAGTGGGTTTCATTCAGGCAGAAGCTATTGCGAAACGGCTCACTTCAAAGCAGTCCGGGGCTCTTAGGCGGGGGAAAAAGCTCTCCGCAAAAGCCCCCCCTGTAGCCGCCAAGTGACGTCGGCCGTTTCTGCCAGAGCCGGATTGTGGGTGGCGGCTAAAACCGTGGTTCCCTCCTCCCGTACAAGGTGAGTAAATAGCTGCCAAATGTGTTCGGCCTGTTCCTGATCGAGGTTTCCGGTAGGCTCATCGGCCAGCACCAGCTTAGGCCGCTGAAAGAGCGCCCGCGCAATTGCGACTCGCTGCTGCTCTCCGCCCGAGAGCTTAGAGGGAAAGGCAAACGCCTTGTCAGCCAGCCCCACCCGCTCTAACCAACCCAGCGCAGCCTGCTTTTGGGAAGCAAAAGACCGCCCCGCAATGACAGCCGGCAGCGCCACATTTTCCCAAGCGCGCAGCTCCGCCACTAAATGAAAAAACTGAAACACAAAACCCACATGCCGATTACGCCAACGAGCCTGCTCAAAAGCAGAAAGGGTCAGAAGCGAACGACCTTCCCACCAAATCTCCCCGCCGTCAGGCCGTTCTAATAACGCAAGCACGTAGAGTAGGGTGGTCTTACCGGAACCGGAGTGCCCCATCACCGCATAAAATCGCCCCGCTTCCAATTCCAAAGAAAGGTTTCGCAAAATCGGGCGCCCCTCGTAAGCCTTTTGTAGGTTTGCAGCGTGCAGAAGAACCTGCCCCATCGTCCTAAGGTACAATTTTTTCGATACGCCATCGTAGGAGGACTCTCCACCCTTGTAGACCTCCTAATCTATTATTTCCTATACAGCCTCTGGACTTGGGGGCATTGGCCGGCTCTAACCCTGAGCTTTACAGGCGGGCTTTGTACGAACTTCATCCTTTCACGGGAATGGGCCTTTGGGGCCAAAGGCGAACCGCGGCTATGGCAGTTTACGCGCTTTGTCTTAGTCATACTGACGATTTATGGCGCCAACGGTCTACTCATGAAGGGCCTCTACAAAATCATGCCGCCGATTCCTTGGCAGCCGCTAATCATCCGGGGCGTATCGGCCATCGGCACTCTGCCCCTGAGCTTTTATCTGCACCGAACCGTCTCTTTTCGGGTGCGGTCTTAGTCGGGACAAAATGCGTATTTTTGAATAGCGAATGACGTGGTACCTACGGAAAGAGGAGGGCATTCGCACGCCAAGCCAGGCTAAGATCGGAGCCCCAGATGGCTTATGGGTAAAGTGTCCTGCCTGTCAGAAGCCGCAGCACATCCGCGAGCTCATGAGTAACGCGCATGTGTGCATGCATTGCAGCAGCCATTTACCCATCGGCAGCAAGGAGTACTTTCGCCTTCTCTTTGAAGAGGGTGGCTATCAGATTTTATTTGAGGAGGTTTTACCCACGGATGCCTTAGGATTTATCGATAGCAAGCCTTACCCTGCTCGTTTGGCGGAAGCCCAGCGCAAAACCGGCCTGACGGAGGCTGTGCGTTGTGCAGTTGGACACGTAGGGTCCTTTGAAGTGGCGATTGGGGTTATGGACTTTGGATTTATCGGCGGCAGCATGGGCAGCGTAGTGGGCGAGCGGCTAGCTCGCCTTATTCGGCTAGCAACTGAACGAAAGCTTCCGCTTGTAATCATATCCCGAAGTGGCGGCGCCCGCATGATGGAGGGCTCGCTTAGCCTGCTCCAGATGGCCAAAACCGCTGCCTGGCTTGGCGAATACAGCCGCATCGGTAAGCCTTATATCTCTATCCTCACAGACCCGACAATGGGTGGTGTCACGGCTAGCTTCGCCATGCTGGGGGACATCAATATCGCGGAGCCGAAGGCCCTTATTGGCTTTGCTGGCCCGCGTGTCATCCGAGAAGCCACCGGCAAAGACCTACCTCCCGGGTTCCAAGAAGCGGAATTTCAGCTAGAGCACGGCTTTGTAGACCTCATCGTAGACCGTCGGGAGCTCAAGCCGACGCTCCTGCGCCTGTGGCGCATGCTCCTTTAGCGGACTTTAGCCGTCAAAGGATGTCTTAGCCCTTCATGACGCACCAAGGTCGCCGACACACTGCCCACTATCACCGGCGAGGTGATCTTAACGGGAATTAGATTTTTATCGTCTGTCACCCACATTAGCATTTCTTCTCGTCCCCGAAAGACCCGATCAGCTACAACCAACGGTGTGATCTTGATGCAGCGAAAGGTGCCTAACTCCGTTTTTATCGTCTCGCGCCCTATAATCTTCATGCCCAGGTCATAGATTTTGTCGTCTAAAAATACCGGCACAGGGATGATCGTGCCATCTGGCATATTCTGAATATCCAACCGCCGGGCATAATAAAAAGCACCCAACATATCCATAACCCCATCCTGCATAGAAAAAACACCCTTGCGCCCCCGAATCTCAAACCGCTCATAGTCAAAGCGCACCGTATCCACAAAATGAAAGTCGCCTTCGTTGACGTATCGATAATACAGAAGCGAGCGCATCTGAGCCGTATCCACGTACGTGTCCATGTAGTCTCGCACCTTATAGAACCACTCAAACACGGAGGCCGTCTTACCACTGCCTCGAAAGACATAACATACCAGGCCATTGATCTGGTACAGGCGGGGATAAACTTCAAAAACGGCCTCTCCAGCCGTAAGCCAGCCATAGTATACACGATAAACTAACTTTTCACCGGGTGCGAAAGGCACCGGCTTAGAAAAACTGCGGTGCGAAAATCCTTTTCGTGTAGAGTCGGCGTCTGCCCAGAGCGCACCAACCAGCAAGAGAACCCGCCCTAGGATCAGCATGGAACGTAAGATAGCAAATAGTTTGCCATTAGAAGGGGAGGCCTTCCATGGGGCTGCTAGGCCGGGCATAAGAAACCCGAGGTATACGACCGGCGCGATAAGCAAGATAGCCAGCCTCTACCGCTTTTCGCATGGCCAGCGCCATCGTTGCGGGATGGGTAGCCTCGGCAATAGCGGTATTGACAAGCACTGCGTCATAACCGAACTCCATGGCTATGCAAGCATCTGCCGGGCTACCAATGCCGGCGTCTACGACAAGCGGTACCCTAGGCAAAAGGTTCCGTATCAGCAGGAGCCGTTCGGGGTCCCGAATACCCTGTCCACTCCCAATGGGTGCCGCCAGCGGCATGACCGCAGCACAGCCTATATCCGCTAGGCGCTGGCAAACGATCGGGTCATCCGGGGCATAAGCCAAGACTACAAAGCCTTCTTTTATCAGTATTCGGGCAGCTGCCAAGAGCTCCTCCGCTTCTGGCCAGAGCGTACGCTCGTCGCCAATCACCTCCAGTTTAATCCAGTTTGTCTGCAGGGCCTCACGAGCCATCTGAGCCAGAAAGACCGCCTCTTTAGCCGTATAGCAGCCCGCTGTGTTAGGCAAAAGGCGGTACTTGCCTAGAAGCAGGTCTAGAAAGGTATGCTGAGGCTGATGCAGATCGATCCGGCGCACCGAAACGGTAACAAGGCCTGGTGCACCGGCTTCGAGGGCCTTCAGCATGGTCTCTGGGGAAGGGTAGCGCGCGGTCCCCATCCAGAGCCGACTAGAGAGGAGCTCACCCGCGATGACCAAAGGCGTCTCTACCTGCATAGCTACCAAAGTAACGCTTTCGGTTCGGTGTAAGCCAAGGCCGCATACTTGACACCCTCACGACCTAGGCCAGAGCCCTTGACACCGCCGTAGGGCATGTGATCTAAGCGGAGCGTCGGTGGCGCATTGTGAATCACGCCGCCCACCTCGAGCTGCATCCAAGCCTCCTTGAGATAAGCGACATTTTCCGTGTATACGCCGGCTTGTAGGCCATAAGGTGAGGCATTGACCAGCGCTAGCGCTTCTGCAAACTCATCATAAGGCACCACCTCGGCGTACGGCGCGAAAGCCTCCTCCCGAGCAAGCGTCGCCGTAGGGGGCACCTGCCGAAGCAGCACTGGATGCAAGATAGACCCTTCGACTCGAGGTGGGAGCAGCTCCTCAGCCCCGCCTAAGCGGGCTTCTGTTAGCCAGCTTTGGATACGCTCCAAAGCCCGCTCATCAATCAAAGCACTGTAATGGGTCGCCGGATCTAAGGGGTCGCCTCCTACGAGCTTCGCCGTGGCTTCTCGATAGGCTTCTATGAAGGAGGCATATAGCCCTCGACGTACAAAAATCCGCTGCACCGATATGCAAACCTGACCGCTATACAGGTAAGCCGCTTCGCTGATAGCACTGGCCGCCGCAGGCAGGTCGACGACATCCTCTACGATGACAGCGGCACTCCCCCCTAGCTCTAAAAGGACCTTTTTTTGGTAGGCTAGCGTTTGCAGATGCCAGCCCACAGCCGCGCTGCCGGTGAATGAAAAGATTCTAAAAGCGGGACTACGCACGAGCGCTTCCGCTAGCGGTACATCTGCCGAGACCACCGACAGCGCCACGGGAGGCCACCCAGCCTCTAAAAGGGCCTGTGCTAGCCAGTAAGCCGTGAGCGGCGCCTGAGGCGCTGGCTTTAGTGTGATGGCAGTGCCCACGACAACGGCAGGAATGACCTTGTGAAGCACCAGGTTGAGGGGGAAGTTGAAGGGCGTAATTGCCAAAAGGGGCCCGACAGGCACTCGCCGCGTCAGTACCACTCGCCCACCCAGGCCATCCAATACATCGCCCGGCAACACCTCCCCCTCTAAGGTCCGCACAAGGTCTCGCCCCGTAGAAGTCGTAAGGAGTGCGCGCTTGACTTCTAACTGGGCATAGCGAAGAGGCTTGCCGGCTTCCTGGGCGATAAGGCGGGCTACGGTATCAGCTTCCGCCGCTAA
>CAZAXD010000008.1:589-12732 GCA_964489015.1 uncultured Sphingobacterium sp. | reverse complement strand
TAGCATAGCGCTGGGCTGTCGTTAGTGCTTGGGCCGCCTGCTGGGCTTTGGCCTGGAGGGCAATGATCGCCTCGATATGCGCGCCTTCGGCATAGTACACCTCACCCACTACTTGCCTATCATACGGCGCATAAACAGGGCGAACTGTCTTAGATTGACGAGGCTCACCCCCTATGAGCAAAGGCTGCATCATGTTTACAGCTCCTTGCGCGACCACTCAAAGACCCCTTCCTGCCACAGATAAATGTAACCTAAGGCTAATATGCCTGTAAAACTAAGAAAAACCCCCAAAGCCCAGGTAGGATTCTCTGGGAAATACCCCACCCACGGATACATGAGTGCCAGCTCCACATCAAACACCGTAAATATCATCGCCACCTTATAGTAATGCACGGAAAAGCGCGGCCGAGGACTACCGACAGGGTCCATCCCACTCTCGTATGGAATATGCTTTTGCGGATTGTCTCGGCGGATAGCGATAAGCTCAGGCACGAAGACAAGCACACTTCCCACTACTAGGCCTAGTCCTAAGAGGATGAGGGCTACGGCGTATTCAGGCATAGCGCAAAGATAAGAGCCCTTTCTGCTCTAGGTATGGCAGGTCCCACACCGTCCGAAAAGGATGGTAGGTATACTGCCAGCCAGGCGGCAGGGGCGGCAGGGGCTCTCCAGTGTAATAAAAAACGCGGTGCTCTTTAGCCAAGCGGGGACGAATCCACTGCAAAAACTTAGGCAAGGGGGCTACCGCTCGCGCAACCACATACGAAAATGACTCCTGAACGTCTTCTACGCGAGTCCAGCGGACCTCTACCCGTTCTGATAACCCTAACGCCTCGACTATCTGGCGCACAGCCTCTACTTTTTTGCGAGTGCTATCAATCAGCAAGAAGGAGTTCTGCGGCAACGCAATAGCCAGCGGGATCCCGGGCAAGCCACCGCCTGTCCCCACATCGACGATCCGGACCCCCGCCGGGATCGTCTCCAGGCACAAAAGCAGCAAAGAAGGCGCAATATGATGGGGCATCAACTGCGCCACGTCTTTGCGGGAGACGAGATTAATAGCGGCATTAGCCTGGCGCAGAAGCGCTTCGTAAGTCAGAAGCGCTTGCTGCTGCGCCGGTGAGAGCCGTTCTACGAGACAGGGCGGCAAGGACTAAGCTAAAAACTGCGTACGCAGCACGTACGAAAGCACGCCGCCGTGCTGATAGTATGCAATTTCTACTTCAGAGCGAAGGTTAGCCACGACCGTGAAGCGCTTCTCGAGCCCGCTCACAGGCTCCTTCGCGATAACAGTGAGAGGCTTTTGGGGACTGAGACCTTCTGCAATGCCCAGGATGGTATACTGCTCACGCCCAGTGAGGCCTAGCTGTTCTGCATTTTCGCCAGGTAAAAATTGTAATGGGAGGACGCCCATTCCGACCAGGTTGCTTCGGTGAATGCGCTCATAGCTCTCTGCGATGACGGCCTGGATGCCAAGTAGACGGGTACCCTTAGCCGCCCAGTCCCGGGAAGACCCACTCCCATACTCCTTACCCGCCAAAACGACAAGGGGGGTCTTGTCTGCTTGGTAGCGCATAGCCGCTTCGTAAACCGTGAGCACCTCACCCGTAGGATGATAAACCGTCCAGCCTCCTTCCCGATCGACTAGCTTATTCCGAAGCCGGACATTTGCGAAGGTGCCCCGAATCATGACCTCATGATTACCCCGTCGCGCCCCGTAGGCGTTAAAGTCTTTCGGGGAGACGCCTTGGGCGATTAGGTATTGACCCGCCGGGCTCGCTGATGCGATCGAGCCGGCCGGGGAGATATGATCAGTCGTTATCGAGTCTCCCAATAGGAGAAGGACTCGCGCTCCTTCTATGTCTCGCAGGGGCGGTACCGCAGGCGTAACGTCTTCAAAGAAAGGCGCCTTCCGGATATAGGTCGAAGTCGGATCCCAAGCGTACGTATCGCCGACCGGGGCCGAAAGGGCCTGCCAAGCTTCATCCCCCTCAAAGATGCGGCTGTAGTTAGTTTGAAAATCTGCAGGGTCCACAACGGATTCAACGACGGCTTTGAGCTCATCGGGTGCGAACCAGATATCCCGCAGAAAGACCGGATACCCATCTGGATCGTACCCAATAGGCTCGTTCTCAAAATCAATATCCGTCCGGCCAGCTAGGGCATAAGCCACAACCAGCGGCGGCGACGCTAAAAAGTTCATTCGCACCTGCGGATGCACCCGAGCCTCAAAGTTGCGGTTACCTGAGAGCACCGCCGCTACGACTAGGTTTTTCTCCTGAATCGCTTGCGAGACCGCCGCCGACAAAACCCCGCTATTACCGATACAGGTCGTGCAGCCATAGCCAGCGACATGAAACCGCAACGCTTCCAAGTAGGGCAGCAAGCCACTTTTGCGCAGGTAAGTCGTCACAACGCGAGAACCGGGGGCAAGCGTAGTCTTGACCCACGGCTTCGGTCGGAGGCCTAAGGCCACTGCTTTTTGCGCCACGAGTCCCGCCGCAAGCATGACCGAGGGGTTTGAGGTATTGGTACAACTGGTAATGGCGGCAATCACTACATCCGCGTCTCGGAGCAAATATTCGCTCTCTCCCGTGGAGAGGTGAGCAAACCCATTTTCCGGCAAGTGGGTCTGAGCCAAAGTGAGCGGCTGCGGCGTAACAGGATGCCAGGCTTTCTGGAAGTGCTTTTCTAACGTAGCCTGTACGGTGGCCTTGACCGCGCGGAGCGGGATGCGGTCTTGGGGCCGGCGAGGTCCCGCAATCGAGGGGTCGATCGTACTAAGATCTAGGCGCACAACCTGGGTATAAATAGGCTGCTCCGCTGGGTCACGCCAGAGGCGATTAGCCTGCGCATACGCTCGAATCGCGTCGACCTTCTGCGGCGATCGCCCCGTCAAAAGCAGGTAGCTAAGCGTTTGCTCATCTATCGGGAAGTAGGTCACCGTACAGCCAAACTCCGGGGACATATTCGAGATAGTCGCCCGGTCAGGCACGGTCAGGCTATCCAAGCCTGGCCCAAATACCTCTACAAACTTATCGACGACACCGACTTTACGCAAAAGCTCCGTAACCGTTAGGACGAGGTCCGTAGCGGTGACGCCAGGCTGAAGCTGGCCTACAAGCTCGAGACCGATTACTTCCGGACAAGGGAAGTAAAACGCTTGTCCCAGCAGAGCGGCTTCGGCCTCTATGCCACCCACTCCCCACGCTATGACGCCAATGCCATTGACCATCGGCGTGTGCGAGTCTGTGCCCACTAGCGTATCAGGAAAGAGCCAGCCGTCCCGCTCCACAATGACTTCGGCCAAGTACTCAAGGTTCACTTGATGGACAATCCCCATGCCGGGCGGCACGATTCGAAACCGATCAAAGGCTTTCTGAGCCCACTTAAGAAATTGATAGCGCTCCCGGTTTTGCTCATACTCGCGGGCAATATTTCGGCTGAGGGCAAGGGCATTCCCAAAAGAATCCACCTGCACAGAATGATCTACAACTAAGTCAACCGGGACAAGGGGATTGATGCGCTTTGGGTCTTTTCCTTGGGCGATCATCGCATCCCGAAGGGACGCTAAGTCCACCACGGCTGGCACCCCTGTAAAGTCTTGCATAAGGACCCGAGCCGGGATAAAGGCGACTTCCTCTTCGCCTTGCGGCTTGCCATCCCATCCCTGAAAGGCCTTTAGATGCTGAGAGGTCACCTTAAACTCATCCAGGTTGCGCAGGACCGCCTCTAGCAAGATACGCAGACTATACGGCAGCTTTTCTAGCGATATGCCCCAGTGCTGTGCCGCTTTAGGGAGGTCCACATAGGCCCAATCCCCGAAATGGCCCTTCCAATTTGCCATAGGACTACAAAGGTAGCAAATGCCTAGAGTCTTTATGAAGGGTTCACCAGGAGCCAGGCCAGATGCTTTTTGCCCCGCTGAAGTAGGAAAAGGCCATCTAACCCAGTCGCATAAGCAGAGAGGGGCTGCGTTCCCTCTTGGACACGGATTTTATTGATGTAAAGTCCACCCTGCTGAATGAGCTTACGCCCTTCGCTCTTGGAGGGCAGAAATCCTACTTGGACGAGCACGTCCAGCAGGGGGACATCCGCTGAGCTTGTCGGCGCATGATAGTGCGGCATCTCCTGGATGATACGGCGTATTTCAGCGGGAGCGAGCTTTTTTAGCTGCTCGAGCGAAGCTTCGCCGAAAACGGTTTCAGAAACGGCCTGCACGGCCTGCGCTATAGCCTGTCCATGAATACGGGCTGTCATTTCTAAGGCCAGAGCCCGCTGCGCTACCCGCCGCTCAGGCGCTTGGGCATGATCGGCCAAAAGCGCTTCTAGCCGCGCCTCAGACTCCCAACTAAAGACTCCAAGCAACCGAGGCATGTCGGCATCCGCCTGCTGCAGCCAAAACTGATAAAATTGATAGGGGGAAGTCTTAGCCGGGTCAAGCCATACATTGCCGCCCTCTGTTTTGCCAAACTTGGTGCCATCGGCTTTGGTGAGTAGCGGACAGGTTATCCCGTAGGCCGTGCCGCTGCTTTTTTTCTCAATCAGGGTGAGCCCCGCCGTGATATTCCCCCATTGGTCAGAGCCGCCTACTTGTAAACGGCACCCTGCTTGCTCATACAAGTACCAGAAATCATAGGCCTGCAACAGTGGATAGCTAAATTCTGTAAACGATAAGCCGGTCTCCAGGCGTCGCTGCATATTTTCCTTAGCAAGCAGGTAGGAGATCGTTAGATGCTTACCGACTTCCCGCAAAAAGTCTAAAAGGTTAAACCCGCCCAGCCAGTCGTAGTTATTGCGTACTTCAAAGGGAAAGGGCAGAAGCCGCTGAACCTGTCCTATCAAGGCGTGGGCATTAGCCTCAACGACCTCGACGGGAAGTAGGGGACGTTCGGCGGCTTTTCCAGAGGGATCGCCGATGCGAGCTGTCGCCCCCCCAATAACCACGATCGGGGTTATCCCTACCTGAGCCAGGTGATAAAGCAGTTGGATGGGAGCTAGGTGGCCTATGTGTAAAGAGTCCGCTGTCGGATCGATCCCTAGATAGGCTTTTCCGATAGAGTGCGGATTGTCCGGCAGGAGCGTGGCATCTTGGACCAAATAGCGCCTTTTGAGCGGTTCTAACCAGCGTGTCACCAGGGCAAATTTACAGTAGCCCAAATATGTACTTTTGGGGGGTGTATGCCTATGAGACTTTTCTGGTCCCATCAGGGGAACGGTGGGCAGCTTTGATCCAAAAGGAGCTAGGCCATCTGCCCTCAGGTCTACCGAAGCCTTTTTACCAGCGAGCGGACGTGCCTTACTGGGCCGAGGGGCGATTCCTCCCTGGCCCTGGTGGCTGGAAGCTCGTTTCCGATATCCATATCCCTGACGAAGTTGACGTCTGGCATTACACGCCAACTATGCCGCAGCCAGTGTCCTCGGTTTGGTACATAACCGAGCCTCTGCCAGGCGAAGTACCTGCCCATGTCACGGCTTACGTGGCCTCGCCTCTTACAGCACAGCCTTCTTTAGGTATCCCCGTTTGGCGGGTGTCCCTTCGCCTGCTTGACGACCTAACTATCGAAGGGCTCCCGGCCATCTCCCCTCTCAAAGCCCATCTGCACCAGCCCCTCCATCTTTGTCTGATCCTGGACGATGGCTTTTTTCGGAATATTCTTCTCATCCGCAGCCTAAGAAAGGCCCTTCAGCAAACCGGTCTAAGCAACGTTACAATCTGGACCGAGCCGGACACGAAGTTATTGGAGATAGATGAGAACCTGCCTGGCGCCAGCGAAGAGGAAAACCTCATTCGGCTGGCCACTTATGCTTTTAGTGCAGTCCTGGCTGGAAGCCAGTATCTGTATCTACCGGCGATTCGCCCCGCAGATGTGCATGCCGCACGCTGGAGCCGAGCCATTAGCCACATCCTGCGCTACGAAGTGGCTGACTTATGGAATCTAGCTGACCCGCTGGCGGGCAGCTTTTACCTGGAGGCCGAAACTGATCGCCTAGCCCAAGCGATTTATCAAGCCCTCGCATCCTAATGCAGGAGATTCTCCACTTTGATACAATGCTTCTCCTCAAGCTTCATCTGGCTGGGACAGAGCCCTGGGACACCCTCATGTACTATGCCACTAAAACATGGGTCTGGACTCCGCTCTTTATCAGTTGGATATACCTCTTATGGAAACGATACCATCACCGGTTTTGTCGATGGCTTGCGCTAGCCATCTTTGTAGTAGCAATCACCGATATGCTATGCGGGCGCATAATTAAGCCCTTAGTGGGGCGGCCTCGACCTTCGCAAGAGCCAAGCTTGCGGGCGCACTTGCATTTGGTGCGCGATTACACAGGTGGCCTTTACGGTTTCCCTTCTAATCATGCGGCCAATAGCCTGGCGTTAGTCGTGATCTTAGGACAGGCGCTTAGGCGGCAACTAATGTGGGTAACGGGTCTTGCCTGGGTACTGCTCCACAGCTATACCCGTGTGTACCTAGGCGTACATTACCCGCTAGACCTAGTGGGCGGCTGGTTGATAGGGGCTTTGATTAGCCTTTTACTCTTATACTTAGCCCGAAGCAAACAGCTTTTATGACTGAGCATCTCGTTCTAATCAGCTTTGGTAGCATCGTAGCTGCTTATCTGGTTTTAGACCTTGGTCTCTTAGGTCGCAAGGCCCGGACTTTGACGCTCAGGCCTGCCCTGACTCAGGCTTCTTTTATTTTGCTAATCGCTCTTTTATTTGGGCTATTCGTTTACAACCACAAGGGCGAGGATGCTGCTTTAGAATACTACTCCGCCTATCTCATGGAATACGCTCTATCGCTCGACAACATCTTCGTCATTATCCTCATACTACGCTACTTTTCTGTAGAACCCCAATATCACCATAAGGTCCTATTTTGGGGTATTTTGGGCGCTATCATCATGCGCGGGATATTTATCTTGGCAGGCGTTATCTTAGTGAAAAAGTTTTCTTGGATCTTGTACATTTTCGGCGGATTTCTGGTCTGGGCAGGTATCCGCTCGATGTTGGAGCGCGATCGCGAATCTATCGATTTGGGGGATAATAAGCTTCTCAAACTCCTGACCCGTTACTTACGCTTTACGACAGAGCCCCCCCGCGGTCGATTCCTTCTTCGAAAAAGTGGAAAATATTACCTCACAACGCTGATGCTAGCTGTACTCATGGTAGAACTGACAGACCTCATTTTTGCGGTGGACTCTATCCCAGCTGCGTTTGCCATCACCCAAGACGAGGATATCCTATACAGCTCAAATATATTCGCTGTGATGGGGCTTCGCTCGCTATTCTTTATTCTGTCCTTGGGGCTAAAGCGCTTTTGGGCTCTAGAAATTGGTATACCGCTGATTTTGATAGGAATTGGTTTGAAGATGTTTATACCGCTACTTGGCTGGCATCTTCCGACCTGGGCCTCTCTGACTTACATTTTAGGAATATTGGTAGCCAGCGTAGTCATTTCGCTTACCTTTCCTAAGAAATGAGACTTCTACCCTATAAGAAGCTGGGTAGGCGAGGCCCTTACCTCCTGTGCATACATGGGTATATGGTGGATGGTGGGATGTTCATGGCGGTGGAAGGGGCGCTCGAAGGACATTATCGTCTGCTCATTCCTGATCTGCGGGGATATGGTGCCGCCTGGAACTGGGAGGGCCCCTACAGTTTTGCGCAGCGCGTAGAGGACCTTAGGGCCCTGATCTCGGAAGTAGCTGGGGAGCCGGTGTGGGTCTTTGGCTACTCGATGGGCGGCGTATTGGCTCAATTTCTCGCTAAGCAATACCCTGAATGGGTTTCAGGTCTCATCTTGGGGTGCACATTTGCCCACAAGCCGCTAACGCTGCTCGAGCGGCTGCAAGCCATACTACTACCTCGGCTGCTTAAGACCCTCCCTCCCAGTAGCTTGGCTAATCTTCTTTATCCCCAAGTCTTTGGCTCGAAGACCTTTCCGCCCGCTGTCATAGAGTGGTATCGGAAAGCTTTACAAAAAACCCGACTCGAAGTGCTTTTAGCCGATGCGAATCATATCTTTCAATTTGACAGCCGGGGCTGGTTGGCTGAGCTACGCAAACCTACTTTGGTGATTAGTGGCAGTAGTGATTTGATCGTCCCTATGTACCACAGTGAGTTACTGGCAAAAGGCATACCAGAAGCCGAGTTACTACTCTATAACGGAGCAAGCCATGCGCTCATTTTTACACATAGACGCTTCATTGTTCGAGATATTCATCGGTTTATTCTTCAAAGGGCTCGTAAGCCTGAATAACCCATTCCGCTGAACGCCCGGTCTCGATCTCCTCTATGATGGCTTCAATGAGGGGCTCCTGGGTTCGGTCGTACGTGAGCTTAAGATTGGAGCCGTACATCTGGGCCACGGTTTGCCAAAAGCGCGTCTTGAGGCCACCGAGGTGCTCCTTGAGCAAAGAGTAAGCATCAATACCCGTCTCCCGATGAATGAGCTTGATTAGCAAAATGCCTTGTGTGACTGTCATCTCACGAAAGATCGGCTCGTACTTATCAAATAGCTCTTTTTGCAGGCACTTTTTATAGGCTTTGTAGTCTCGGCTTTTTTCACCGAGGCGGGCTCGCTCTGTATCAACCTCACGAATGATGCGAGCGGCTTCTTTAGCCAGCGGATAAGCGATATACACGTTGCGGCGCAGTCGCTGAAAAGCCTGCCATTGCCGCCGAATATCCGCCTGATGCTTGGCAGAAGGTGCCTGCGCCACTATCTCGACCGGCGGCAAGACCGCAATAGGTATGCTATCAGGCCCCATGAGTAGGCGCGTACCCTGTGCCCAGAGCAGTCCCAACCAAAAGATGTAATATTTTCCTACCTTTGTGCAAATATGGCACTGGCGCATGAGCGTATATTTAGCCAAGGCGTGGC
The DNA here is from genome assembly GCA_964489015.1 of uncultured Sphingobacterium sp. Lineage (GTDB taxonomy): Bacteria > Bacteroidota > Bacteroidia > SpSt-205 > SpSt-205 > JAPYWM01. The sequence continues at coordinate 3,841 of CAZAXD010000008.1, read as the reverse complement.
CTCTGCGCAGACCGCTCCCCATGCTTATCGCGCGTACATAGAGACGTATGGCTGTCAAATGAATTTTGCGGACAGTGAACTGGTGGCTGGCCTTTTGCATGAAGCAGGCTATGCTTTTACGACACGTCCCGAAGAAGCCGATCTGATCCTGATCAATACCTGTGCCATTCGTGAGCACGCTGAAGAGAAAATCTGGCAACGCCTAAAGTACTTAGAATTCCTCAAAAGTAACCGCCCCCATCTCCTCGTGGGTATCATCGGCTGCATGGCCGAGAGACTCAAGAAGCGCCTACTGGAGGAGTCTCCTATCGTGGATCTTGTGCTGGGTCCTGATTCCTACCGACATTTACCACAGCTCATTCGCCAAGTAGAAGGTGGACATAAGGCTATCCACACGCTTTTATCCCGAGAGGAGACCTATGCGGATATGACGCCGCTCCGTCTCTCACCATACCGGGTAAGCGCGTACATTTCGATCATGCGGGGCTGTAATAACATGTGTTCTTTTTGTATCGTGCCCTTTACCCGAGGTCGGGAGCGCTCAAGGCCTTGGGCGAAGATCGTCGCCGAAGCCCAGGCCCTGGCCGAGAAAGGCTATAAGGAAATCACGCTCTTGGGACAAAATGTAGATTCCTATGAGGATAATGGGGTCCGCTTCGCGACGCTCTTAACGCGGCTGGCCGAAGCCGTACCGCAGGTTTGGATTCGGTTTGCGACCTCCCACCCTAAGGACATGGTCGATGAGGTCTTGGAAACGATAGCCCGTTATCCTAACCTATCCCCCTATATTCATCTGCCGATCCAGTCCGGGAGTAATGCAGTGCTTGCCCGCATGAATCGCGGCTATACGGTGGAGTGGTACTTAGCGCGCATTGCAGCGATTCGTCGTTATTTACCAAATGCCGTGATTTCTACAGACGTGATCGTAGGTTTCTGTGGAGAAACCGAAGCCGATTTTATGCAGACATTAGATGCCATGCGGGCGGCTGCCTTTGACAGTGGCTATTACTTCATGTACTCTGAGCGGTCCGGCACGCTAGCGGCCCGGCGTTATGCGGACGACGTTTCGCCCGCCGAGAAAAAAGCCCGACTCGAAACCGTCATCGCCCTGGGACAAGAGCTGAGCCTTGCTAGCAATCAAAAAGAGGTCGGGCAGGTCCATCAGGTCCTCTTCGAAAAGCCGTCTCGACGCTCTCAGCTAGATCTGGCAGGGCGCAGTTTCACCGGTAAGGCGGTCGTCGTACGCCAGGCCGCTGCCCGCTACAAGCCTGGTGATGTCGTCCCCGTTCGGATCACCGAAGCTACGACCGCCACGCTAATCGGTTATGTCCTGGACAACTAAGGAGTCGATTGAAGCGATAGCGCGTCGTTTTCGGATCATTGGGCGGGCCCCTCGGCTCATCCATGCTATCGAAGTCGCTGTACAAGTAGCCCCGACCGATGTGCCGGTCCTGATCGTTGGCGAAAGCGGCTCAGGCAAGGAAATCTTTGCCCACCTGATTCACGTCTACAGTGCTCGCAGAGATAAGCCCTTCTTAGCGATCAACTGCGGAGCTATTCCAGAAGGGACGATAGACTCCGAACTTTTTGGCCATGAAAAAGGGGCCTTTACCTCTGCCGTGGACACCCGGAAAGGGCTCTTTGAGGTAGCGCACGAGGGCACGCTCTTTTTAGACGAGATCGGGGAAATGCCCCTGCCCACCCAAGCCCGCTTACTGCGAGTATTAGAAACGGGCGAGTATTACCGTGTAGGTAGCAGCCAAGTACGCAAAACCAATGTCCGGGTCATTGGCGCTACCCACCGCCAGCTCCACCGGCTCATTCAAGAGGGACGCTTCCGGGAGGATCTCTATTATCGCCTCAATACCATCACGATTCCTATCCCTCCCCTGCGCGAGCGCGGGGAAGATATCCTTATGCTTTTTGACTTCTTTATAGAAGAAGCCAGTCATAAGTACCGCTTGCCCCGGGTCACTTTAGAGCCCAACGCCGAAGCGCTGCTTCTCGAGTACCCATGGCCTGGCAATGTGCGCGAGCTCAAACACTTTGCGGAAAGGGTTCTCATCTTGCATGCTGGCCGGACGCTCAACAAACTAGAGATGGAACGCCTTTTAGGGCCCCGTAATGACCGACTCCCTGTCCGCCAAACGCCCCCACCGCCTGGTCCAGAACCTACACCCACAACCGCCGCTTCCGAAAAGTCCCACCTCACGCTTCTGCTAGCTTTACAAGAAGTTATGCACCGATTAGAGCGACTGGATAGCGGTATTAGCGCTATACAAGACCTCCTGCAGACCCTTATCCAAAAGCAAGGCGCGACCGCTCCACTTGCTTTACCACCGGCCCCCGTCAGGGATGATGCTGACCCAGATGACTTATCCATTGAGAAAGCCGAGCAGAAACTCATTGAGAAAGCCCTGCGCCGCTTTCATGGCAACCGCAAAAAAGCCGCACAAGCCCTGGGCATCTCAGAGCGGACCCTATACCGAAAGCTGGAATTGTATGGTCTACAATACTTGTAGACTCCTAATAGGGGGGGCTCTCTTGCTGCTAGGGAGCTGTTCTTATTCCTTTCGAGGCGGTGCTCTGCCGACCGACGTCCGCACCATTCAGATCCAAGCTTTTAGTAATGAGGCTGAGGTCGTCATCCCAACCCTTACACAAGTCCTAATGGAAACCATCCGCCAAAAATTCATTAGCCAATCGCCGCTAACCCTCGTGCAAGCAGGTGGAGATTTACAGCTTAGCGGCCGGATCGTGGAGTATAAGGTCGCGCCAGTAGCAGTCCAAAGTGCGCAGCAGCCTGCTCAAAATCGCTTAAGTATTACTATCTTCGTGCAATGCAAAAGCCACCGATATCCTGAGCTCTCCTGGGAGCAGAGTTTTATGAATTTTGTGGACTTTCCAGCAGCAACCAGCTTAGCCCAAGTGCAAGATGGACTCATCACTGAGCTCAGCGACCGGCTGGCAACCGATATTGTGAATAAAACTTTATCAAACTGGTGATATGAACTGGATAGAGACATTTCGACAAGTGAAAGCCGGCCTCTCGCTAGAAGAAAGCGCGAGAAAGGAGGTAGAAGAAGCGCTCCATAAGTATCCCTTCTTTGCCTTAGCACGGATGATAGTAGCTAAAGGGGCCACGAAGCAGGGCGATCCGCGAGCAAAAGGGCTTCGATTCTTAGCATCGCTGTATGCACCCCATCGGCAGTACTATGCTTTTTTCATGGAGGAGCGAACCCGTCCCCGTGT
>CAZAXD010000008.1:299-547 GCA_964489015.1 uncultured Sphingobacterium sp. | reverse complement strand
CGAGACACAGCGCCCCCAGCTTCTCCCAAGGAGGATACGTCCGCCGCTGGTAGCGACGAACCTGGCCCCGCAGAGATGCCGCTCTCACCCATTTATAACCCGCGCCTGCAGGGCTGGCTCAAAGCCCGTATGCGCTTCTACAAGGGCTGGGGGGTCAAAATCCAACAAAGCCTACGATGCCCAGCGCCACCCCCAGCTTCTGATCCGCTCGAGACTCCGGCGCCCGCGAGTCTTGATACCTCTACCAG
>CAZAXD010000008.1:0-248 GCA_964489015.1 uncultured Sphingobacterium sp. | reverse complement strand
GAGGCCCCATCGTCCGAAACACCTCCCCGTAGCGCCACCCCCGCAGCCCCTCCTGACCAAGCTTTAGAGGAGCAGGAGCGGGCCGTACCCCCCGTGCAGTGGGAGGGGGTTATCTCTCATTTACCGCTCCGGGACCTACTCGACCATCCCACGGCCTCTCCTCCTGTGTCTATTCTTCTACCCTTACAGCTTGAACTGCCTCTGCAGCGCGCTAGCGCTACGCCATCCCTACAGGGCCCCTCCCCGCC
>CAZAXD010000007.1:0-66716 GCA_964489015.1 uncultured Sphingobacterium sp. | reverse complement strand
GGTTGCTCTAAGGAGAAGCGCTCCATGGCTAAATTATAAAAAAGTCGGGGAGGCGGGATTTGAACCCACGACCCCCAGTCCCCTAAACTGGTGCTCTACCGGGCTGAGCTACTCCCCGTTGGGCTGCAAAGGTAAATCCTTTTTCTGGAATGATGCGACGGCACACCAGATCATTATCGGGAAAATAGACGTATCCGCTCATACGAAAGCTATTTTATGCTGATCCTCCCCTTGATACAGGTATCCGCTGCGCTATTCCTTGTCCGTGGTAAGATTCCCCCTGATGTGGCTTTTGATTAGGAATACCGCTATACATGGCTTTGTAAAATGATGGGATTTTTGGCCGCGTATAGCCATCGCCACCGTCCAGAGAGGTCCCGGTATAGCTGAGCACAGAGCCCTCTCTCTTTGAAGTGAGCCAAAACCCGCTCGGCTGTAGGGGGGTGCACTTCTGCCGCTAAGAGCCCCCTAATCGGATGAAGCCTATTCGTAGCTAGAGTCGCTAGATGCATGTAAGGCTCTATATCTGTACAAAACAAGGCTTCTTTAGGCTCCCAGTTTAATACATTTTCGTCTACCTCGTCTTTCTCTGAAAGAGGTATGTAAGGTGGATTCGATATGATGAGCTCCCAGACGAGAGGTTCCCAAGCGGGAGGTAAACGCGTTTCCCCAAAGAAATCCCAAATAACCAAATTTAGCTGGACGCCATGGGCGGTGGCGTTTTGGCTTGTGACCTGGATAGCGAGGGGATTGATGTCGAGGGCGTACGCCTCTGCGTTGGGAAAGGCTTGAGCCAAAAAGACAGCCAAGCAGCCGCTCCCCGTGCCGATGTCTAATAGGGTGGTAGGCGGTCTAGGTCGTAAGAGGTTCTTCAGGTGATGCGCCCACTCCTCGGTCTCCGGGCGTGGACAAAAGACACCGGGTTGTATCCTGAGACGAAGTTCTCCAAAAAAAGCCTCTCCTGTCACGTAAGCGAGGGGTTGCCCTTCAGCTAGCCGCTCGATAGCCTGCTCCCAATCCGGAAGTTTATCTGATGGAAAAAAGGCCTGTCCCCCGCTTTGAAGCCAAGCTAGTGGCCACCCCGGCCAGAAATGATCCAGGAGCCGCCTAATCGCAGCCTGCGCTTCTGTAAGCGGGCACCCCTTTAGACGACGTAGAGCCTCTTTCCGAAGTACCGCCAGGGGTACACCTAGCGAGCGGCGATCCACTGTAGGGGATTAAGCGGATTTCTGCCCTGGTACACCAAGAAGTATAACTGGGGCGGACTGTCTCGCCTCTCGGGCATCTTTCCGATGGGGGTGAGTATGCTCACTTGCTGGCCTACCTGGACATAAGCTTCCTGGAGCCCTGCATAAACGGTTCGATAGTTACCGTGTTGAATGATCACGACTTTGCCTTGTACGGGTAGCGTCGTTACAGCAGTAACTTTGCCCCCGAAAATGGCCCGCACTTCAGTGCCGGGCGGCGCCGCCAAATAAATACCCTGGTTAGGGACCAGTCCCCCGCTTTCGTCTTCTACAGTCCCAAAGGTGCTGGTGACCACGACCTGATCCGAAGCTATCGGCCAGGGTAAAAGTCCCTTATTTTGTTCGAAAGCCCCATTTATACGCAGTTCGGCAGCCGATAGGTTCTGTCTCCTTTGCGCCTTTAGCTCTAGCTGGATGAGCTCGTCTATTTTCTTTTGTATTCGGACTAGCTCTTTTCGGGAGAAATCTGCCTTTCTTTTGTAAGAAGTCTCTTTTCGTCTAAGTTCTGCATAAAGTGCTCGCTTTTCCTTTCGAGCTTTTTCAAGTTCTTGGGCTCTTTTGCCATAAAGGGTGAGCAAGCGTACTTTTTCTGCTCGGTTTTTTTGAAGGGCTTGGCTTCGACTTTCCAGATAGAGTTGGGTTCGCTGGATTAGACGGAGCTGTTCCTCTCGAAAGCGAGAAATGGCTCGTAGATACAATAGGCGCGCATAGGCCTGTCGGAAAGAATCGGCACTCAGTATCCAGAACCATGGGCTTAGCTGGTTCTTAGTTTTGTCGAGTAGATATAAGGTCCACAGGTAGTTTCGGTAAAGCTTTTTTAGATCCCGGAAGAGCGCTTGGCTGAGTGTAGCTAGCTGGTAGATGTCCTGTTCCAGGAGGACAAGCTCTTGTTGAATATTATGAAGAACTCGTTCCTGTAGGCTAATTTGCCGACGCAGCAGGGCGAGTTCTGTGAGGGACTTTTGGCGGGCTTTTCGGGTCTGACCGAGGAGAACCTGCGCCTGAGAGAGTTCCTGTTCTAAGGCTAACCGCCGACGCTCGAGCTGCCGCCTTTCGGCCGCTAGATCGCGCCCTGGATTTTGGGCTAGCAGGGTCACAAAGCAGATAGAGAGCCATCCGAGGCGCTTCATCGGCCCAAATAAATAAGTAAGGCAGAGATATCCGCAGGACTCACACCACTAATGCGGGCAGCCTGGCCGACAGTAGTAGGTCGATAACGAGCTAGCTTTTCTCGCGCTTCATAAGAGAGGCTCTCCAGTTTAGCATAATCAAACTGGGGAGGCAAAGGCACGTTCTCTAGGCGGCGCATTTTTTCTGCTAAGAGAAGGTCTTTCTGAATATACCCAGTGTACTTGACCTCGATCTCAATGGTCTGCTGAGTTTCAGTAGGAATGGCTGCACACTGCCTAGCTAAAGCAGGAATGGCCTGGCATAAGTGTGCGAGGGTTACATTGGGGCGTGCCAGGAGGGAAAACAAGGCCGTTTTTTGCTGGATAGGTGCTTTACCGAGCGTTTCGAGTAAGCGGTTAATTTCTTCTGGCGAGACCTTATACATTTGCAGGAAATGGAGCGTGGTGGAGATTTGCTTTTGACGCCGGTAAAAGCGTTGATAACGCTCTTCGGAAGCTAGCCCGATTTTGTAGCCTTTTTCAGTTAGACGGAGATCCGCGTTGTCTTGACGCAAAAGCAGGCGATACTCGGCTCGGGAGGTAAACATACGGTAGGGTTCGTCGACGCCCTTAGTGATGAGATCGTCTATCAGGACACCAATGTAAGCCTCTTCTCGAGACAGAATGAAAGGCGGAAGGTCCAGTACTTTGCGAGCGGCATTGATGCCGGCGATGAGGCCCTGAGCCGCAGCCTCTTCATAGCCGGTGGTGCCATTGATTTGGCCGGCTAGGTAGAGATTGTCGATGAGCTTCGTCTCGAGCGTGGAGTAGAGCTGATAGGGCTGCACAAAGTCGTATTCAATGGCATACCCAGGACGAAACATGCGGGCCCGCTCTAAGCCTGGGATATGACGTAGGGCTTCTGCTTGAATGGCCTCTGGAAGGGAAGAGGAAAAGCCATTGAGGTAGACTTCGACGGTATGCCGGCCTTCGGGCTCGATAAAGAGCTGGTGCCGCTCTTTTTCGGAAAATCGGACGATCTTGTCCTCAATGGAGGGGCAGTAACGTGGACCAATGCCCTGAATGCGTCCCGTAAAGAGGGGAGATTCTTGAAAGCCCTTCTCGAGAATGCGGTGCACGGTGGGATTGGTGTAAGTAATCCAGCAGGGCAGTTGGTCTTGAAGGAGAGGCGTCTCTAGAAAGGAAAATCGGCCGGGCGGATCGTCTCCAGGCTGGATTTCTAACCGGCTATAATCTATGGTACGGCCGTCGAGGCGAGGCGGGGTGCCTGTTTTCATACGGCCGGTCTCGAAGCCAGCTTGTTGGAGCTGCTCCGTCACGCCGTAGGCGGCCGGTTCTCCGATGCGGCCGCCTTGCATCTGGCTAAGGCCGATATGAATAACCCCTCCTAAGAAGGTACCCGTTGTGAGGATAACGGTCGTGCTCGAGAAGCGTTTGCCTGAGCGGCACTGTACGCCGACCACGCGCTTTTTGTCGCTGGAGAGAAGAAGGCCAATGACGGCATCCTGCCAGAAGTGCAAAGAAGGAATTTGTTCTAGATGCCAGCGCCAGCGTAGGGCGAAAAGAGCCCTGTCGTTTTGAGCCCGGGGGCTCCAAAGGGCAGGCCCCTTGGAGCGATTAAGCATGCGAAATTGGATCGTGCTTTCGTCGGTAACGATCCCAGACAGGCCGCCCAGCGCATCGATTTCCCGTATGAGCTGACCCTTGGCAATGCCGCCCATGGCAGGATTGCAAGACATCTGCCCGATTTTGGTCATGTCTAGCGTAATCAGAAGCACGCGACACCCCATGCGGGCCGCAGCAGCAGCGGCCTCATTGCCAGCATGGCCAGCCCCTACTACGATTACATCAAAATCAGGCTTCATGGGCCGAGTGTTTCATGTGAAACATTTCGCGCCAAAGGCAGAGCCAGCGCTCCTCCGCAAATCGCATGCGGAGGCGTTCTGCTGGCGTATGGTCTTGATAGCCAAGTAAGTGCAATAAGCCGTGAGCTAAGACGCGCCGTAGCTCATCCCCGTAGCGTTGTCTAATCTGTTTGGCCATAGAGCGGATGTAAGCCGGACAAACGAAAATTTCTGCTATCAACGCCGACGGGGTACTATAGTCAAAAGTCAAGATGTCTGTGGGCTGAGGGTCGCTTAAAAATTCAGCGTGCAGGGCCTGCATGGTAGAGAGCGAAACAAAATGGTAAGCAATCTGCTGGGGGGCTTTGGCTATTCCTTCTCGCCGAAGACCTTCTAAAAGCCATTCTCGGTGGTGACGAGCTGGCCGAAGGCGCCAGGACCCTTCAGACTGCTCATAAAAGAATTTTATTCCAGCGGAAAAACCAGTTCTACGCATCGGCCGCCCTTGAGAAAGTGGACTTCCTTTGCAAAAGACCGCATCAGAAAGATACCACGTCCTGACTCTCTAAGCAGAAATTCATCTTGGGTGGGGTCTGGCACTGCGGTTGGTTCGAATCCTTCGCCCATGTCCTCGACGACCACGCGAAGCTCAGCCGGTTTCTCGGCCCGCCTAAGCTGTATATGCACCAGTTTTTGCGGATCTCGGCGGTTACCGTGCACGATAGCATTGCTAACAGCCTCTGAGATCGCTACGATAAACCCACCGGTGTTTTCCGCTTTCACGCCAAAGCGGGGTAGTAGCTCTGCCAGGAGAAGGTCCAACTGAAGCAGTTCGTCTACATCACTCTTAAGGGCGATTTGATAGTGAGAGAGCTCTGTCGTCGTGCTCATGGGTTATGGTAGATTTGAATGAGGTTCTGGTAGTAGGGCTGATAAAACCACAGCGGCTGGTGATAGGGCACTGGGGCCTGAACGCGAGTGGGACGAGGATAGGTTCCAACGGTTCGCTGGAAAAACTGCTGAGCCGTGCGAGACTCCCGCTCAGGGCTAAGCTCCCGTTCGCGTTGAGATTTCTCATAGTCCAGGAGTCTCGTTAGGATCTGCTGCTGGCGAAGCATACGCTCCCGGGTGATAGCGCCACTCAAAAGAGTTTTTTCTGCCTCTTGCATCTGCTGAATCAGGTCCTGAAGCTGTCCCTGGTCGCCAGGGTTTTGGCGCAGCCATTCTTGGAGCCGTAGGCGGATGAGTTCCTGCTGAGCAGAGAGACGAGCCCTGTCCGATGGCGAAAGCCCCCCAGGGGTCTCCGCGCCAGGATTGGGCTGGGCAAGCCGCTCCAGCGATTCATTGAGCTCCTGCTGCATCTGACGGAGATTGGGCACAGGCGAGGGGCTATTTCGACGGCCGGAACCTCTAGTCGGCTGCTGACCGCTATTCTCTGGTTTAGAACCTTGGGTGGTAGCTCCCTTAGAGCCTTTCCGCCGAATTCGAAAAGGCTTTTGACAAGCCCCACCACTACTGGGGGACTGCTGCTCTAATGAGCTTAGCAGTTCACTCATGAGATTGGCTAGGCGGTTTAGTCCTTGGAGAATATACTGCTGTCGCACCAGGAGCGGATCTGCTTGCAGATACGATAAGCCCTGAAAGTGCGTTTCTAGGTCTCGGAGTATGTCTAAGATGTTTTCTTCAATGACGGGAGAGCGGCTAGCCAGTGCCTGCAAAGTATCCCCTACCATCCGATAGTCTCGCTTAATCTCCTCCTGCTTGCGTTGAAGTGTGGAGAGCGAGTTTAGGAAGCGCCGGGCTTCGAGACTCTCCTTTTGAACGGCTTCTTGACGAAAAGAAAGCTGGAGGATGTTCTTTAGCAATTGTCGTAGCGCTTCGTAGTCCTCCGCAGCGGATTGGGCATCAGCTGCCTGCTGCCCTTGATTGATGGCTTCTAAGGCGTTCTCTAAGGACTCCGATGCTTTCCGCTGATCTTCACGCGGAGAGGCGCCTCGCTCCATCTTTTGGAGGGCGTCCCGCATATTTCTTAGAGCATCTTGTAATTCCTTTTGGGCTTTCTGGAGACTATCTTGTAGTATGCTTTCAGATAATCGTTTGCTTTTTAGTATACTGTCTAGTTCGCTCAAGACCTTTTGAGTCTCCTCGGACAGGCGTTGTTGCGTAGCTTTTTCGGAGGGGGGGGTATTGAGAGAGTCTGGCTGTTGGCTAAGCTGACGCTGGGTTTCGGAGAGGGCGTCGAGACGCGTCATCAGCTCTTCTAGCTTACGGGCTTCCTGATAGGCGGGTAAGAGGGACTCCCAGCGTTCAAGCTTTTCTTTCCAAGCTTCGTAGGCTTTTTGCAATTCTTCTAGCCGTTTTGCAATTTCAGTGGAATCCTGTCGAGGCGGAGGCTGGGCTAAGAGCTGCTCAACTTTTTGCGGGTCTATGGCATCTAAGATCTTTTGCAGAGCCTCCATTTTCTCTAAGAGTTCTGGGGTAAATAACGCCTCCTCTTGTGCCAGGCGCTGTAGAGATCTCATTTCACTTCGCAGAGCGCGGAATCGCTCCGAAAGGGCGGACGCTCGCTGAGGCGAGGTTTGCAACTCCTTTTGGGAGAGGAGTCTGTCTAACTCTTCTCGAAGGGCGTGCATTTCTCTAGACAAAGAGTCCTGGAGCGCAGCAAAAATAGCCTGCTTTTCAGGTTCGTTGGCTGAGTGTAGGGTGTATAAGATGCTTCGGGAGGCTTTGGGCCCGGAGACAGCATCATTATCCCACACTTCGACGTAATACTCGACTTTATCGCCCGGTAAAACGCCTAGCTTTTGCCAATGAATAGTAGGCCCAAGTTCCTGTTGGGCTTGGGTGCTGATGGCGAGGGGGTAGGCTTTGTAGTGCTCTTGCGTGCGGCCTGGCGTCGTCCCCTCCAAAATGCGGTACCACAAAACCGCCTTAGAAAAGCCAAAGTCATCCATAAGCCGGATTCGCAGCCGCTGCTCATAGGACTGGGCCTCAAACCATTCCGAGAAGAGCTGTACCGAGGGGTAGTCATCCTCGAGGATCTCGATACTGAGATGAAAGGTATCTCGGCTAGCCTGACTTTGTAAAATGATGGGGTGCACTTGAGACGTCAAAGCCGAAAGGGAGGCATGCCACTGCCCACCCTCTAAGCGTAGAGATAATGTGGGCGCTAAAAGCTGATGGGGCATCGAGCTCTCGATATCTAGCCATAGGGAGAGTTTTGCGCCCTTTAGCACGCGGAGCCGCCCTTCTAAGACCGTATCTGGCGCTAAACCCGTGTAAGCAGGATAACTCACGACCGTGAGAATTTTACGGATCACAGGAGGGCGCTCTACCCGAATCGCATAAGAGCCCAGTAGGTTTTCGCCATCTGAGACCTGAAGGGTGAAGGGTCTTTCTACGGCAGGAAGGGTGAGCTCGTACTGACTGCTAGAGTGCCGACGCAAAGGCAAAGGAAAATCGCCATCTTGCCTAGCATAAATTTCTCCAGGGAGCTTGGAGCCCTCTAAGTGAAGTTGTAGCGAGAGCGGCTCGCCCCGTCGATAAATCGGTCGCAGGCCCTGAACGGTTAGCTTGTAAGGAAGGGGGGGCGTAAAAGCCTGCGTAGGTCGTAAGAAGCGATGCGCTCCCCCCCCTAACACCTGTGGGATGCTTAACCATAAGAGGGTGCCCATCCCTATCACAAGGCCGAGCAACAAACCAAAGCGGCGGATAGGCGCTCGGGGTAAAGACACTTCCCAAGGGTAGCGTAGAACGACCTTTTGCCGCTCTTCTAGAGCCAGCGCAATGGCGGCTTGGGCTGTGTCGCTGGCTCTTTCCAGCTGCAGCGCATTTAGGAGTTTGTCTTGAATCTCCGGTAAGTGGCGACCGATCCAACGGGCGGCCTCCTCATCAGATAGGTATCCCTTCAATCGAAAGCCGTATTGGAGAAGGGGCCATAAAACCCGACTCACAAAAAGGTAGGCCGTACCGCCGAGCCAAGCGCTCCATAGGATGAGCCGCACCGGCACCTTCCACCAGAAGAGGCCTTCTGTAAGACTAGCCACCAAGAACGTGCCTAAGCCCCACAAAAGCACCAGAAGAAGGCCGATTATCGCCCGCAGCTTGTAATACGTGGCCCGAAATCGAACAAGGTGGCTTCTAAGGAGATCGCTGGCCATCTGCTCTACAAATATACACCATTTTTCCTCAGGCTTAGCGAGGGGGGTTGTATTTTTGCGCCATGAGTCACCTTGTACTCGAAAAGGCCGTCGCGCCAGGCGTAGCGCTGATTCGACTCAATCGCCCAGAGAGCCTCAACGCCCTCAATCGGGCTCTCGTTGCAGACCTCTCTAATATGCTCCTACAATTAGACACGGATGAGGATGTGCGGGTTACGGTGATCACCGGAAACGAGCGCGCCTTTGCGGCGGGCGCCGACATCAAGGAGATGGCAGGCGATTCGGCCGTCGACATGCTGATGCTAGACCAATTCCAGCGGTGGGACCAAATCAAGCGGCTGAAAAAGCCTGTGATTGCGGCAGTTAGCGGGTTTGCCTTAGGGGGCGGCTGTGAGCTAGCGATGCTTTGTGACATCATCGTGGCGAGTGAGACCGCTCAGTTTGGCCAGCCGGAAATCAAAATTGGTGTTATTCCCGGCGCAGGCGGTACGCAGCGACTCACCCGAGCCATTGGCAAATCCCGCGCAATGGAGCACATCCTAACAGGGCGATTCTTTTCAGCGCAGCAGGCTTATGAATGGGGGCTTGTGAGCCGGGTCGTTCCTGTCGAGCTTTATTTAGAGGAAGCTATCAAGCTAGCCACAGAGATTGCGAGCATGCCTCCTCTCGCCGTTCAGCTAGCCAAGCAGGCCGTGCTCAAAAGCTACGAACTCTCCCTCGAGGAAGGCCTTCACTTTGAGCGCCGAAACTTCTATCTCCTCTTTGCGACGCAAGACCAAAAAGAAGGTATGCAAGCCTTTATGGAGAAACGACCCCCGCAGTGGAAGGGACGCTAAGCATGCGCTATAGCTTTCAACCCGGTCCATCTCAACTCCATCCTACAGTTCCCGCCGCCATACAAGCGGCCCTAGCAGAAGGGCTTCTGTCTCGCTATCATCGCGACCCTGTCTGGAAAGCATTACTTAAGGAGGCACAGGCTCAGGTCACTGCCTACCTGGAGTTACCTACAGATTGGACGGTTGCTTTCGTGAGTGGCGCGACAGAAGCTTGGCAGATCTGGGTCGACCTCATGGCTGAGTACACCGCTCTCCATGTCATTCAGGGTGCTTTTGGGAAGCGGTGGTTTGCTCTCTGTCAGGCTGCGAGCCCCTACAGCCGAAGCTACGAGTGGGACTTCGCAGCGGGTGCAGAGGCTCAGCGCCAAAAACTGGCCGAACGGTATAGCAGCGTGCGCAGCTTAGCGCTTGTCCATGTCGAAACCGCCATTGGCGCCTGGCTCGATCATTTAGAAGCCTGGCGGGCGGCCTTTCCACAGGCTTACATGGCGCTGGATGCTACGAGCAGCTTAGGCGCGCTGCCACTGCCCTGGTCGGCTGTAGATTTTGTATTTGCCTCGGTGCAGAAAGCCTTCGGTTTACCACCAGGGCTGGGTATTCTTCTCGCTAGTCCCCGTATTCAAGCCTTAGCAGCAGAACAGCCTCCCACGCGTCATAATAGCTTGTCTTATATCCTAAATCGGGCGCAGCAGCACGAGCCGCCTTCAACGCCTAACCTGCTAAATATCTACCTGCTAGCCAAGACATTGCACGACCGACCTAGACCCACGGCGGTGATGCCCGAGCTTGCTAGACGGGCAGCAGCCCTTTACGAACGATTGGCTGCCCTGGGGTTCAGACCCTACTTACCAGCACCCTATCGAAGCCCTACTGTCTTATGCTTTTACCTGAGAGAAGGACAAACTTTACAAGAACTTCGCCAGCAGGTAGAGGCTCAAGGTTTGTACTTAGGCTGGGGCTACGGGCCCGAAAAAGACAAAACCTTTCGCTTAGCAAACTTTCCAGCTTTGCCCGACGAGGCTTTTGAGGAACTCCTTGCAGTTATCTCATAAACGTTTTTAGCCATATTTGCTTACATGCGTATGAAGCCAGGTTTCCTAACAAAGCTAGCCTTGGTATGTCTCCTACTGAACCGAAGCGAAGCCCAAGGTCTTAGTGGAGGTGGTGGTTGGTTTTGGGCGCAGTATACGTATCTTACTGGCCTAGTACCCCTAAAGGATGCCTTGCGGGCTCAGGGGATCGATTTCGACGTAGCGAGCGGTGTTTTTGGATTAGGAGGAGAGGGCGGATTCTGGATAAGAGGATTTCACCTTGGTGGAGGCGGTGGTTCTCTTTTAGGAGGTGGATTAGCGGGTGGCATGGGGTGGGTCCGGGTAGGTTATGCGGTGCCAGTGGGAGGGTTTCACGTGATGCCCGTTGTATCCGGCGGGGCCGGGGGAGTCTTTTTCCGAATTCGAGATAGGGTGCAGATACCTTTTGCCCAACTCGGTACCACACCGGCGCTGGAAACGCAAATCGGAACAGGCGGCGGTCTCCTCGGCGGTGCGTTGGAGGTTCAAAAGGTCATAAAAGGAGGGATTATGGTGGGACTCTCGGCAGGCATTTTACAAGGGCTCATGGGCTGGCAGGAGTGGGAGGGGGAGAATGTGATGCTACAAGGCGGTCCCCAGATAAGGCCTTTCTTAGCTTTCGTCCGGCTGCGAATAGGGGGAGGGGGCTTTTACGCTAGTGACAAAAACTAGCTTAGCGGTTCTTATCAACCCACTTGAGGTCTCTTGTAACAGAGATTAGGGGATATTGTATGTCCGTGAAAGGTAGGCTTGTCCCCGCTGATCGAGGTAGAGCTTAATCAAAAAGCCGGGGACATCACAGGGCACCTCCTGCCCGCTCAGTGTCCAGCAGCGCACTGGTTGGAAGGCTGGCTCTCCTTCCATCATGGCGAGACTTTGAGGATGCGCCTGATGAATGGCTACGGCGCCATCGAGATCAGCGGATAACCGGTCAGGCGGCTGGTAACGCGTCGCATCCATGATTTTTACATATTTAGCCCAGGGCAATCCTACCAGCGCTAAGTCAAAGGCATCCCCGCCTGCTTGGGTGGGATCTTGCCAGCTTATGGGGCCCGTGCAGTTGCTACAGCCAGTGGGTGTGCGACCTGCTAACCCCGCTCCCGTGACAGAATCGAAAGGAAAAGTGTGCCAGCTTCGTCCGTCTTGTGAAGCCTGTATTATCATCCACTCCTCAAAGACTAGCCCGTTTCCATATGCGAAGGGATTCTCAAACACGATGAAGTCTGCCCCTAGTCCATCTGCGATAGGGGGGTCAAAGGCTAGCACCACGTAACCGCCTTTACCTAACGAAACGACTTGACAAGGATCCGCACAGGGCGAAATAGGCGTAGCTGTGGTGCATATGGGCCCCAAAATGTTATACGGGAAGTACGAGCTATCCTGCCCAAAAGTTTGAGAAACGCCAAACTGGTAATCTACCACGGCTACCGGCCAGATACTAGGGGGCATAATCGGGGTACATCGAGGGCCGCAAGCACAGGGCTGCGCTAAGCTTGAGAGGATAAAACCTGAGAAGAGGAGACTGTATCGCCCCATAATAGCCTTTCAAAGTACGGTGTGAGGAAGACCCCCTGCGGATCGAGCTTTTCTCGTTCCGCCAGGAAGAGCGATAAACCGGGGTAGACCTTTTCTAGGTAGGCGGCGGTGGCGGTATGCATCTTGCCCCAGTGCGGACGTCCTTCGTAGGCCTGGAAGATAGCTTCGATACCTGCAAAAAAGGCCTCGTAAGGCATGCGGTGGTATGCATGAACGGCAATAAAGACGCGATCCCCACCGTAGGCCGGACTGAGGGGGATGTCATCGCCTTTCACGTAGCGATATTCTATTGGAAAGCTAACGGCCGGCTGGTGCTTATTAATCCATCGCTGGATCTCGCGCAATACCTCGGAACCCATTTCGGCAGGTACGCCGTACTCCATCTCCCGAAAGCGTATCCAGCGAGCCGTGGCGAAGACCCGATAAGCCTTATCTATTCGAGTCTCCGTGCCCATATTAGCGCCGGCAAAGCGACACAAACGCGGCGAGGCGGCGGGTTGGAGTTCCGCTGCCTTATTGATGAGCCAAAAGGCCCCGTTCTCCCAAAGCCCATCTATTATCCACTTCTTGAGTAAGGAAGTCTGACCAGGCATTTCACTGCGCTGGGTTAGCTTAAGGCCTACTTTGTCACTATAGGGAAACCAGAAGAACTCTACATGCCGATATGTATCTAAATAGGCCGGAAAGCGCTCGAGCGTTTGATCCAGCGGTTCGACGCGCTTTTCAAGGTGGAGGTAGTAGGCCTTCTCAAGGCGGAGTGTGATTTGTGTAATAATGCCCAGCAGCCCCAAGGAAACCTGAGCACAGCGAAATCGCAGCGAGTCTGACTCTGGATAGACATTGTGCATGTGCCCCTGTCCGTCTATGAAGCGGTAGTGAACAGCCTGTGTAGCCAAAACGCCGAAGTTCTTGCCGGTGCCGTGGGTGCCTGTACTAAAGGCCCCGGCCAAGCTCTGGCGGTCAATATCGCCTTGATTGGCCAGGCTGTAGCCGGCCTCCCATAGCAGGGGACCCGCTTTGTATAAACGCGTGCCTGCCCACAGCGTGGCCTCGGATTGGGTCGTGCGCAGCGAGATTAGTCCCTGTAAGCGATCTAGCTTGACAAGGAAGCCAGACGTTTCAATCATGGGCGTCCAAGAATGCCCCGCTCCTACGACGCGAACAGGGATCTTCTTTTCGCTTGCTTGGTGGATGAGACGGGTTATGGCTGTTTCGTTCGTTGGTGTGACGATCGCTGTCGGCGTAAAAGCCAGGGTACGCCCCCAATTCTGAACCCGCATGTTTCAAAAGTAAATAAAAACTTTTTAGTCGCGGAAGATCGATACCCCAACTCCAAGCTTCTGTAAGGCTTGCCAGTAAAAGGGAAATGACTTGGTGACAACCTGCGCATCCCGTATGTGTATGGGCTTCTGTGCGGTTGCAGCGAAAAGGCTCAGTGCCATGGCTACACGATGATCGCCGTGCGTATCAAATGAGGCGGGAACCTGCAGGCGAGAGGCAGGGATGATGGTGCAAGTATCCGCTTCCCAGTGCAGGATTGCCCCGGCTTTGGCTAGTTCTTGAGCCATAGCTTGTAGGCGGTTGGATTCCTTGTGAGGCAGGGTAGCGATGCCTTGGATTTGCCACGGCTCTGCGGCCAGGGCGCCTAAAACGGCAAGGGTGGGAAACGTATCGGGTACATTAGTGATATCTCCACACCAACGACGGGGTAGGGCTCCGGCTTTATGAGCAATACGCACTTCACAGCTTGCGCTTTCATATAAGCAGAGACTAGGCACTAACTCCGGCCAGAAGCGGCTCTCCGGCTGTAAACTAGAGCAGGATAGGGGTAACGTGAGCTCGGCCTCGTGCAGAAGTGCCCAGGCCCAGAAGTAGCCGCCACTGCTCCAGTCCGCTTCTCCCTCAAATGCCAACGAGGTGGGCGTAGATGGCTTCCGCACTAGACACCAGCCTTCAGGGGTACTCTCCCATACATACCCGTAGGTCTGAAGGAGGCGCTGCGTCATCTCGATATAAGAACGGGTTGCTAGGGTCTCTCCTGTGGTTCGGATAAAGCAATTTAGGGGTAGGCGCGGCGCTGCTAATAGCAATCCCGAGAGGAACTGACCGCTCTGGCTGGCGTCGATAAGGAAGGCATCGGGATACCAATCCGGGTTACCTCGTATCTCGATGAAAAGGCCCATAACGCTTACATCGGCGCCGGCCTGCTTGAGACTATGAATAAGCGGCTCAAGGGGTCGTCTCGCAAGGCGAGGACTGAGAGCCAGTCGAAAAGAGCCCGGCAAAAACGCTAACCAGGGCAAAATAAAACGCAGGGTGGTGCCGCCCTCGCCTGCATGCAGCTGACTGGGGTGCTTAGCAGAGCAAGGCCTAAAATGCCAGCCATCCTCTGCCTGTTCGATAGAATAGCCTAGCTGCCTGAGGAGCGTTAGCAGATCTTGGGTATCTTGCGCTTCGGACAAGCCCTTGATTACAAAGGGCTGCTCGTGATAAGCGCCTAAAAGAATCTGGCGAGCGGAAATACTTTTTGAGAAAGGTAGGGCTACATATCCCTGGATCGGTACCCTGAGCGGCTCAATCCGAACGACCATACCGCTGGATATACCACTGGACAGCAGCTTTGAGCTCGGCTACAGAAACCACATAATGGGGTACGGCCTCACCGACCCTCTTGAGTAGAGGAATCTGTAATGAGCCCTGAAGAATTTTCTTGTCTTGAAGGAGAAGGGCTTCCCATGCCTTCCACGTAAAGGGCGGTAAAGGGGTTAAGTAACCATGGGTCTCGAGCCAATGCAACAGCCCATCGAATACGGCCGGGGATAAAAGACCCTGCGCCTTGCTTAGATAAAATTCCTGTGCTAAGCCGATAGCCACAGCTTCACCGTGCAGGAGCGGTCTCGATTTAGCAAGCCCTTCCCAAACGTGGCCTAGGGTGTGACCTAAATTGAGCAAGGTTCTTGGGCCGCTCCTTTCGAAGGGATCCTCTGCGACGATCCGGAGCTTGACCTGAATACCCTCTTGTAATAGCTCGATAGCGGGGGGCGTGGTGGGCTTGGCGGGTTGGATGGCTTCCCATAGGTGGCCCCCGGCCAGGACCGCATGCTTGAAGAGCTCTACCCAGCCGCTTCGTAATTCACGAACAGGGAGGCTCTGCAAAAAATCTGGATATACCCATATTGCTTCCGGCTCAGCAAAAACCCCAATGAGGTTTTTGCCCTTTCGAAAGTTAATCCCAGTCTTACCGCCGATAGCGGCGTCTATCATGGCGGTTAGAGTCGTAGGAATATAAATCACAGGGAGGCCTCGCTTCCACGTCGCGGCACAGAAGCCCCCTAAATCAAGTAAACTACCGCCTCCAATCAGCCCCACCCCATGACCGCGGTCTAAGTGGTACTGGTGAAACTTTTTCCAAATCCAGCGGGCGTTTTGAAGGGTTTTGACCCGCTCATCACCGTCTAGCGTAAGAAGTGGCGCGGCTTTGCGGAGACGGTCTACGAAGCCTTTCCATCTTTGATACACGAGACCGTCACAAAGCACAAGCTGCAAAGGCCTAGAGATGGCCTCTGCGGCTTGTGCCAAATCGTCGGCAGCAGTGTATAAAATCGGCTTAGTGGGCGTGCTGGGCCTTATAGCGGCGGATGGCTTCGGTTAAGCGAGGGACGACTTCGAAAGCATCTCCCACGATCCCATAATCTGCGGCCTTGAAGAAGGGCGCCTCGGGGTCACTGTTGATTACGACGATATTCTTGGAGCTAGCGACGCCGGCTAAGTGCTGGATGGCACCCGATATCCCGATAGCAATGTACAGATTCGGCGAAATCTGTATACCCGTCTGGCCTACGTGCTCATGATGCGGGCGCCAGCCCACGTCCGCTACTGGCTTAGAGCAGGCTGTAGCAGCCTGAAGCTCTTTGGCTAGTTCTTCGATGATACCCCAGTTTTCTGGCCCCTTAAGGCCGCGCCCAGCCGATACGACGATCTCCGCTTCTGTGAGTGGGATCCTGTCCGTAGCTACTTTTTCGACCTTGATGGGCTTTGCTCTAAGGTCCTGAGCCAGCGGACTTTCAGCTATAACTTCGACGGTTAACGGCCGGGGGGCTTTAGCGGGAACAGCAGAGTTAGGACGGATGGTAGCAATGACCCGCGGATACTCTGTGTAAACCCACTCTATGGCTTTGTTGGAGTAAGCGATTCGGCGCGCTTTGTAGCCGTTCCCTTCCTTCTCCAGGGGATTGGTGATGCCAGAGAGCAGGGCCGCATCTGCCCAAATGGCCAATAAAGGCGCCACTGCTTTGCCATTGTAGGTCTGTGGTATAACGATGTAAGGCACGCCCTGCTTCTTAGTAAAATTAGCTAAGGTCCGAGCATAAGCGGCAGCTATGAAGCTTTCCAGGTCAGGATGAGAAATCACCCATACCTTCTCCGCGCCATAGTCGGCCAAAATCTGGAGGGCCTGCTCTTGCGGTTTTTCCTTAGTGAGCAAGATAGCCCAAACCTGATGCCCTTCTTTATCAGCCCAGAGACGGGCTATGGTAAGGGCCTCCAACGTAGGTTTTTTGAAGCGGTTATCTGTCCATTCCGCCCAAACGCCAATCGTCGCCATAGTCTATATCAACCCTTTGTTTGCGAGTTCTTGTACCAGGTCATCTATGTGGTCTAAATCAAACTTCTTGAAAGGCCCTTTTTCGGGGGGGAGCTCATGATAAAGGGTCTTAACCCGGGGTGCATCCGTGGTAGGGGGCAGGACATGAAGGGGCTTAGTTTTGGCCTGCATGATGCCGCGGACATTCGGGATTCGCCATTCTGCAAGCCCTTTTTGGGCGCTGAGGACGAGCGGCAAAGAACTTTCTAGCTGTTCTTTGCCCCCATCAATCTCACGGGTCAGTACAGCTTTACCGTCTTGAACCTCAAGGCTGGTAGCGTAGGAGACAAAGGGATAATCTAACAAGGCGGCAACCATGCCTGGCACTTGGGAGCCATTGTAATCGATAGACTCTTTGCCAAAAAGAAGAAGGTCAAAGCTTTTGTCCTTAGCATAAGAGGCGATTTGGACTGCCACGAAGTAGGCATCGGTCGCTTCAGCATCGATACGGATGGCCTCATCAAAGCCTAAAGCGAGAGCTTTCCGCAGGGTAGCGTCTACATTGTCCGTAGAGCTACTACCGTTTTTGCCTACGCAAAGGACAGCCACATGCGTGCCAGGGCTTTTTTCCTTGATTTCTGCGGCGCGAGCTAAGGCGAAATCATCATAGGGGTTTACGATAAACGTAACGCCATTCCGGTCCAGACTTTTTCCGTCGCTCGAGAAGCGAATGCGGGTAGTGGTGTCAGGGACGTGACTGATGCAGCAGAGGATCTTCATCGTACACAAATAAACGAAAAAAAAGCCCCATGCCTCGTTCGCTAAAGAAGATGGCCGCCTCCGAGGAGGCGGCCAAAGAGCGGTTAGTGACGAGGACCAGGATATGGCAGAGCTTGGTGTTAGAATCGGATGCGGACACCGCCGGCGAGGTCGAGCTTGGGTTGGGGATTGGTGATGGGGGTGTAGAGGTTAGCTTGGGCGAAGACCTCGACAAAGCCGAGGGGCAGGAGCACACCAGCGCCGGCGTGGCCGATGGGGGTAGTCGTGGAACCCTCAGGCATGTAGTTCATACGCACGCCGAAGTCGAGGTAAGGGGCGATGGGGGCGGTTCGGCGGCAGGCACCTCGGCAAGGCGAGAAAGAGAGGAACTGAGTGAGGGAGAGGCCGGCGGTCCAAGCGGTGTTTTGCTTGCCGAGGGTGGTATTTAGGTGGAGGTAGGGGTTGCCGCCGAGGACGGTGCGGATGGTAGCGGCTCGGAGGCCGTCTTTGGAGGCGATGACACCGATAGCGGTCGTTCCATCTTGTGCGAGGGCGAGCCCGAGGCTCCAGCCCAGAACCAGAATTTTGATTAGCTCGGTACGCATAACGCTATATATACGACGTCAGACTAGGCGCTGGTTGCATGAGGTGGGACTCGTATTTTTGATTCATGGACCGAGAGGTATACCTTCGGGAACAGGCTGCAGCAGCGCCGACAGATCCATTCTGGCCGCATGCTTTGGGGGTCTATCTAGCTGGTCAAGGACGCTATCCCGAGGCGGAATGGGCCTTTCAAGAAGCATTGAGACGGGCTCCTCGGTATTACCCCACATACTACCAACTTGGTCTCATTCTAGAAGCCCAGGGTCGAACGGCTGAGGCTATCAGTGTCTTTCGGGAGGGTGAGCGTCTAGCAGCCGATCAGCGCGACCTTCAGCTCTTGCGCGACTTTCGGTCTAAGCTTAGTCTTTACTTAGGACTGGATGAGTAAGCAGGTGAATAGGCCGCTGGATTTTCGCATAGATTTTTGATGCCCTTGGCCACTGGCGATCACTTCTCGAGTGTGGTAAAGACTTACGCGACCTTTCCGGATGGGCTACTTCTGATAAATTTTTGGGCCTTTTGAGAGGCCCCCCCTCTTGGTAGTGGAGTGCCTGTTATGCAATACGAAAGAATTATCTTTGAAGATGGCACGGCTATCATTTTTTCTGCTGATCGGGTATTTATGGGCCCAATCAAGCGCCTTTGGTATACGTGGGGGGGGGACTTTGTATCAATATCGGACTGAGTATGCCCAATTTTTGGTGCGGCTAGGGGTAGAAGCGGGGGCACAAGGCCATATCGAGCTATTTCATAGTCCCCGCTCCAAGCTTCGCCATGGGTTAGCCACGTCGGTCGGCTATTTCATGGGGCACTCGCGGCTGGTCTTGGATAGTAGTATCTACATTTCACCGCTAATGGGCCGACCGCTCACGGGGATAGCTCAGGCCCACACCTATACCCACTTCATAAACATGCAGGTCTTATGGCGAATGACTTTTGACGACGAGGGAGCCTTTGCGTTGGGATTAGGACCGCAAATGCTCATTCCCTTTGGGCAGACGCTCATGCTGCAGTATGAGGCATCAGGCGGCCAACCGATCCAGGAATGGAATCGGGTCTCTTTAGCGGATGTGCGTCGGGTCATGCCCGGTCAAATCTGGAATGTGGCCCTGCTTGTAGAATTGAGGCTTAGTCAGACGCTTCGGCGAGAGGTGTTTCTATACGCTCAGACTACCCATCAAGTTAATCGTTACTTGTGGCCGACGGGTCTGATGGTGGGACTCGCGCTATTGTGGAAGGGGCGCGTTGGCTAGTAAGCCGAGTAGCGTGGCGCGCTGCATCTCGTTGGGTTTTGAAGGCGAGCTTCTGCGCAAACGCCTCGGCGAGGTTCGTCTGCGTCTGATTAGCGAGGCAAAGGAGCACGAAAAGGATATCGGCTAACTCTTCTCCGATTGCAGTGGGGTCGGTATTTTCACTGGACTTAAAGGTCTGATCGCCATAGTGCCTAGCCAGCAGCCGGGCTAGCTCTCCCACTTCTTCCATGAGAAGGGCAGTATTGGTCAAAACAGAAAAATACCCTTGACCCACGGTTTGAATCCACTCCTCCACGCGAGCCTGCCATGCTGAGAGGGAAAGCTCTCTATCGTCTTTGTCTAAAGGGCTACTCACGGAGGCTATCGTCGTACCAGTAAATGAGGTTCATGAGCACGCCGTAAGACTTCCATCTCTTGAAGGCACCACTACTAAGATTGTTCAGACCATGCCAGAAGCGCAAATCAAAGGTGAGATAACCAGGTCCTACTAAGTACCCCGTACCCATGCCGATAACCCAGCTAATTTCGCCGCGGCGAATATCGCGCGTGTCCCCTCGTCCAAAAGCAACCTTGCGCGTTTCTATCTCTGATGAGAGGTTGTCGCGCTCCCAATATTTGCCATAGAGGAGCACACTGGACATAGGGCCGGTTTGTATAAATAGCCCTTCAAACTTGCGCATCCAGCGCCATACGCCAAGGGCTGTGAGGTCTAAGCTCCAAAGATTGAAGCGATAATCGCTAAGCAGATTCCTATCGGTGCCGCGCCGCTGAGTCAGACCTAATTCTCCTTGTAGGGCCCAGAACCCCTTCTGGTCGATGGCCTGGTGAACCCCCAAAGCACCGCTAAAGCCGCCGCCCCAATAGGCTAGGGATCGAATGTCTTGACGATCCTTGGTGACGTATTGCCCCCAATTTAGCCCAGCTCGCAGTCCAAACCAGGGGTCCTTACTTTGAGCCCATGCCAAGCTGACAACTAAAAACAGGCGAGAAACCATCGACCCCAAATATACAGGTTTTGGGGCATGAAATGCCTAAAGTTCGATAGCAAGCAGTAGCACGTCATCCGTCTGAGGTGCCCCCCCGCTAAAACTTAGCCACTGCTTCATGATATAGCGGGTTTTGTCGACCGGCGTTGGTCCGGCTTGGGCGCTATCCTGGATCCACTGCCTAAGTCGCTTACGGCCTATTTTTTTACCCGATAGATTATGCTGGTCCGAAACCCCGTCGGTGAAAAGAAACAGCGTAGAACCTGATGAGTAAGACAGTTCTAAGGTTTGATAGCTTTCAGGGGGCGTGCCGGGTACATTCCAGCCAATACCATGACGCGTACCCGCAATCTCCTCCAGGTCGCCGTCTGGTTTCAGGTTGTATAGCGTTCTGCCGGCACCAGCGTAGTAGAAGGCCCTTTCTCGGGCTAAGGGTAAGGCTATTATCCCGACCTCTGCGCCTTCGTTGGATAGCGTCACGTCTGGCTTCACGTCAAAAAGCTCAAAGAGGACTTCTCTAGTCCCCTCTAATAGGGTATGGAGCTGGCGAGGGTGCTGCAGCCTGGTTAAGCGATAGCGGAGTTCGTTCTGGACGGTTAACGCTAAGAGCGCACCAGAGGGACCATGACCAGTCGCATCCCCAACGGCAACGTAAAAAAAGTCTTGATGACATAGTCCTAGAAGGAAGTCTCCTCCCACGTAAGAGTGAACTTTTGAAACCATAGCGACACGATCCCGTCCCCAGTTGTCTATAATATTCTTTGGACGCAGGAGCAGGTTACGCTGGTAGCGCTTGGCGGCTTCTAGGCTGTCTTCGAGCTCTTTTTGACGGGTTTCCGCAACGGCCCGAGCAGCCGACAGCTCTTGCAAGGACATCTGAAGTTCCTCTTGATTTTGACGCAGTTCCTCGGTAAGCACTAAGAGCTCTTGATTTTGCTGCTCGAGCTGAATCTCCTGCTCTTTTTCTTTGCTGATATCAATAATGGCGAAAAAGATGCCCTTAAGCGAGGGCGTTTCGAAGGAGAAGGCTCGGACTAGGTAAGCATACAACTGGCCGCTTTTTCGGTGACCTTCTAAAACGGCTTGAACAGGCTTACGACTTTGCTGGGCTTTTTGGAGCAGAGCCTCGACCGCCTCGGGATGGTCAGGAAAGACATCCTCTAAGGTCAGGCCCTTGTAAAGCTGGGCAAGGGGTATGCCGGCTAGCTCTAGTAGGAGTTGATTAGCATAAGTAATACGATGCGTTTGCCGCCCTTCCTCTATGACAAAGAGGGGCACAGGAATCTGCTGAACAAACGCATGGAGCTGATCCCTCAAGAAGGCATTTTCCTTTTCGAGTTCTTTTACTTTTTGAATAGTCTCATAATATCCCTCAGCAGGCAAAAGAAAAAAGGTTTCTTCACTTTCGGAGCGCTCTATAATGTGCTTGCTAAAGACCTGTCCGTTCTCTATCAGGAAGTCCCAAGCGGGCAGGGCTAAAGCTTTTTCTTGAAGGTCTGCATCCAGAGTCCGGAAAGCCTCTGTAGTGCTAAGCACTTTACCCGTCTCGGGATTCCAGCGTACACCCGGAAACGGGACGCTAAGCCCCGCCGTTAGCTTTTGAAGAAGACCCATAGCTAGACGGTTATGCCCATGGAGGCCATGAGCTGCTTGAGAGCCTCGAAGCCAGCTGGGGTCATAAGCTCTACAGAAGCCTCAATCGTGACAAGGTTGTCCGCTACGAGCTCGCCGCCTTCGAGCTCTATCTGCCAGGTAAGCCCCCAGGCCCGCCTGTCGATGGTAGCGGTGGCTGTGAAACTGACCCGAGGATGGCCCACCATGTCTTTGAGTACAAAGGATTCTAACTTGCCGTCAAGGTAGATGGGGTGCGTTTTGCCCTTTAGCGTGAGATCGCCATACAGACGGAAGCTACGCAGGGGCCGCCATTCGACCTTGGTGCTGCGAAAGGTAGCTTTTGGATACTTTTCTGCGTCGAAAAAGTCTGCCGAGCGCAAATGCGCATCACGAGCGCTCATGTCGGTCTCCAAAGAAGCCACATCCACTTCTACTACGACCTGCATGTCCGAAAAGTCGGGTGAAGTGCCGCGAAAGGAAGCATTGAAGCTTCGGAAGCGCCCCCGTACCTCCACAAGGCCCATGTGCATAACGCGATACTGGATAGAACTGTGAAAGGGGTCTACGATCCACTCTGAGAGGCGTGGCAGAGTTGGGAGCCGTTTGACAAGTGCTTTGCGATCGGCCTTCCCATTGCTCCTTGTTAAGCCCAGTGCAGAGAGAAGCTTACTCAAGAAGTTGGCCATAGAACAAAGGTAAGCAAATTTTGAAAAATCGCATCGCATTTATTCTCATCCATGAGTTTTAGGCAGCTTTGTTTTGAGTGTATTAGGCCACGTACTGGCTAGAAAAGGCAACCGATACCTAGTCAAGCGTAGTAGGGAGAACGAGTATTGGGCACCCTTAGGATGGGGAATAGGCGCCGTTAGGGCATCTGCAAGGGCGTCTAGGACGATGCATACCAGATAGCCCGTGAGATCGTGCGAGGTGAATGGGCTCTTATACCTTTGTTGGATGGCAGCGGCGTTTATCATAGGGGGACTTCGGAGTCCGTTTGGGCGTTACGGGGGCAAGTTAGCTGTCGTGCGACCAGATGATTTGATAGCTCATCTGATGCACGCGCTTATTAGTCGATACCCGCAGATTCCCCCGGAAGCTTATGACGAGGTTGTGGTGGGCTGTGCCAATCAAGCGGGGGAAGATAATCGTAACGTAGCTCGCATGGCCGTGCTATTGGCCGGACTGCCTGAGAGCGTGCCTGGCGTGACCGTTAATCGGCTTTGTGCCTCTGGCTTAGAAGCAGTGATTTACGGGGCGCGTATGATAGCGGCAGGGGAAGCCGACCTGGTGCTAGCAGGTGGTGTCGAAAGCATGAGCCGAGCCCCCTTCGTGCTTCCCAAAGCAGAGACCGCTTTTTCCCGAAAAGCAGAGATTTACGACACCACCATCGGCTGGCGCTTTATCAATCCTAGGCTGGCGGAAAAGTATCCGCCCTATAGCATGGGAGAGACGGCGGAAAACGTGGCTGAGCGGTATCGTATCTCCCGAGAAGCGCAAGATGCTTATGCTTTGATTTCTCAGCAGCGTTACCAGGCGGCTAAGGCGGCGGGCTTTTGGGCCGATGAGCTCTTTCCGATACCCCTGCCAGATGGCACTTACTTAGAAGAAGATGAGCATCCGCGCGCCGATATGACGCTGGAGCGACTAGCCAAGCTTAGGCCGGCCTTTCGGGCAGGGGGCACCGTTACGGCTGGAAACAGTTCAGGGGTCAACGATGGGGCTGCGATATTGCTGCTTGCCAGTGAGCGGGCGCTTAGAGTTCATAGTCTTGGGCCCTTAGCGCGGCTTGTTGGTGCAGCCACTGCCGGCGTGGATCCCTCCTATATGGGCATAGGTCCCGTTCCCGCGACCCAAAAGCTCTTGGCTCGCTTAGGCCTTGCCCTCAGCGAGATAGACCTCATCGAGCTCAATGAAGCTTTTGCGGCGCAGGTATTAGCTTGTGCCCAGTTATTAGAGTTGGATCCAGACCGCCTCAATGTGCACGGCGGCGCCATTGCGATAGGTCATCCTTTGGGGGCTACGGGTGCACGCTTAGCCTGGACCCTGACCCGTAGCCTTCACTGGTATAACAAGCGCTATGGCTTAGCTACGCTTTGTGTAGGGGTGGGCCAAGGTGTGAGCTTGCTGCTAGAAAAGGCCTAAAGTCGTATCTTTGCCCCCCATGATTGTCATAGAACAGCAGGAAGGCGAAAACTTGGAGAAGATGCTTCGCCGGTACAAGCGTAAGTTTGATCGGCTTGGCATTGCTCGGGAGGTGCGGAGTCGCATGCACTTCATTCCGAAATCTGTCCAGAAGCGTGAGCAAATCAAACGAGCTGCGTATCGGCAGCGTCTGCTCCAGCAGATGCAGGACTAGGTGATCCTAGCGATCGAAACCTCCTGCGATGATACAGGCGTAGCCCTCTGGAATGGCGAGCGCCTCGTTTTGGATTTAATCTATCGTCAGGCGGTTCATGCGCAGTTCGGGGGTGTCATTCCAGAATGGGCCTCACGCGAGCACGAAGTGCGTTTGCCTTTGGCTGTGATGACTCTTTTACAACAAGCTGGCTGTGCCTGGCGCGACCTTACAGCCATCGCTGTGGCCGAAGGGCCGGGGCTTTTAGGGTCTCTGATAGTCGGCTTTACGTTTGCCAAAGCCTTGGCAGCGAGCATGGCCTTACCCCTCATCGGTGTCAATCACCTAGAAGCGCATATCGCTTCCCTTGCTCTAGCAGAGACGCCTCCCCCGTATCCATTTGCGTGCTTAGTGGCGACGGGGGGCCACACGCACCTGTATATCGTTACCTCACCACTAAGCTATGAACTGATAGGTCGTACGCAGGATGATGCGGTGGGTGAGGCCTTTGATAAAATAGCTGCCTGGTTGGGGCTGCCTTATCCGGGTGGTCCCGAGATAGAGCGGCTCGCTCGGGGCGGGGACCCTACTGTCTATGCCTTTCCTACCCCGCGAACAGCGAGAGAATGGGACTTTAGCTTTAGCGGGCTCAAGACCGCTTTTTTACAGGCTCGCGCCCAGCATCCTGACTTAAGCCTAGCTGATTTAGCAGCTGCCTGGCAGGCTCGCGTTTTTGATTATCTCCTGGATAAGCTCCTAAGCCTAGCGCAAGCGAGAGGCCTTGAGCGAGTGGCTATCGTAGGCGGCGTCTCGGCCAACCGAGAACTGCGCCGGCTGCTAGCTGAGCGGGCCGCTGTGCAGGGGATTCAAGCCTACCTTGCGCCTTTAGCTTATACCATGGATAATGCGGCTATGATAGCCGTTGCCGGGTGGCATAAGTACCTTAATGGCCTTTACACGCCGATTCTATCGGCTCCTTATGCAAGAATGGGATAGCTAGCCAGGTGGGGGTAGAGCATGGGTCTAGCTTCTAACTTTGCCCACATGGATAAGGTTTACCAGCCCCAAAGCCTTGAAGAGTACTGGCGAGCCCTATGGGAAAGCCACAAGCCTTTTCGCAGCAACCCTGATGATCGTCCTGGTTATGCGATCCTTATGCCGCCTCCGAATGTGACCGGCGTCTTGCATATGGGCCATGTGCTCAATAATACCTTACAGGATATTCTAGCCCGGCATTATCGCATGCGCGGCCGCAACGTATGCTGGGTACCTGGTACGGATCACGCTTCGATCGCTACAGAAGCCAAGGTCGTTGCGGCTCTCCAGCAAAAAAATCTCTCCAAAGAGCAGCTTGGGCGTGAGCGCTTTCTAGAGGAGGCCTGGGCCTGGACGCATAAGCACGGCGGCATCATCGTGCAGCAGCTCAAGCACCTGGGCGTTAGCGCTGATTGGGACCGGTATCGCTTCACGCTGGATCCGCCCTTGTATCGGGCGGTCCTTAGGGCCTTTGTCCAGCTTTACCGAGCTGGCCTCATCTACCGAGGCCAGCGCATGATCCACTGGGATCCTCTCGCCCAAACGGCCCTCTCTGATGAAGAGGTCCTTTACAAAACGCATCAATCAACGCTGTATTATGTCCGCTATTACAACGAAGCCGGAGAAGCGCTAGTTGTGGCGACGGTGCGTCCTGAAACCATCTTAGCGGATACCGCAGTGGCCGTTCACCCAGCGGATGAGCGGTATCAGGCGTGGATTGGTCAGCGCGTCCGGGTCCCGCTTACGAACCGGTGGGTGCCTGTGATAGCTGATTCGGTCGTAGAGCCGAGCTTCGGTACCGGCTGCCTCAAGGTCACCCCGGCTCATGATCCCAAAGACTATGAGATTGGTCTGCGGCATCAGCTAGAGGTCCTCGACATCCTGACCCCTGACGGGAAGCTCAATACTTTAGCGGGCAAATATGCCGGGCTCTTCCGAGAGGAAGCTCGCGCCCAGATCGTGGCTGATCTTCGAACAGCGGGTCTGCTCGAGAAGGAGGAGCCCTATGAGCACCAGGTAGGCCACTCGGAGCGGACGGACGCTGTCGTCGAGCCGCGTCTTTCGGAGCAGTGGTTCGTCCGCATGAAGCCCCTGGCGGATTTAGCGCTACGGGCGGTAGACGCCGGCGAGATCCGTATCGTGCCCGATCGCTTTCTCGCTACGTATCGGCACTGGCTAGAAAATGTGAAGGACTGGTGCATCTCCCGTCAGCTGTGGTGGGGGCACCGGGTGCCGGCCTGGTATGCACCAGATGGACGGGTCTTTGTGGCTGAGACGCTGGAGGAGGCTTCTCAGCAAGCCCTTGCGGCGGGCTATGAGCCTTCTACGCTGCAGCAGGACCCTGATGTATTAGATACCTGGTTTTCCTCCTGGCTCTGGCCGCTTACTGTGTTTGACTACTTTGAGGCGCATGACAATCCCGATTTTCGCTATTACTACCCTACGCAGGTGCTCGTGACTGCGCCAGAGATCCTGTTTTTCTGGGTGGCTCGCATGATCATGGCAGGGTATTACTTCGCTGGACAGAAGCCTTTTAGCGTGGTGTACCTTCATGGCATCGTTCGCGATAAGCTGCGCCGAAAAATGAGTAAGTCTCTTGGCAATTCGCCTGATCCGTTAGACCTGATTGCCCGTTACGGCGCGGATGCGGTGCGTATGGGTATCATCATGAGCGCTCCAGCTGGGAACGACCTCCTTTTTGACGAGGCCTTATGTGAGCAGGGGCAAAACTTCTGTAATAAGCTCTGGAATAGTTTCCGCCTACTGAGCCTATGGCGGGAGAGAGCCACGAATGAGGAGCCTACGCCCTTTCAAAAGGCTGCTTATGAGTGGTTTGAGATCTACTTAGAAGCTTTATCAGCAGAAGTCGAGCATCTCGTAGAAGCATATCGATTTTACGAGGCGATGCATGCCCTGTATAGGGGGGGTTGGGAAGTCTTTTGCAATACCTATTTAGAAGCGCTTAAGCCAGGTCCGCCAACTACCTTGCAGGCCAAGGTGGAAGCCCAAGCTCTTCGACTGCTTCAGCTATTACATCCCTTTATGCCTTTTATCACGGAGGCGCTGTGGCATGAAGTGACGCAGCGTTCCCCAAAGGAGACCTTATCGCATCAGCCTGTGTCGGCTCCGCGCCCCCTCTCTAAGGAGGAGCGCCTTTTACTAGAGCGGGTAGATTATGCTTTAGCGGTGGTCTCTCGGCTAAGGGGCTTTATGCAGCATTTTCCCGCCCTAAAAGCGTTAGCGATCGAAGTGGTCACTAAGCGACCTGAGTGGGCAGAAGAGGCTTGCCGTTGGGCCTCCCACTTTCTGCCGGTTACTAGTTGGCAGATAGCCGCTAAGGCGTCGACCGTGCCGGCCTTGCGTTTCCTGCAAGGGCCTGACTTGTACCTTATCAAGATGCATAGTGATACAGTCCTCTGGCAAGAGCTACGCAGCAAGCTAGAAAAAGAGCTTGTGCACGCCAAGCAGTTTCTATCCCAAATTGAAACCAAACTCCAGAACCCCCATTTTCGGGCAAAAGCTGCGCCAGAGGTCATCAGCCGAGAAGAGAAAAAATACCAGGACACGCAGGATCGGGTGCGGCTGTTAGAGGAACAGCTATCGGCTTTGCGGAGTCTATGAGCATCTTACACGTTTCTACGGGGATTGACCTGGATCGTACGGAATGGGGGTATGCTTATCGTTCCACGGCTGACTTAAGATGGGCCTACTGGTTATTTCGGCTTTTGCGATGGGGCGCAGGCGTTCGGGTGGCGAATACCTTAGGAGAGACAACGCTGCGTCTAGGTCTACCGGTGGAGGGGCTCTTGCGCCGGACCTTAGGCCGTCTTTTCTTAGGCGGAGAGACGCTGGAAGAGGCCCTTTCGGCAGCGCAAAAGCTTCATCAGCACGGTTTACAAGTGCTTTTAGATTATGCTGTGGAGTCTTCTGTCCAGCCGGCGGACCAGCAGCGCACATACGAGGTGTATCGGCACATGATAGAATTTGCCGGTGCTAATCGGGAAAGTTTGCCGGCCGTCGCTATCAAGCTCACGGCTTTAGCAGCGCCGCTTGTGTGGGAGCAGAAAAGTCAGGGGAGTTTATCTAAAAGCCTTCTTTCTGCCTATGAGCGAGCTTTTGCGTGGGTACAAGCCTTAGCCAAGCTTGCTCATGAGAAACGCGTGGTCCTCATGATCGACGCAGAGGAAAGCTGGCTTCAGCCAGCTATCGATGAGCTGATAGAGTCCCTTATGGCGACTTACAATCAGCAAGGCCCTATTCTGTACATGACGGTGCAGATGTATCGTCGAGATAGGCTAGCCTATCTAGAAGAGCTTCTCAAGCGGGCGCGGGGCTACATACCTGGTATCAAGCTGGTTCGGGGAGCCTATGTTGAAAAAGAGCGCCGGCGCGCGCAGGCCTTAGGCCTATCAGATCCTATCCACCCCGATAAGGCAAGCACGGATATGGCGTATGATCAGGGGTTATTTTTATGTTTGGAGGCTCTCGAAACCGTCGGCTTGTGTGTAGCCACTCATAACCGCACTAGCTGCATGAAAGCCGCCCAATTCATGATCCTCCATAAAAAGGACCGGGCTCATCCCCATCTTTCATTCTCGCAGTTGTACGGCATGGCTGATCCTTTATCTTTTGGGTTAGCGAGAGCGGGCTTTCGGGTGATGAAGTACTTGCCTTTTGGGCCGATTCAGCAGGCTTTCCCCTATTTAGCGCGCCGGGCCGAAGAAAATTCAAGTCTCTCTGACCAAAGTGGACGCGAGCTTCGCTGGATCGCCGAAGAGCTTGCGCGCCGAAGCCAAGACCGCACAAAGACCTAGCTAGACATTTTGTGGCCCTTATTTTGTTTAGGTTTACATGGCTCAGCTATCGAAAAATGTAGGCGGCCTTGACAAGTGGCTAAGGCTTGTGCTTGGTGTGGTGGCGGTTGCTCTTGGCGCGTACTATCAGGTCTGGTGGCTTCTCATTGTTGGTGGGTTAGTTTTTCTCTCCGGCTTAGTAGGGCGCTGTGGATTGTATTATTTATTGGGAATCAATACCTGCCTGATCGAAAAGAACCCTTAGCCTAAAAGAAATCGCTCGTGTACTAATGGTATAATGTTATCGGCAGGGGCTTTTGCTGGGTCACAGTGATAGCCCCACAAGTGGCATCTGTCTACATAGGGCATGAGGTCTCTGTAATAGGTATGAGAAGGCGTTTGCACAAAGCTGACATCATGAAAGACCCAGAGATTGGGATGCTTTTGGAGCCAGGTAGGATCAGCTAGCACGCCGAGCGGCTTACCGATGTCTCCGCTGTATAGCACATGGAGTGCGGGACTCTTGAAAAGGTAAGCAGTGCTGGGCATGTAAGGCGCGTGCTGATAGCTAGTGTCGATGGCTTCTAGAGAGGCGGCATAAGTTGCAGGGGTCATCAGCTCAGCAAATCGTTCAAGCGGTTCGCCCATAAGGTAGACAAGATAGGTCTTTAGCTTGGCACTCAATTCACCTGGGGGGACAAGTACGGGTACGGGCGATTTTTGGGAGATAAAGTGCCGATGAAAAAGAAAGGCTGATAGACTGCCGATGTGATCATCGTGTAAATGGGTAATGAGCACCGCATCAATTGTCTCAATAAGCTCTTTAGCGACGAGCCGGGGATAAACAGTAAAGCCGCAGTCGATGAGATATCGCTTGCCTTCCCATGTTAGGATAGCAGCGGAATTTCCTATGTGTATATCATGCGCACCACCTGCGCCAATGAAAGCAATGGTCGGCTCCATAGGTAGATTAAAATATAGCCACGAGCTTTTATGCGTTTGACCCAAGGATAGGTTTTGAAAAAGTTCTCAGAGAGAGTGGCTGTTTTGTGGACCCAGACCTCATTGGCTGCCCAATGCCTGTAATCATAAGGAAGAGCCAGCCTTTTGCACAAACAGGGTCGCAAGGAACTAGAAATCATGTTTTTAGCTACTATAGCATGAATTCGCTCATCCCAGTAATTAAGGTAGGGAAGGCGGTGCGCACTTGCAAAACGCACTGTAAAGCCGCCCAGGAGTAATACGATTATCGCGGCTATTCTGCGCCCCAGTAGGTGCCACCGGCTTATGCTGAATGCGGCGAAAAAAAGCGAGAGACTTATCAATCCCTCAAGCTCCCACCAGCACCGAACCATCGGGCCAGGGTGTAAAAGATGGCAGTAGAGGTATGGGTGTTTGATGGGGTTACTTCCTATGGGCATTGATGAGCAAGTTTTTGAATGTACTGAGCCGTTCACTACCACAGATTACCCGTGAGCGTTTGCAAAGCAGGGTTTGGGAGACTCCTGCGATCCTGGTTACAGTATCTGGCTGGCATGGCTGTCTGGCTTGACCTGCCTGATGATCCGACTTATTTTGCCTTCCTCATCGATTACATAGGTGATCCGCAAGGTTCCTTCGTACACTTTTCCGTACATCTTTTTCTGACCCCAGGCCTCATAAGCAGAAATGATTTTCTTATCAGGATCGGCTATGAGGGAGAACGGGAGCTGGTATTTCTGCGCAAACTTTTGATGGGACTCTATAGAATCGGCGCTTACCCCGATGACGACATAACCGGCATTTTGGAGGGCTTGGTGGTTGTCCCGTAGATTACAGGCTTCCTTGGTGCAGCCAGGTGTGTCGTCCTTGGGATAAAAGTAAAGCACAACTTTTTTGCCGCGCAGGTCAGCAAGTCGGACTAGCTTGCCATGTTGATCAACCCCTTCAAAGGCGGGGGCTAGCATACCCACCTCCAGTGCCATAGGTGCAAAGTTCTAATAAAGATCTAATCGTTTTCGTCTTCTAGCCCTTCTTCGGTATCCATCCAATCCTTAGGGCTCTCCTCAGGTGCTAGAACGTCTTCCTCCTCCTCTTCCTGATTCTCTAAGATTTCTTGAGACTGATTGACCAGGAAGTCTAGGTCGTCATAAGAGATTTCTGGCTGGGGGGGGACGTAAGCCAGCGCATACTCGGCATACAAACGCTTGGGTGGAATCTTTAGATGTTTTTCAACAGCCTTCTCTATAAAATAGCGGAATTCATCCGAGAAGCCAAAGGGGTTTAAGGTTCGGACTTCGGATGGGACAAACGGCGCTTTGTTTTGATATGTGACAAAATTTTCACAAGCCAGGCTAATAACGAAGGTATAGCGTTCTGTGATGATCTTGATCTGCGGGATGAAACATTGGGAGATGGACTTATCTGCCTCATCCTCTTCGTCCACGAAGGTCTCTTCCCAGTCTTCGACAGGCAGGCGGATCTTTGCGCGTTTTTCTTCCCAGGAGGGGTGTAACGCGTTATCAGCAGTCAAGGCCGCTGCGCGCCTGAGCTTGACAACGATACACTCAGCCTTAGCCTGTGCATGCAGAAGCGTACAGCAAAGGGCGAGAAATAACAGCCGCACCCTTCAAAGATACGAGCTATTTGGATATTATAGTAGACCTAACTGGATGCGGGCATTTTCACTAAGACGGCTCATATCCCATGGTGGGTCGAAGGTCACTTCGACGTCTACCGCACGGATGCCGGGGATCTGGGCTACCCTTGTTTTGACTTCGTCGGGCAGGTGCTGGGCGGCTGGACAAAAGGCCGAGGTAAGGGTCATCAGGATTTTAACCTGTCCCTGCGGATTTACCTCGATATGATAGATAAGCCCTAAATCATAAATATTGACGGGGATTTCGGGGTCGTGTACTTCTTGCAGAGCTCGGATAATGGCCTCTTGCAAAAGCGCAACGTCTTGCATGGCTTAGAGCGCTTCGGTGGAGACAGGTTCGTTAGTGTCGTGGTGTAGAGCGGCCTGCAGCGTGTGCCAGGGTAACGTGGCACATTTGATACGCATGGGGTAGTTTCGGACGGCGGCAAAGGCCGATATCTTCTCAGCATAAGTAGGGGAAAGGTGGCTAAGGCTAGGAGAGTCTGGGCTGGTGAGTAATTCGTGAAAGGCTTTATGCAAGGTATCGATGGTAGCAAGGGACTGTCCTTTGACAAGGGTAGTTAGCATGGAGGCGGAGGCCTTGCAGATGGCGCAGCTCTGGCCTTCGAAGCGGATGTCTCGTACCGTGTCTTCCTCTACCTGGAGCGTGAGATGTACCTGGTCGCCGCAAAGTGGATTGTAGCCTTCTGCATGGTGTGTATAGGTCGCTAAGCGGCCATAATTGCGGGGATAACGGCTATGCTCCAGAATAAGTTCTTGGTAAAGTTGATTAAGTGCTTCGCTCATGGATCGACAGAGGTCTTTGGAAAAAGGCGATGGCCTCTTCTATGGCCCGAACTAGGCGTTCTATTTCCTCGGGTAGGTTATAAAATGCCAGGGAAGCGCGAGCTGTGGCCGCTACGCCTAGAGCGTCCATAAGAGGCTGTGTACAATGGTGACCTACTCGGATAGCGATACCTCGCTCATCTAAAAATGTGCCGAGATCATGGGGGTGGATGCCCTCTATGTTGAAAGACCAGATAGCAGCCTTAGGATGAGCCGTACCGTAAAGTTGAAGGCCTGGAAGCTTGCTTAGAGCAGAGTAAAGCAGGTCACTTAGCTGCTGTTCGTAGGCCTGTATGAACGTGTAGCCTACGTGCTGGGTAATGTATCGAATAGCTTCAGCTAAAGCGATGGCCTCAGCGATGGCTGGAGTTCCGGCCTCAAACTTAGCGGGTGGGGGCGCATACTGCGAAGCTGTCCAGGTCACGCGACGAATCATGTCACCCCCTCCTTGGTACGGTGGTAGCTTCTCCCCCCAGGGGTGTCGCAGGTAAACAACGCCAATGCCTGTGGGCCCGTATAGCTTGTGTCCTGAAAAGACCAGAAAGTCCACGCCGAGCGTTTGGACGTTTATGGGTTCGTGTACGACCCCTTGGCAAGCGTCGATAAGCACCGGGATACCCTGTTTTTGGGCAAAGGTCACGATCTCTTCTATAGGCAATCGAGTTCCCAAGGCATTAGAGGTGTGGGTAATGGCGATAAGGCGCGTTCGGGGGGAAAGTAAATGCGGCAACTCCGTAAGGTCTATGTTACCTTCTTCCGTGAGGGGGAGAGGTCTTAGACGTACCGGCACACGTTCTGCGATGAGATGCCAAGGCACAATATTGGCGTGGTGTTCCAACGGAGAGACGATGATCTCATCCCCTGCCTGGAAGTGCACGTGACTTAGGCCATGCGCAATGAGATTGATGCCCTCGGTAGCTCCCCGCACAAAGACGATCTCTTCAGGCTTTGCCGCGCCGATGAAGTGCTGTACGACCTGGCGAGCCTCTTCGTAGAGAATGGTAGCCGTTTGGGAGAGCCAGTGAACGCCGCGGTGGATATTAGCATTCTGGTAAGCGAGAAAGTGGACAAGCTTATCGAGGACAGGACGGGGTTTCTGAGCGGTAGCGGCATTGTCCAAGTACACTAGGGGTTTGCCTGAAGGATGGACCTGGTCAAGGATGGGAAAGTCTCGACGTAAAAGGCGAGCCTTTTCGACGAGGTCGATGGCTATCATAAGGGGAAGAATCGGGATAACAGGGCCTCCTGCATGGGTTCAGAAGGCACGGTGGTGAGAGCTTCCGCTAAAAAGCCACGGGCGACGAGGCGACGGGCTAGCTCTCTAGGAATACCCCGCGCTTGAAGGTAAAACAGCGCGTCTCCTTGTAGGAAGCCTGTGGTAGCCCCGTGGGTGCAGCGCACGTCGTCCGCGAAAATCTCTAGCTGCGGTCGGCTATACACTTCGGCGCCGGGCTCCCATAAGATGGCTTTATGCGACTGGTAAGCATTGGTTTTTTGAGCCGTCCTGTCCACATAAATACGTCCTAAAAATACCCGGCGTCCCCCTTTATAGGTAATCGAACGGAAAAGCTGATTACTATGGGTGTGGGGGGCTGCATGCTCTATGCGAATAGCCGTATCATGGACTTGATCCCTGGTCGGATCGGCTAAGCCGTATAGATGGGCTTCCGCCTCTG
The DNA here is from genome assembly GCA_964489015.1 of uncultured Sphingobacterium sp. Lineage (GTDB taxonomy): Bacteria > Bacteroidota > Bacteroidia > SpSt-205 > SpSt-205 > JAPYWM01. The sequence continues at coordinate 32,793 of CAZAXD010000007.1, read as the reverse complement.
GGCCAGCTAAACGGGCAGTCGTTTCGAAACGCAGCCATTGATAATCCCGTAAGGCCTGTAAACCATGGAACTGCGCACCCTCTGCCACATGAGCCGAACTCACTACCAGAAGCGCCCCCTCGGATTGGGCTTGGGCTGTATTGACATAATACACATGAAGGCGGCTATGTGGGCCCAGATGAAAATGTAACCTGAGCAGGGTTAAGCTCTCTGGATGAATAGCTGTGGAGAGCCAGAGATGCGCTTCGACCTCTGCAGGGATGAGAAAGGTGTAAAAAGCGGGCGCCACGCCCAGGGGTTGGCGCGCTTGCACGGCTAGGCTATAATGGCCAGACTGCGCTAGGCGAAAGTGATTGACAGCGGTTGCTGCTCGAGGGATGAGGACCTCCCATGGCGACCGGGGTGCAGGCAGCACCTCCAAAGCTAAAGAGTCGCTTGTTGTCTCTAATTCGAACAGCGTAAAAGCGCTGGCTAGCTCGCTCCCTTCTCCTAATTGGACTGTAGCTTGTTCCCAGGGAAGCTTGAAAGGCGTCAAGGGCGTGTATTTCCAAGCTTCATGCAACGCTCCACCTGGCAGCAGCGATTCTAAGCGAGTGATAGACTCATCTACTTGAAGTCGCTTAGCGCCGGAGAAAGGGTATTCAGTGCTTCCGGACAAAAGCTGAGAGAGGTGCCTAAGCCCCTCTTCTAAGGACAAGGTTGAAGCTTTGGCCGTTATCATAGGGAAGCTTGGGCAAGGATCGATTCGTAGCCTTTTTCCTCCAGCTCTAGCGCCAGTTCAGGGCCGCCAGTGCGAACGATGCGTCCATCGGCAAGGATGTGCACAAAGTCGGGCTTGAGGTAATGGAGCAGGCGGTGATAATGGGTAATGACGAGAAAAGCATTTTCGGCATGGCGCAGTTGCATGACGGCTTGAGCTACGATACGCAAAGCATCGATATCCAGTCCGGAATCCGTTTCATCCAGGACCGCTAGACGCGGATTCAAGACGGCCATTTGAAAGACTTCTGCTCGCTTGCGCTCCCCACCCGAAAAGCCTTCATTGACGCCTCGGCTCAGGAAGGCGGGGTCAAGCTTGAGGAGCGCCGCTTTTTCTCGCAGGAGGGCCATGAGCTCGGCTGTATCGATAGGCTCCTCCCCACGAGCTGCCCGATGCGCATTGAGGGCCGCCCGCAAAAATTGAATCATACTCACGCCGGGAATTTCTACGGGATACTGAAAGGCCAGGAAAAGTCCTAAGTGGCTACGTTCTTCTGGGCCTAACTCTAAAATATCTTGGCCCATGAATAGCACTTGGCCAGATTGCACGTCGTACCCATCTTTGCCAGCTAGTACAGAGGCTAGGGTACTTTTTCCGGCGCCATTCGGCCCCATGACTGCATGAATCTCACCAGGTTTGATAGAAAGGGAGAGACCTTTTAGAATAGGTTTTCCTTCGACAGAAACGTGTAAGTCGCGTATCTCCAGCATAGTTTTTCAGAAAGAGTTTTATCCGACGCTGCCTTCTAAGCTAATGGCTAAGAGCTTGCGGGCTTCCAGAGCAAATTCTAGAGGCATCTGTGCCAGAATCTCCTGACAATAACCGTTGATGATAAGTTCGACAGCTTCTTGGGTAGGAATGCCGCGCTGATTGCAGTAAAAGAGAATATCCTCCCCGATTCGAGACGTAGTGGCCTCGTGCTCGATGATAGCCGAGGGGTTTTTGGTCTCAATGTAAGGGAAGGTATGGGCACCGCACTGCGAGCCGATCAAAAGCGAGTCGCACTGCGAGAAGTTTCGGGCATTCTCGGCTGAAGGAAGGACCTGAACAAGGCCCCGATAGGTGTTATTGCTTTCGCCGGCTGAAATACCCTTTGAGACGATGCGGCTACGGGTGTTTTTCCCAATGTGGATCATTTTAGTGCCCGTATCCGCCTGTTGGCGCTTATTGGTGACGGCTACCGAATAAAATTCGCCCGTACTGTTATCGCCTTTGAGGATGACACTGGGGTATTTCCAGGTGATAGCCGCCCCGGTCTCAAGCTGCGTCCAGGAAATCTTAGCGTTTTCGTGGGCAATCCCGCGCTTCGTGACGAAATTGAGCACCCCACCGCGCCCCTCTTTGTCACCTGGATACCAGTTTTGGACTGTAGAGTATTTGATGTAGCTACCTGGCAGCGCGACGAGCTCGACCACCGCCGCATGCAGTTGATGTTCGGAACGGGCTGGGGCGGTACAGCCTTCTAGGTAGCTTACATAAGCGCCCTCGTCTGCCACGATGAGCGTACGTTCAAACTGCCCTGTTTTACGGGCGTTGATACGAAAGTAAGTGGATAGCTCTACGGGACAGCGTACGCCTTTGGGAATATAGACGAACGACCCATCGCTAAAAACCGCCGAATTGAGGGACGCAAAAAAGTTGTCATTGTAAGGCACGACAGTGCCTAGATATTTTTTGACGAGGTCGGGGTAGTTCTGAAGCGCTTCGCTCATAGGGCAAAAGATGATCCCCATTTTAGCCAGGCGTTCTTTGTACGTGGTAGCGACCGAGACGCTATCTAGAACGGCATCGACAGCGACGCCGGCGAGGGCTTCGCGTTCGTGCAAGGGGATGCCGAGCCGTTCAAACATGCGGAGGATTTCGGGGTCGACTTCATCAAGGCTTTTAGGGCGGTTGTTTGCCATGCTTTTAGGTGCAGCATAATAATACGCATCCTGGTAGTTGATAGGCTCATAATGCGCATTGAGCCAGTGGGGCTCACGCATGGCTTTCCATGCGCGGTAAGCCCGCATCCGAAAATCTAGCATAAACGCAGGCTCTCCCTTTTTCTGCCAGATATACTCAATGATGGCTTCTGAGAGCCCCTTTGGTGCCACTTCCTGGGCTAGATCTATCTCAAACCCCCACTGATAGTCCCGTTCTAAATGCGTTTCGAGAATAGCTTGAGGGTCGGTAGAAGGCTGGGTTAGATGCTCTGCCATGGTTATTTAGATTTGGACCGTGTCCAAGGTACAAAAAACATTTTATTCGGCTGATGGGTTCGGCTCTCGTCGAATCAGCGTCATAAAAGTACTGCGCCTTGCCAGGCGCTCCATGGCAATCGGTGTGAAATCCTCTAAAAGCAGAACTTCGAGAAGAGACCCAGGTTGAGCCGAACAGAGGTGATCATCTATCCACCATACAGTATCTTGGGCAAGTATCTCGCAAACAGGTAGGCTGGCATAATGAGACGCACCATAAATGCGGTAATGGGTGCCAAGCTTATACATGGCGTAAGATGTGATGTCAGCGCAGTCTTTGCATAAAAGCGTAGTATCCTCTCTCAAAAAGTAAGCTAAAACCGGGGCCATGTAATCGGGAGAGATGAGCAGGACTCTATTTTGAGGCTTTTGCATTGCTAGGCGGCCGATCTGGACCATTTCTGGGCTCATGGGCGCTGGCCGAAGTCGAAAGCTGGCTACCCAACTGCCGACAAGGATCAGCATGCCGAAAAGTCTTAACCTTGAGGGCCATACAGCCACTGCTGAGCCCAAGACCCAGAGGTAACTGATGCTAAGCGGTACAAAATAGCGGGCTTGCCATAGGGGCTGTCGAAATCCGATGATTACTAAGAGCCCGACTAACAATAGGAAAAAAAGTAGGGTTTCCTTTGCATTTTGGGCTCTGGTCGCGTGTGTTCGACTGCGGTAAAGGTAAATAGCCGTTAGTCCGATTAGACTAAGTGCTATCACCGTGGGAACTGGCTCGTTGGAGAAAGCCCACAGCAGATTATACAAACTCTCGTGCGAAAAGCGGGGACCATATCCTGTCGCCTTGTAAGACAACATCCGGTCAAACCAGACGACAAAGCCTAAGCCAGTACCTAGGAGGAGCGTTAGGCCATAACGCCCAATCACCGGAAACGCTGCGGTTCGCCAGCGAATCAGGAGCCAGACGACCTCAGCCCCTAGTAAAAATACACCCGTGTAGTGCACGTGAAGGATTAGGATGGATGAGACCGCCCAGGTCCAGAAACCCTTCCTGGAGTGGTAGTAGCCCCAGAACGCATATAGACAGATGGCGCTCATTAAGCTCAGCAGCCCATAAGCCCTGGCTTCTCGGCAAATGCTTTGCCCATACGTGCTAAATATCCACAGCAGGGCAGAGGTGAGGCCAGCTGCTAGGCTGCTCCAGCGCCATCCTAGCCCTAATAAAACCACCGCCGTCAAGGCGCTAAACACAGCCTGTAAAAACCGCAGATTGGCTGGGTCTCCCGCTGGTCGCCATTTGAGCCAGGCGCTTAAAATCAGCTCCCAAAGCGGGGGATTATTGCCCTGATATAAATAACTAATCAGGTGGCTAGGGCGTAAATGCGCCGTCATCCAGCTAAAAATTTCATCGCCCCACAGCGGTGCCTTTCCCAAGTCAAAAAGCCTAATCCCTAAACCGACTACGAGAATAAACACACCTACAGCTACCTTTGTCCGATTAGAGGAAGCCACCAATGCAAAAAAAGTTACATTTACTATTAGATGCGCTATCGATACTGGCCTTCTTGGTGGGGTCTAATCGGATGGGCAATAAGCTGGCTCGGCGTAAGCACGGTCACGGCTTGGTCTAAGCTTTTTCCCGGCCAGCGACTCACTACAGAGCCGGTAGCTGTGGACATTAAGGCGCCGGATAGCCTAGCGCTTTTGAATATCCCGGGGGGGTCACCGGGTCGGGTTCATTGGCTTTTGGAGGCTATTCGGACGTTGGGTCCTTTGCGTAGCTGGGAAGAGGTAGAAGAAATTTTAGGGGACTCCGTCTTTGCGCTGGCGAGCCGGTACCTAAAGGGTGATTTCCCATCGGATACCTTTTTGCCTCAAGACCTCAACGCCGTAGATAGCGTGACCCTTGTAGGGCATCGGTACTGCCGGCCGGTTATCGCTGGGCGGCTTATTCGGTATCGGTACAAGCTAGGGGGCTTTTCGGGTTGGGGGCCGCTAGATTCGCTTCGGGGTCTGTGGCGCATCGAACGGTATCGGCTGCGCCGTTATGGGTATATCGGTCAGCGAACGAGGCCATTTCTGACTCGCGGGGCGTCTACTCCCATGCTAGACCTAAATACTGCTTCTGTAGAGGATTTAGAACGTTTGCCAGGTATAGGACCTAAGACGGCCGAGCGTATCGTACGCTATCGCGAAAAGCTTAGGTATTATGTTTCGCTGGATCAGCTGCGGGAGGTGTGGGGCTTACGGGAAGAAAACCTTCAGAAAGCACTACCTTATCTACGTGTGGAACGGCGCGGGACGCCGCTCTCGCTACGCTCAGCTACTATAGAAGAGCTGGCCCGACATCCTTACGTCTCCTGGCGGCTAGCCAAAGCGCTAGTGCGGGAGCGAGCTTACTGGGCTGATAAGCCGATTCCGCCGGAGATCTGGCGCAGCTGGCTGCCAGACTCAGTGCGGGTGCGGCTGGAACCCTATCTCACTGGCGAGTAAATTTGCGCCAATGCTGCTAGAAAAGGAGCTTCGTAGAGTCATTCGTGAAATCCCGGACTTTCCCCAGCCAGGTGTATTGTTTAAGGACATTAGCCCGCTTTTTCTGCGACCCAAGCTGGTGGAGCGCTGCGTGGAAGAGCTTAGTCGGCTTTATCGGGTGCTGGACGTGAATAAGGTCGTAGGCATAGAAAGCCGAGGCTTTTTACTAGGGCCAATGATAGCCTTGCAATTGGGCGCGGGCTTTGGCATTGTGCGTAAGAAGGGCAAGCTCCCCGCAGTCGCAGCCAGTGTCTCTTATGAACTCGAATACGGTTCGGCTACAATAGAGATGGCCCGTGGCATCGTGGAGCCGGGGGATCGGGTGCTGATTCATGATGATCTTCTAGCGACGGGTGGTACAGCGGCCGCAGCGGCCAAGCTCGTCGAGCAAATCGGGGGCCAGCTCGTTGGCTTTGCGTTTCTGATCGAGCTTGAGGAGTTAGGCGGCTACAAAGCATTAGAACCCTTTCAAGTCCCTATTCGCGTTTTAGTTCGTTATCCTCGTTAGGAGCCGAGGCAATTCTGCGGCGAGCGGTTTCGTCGATAGGCGCTGAATACAAGGGTAAGGCGCTTGATGGGACAGGGTATGCACACAGTGCCAGCCGCACTGATAGCAAGGCATGAGTTCGTGAAGCAATAAAGGTGGAGGGAAGGGCGTCTCCGCAGGGTAAGGCAGAAATCGCCCCCAATGCCCGCCCCCCATGAAAACGATAGTGGGCTTTTGCCAGGTGATAGCTACATGGACCAGCCCCGTTTCTGGTCCTAGAATGAGATCGGCTGCTTTGATGTAAGCGAGTGTTTCTAGGAGACGAGTTTGACCGGTGTAGTTGACGAGTGGCAGGAAAGGGAGCGCCGTTTGAAGGGCTCTAGCGAGGGGCTCTTCTGCTGAGCTACCTAATAACCAGATAGGCCAGCGTGTCTGCTCGTGCAGGAGCTGCAGCGTATCACGCCATAGCGATAAAGAGGGGAGCCGAAAGGAGGCGCCGGCGCCGAGGAGTACCGCAATAAAGGGTTCTGTCTTCGGAATCTCTAGCCAGCTCTCTCGCAAGCGCTCGTAGATGCTTAGATCTATCGCGCCTAGCCCCATATGCTGCGCAAAGCGCTGATAGCGTGTCCATTCATGTTCCCACTCGGAGTCGACCGGAACGAGCTGTTGGTAAAGCTGTTTATCTACCCAGCGGCGGTAGAGAGACGGCTCGTCGGCGTCTCGACTAGGGGCAAAAGCGATTCGCTGGGAGGCCGGCCAAAACCAGGCTAGACTATCCTCTGCGGCGATACGGCGACGAGGCGTGGTGTGCCAGAGGCACTCGGCCGGTGCGCTTGCTAGGCTGCGCCAGAGTCTCTGGCGGTAGCGGGGACTAAGGCGTAGGCGCCTAGGGTCGATGGGGGTTATCCGATCAAATAATCCTGTTGCCTGCGCTAAATCGACCCAAAGGGCATTGGCTACGAGATGAATCGGATGAGAAACCGCTTTTCGGATAGTCTGAACCAGGGGTAGCCAGAGCCAAAAGTCACCTATGCCATCGAGCCGTGGAAGTACTAGGCCACGGGTAGCCCTTTGTGGTTGCCGGGGGGCTGTCCCAGCCATCTCCCAAAGAGCCCAGGTGCTTCGCAAAAAAACCCAGCCCTTCGTTTTCACTAAACGAAGGGCCCGAGTCAGTTTATCGCGCAAGGCTACAGATTGCCTCGGCGCGCCTGCTCTCGCTCAATCGCCTCAAAGAGGGCTTTGAAGTTCCCCTTGCCAAACGACTTAGCGCCTTTGCGCTGAATAATCTCATAAAAGACGGTCGGCCTATCTTGCACAGGCCTGGTGAATATCTGCAGGAGATAGCCTTTGTCATCCCGATCTACCAAAATACCGAGTTCCGCCAGAGTTTCTAGGGGTTCGTCAATAGAACCCACGCGGTTGGGAAGCTCTTCATAGTAAGTACGGGGGGTCTCGAGAAACTCCACACCACGGCGCCGCATTTCCCGGACCGTGCTGATAATATCATCCGTGGCTACGGCGATGTGCTGCGCGCCCTGTCCGTGGTAAAATTCGAGGTACTCTTCAATCTGGGATTTACGGCGACCTTGGGCTGGCTCGTTGATAGGAAACTTGATATAGCCATTTCCATTGGCCATGACTTTACTCATCAAGGCCGAGTACTCCGTAGAAATGTCTTTGTCATCAAAAGACACGAGCTGTGAGAAGCCCATGACATCTCGGTAAAAGGCCACAAATTGATTCATCTCGCCGAGATACACATTGCCGACGATGTGATCCACGTACTTAAGCCCGATAGGCTCACTTTTACCAAAGCCTGACCAGGGTATGAAACCCGGTAAGAAGGGGCCTTGGTAATGGTTCCTTTCCACGAAGATATGAACGGTATCACCGTAGGTGTGGATGCCGGACAGGACGACATAACCATGCTCATCTTGGAGCCGCGTGGGTGGAAGGAGAGATTTGGCACCGCGGCGAGTAGTCTCCTCATGGGCTTTGGTAGCATCGGGCACCCACAGGGCTATCGTGCGCACGCCGTCCCCATGCCGATAAATGTGATCAGCAATGGGATTGCCGGGGTGGTAAGGCGTGGTTAGGACTAGGGTGACTTTTCCTTGTCTAAGCACGTAACTAGCAGTTTCGCGGTGACCTGTTTCGAGACCCCGATAAGCCACAGGCTGAAAGCCGAAAGCGTGCTGATAATAATAGGCGGACTGCTTAGCGTTGCCGCAGTAAAATTCTACGTAGTCCGTGCCCAAGATGGGGAGAAAGTCTTTTTCTTTTGTTTCGATAGGATGCGTTGTAGGCGCTATCGTGCTCATAGGTCCTTAGGATTTTTGCGAGAGTTGAAGGTTGTCTGGAAGCCAAGAAACGAAATAATCAGGCTGTTCGATGGCAAGGGCCTCTGACGTGATGGCGAGGGGACGGAAGGTGTCTACCATGACAGCTAGCTCTCGGGTTTCTTTGGCGCCGATGCTACGTTCCACGGCGCCGGGGTGCGGCCCGTGCGGGATTCCCATCGGATGCAGGGTGATCATGCCGCGCTCCACGTGTTTACGGCTCATGAATTCGCCCTCTACGTAGTAGAGCACTTCGTCGGAGTCGACGTTGCTATGATTGTAAGGCGCTGGGATCGCCAGCGGGTGATAATCATAAAGCCGGGGTACGAAGGAACAGACGACAAACTGTCGCGCTTCGAAGTTTTGATGAACGGGCGGCGGCTGATGCACCCGGCCCGTGATCGGCTCAAACTCGTGGATCGAAAAAGCATAAGGGTAGAGACAGCCGTCCCAGCCCACAAAGTCGAAGGGGTGCGTAGCATAAACGTACGTGAAAAGCTCGCCTCGCTTTTTGATCTTGACCACGAATTCCCCGATTTCGTAATGGGTTTCTAAGTCTTTGGGGGGGCGCAGGTCGCGCTCATGGAAGGGCGCATGCTCCATCAGTTGGCCGTATTCATTGAGGTAGCGACGGGGGAAGCGGATGGCACCACAGTAAGACTCTATGATAAAGAGGCGATTTTGGGGCGTGTCAAAGTGCAGTTGATAAATCGTACCGCGGGGAATGTGTAAATAATCACCAGGTCCAAAGGCTACTCGGCCGTAACCGGTCCGCAGTTCGCCGGTCCCTTCGTGGACGAAGATGAGCTCATCCGCAGAGGCGTTTTTGTAGAAGTAATCCGAGAAGCCTTGCGTGGGGGCGGCCAGGGCGAGGTGCACGTCTTCATTGAAGAGCACAATCACTCGGCTCTCTAAATAATCGGCTTTGGGCTGGACCTGAAAGCCCCGAAACGCCCGATGCTGCATGTTGTTGGGTACAGCTGCCTTGGGCTGGAGGTCCAAGGTCTGCTCCGCTATGGCTCGTACGGTCGTAGGCGGATGCACATGATAGATGAGGCTATATAAATCCGAGAAGCCTTCGGTACTAACGAGCTCTTCGCTGAAGAGCTTCCCGTTATTGCGAAACTGAATGTGGCGCTTGGATGGCACTTGTCCGGCCTTTACATAATAAGGCATGCCCCAAAGTTAGGCATTTTTGGCGTTTCGACCAAAGGTTCGGTTGGGTGATCTAGCCAGCGGCTGCGCTGGCAGGGAGGTGCTGCGGGCAAAAGATCGTTTTTTTGACGCAGGTGTTAGGCAAGCTGGAGAAGCGGCGGCGTTATCAGGCCAGCCCATATGCGCTTTATGGGGGGCGGATACCTCCTGCTGGGGCGTGGCGAGCTCAACTGGGCAAGCCAGCGGCGGCCTTGCTTTTGGTAGAACTAGGCTGCGGAAAAGGTGATTTTGCCATAGGGGCGGCAGCGGCTCGGCCCGATGGGCTCGTCGTAGGTATCGATCGAAAGGCAGATCGCTTATGGCACGGGGTACGCTTGGCCGCAGATCGTCGCCTTACCAACGTATACTTCTGCCAGGCGGATGGGCTCCTGGTGGAGCATTTGTTTGCACCTGGCGAAGTCTCGGAGCTTTGGCTTACGTATCCTGATCCATATCCTCGGGCCCGGCAAGCGAAGCACCGCTTGACGCATCCGCGCTTTCTGCGTCAATACACCCGCATTCTAGCGCCGGGCGGCCTTCTTCATCTCAAAACGGATTCTGAAAGCCTGTGGCGCTACAGTCAGGAGCAGCTCGTCCTCTCGGGTGCGCAGCTTTGTGCCATGGCCAAGCTAGGTGCAGAGGGGGAGCCCTTATCCCCCCTTGCCTGGGTCGAGACAGACTTTCAGCGCAAAAAGGGGGGACAAGTCTTTTACTTAGCGGCCTGCTGGCCTTAAAATATTCCCTCATCCCGCTTTAGGCGAGGGACTCCATGCGGTATAGCTTGCCAGTAGAAGGGCTGCGATTAGGCAGACATACGAGTTGTTGAATTGAATTATGTACCTTTGCCGTGGAGACCAAATTACACGTGTTATGCGAACTAAAAAGTTTTTCATCGGCTGGCAACTGGGCGTAGGGGTTCTCGCTCTTGGAATCCTTACGCAGTGTGCTAAGTTTAAGGGAACCGTTGTAACGGTTAACCCTAATCCTTTGGAAGTTCATGCTGACTCCATCAAGTACAGCGTGAAAGTTACCGTCCCTCCCAAGTCAGGCTTTCGTAAGAAGTCTGTCTATCATGGGAAGCTTGTTGTCAAAAACGGTTCGAGTCGGTATGAGTTTCGCTCGGTAGACATCTCGGCTGATCAGTATCCGAAAAAGCAGCTCAAGAACGAGGGCGTCACGCTTTCAGTGCAAGGGGTTCGCGCCTTTGAAGAGGGGATGGATGGCGGGATGTTTGTGGCCGAAAATGCCTACGAGCGCAAAGGGAAGGCCTTTGATCTCCCGGACTTTGATTTGGCGCCGTGTTGCATTACGACCTCTCGCTTGGTCGATGATCGCCCTTATGTGATTTACGAGCAGCACACTTACACTTCTAAAAAGCCTGTCACCTTGGAAGCGCTTTTCCAATTTCCGCAAAACGTGCATCTCATTCAGCCGGGTGAGTATGAGAAGCAGGCTATTCGCGACATTGTGGCCTTCCTTCAAAAGAAGTATCCGGCCACATCGGTGACGCTGGCTGGTTACGCTTCGCCGGAGGGCCGCTTCAAGCGAAACCAGTTTCTCTCCCTCAATCGCTATAAGGAAGTCCAAAACTGGCTCATTGAGCAGATGCGTAAGGAGGGTTACACGGCTTATCTGGATAGCGCCTTTTTCAAGGTTTCGGCTACACCTCAGGATTGGGAAGGCTTCAAGCAAAACCTAGCCCAAACTTCACTCCCTGACAATGTGCGTCAGCAGGTGATTCAGGTGATTGCTTCTAACCTCGTGCCTGATGTGAAAGAACAAAAAGTCATGGCACTTGTCGGCGGCGCGAAAGAAGTAGAATTCATCTTGGCTCCTTTGCGTCGTACGCAGGTTCGGCTAGAGGGCTTCTCTGGTCGGTACTCCGACGAACAAATCGATAGCATAGCGGGTGCTTTTCTGAGTGGGAGCCTGTCGCAGGCGCAGCTGCTCCAAACCCTTAGCCAAGAAGAGCTTTACTTTGCTACCAAGCGCCGTCAACGCCCCGAGGAATCTGAGCGCCTTCTCAAGGCGTATGCTTCCCAGTACGGACAGGACCATCGTTCTTTCAATGACTTGGGTGCGTTGGCGATCTTAGCAGGTCGCTTAGATGAAGCCATGGATTACCTCAATACGGCCAATCGCCTCAGCCCGAATAATCCAGCCATCCTAGATAACATGGGCCTTGTGTACGCTAAGCGTAAAGAATATACTCAGGCAGCTCAGGCCTTCCAAGCCTCCTATGCGGCTCGGCCGACGCCCGAAGCAGCTTTCAATCTCGGAGTAGTGTACGAAAAGATGGCGCAGTATGCGGCTGCGGCAGAAGCGTTTGGCAATGCGGGCGATCTGCCTGCGGCTCAGTACAATGCGGGCCTTTCTCGACTGCTCATGAACGATCTCTCAGGTGCCAAGGTCGCTCTGGAGAAGGCCATTCAGCAAAATCGGGATCATGCCTTAGCTTATTATGTGCTAGCCATCGTAGGCGCCCGTTCTGCGGATAATAATCTGCTCATTACTAACCTCCGCCGTGCCATTCAGATAGATCGTAATCTGGCCCAGAAAGCCCAGAAAGACCTAGAGTTTCGTAAGCAGCGGGAGTCGGCCGAGTTTAAAGCGGCTCTCAATCCCTAAGTCTGTATAGGCTAGGCTAATCTGCGGGGCAGGCTTGAGCCTGCCCCGTTTGCTTTGGTGAGGCTAGCAGGTTTTCGTTGTATGTTTGCATTATGGCGATACTAGTAGATAAGCACACCAAGGTCATCGTTCAGGGCTTTACAGGAAAAGAGGGGACCTTTCATGCGCAGCAGATGCTGGCTTATGGGACGCAGGTAGTGGGGGGGGTTACGCCTGGCAAGGGAGGTCAGCAGCATTTAGACTTGCCGGTGTTCAATACCGTTCGGGAGGCCGTTCAGGCGACAGGTGCCGATGCATCTATTATTTTCGTACCGGCGCCGGGGGCTGCGGATGCGATTTTAGAGGCAGCCGCGGCAGGCGTACGCCTCATCGTAGCGATTACCGATGGGGTACCAGTTCGCGACATGGTGCGAGTCAAAGCCGTTTTGCAAGCAGACTACCCGCATACACGACTCATAGGCCCTAACTGCCCGGGTGTCATCACCCCAGAGGCTTGTAAGATGGGGATTATGCCTGGCTTCATTCACAAGCGGGGAAGGGTAGGCGTGGTGAGCCGCTCAGGAACGCTGACGTATGAGGCCGTTCATCAGCTTACGCAGGCTGGCCTGGGGCAGTCGTCTTGTGTGGGGATTGGCGGCGACCCAGTGGTGGGTTCTAAGCATTTAGATATTGTCAAGCTCTTTATGCAAGACCCAGAGACGGAAGCGATAGTCCTGATTGGCGAGATTGGAGGTACAGACGAAGAGATGGCCGGCGAGTGGATCCGTGACCACGGTACTAAGCCATTAGTGGCTTTCATTGCGGGACAGACGGCGCCACCCGGCCGGCGCATGGGACATGCAGGGGCTATTATCGCGGGCGGCAAAGGTGGCGCCAGGGAAAAGATGGACTTTCTAGCCCAGTGCGGTGTGACCGTGGTGGAAAGCCCTGCTGAAATCGGTCGTACGGTAGCTCGGGTGCTTGGTGTGGCCTAAATGCCGATATCGATTTACCGAAAGGACTTCGGGCCCGACTTTCACTGGGGCGTAGCTGTTGCCGCTTATCAGATCGAAGGCGGGTGGAATCTAGACGGCAAAGGCCCCTCGATTTGGGACGACTTTGTCCACCGGTCTGGGCGAGTCGACCGGCGCGAAACAGGAGACGTGGCCTGTGACTTTTACCATCGATACCTCTCGGACATCCAGCTCCTTAGGTCGTTATCCATCCCGTCCTTTCGGTTTTCTTTATCCTGGCCACGCCTTTTTCCAGAGGGACGGGAGCGCATCAACCCTGCCGGCGTCGCTTTTTATCATCAGGTCATCGACGCGTTTTTAGCCGAGGGGATTGAGCCCTGGGTTACCCTTTATCACTGGGATTTGCCCTTGGCGCTCCAAAAGGCCTATGGGGGCTGGGAAAGTCGGCAAGTGGTAGAAGACTTTTTAGCCTATGTGCGGTTTTGTGCGCAGGAGTACGGGCGTAAGGTCCGCTATTGGATGGTGCTAAATGAGCCTTTAGCTTTTACGGCGGCAGGGTACCTTTTGGGGGTGCATGCGCCCGGCAAACGGGGACTCAAGCCCTTCTTGGCCGCAGTTCATCATGCGGCACTAGCCCAGGGTCTGGGCATTCGTGAGCTAAAGGCCCTTTTGCCAGCAGCCGCTCGCGTGGGGACGACTTTTTCGACCTCGCCGGTGTTTCCTTATCGACCAGGACACTGGCGAGACGAGGCCGCCGCTTGCCGGTATGATGCCCTGCTTAATCGGCTTTTTATCGAGCCGCTCCTGGGACTGGGCTATCCGGTCGATGCCTTCCCGCTTTTAGCCGAGATCGAGCGTCGACATGGTAAGCCAGGTGATCGGGAGCAGATGGCCGCCCGCCCTGACTTTATCGGCATCCAAAACTATACCCGTGAGGTAGTGCGTTATCACCGCTTGGTGCCTTGGGTTTATGGCCGTCCCGTCCCACCCAAGCGCCGCGGCGTGCCTTATCAGGCCATGGGATGGGAGGTTTACCCGGAGTCTCTGTATTTAGCTCTTAGGCATTTTGCGGGGTACGACAGCATGCTCCCGATCGTGGTTACAGAAAATGGTTATGCCGCAGAGCGGGAGACGACAAACGATCCGAAGCGTATCGCGTACCTGCAAGCAGCGCTGCGACAGGTGTATCGTGCCAAACAAGAAGGGATTGCGGTTCAAGGGTATTTCGTCTGGACCTTCTTAGATAATTTTGAATGGGCAGAGGGATACCGCCCACAGTTTGGGCTTGTTTACGTGGATCGACAAACCTTAGAGCGGCGACCTAAGCAGTCTGCTCTGTGGTACCAGCGCTTTTTGCGGGGTGAAGTGAGCCTCACGGAAAGCACATAGTTTGTATCTTTGGGGGATATGACCGCCGAGCAGATTTTGGAGCAGATCCGGGAGCGTGCCCTCAAGGCTTCGGGCGTACAGGGAATGTTCAAGTTTGTCATTGAGGGGAGTCAGGTTATACACATTGATGCGAATCAAGCGCCGCCTGTAGTCAGTACAGAAGACAAACCGGCGGATTGTGTGGTGCGCCTTAGTAAAGACACACTAGCTGATCTGCTGACAGGCAAGACGAGCGCAGCGACTGCGTTTATGTTTGGCAAAGTCAAAGTGGAGGGGAATATGGGCATGGCCATGGCGCTGACGAAGCTTCTCTGATCATGCGCCTGCCCTTCGCGCCTGGGACTCAGCGACGCTACGTGACACAAGTTTCGCCCGAGAAAGTGGCGCAATTCCACGGCGGGGTGGTACATCCGTACTACTCCACCTTTGCTTTGGGTCAAGATGCTGAATGGGCCTGTCGTCAGTTTGTTTTAGACATGAAGGAAGAGGGGGAAGAAGGCATCGGAACCTATTTAGATGTTCATCATGTGGCTTCAGTGCCCGTCGGAGCCCGGGTAGAAATCGTAGCGACCCTGCTTTGGGTCAAAGGACGGACCATACACTGTGCCTATGAGGTATTTTGGGAAGGAAAGCGTGTAGCGTATGGCGAGCAAACACAAAAAATTATCCAAAAGCGTTAATATAGCTCTATGACGAAACTGCGTTGGTTAGGTTGGACCGGTCTAGGGTTCATGGGTGGCCTGCTTTCATTTGTACTCGGTTTTCGTTGGCAGGAGGCGGGACCGGACCGAATCGAAGGGGACGATCTCAAGAAGCTCGAGCAGATCATTCGGCTAGTCGAAAGGTATTACTATCGGGATATCACGGAGGGAGAGCTGGTTTTGAAGGCCATTAATGGTATGTTCTCGCAACTGGATCCGCATTCGTTTTATATCCCACGAGAAATCCAAGAGCAGGAAGAGGCAGAAATGTCCGGCGGTTTCGAGGGGATTGGGATTGAGTTTCAGATCGTGGATGATACGATACAGGTTGTATCGGCGATCCCCGGTGGACCTAGCGAGATGCTGGGCATCCAATCAGGCGATCGTATTGTGAGGATAAATGATCGCGAGGTAGCGGGTAAAGGCATCACGAATCAGCAAGTGGTCCGCTCTTTGCGCGGCCCCAAAGGCACCAAGGTAAAAGTGCACATCTTTAGGCCAGGAGAGGCGGGTTTGTTAGAATTTGAGATCACGCGTGACCGCATTCCCTTATATGCAGTGCCTTTTGCGGGTGTGCTCCAACAAGACGTAGGGTATATTCGGCTGACACGCTTTAGCGAGACTGCGCATGAAGAGGTTCGGAAGGCCCTTCGTCAGCTCAAGCAGCAGGGGGCCGGGGGGATTGTTTTAGATCTACGTGGGAATCCTGGCGGCTATTTGCACATGGCCCAGCGCATTGCGGATGAGTTTCTGCCTGAGGGTAAGCTAGTCGTCTATACCAAAGGGCGTGTACCAGAAAGCAATAGCTCTTACCAAGCCACAGCCGTATATGGTCTTTATGAGAAAGGACCGCTGATTGTACTGATAGATTTAGGAAGTGCGTCTGCCAGTGAGATTGTGGCGGGAGCGGTGCAAGACTGGGACCGGGGCTTAGTGGTAGGTCAGCGCTCCTTCGGGAAGGGGGTGGTGCAGACACAGAGATATTTGCCAGACAGCTCTGCTGTACGCATTACCTTCTCGCGTTACTTTACGCCCTCTGGACGGTGTATCCAAAAGCCCTTTGAGGGAAAGTCTGTGGAAGAGTACGAACATGAGCTTCAAGAGCGGGTAGAGCGGGGGGAGATCACGGATGAGACGAAAATCCCCTTGCCAGAGTCTCTGCGATACAAGACCTCATCTGGCCGGATCGTTTACGGAGGCGGCGGGATTATTCCTGACATATTCTTACCTATTGATTCTAGCATGCGAACTTCAGACTGTCTACGGGCTGCTCAGCGAAAAAATATCTTTCTGTTGACGGCCCAGGAATATGTGTCTTTGCATCCTGAGCTGCGAAGCCGGTATAGCTCGGCCAAAGACTACGCTGAAAACTTCAAAGTCCCCGCTGATCTGTGGCAGGCCCTTAAGCGAAAAGCGGTAGAGCGTGAGGTGACTTGTAATCTGGATAGCATTCGAGCAGAGGCGGAGTGGTTCCTCCGAAGCTATGTCGGAAAGATAGCCTATGGCGAGGAAGCGCGCCTGCGCGTCAGCCTAGAGCGGGATAAAACGGTCTGGCGGGCTATTCGGCTTTTACCGGCAGCTCAAGAGTTAGAAGCAACAGGACGCTTTGACGTAGCCCGTTACAAGGCAATTGCTCGGAGCGAATGAGCGACTGGTTGTCGGCTTTAGACGAGCAGCAACGGAAAGCGGTGCTGTCCCCGGATGGCCCTCTCATCGTGCTAGCGGGAGCTGGTACGGGTAAGACTCGTGTGCTTACTTATCGCATTGCGCACCTTCTGGAGCGCGGCGTCAATCCGGCAAGCATTGTAGCCCTGACCTTTACCAACAAAGCCGCTGATACGATGCGTCAACGGCTAGAAGGGCTTGTAGGCGCTATAGCTACCCGCGTCTGGATGGGGACCTTCCACAGTCTGGCAGCCCGCTGGCTTCGGGGGCTCTTGACCGGTTATCCTGTCAGTAGCCGTTTTGTGATTTACGACGAGGACGATGTTAGAGCGCTTCTCGCGTTCATTCTCAAAGAGCATCAGGTCTCGTCTAAGGAAGTCGGTCGCTTTCGCAGCGTTATCAGTCGGTGGAAAAATGCTGGGCTCTATCCAGAGGCCGTTCAGCCCGAATCACCCGCTGAAGCGCTCATTCACCAAGTGTACCAGGTCTATCAAAAGCGTTTGCGTCTAGCGGATGCCCTCGACTTTGATGATCTCCTGCTGGAGATGAATAGGGTTTTACAGTCTCAGCCAGCCATCCTCAGCCACTTTCAGCAGCGGTATAAGCACTTATTAGTGGATGAGTTTCAGGACACCAATGACATCCAGTATCAAATCGTAGCCAAGATCGCAAGCCACCATCGCAATATCTTTGTAGTGGGAGATGATGCCCAAAGTATATATAGCTTTCGCGGGGCTAATGTGAGAAACTTCCAATACCTGCAGCGCGATTTTCCGGATGTGGTCTTGGTGAAACTGGAAAAAAATTATCGTTCTACGCCAGCTATCCTTGCCTTGGCCAATATCACCTTGCGTAATAGTCAGGTTCTTATGGCCAAGCAGCTTTTTACTCATAATCCGGATGGACCCGCGCCGCAAATACTAGAGGACTTTCAGACGTCAGTCGATGAGGCGTCGTATGTCGCTCGGCAGGTACGCGAGCTTGTGATGCGGACGCATCTCTCGTATCGTGACATAGCGGTTTTATACCGAATCAATGCCTACTCTCGTGCGCTGGAGGATGCTTTTCGAAAAGAACGAATTCCGTATCGGCTCATAGGCGCTTTATCTTTTTACCAGCGGGAAGAGGTGAAGCATCTTCTGGCGTATTTGCGACTAGTTCATAATCCTGAAGACGATCAGGCGCTCTTACGAATCCTCCCGATTTCAGGGCGAGGGATAGGCCGGGTCACTTTGGAGCGATGGCAAACGTATGCTCACGAGGCTGGCCAGAGTCTATGGGCGGTGATGGAAGCTGTCGCAGAGCGCCTTTCCTTACCTTATAGCAAAGCGCTTCTGGAGCTAAAGACTTTCTTGGGGCGTTTGCGAGAGCGTGCCCGGGGCCTGCCTTTATCAGCAGCGGTAGAGGAAGTTCTTCAGCAATCAGGGCTTATCAAGTATTATTCCGGGGATGAGCGGGAGCAGGAGCGTTTAGAAAACTTAGAGGCCCTTATTCAAGCGGCCGAGTCTTTTGAGGCCACCGAATCGCAGGGCACACTAGCCGACTTTCTAACCCAGACAGCGCTCTACACCTCCCAAGATGAAGAGAAGGCCCCCAAAGAAGCAGTCTGGCTCTCAACTGTGCACGGGGTGAAGGGGATGGAGTTTGATACGGTCTTTGTAGTTGGGGTGATAGAAGGGCTTATGCCGCACAGCCGCGCTGCGGGTGAAGGTTTAGAAGGCGAGGAAGAAGAGCGTCGGATTTTTTATGTGGCGTTGACTCGGGCTTCTCGTCGCTTGTATTTATGTCGACCCCGCTTTGAGCGCTGGCGTGGAGAGCTCGTTCCTACGGAACCCAGCCGCTTTTTGGAGGAGCTCAAGGGGGCCCTGGCCCCGAAGCGGGTGGCGGGCCCCGTTGGTCGCGCTCCTGCTTTTGCTGCTTCTAAGCCCATGCCCTCTCCCTCTGCTAGGCCCAAGCCCTCCCGAGAAGGACCTATTCAAGGCACCGTTCGCTTATCGGACCTGAGCCCAGGCTGCCAGGTCCTTCACTCTCACTTTGGGCGCGGCACGGTTATCGCTTGTGAAGAGAATGGCTCGCAAGGCGTGGTGCTCGTTGAATTTGAGACGCACGGCAGAAAGCGACTTAATCTACAATATGCCAAGCTCGAGCGTATATCCTAAGCTGAGCCCGCCGCGTCGTGTGGGCATGTTGCCGCCGGCTGGGCATCTGCTGTGGGGGTTTCTAGAGGCTCTCACGCGGCAGGACTCGCCTTCTTTGCGCCGGGAGAGCCTCAAGGTTCTTTTTCGCTGGTACCTTCGGATAGAGGGTTTAGAGGAGGGGCGCTTAGCCAAGGAAGAGTTGGAATTATGGCGGGGGCGCTTTTATGGCCTTTTGCCGGCTACGTTGCGGACAGATTTTCCTTGGGATGTGCCAGCTACCTTGCCTCCTCACTCCCTGCCTAAAGTAGGGTACCCTCGTTACCATACGCCGCTGCGCCAATATGGTTTCATCGCTGCGCGAGCGGTGGACCTCGTCGCTATGACTGAGCCGGCGCAGCAGGCAGTGGTGCTACCTGTCCTGCTAGGGGCTATGGTAAGCCTGTCTCGTCATCATGGTTATGAGGCTACGCCAGCCGTGACAGCGGACCACATAGCGAGTCTCAGTGGGGGTACGATCCGGATCGATCCGGCGCAGGTGGCCGGTCTGGTGCAGCGAGAGCCGTCTCCGGAGGCTCGTCAAGACTCCCCTCGTGCAAAGGGAAAACTGAAGCGACGACCCTATTGGCGGCGTAAATGAAGCTCTGGGTAAAAGGTGGGGTGCCGCTTAGCGGGCATTACACGCCACAAGGCGCTAAGAACGAAGCGCTCCAGGTTCTCTCGGCTACGCTTTTGACGACAGAGCCAGTAGAGATTCACAACCTTCCCCGGATTTTGGACGTGGAGCGGCATCTAGAGCTGATCGCCAGTCTCGGCGCTCGGATTGAGTGGCTCAGTGACCATGCCGTTCGCATTACCGCTCAGGAGATTGATCCGACGCGGCTGCTAGAGCCCGAGCTCAAGCAACGCTTCCGCCAGATTCGGGGTTCGGTGCTTTTAGCGGGGGCCTTGCTAGCTCGGTGTGGGGAAGCCTATTTGTACCGTCCGGGGGGAGACAAGATAGGGCGTCGACGGATGGATACGCACCTTCTAGGCTTTGAAGCCTTAGGAGCCGTTATCTCGTATGATGAAAAGGCTGAGCTGTATCGCTTAGCTGCGCCTAGGCGGCTACGTGGCGTACCTATTTTGCTGGAGGAGGCGTCTGTCACCGGAACAGCTAACCTCCTCTTAGCAGCGTCGACCGCCCATGGGGAAACAACCCTCTACCATGCTGCTTGTGAGCCCTATATCCAACAGCTATGCCGCTTGCTGGAGCAGATGGGCGCCGCTATTACGGGGATAGGCACCAACCGACTCACCATTCAAGGCACGCCGAAGCTGCGCGGGACTGTCCATGTTCTTCTGCCCGACATTATCGAAGTTGGAAGCTTGATAGGCCTTTCTGCTATGACGCAAAGCCCTATTACGATCGGCCCTGTACCTGCCGAGCACTTGGGACCTATCACGCGGCCCTTTGAGCGGCTGGGCATTCCGGCTAAGCTCCAGGATAACGTTCTACTTGTCGATCCGCCCTCGATCTATGAGCCTGACACGCTCTGGGAGGGAAATATTCTCACGTTGTCAGATCATACTTGGCCGGGTACGCCGCCGGACCTATTGAGCATTCTGCTGGTGGTAGCGACCCAAGCGGCAGGTCAGGTGCTTATACACCAAAAGATGTTTGAGAGCCGACTTTTTTTTGTAGACCGGCTTATCGAAATGGGGGCGCAGGTGGTTTTGTGTGATCCGCATCGGGCCTTGGTCTTGGGGCTGGGCCGGTGCCACCCATTACGGGGCATCCGGATGAGTAGTCCGGATATTCGGGCGGGCATTGCGCTGCTCATAGCAGCATTGTCCGCTGAAGGCGAAAGCCTCATCGAAAATGCGGAGCAGATCGCTCGCGGCTATGAGGCCATTGATGAGCGCCTTCGGCAGCTGGGCGCTCTGATCGAGCGGGAAGAATAACGTACATTTGCTTATCCATGCCCAAAAATCTTAGACAGCAGCGCCTATCCGGTGAGATTCATAAGTACCTAGCTGATATTTTGCGTACGTTTGCGGAGCAGGTCCCGGACCTGAAAGACGTTCTCATCGAGCTAACCGAGGTGCGGCTCACGCCGGATTTACAACAGGTAAGGGCCTACATTCTCACCTACTCTTCTGATCGCGCGGCGTTTATTGTGCGGCTTTTGAGGCAGTACCAAAAGGAGATACGCTATGCTCTGTCTCAGCAGATACGTCATTTAGTGAAGGTCATGCCTACCGTGCATTTTTACGTTGACGAGACCCAGTTGCACGCTCGGCGCATCGAGGAGGTGCTAAAGAAATTGCCGCCTGCATCAGAAGAGCACTGATGTGGCTTTTGTGGTGGCGCTATCTCACGGCAAGCCCCCGTAAAGGCATCCGATGGTTGATTTATTTAGGCATGGCTAGCGTGCTGGTGTCGGCTTGGGCTTGGGTGGCGGTTACAGCGGTCTTTAATGGTTTCAGTCAGTTTTTAGAGGAAGTTTTTCAGGAAGTAGATCCGCATTTACGTTTAGAGGGTCCCGGCTTGTCTGATAGTTTGGTGCAGCGTCTGCTTACTTGGCCGGAGGTCCAGGCTGCTGTAGGGGTGTACGAGCGTGTCGGGGCCATGAGACATGGGGAGCAGCAAGTCCTTGTCAAAGTGCGCGGGATTAGTCCGGATTTTGGTCGGGTGAGTAACATAACAGCGCATATCGTAGCCGGTGAAGGCTTCCCTCTGCAAGGTGAACAGGTGCTCATAGGTACTGGCATAGCGGGCCGTTTAGCCCTTTTTGATCCGGAGCATACTAGCCCCGTGTGGCTATACTTGCTGACCTCGGTTCGCGGTTTGGCTGGGCTTCATGAGAAAGCGCTTTACCGCAAGCGGGTGTCGGTGCAGGGCCTTTTCAGCGTGCAAGCTAGTTATGACAATACCTGGGTGTTGATCCCGGCTGAGAGCATACCTCTGTGGCAAGGCCAACCGTATGACGTATTAGAGCTAAAGCTGCAGTCTGCTAAGTACATTCCGGCGGTTCAGCGTCGCTTACGACAGGTGCTAGGCCCGGTGTATCAGGTTCGGGACCCCCAAGCGCAGCATGCGGATGTGTACCGGGTCTTGGCGCAAGAGAAGCTGCTGGCGATGTGGGGTTTAGGTTTGCTCTTAGCGTTAGCAGGTGGGGGCATCCTTAGTGTACTCTCGGCCCTTGTTTATTATCATCGCCGGGATTGGGCCCTTTATCAGGCCTTGGGGGCTACACCTGTGTGGCAGCAGCGTCTCATCTGGTGCCTGTCCATGGGGTTCTTAGCGTTTGGAATTGGGTTAGGCGCCATAGTGGGTAGCTTGACGGTACTGTCCCAGGCTCGCTGGCACTGGCTCAAACTCAGAGGGGGTGAAGGCTTCCTGATTCAGTATTTTCCTGTTAAGCTTATGTGGATGGATTACATGGGGTTGGTAGGTCTACTGCTTCTCGTCGGTGTTGTTTTATATGCTTACTTACGACGAAACATAGCTCGTTTGCCGATGGGCGTTATTTTACGGGGCGATTGAGTATGCGTGGGTGGATCTGGGGTATCGTGTGTTTAGTCTGGGCCCAGGACACGGCCAGTCGTCCCCGGATAGGGCTTGTACTCTCAGGAGGAGGGGCTCGTGGGGCGGCCCATATTGGCGTGATACAAGCCTTAGAGGAGGAAGGCATTCCGATAGATTACATTACTGGTACATCAATGGGGGCGATGGTTGGGGCGTTTTATGCGGCGGGTTATACGCCCGCTGAAATGCAGGCTATGATCTTTCGGGAGGCGGGTGCCTGGTTTGCACCGGGGCTTCTCTTTCGAGAGGATCGATACTTCAAGCTCTTAGCGCCGCATGATATCACCATAGGCGAAGTTCCTCTCGATTTTCTCACGAAAGGCGATGTCCCCTTGCCTGATCAGGTGGTATCTGATTTTGAGATCAACCTTCGTCTCAATGAAAAGCTAGCGGGCCCTAGCTTGGCGGCTAAAGGTAACTTTGATAGCCTAGTAGTGTCTTATCGGGCTATTGGCGCTGATCTCTATAAGAAGCAGGCCGTGATTTTAGCGCGGGGAAGTTTGCCCTTAGCAGTGCGGGTGTCGATTTCGGTCCCTATCTTTTTTGCTCCGATCACGACTCGGCAGTACGTCAATCTAGTCGATGGTGGGGTTTATAACAACTTTCCCATTGAGCCCATGCAAAAGGTCTTCAAGCCGAATTACATTATCGGGGTACATGTAGGATCGCCACCCATGACCTTAGAAGATTTTCAGGAGAAGGGGTACTACTGGCGTCTATTTTCGCACTTATCGGATCCGCTTAGCTGGCAAAAGATGCCGGAAAGAGGCTTTTTTATCCAGCCGGATTTAGGGGAGATGAGCAGTACGGACTTTTCAGTGCAGGGGCTTTCTTTTGCGATCCAGCGTGGTTATGAGGCGACCAAGAGCTGTATAGAGGAACTTCGGCAGGAAATCGGGGGATGGCAGGCGGATTCTACGACGCTAGCGGCACGAAGGCAGTTTTTTCGGGCGTATAGAGGGGAGGCCATACGAGCCGATAGCTTAGATTTTTACCCGGCGAGTCGGAGTGAACACTTTTTTTACCGGCGGGTGGTGGGAATCCGCCCTGGGGATATGGTGTCTGCCACGAGGCTCAGGCGGGGCCTTTCGCGCCTACGAAGTGCGGTGCCGTTTTACAGCCTACTACCGGCGTATGAGCAGCTGGCGGATGGTCGCACCTTGCTCAGCATCTACCTGAGACGACGGGGCGGGGTTGCCTTACGTACGGGTTTGGCTGTGTATTCACCCCAGGGGTATGCATGGCAGGTAGGGGTGCGGGGAGAGAAGGTCTGGTGGGCAGCCTGGCAGGGCGAACTCCTAGCTACTCAAGGCACTTTTGCCCAGGCCTTGGAGCTTCGCCTCAGTATCAGGCCGCCGCTACCATGGGATATCTACTTAACTGGAAGAAGCCGCGTATTGCGTTATACCTACCAAACGCTGGGCTCCGCATGGCTGCCCCGCGCTCGGGAAGCAGGCTTCTTCTCGGATATAGACTGGCTTAGTGGTGGGGTGACTTGGACCTATAAGCAAGCCGCCATCCAAGCCATGGTACACCGCCTGCGGCAGGAGGACCGTTACCTTTATCAGGGCACTAGCCGTGGAACTAGTACCACAGCGCAAGGCGTCTCTATCGAGGTGCAGGTTAGTACCGAGGATGATCGCCAGTACCCTTTAGAGGGGGCGGGGCTTTGGCTTCAGGGCAGCCTTAATCAAGCGGTTGAGCGTCCCTTTGAGCCGAATCCTCTCTACACGCGAGCAGAGCATTACTGGCCAGAAGCCCGTCTTCGCTTTCGCCAGCAGCTTCGGCTCTTTTCGGGTTTTTCTGTAGGCCTCCGGGCCGAGGCCGGTGTGTCTCTGCAGAAACCTTACTTGGATTCGATTACTAGCCTTTTGACCAGCCCACGTTTTGAGCCCTTTCCTGAAAGTCCTCAACTCTTACTACCCGAGCTTTACAATCGAATCTATGGCGCCGTCGGCGGAAATATGACTATCGTCTTTTGGCGTAAACTCTCGCTGCGGGTGAGTGCGAGTTTGTATCAGCCCGTGGCTCGCCTAGTGTTGCCCACTCGTTCCAACCCCACTGGCGAAATCGAGCTTCCAGGGGAGAGCTTATCTTGGTTACCCTTGTATCGGTATGGCATGGTGGGAGTCTTTTACAAGACTTTTTTTGGACCGATAGGGGCCTTTTTGACGTACTACGATAGACAGCCTCAACCCTTTCGGGTCTTTCTGCATCTGGGCTATACGCTCTTTCCGCAGCGTCCCTGGCAATAATCTTTTTTTTGTAATTTTGCTAGGAAATGAACGCCATTTTACACCTGACAGACTTCTCAGAGACAGCCCAGGTAGCCTATCGGTATGCGATCAGCCTGGCCCGTCAGCTGGGGAAAGCGATCCGCGTGGTGCATGTTTATGATCGGCCCTATGCCAGCATTGCTTACCAGGGAGGGCTTTCGGCTGTCATAGATGCCGAGCTTGATAGGCGTATCCGAGCCGAATTAGAGAAGCATTTGCTTGCCTATGTGCAGGCCGTAGACGTCGATAAAGTCCCCGTTCATGCGCACCTTTTATCTGATTATGCCGTATGGCGGGTCGAGGATTACCTGTCGAAGTTCTCAGATGTCGATCTCATTGTAGTAGGTACTCGAGGGGCTACGAGCCTCTGGGATGGCGGTATCTTGGGGACTAATACGGCTCGACTTATTCGGCATAGCCCTTTACCGGTTTTAGCTGTGCATCCTCAAAATAGTTACAGACCTTATGAGCGGGTGCTTCTCCCGATAGAGGTTTTTGAAGATAAAACGATAGAAGTCATTCAAGATGCTATTCGATTTTTGGCAGCATGGCCCAATGTAAAAGTCATTCTGTCCGTTATCAACACCCCGTATGTCTTTTTTGATACGGCTACTATCAATCGCTTTTTGGATAATTTGAAGGCAGCCCTTAGCTATCCCCATTGGGAGCTTCGCGTATACAACGACATCTCTGTAGAAGAGGGATTACGGCAAGCTATGGAAGCCGAGAAGGCTGATCTCTTGATAATGGGCACGCATGGTCGCAAAGGTCTAGCCCAGTTTTTATTTGGTAGTATTACGGAGAATGTCGTTCAGCATTTAGCCTATCCCTTATTAGCGATACCTCTGCGTAAAAGCTAAAGGCTCAGGCTTCCGCTACTGTGGCGGTGGGTGCCGCCGGTCCATCGCCCGTCCACATTGGTGAGCTCCAGATAGCGCAGTAGGCCCAATAACGCAAAACCGATAGCCTCCCGAAATTCGATGAGTGTTGAGTCAGGGATTAGGATTGTAGTAGCGGGTGTGATCTGGGTTTGGATGAGTTCTAAAAGGAAGGCATTGTAAGTGCCGCCGCCGGTCATGAGTACGGTGGGGGTCTTCAGCGCATTAAGCTTTTGTGCAATCAAATTGGCAATGCAGCGCGTGGCCGTATGCAGTTTATCTATAGGATTAGCCGCAAAGGTTAGGAATGGCTCTATAAAATGGGTCTGGATGTCGACATTGGCGAGGGCAGTGGGTCTATTTTGGAGAGGGGGCGCCTCCCAAAAGCGCTGAGCTAACGCAGGTAGGTAGCTACCTTGACGAGCAAACTGACCGGCTGGATCATAGGGCAGGGGCGGCGATAGTTCTCGGGCGAGGGCATTAAGGAGTTGATTACAAGGACCTATATCGAAGGCCTTTCGACTCGGTAGGTGCGTCACGTTACAAATGCCACCTAGGTTTAGCAAGGTGGGATACTGGGGCCATAGCAGTTCGTCGGCATTTGGGATGAGGGGCGCTCCTTGTCCCCCATACGCTAAATCTCTCGCCCGGAAATGGGTAACCACGGGCCGGCCAGTTAGCGCTGAGAGTAATTCGGCATCGCCTAAGGCCCAGGTTAATCGCTGAGAGGGGTTATGAAAAATCGTAGGGCCATGCCAAGCAATTAGGTCATATACAAACCTTGTGAGGTGCTTTTGAAGCACGGCGGCGGTCCAGTAGGTGTAATCTACATGGAGGCTTAGGAGAGCATGTGAAGGGCTGTCAGCAGCGTCTAGGAGGCGCTCTCGCAAGGCAAGCGGGTACGGTTCGGTCTGGGCATGCAATACGTCATAGCGCCAGGTTTCGCCGAGGTATTGTAGGCGCACGAGCGCCAGGTCTAGGCCATCCTGGGAGCTGCCGGCCATGAGGCCGACTACCCGAAAGGCCACCTTAGGAGGCAGTGACCCGCTCGTAAAAGCGTCTGGCTGTCGGAAGGACCTGCTCAATATTGTAAAATTGCTCTACGAGAATACGGGCGTTTCGTCCCAGGGTTTGGCGTTCGACAGAACTTACATAGAGATTTTCAAGCGCACTGAGAAAGGCTGCTGCGGTATCCGCAATGTAAATATTGACATGCGGATGATATATGAGACTTTCGGCGCCGATAGTGGTGGAGATAACGGCACGGCCTGTAGCAAAGGCTTCAATGATTTTGACGCGAACCCCGCTCCCAGCAAAAAGCGGTACCACAATGATATCGTGGTCGTATAGAAAAGCTTTGGCATCAGCCACCTCGCCCAGAATGTGTACGTTTCGGCTCTCATATCGCCTTAGAGAGGCTGGACAGTTTCGACCAGCAATGAAAAACTGGGCCTCTGGGTGACGAGCGACAAAAGCCGGCCAGACTTTCTCTAGAAACCACACTAGACCGGAGATATTCGGTAACCAGTCAAGTCCACCGATATAGCCAATATGGGGATTCTGCTTACGAAGGGGAGGCGCCTGATAGGCGCTCACGTCAATCATAAAAGGAATGAGCACAGAAGGGCCATCATAGCCCGATTGGTGGATCCACGCCGCTTCTTTCTCGGAGATTGGTAAAAGCCCGTAATACAGATGCATAATATGGGCTTCGTACTGACGGATGCGGCGCGCTTGAAGATGGAGGTACCACTGGACGAGGCCGCTTCGTTCTTGGGCCAAGCGCTGCCAGATCTGGTGCTCGATATTGTGTAGCCGGTAGACGCGGGGAATGTTATAGACCGTAACGTAGGGCGTAAGGTAGGGTGACTCTACTTGGATGAGGTCCGGGCGGTAGCTTTGAATGACCTCAGCTAAAGCCTTTTCATAGGCTGGCTTGTAAAATCTGTCGACGTGATAGGGCTGATCGGATAGAAATAGATTGACTAAGGCAGAGAAAGGTCCTGGATTCGTATCAACGAAAACGGTTTGCTGATGGAAGTGAGAGGGAGGCGTAGGAGGAGCCGGATGCTTGGGCGTAGCCATCGCTAAAACCCGAACCTCATACCCTAACCTTTGCCATAATTCTACAAAAATCAGGTTACCGATGGCCCCCCCGTCTTTTGGAGGGTAGACGGGCTTAGGAGATAGTTGGAGAATACGCATTATGCTGCGTAAATACTACTAGGGGGTGCGCTTTGTTATCAGCCTGGAGCTGCGATCAGAGCCTGCAGTTAGGTAAGTGGGCATATGATTTTTATAGCAGGGGTTCTTTGGGTGGGGGATTGAAGGAGGAAGCATCGTCAGGGGGAGCCGGCTGAGCCTTTTGGGAAGAAGACGGCAATTCGAGTCCTAACTCCGCTTTGAGGCGGGCTAGGGACTCGCGGGCTTGAAGCTTTTCCATCTCCTCGTCGAGTTTGAGCCGGGTGGTATCTATAGATTCGAGCGCGAGCCCCAGGCGTGCTTCATTTTGAGCGGCTTTTTCTTGCAGGCGACGAACCATCTCGTCATGCGTTTGGTCGATGCCCCCTACTTCAAACTGCTCAAAGGTTTCAGCGATTTTAGCTTGCCATTGGGCCCGTTCATATTGCTGTAGGGCGGCGCGTGCTTCCTGGATTTTACGTTCCCGCTCTTTCATGAAGAGCTTTTTGATTTCGAGGGCCTTTTCATAAGCTTTTTGCGCCGCTTCCAGCTCTACCTGGGTCTGTGCGATGGAGTCCTTGAGCCGTTCGATCTGGAGCGCATACTGCTGGGCTAGGTCTTCACGATTTTGATTAAGGGCGACCTTGACCCGGGCGATGAGCTCTTCGTAATCCTTCTTGTACTTGGCAAGCTCCCGTTCTAGCAGGGTGACAGTTGCTTTGACCGAAGCAATATGCTGATTCATCTTGGGGACCTGATCGTTGAGCTCACGGATATTCTGCTCTAAGATCAGGCGCGGATCCTCGATAGCTTCTACCGCTTTCCCAAAGAGCGCCCGAATGGCCCGCTTAAACCGCTTCCAGAGAGACATAAAGATGTTGCTTTAGGAGGGTCATGTCTTCTGGGGTCCCCAAGAAAAGAGGCGTTCGCTGATGCAATTCGGTGGGGGTTACGTCGAGGAGAGCTTTTGTCCCATCGGAAGCTTCGCCCCCGGCCACTTCTACAAGCCAGGCCATGGGGTATCCCTCGTATAAGAGGCGTAACTTGCCCTGCGGCTTTTGGACCGTACCGGGATACATGAAGAAGCCCCCCTTCAGAAGGTTGCGGTGAAAATCTGCCACTAAAGCCCCTACATAACGCAGGGAAGCGGGCTTGCTGCTGGTCTGATTGCGTTTATGTAGCGCTTGAACGAATGCCTGCAGTTTGGGGTCCCACTCGTGAAGCTGGTTATCGTTGAAGGAGTAGTAACTGGACCGGCTAGGCATCCGAACCTCGGGGTGGGTCAAGAGAAACTCGCTGGCAGCGGGCTCTAGCGTAAAACCTTGCACGCCTTTGCCTGTGGTGTAAAATAGGAGGGTGCTTGTGCCGTAGAGGATATAGCCCGCTGCCACCTGTGCACGGCCACCTTGTAGAAAATCTTCTAAGACACAGGGGGTGCCTGTCGGGCTTTGACGCCGATAAATCGAAAAGATAGTTCCGACGGGGACACCAACATCGATATTCGAAGATCCATCCAAGGGATCAACCAGGATGACATAGCGTCCATCGGGATTGAGTGGTGTAAACGTGTCATCTTCTTCAGACGCATAGCCGGCGACATGTGGGTTTTTGGCAAAAAGCTGGTGAAAAAGCGTATTGGCTAGATGATCGAGCTTTTGAACGGACTCCCCTTGAATATTCGTTATGCCTAGCTCGCCCAGGACGTTGGCCAGGGCCGCTCGTCGCAAGTAGAAGCTAATTATTTTCGCACCGAAGCCTAGATCCCGCAGGATTTTGGAGAAGGCGCCGGTGGTGCCCTCGATTTCCTGCTGGCGGTCAGCGATATACTGCTCAAGCGTTACCATGCGGAGAGAGAGGGATTCGAACCCCCGAGCCTCGTAAGAGGCTACCTGATTTCAAGTCAGGCCCGTTCGACCACTCCGGCATCTCTCCAAGGCAAAAATACAAACGTTTGGTGAAGGCTAGGGCTAGGTTTAGAGCATGGCCGCAATATTGTACCTTTGTACAGATTTTCCTTGCTACTTATGCGAAGTGCCTTCTGGGGGCTACTAAGTCTTCTCAGTCTTAGCGGTGTGAGTATGTCTTTGCTTTATGGACAAGCCCAATCGACACCGGCCGGCCAGATTCGAGCTATTACAACGGCCGTTCCTTTTCTGCTCATCTGTCCTGATGCTCGAAGCGGTGGCTTAGCCGAAGCGGGTGTAGCCCTGCCGGCCAATATGTATAGTATGCATTGGAATGTAGGCGCCTTGGCTTTAGCCCAAGAGCGGGCTGGGGTAGCCTTTTCGTATACTCCCTGGCTAAGGGCTCTCGGTATCGGAGACATCAATCACCTCTATGTGCCGGCCTTTTGGAATATCAGTGAAAAGGCCGGTGCGATTGGCGCTTCCCTGACGTTCTTTAGCTTAGGGCGGATTGAGTTTACAGATAACGCTGGCATCAAAACAGGCGAGTATGATGCGAATGAGTTTGCGTTCTCGGCTGGTTATAGCCATGTCATCACAAGCAACCTTTCGGCCGGCGTAGCCCTCAAATACGTGCAGAGCAACCTGACCGGGGCTACCACGGTAGGGGGGCTTACGACGCAGCCAGGGCGTAGTGTGGCTGGCGACATGGGGCTGTATTATCAGCGGTCACTGACCCTCAAAACCAAGCCTCAGCCCATTCCGCTTACGGTTCGTTGGGGTGTCGCGCTGAGCAATATCGGGGCTAAGATGGCTTATACCACCTCGGGCCAGCGTGATTTTCTGCCAGGTAATTTACGCGTTGGGTATGCTCTCACCGCTAAGCTTAATGACTTCAATGCATTGACCTTTACGAATGACTACAATAAGCTCCTTGTGCCTTCTGCTGGGGGGGCGGCGCCGGTGCCGCTATTGGAGGGTATATTCAAGAGCTTTGGGGATGCCCCAGGTGGCGTCAAAGAGGAAATCTCTGAATTTTACTGGAGCTTAGGTTTAGAGTACGACTACAATCGGCTCTTTCAGGTGCGGGCTGGCTTTTTTTATGAGGACCCGATGAAAGGCAATCGTCGCTTCATCACGCTTGGAGCGGGGCTGCAGTTTCGCCAGATTCGACTTGACTTCGCCTACTTAAATTCTCTCGTTCAAAATCATCCGCTGCAAAACACGCTGCGCTTTACGCTGGCGTACCTGTGGCGCTAAGTGCCTTTAGAATGTGCTCGGCTGCGCAGTTTATAGCATCCTGATCGCCGAGCCGATCGGCGATAGCTCGAAGCTTAGGTCGTATAGTATCCTGACGTAGTAGCAAGTCTCGTAGGGTCTGGGTGACAGCCTCCGGCGTCAAATGCCCTTGAATCAGTTCGGGGAAGACCGGCTCTTGGAGGATGAGGTTGGGTAGTCCAATGTACGGAACCCGAACGAGCTGCTTGGCAAGGTAGTACGAGAGGGGGTTTCCCTTGTAGCCGATGAGGCTGGGGGTTTGGGCGAGCGCGGCTTCCAAGGTGGCGGTGCCCGACGTGACCAAAGCAGCAGTAGCCCCTTTCAGTAACGCTCTAGTCTGACCATAGATCACCGGATATCCTTGACGGTACCTGTCGTACAAGGTAGCAGGGAGATGCGAGACGCCTGCTATGAAAAAATCATAATCAGGAAACTGCTGAGCCGCTGCGACGTAAATGGGCAAGGTATTTCGCACTTCGGCTAGGCGGCTGCCGGGCAAGATGGCCATGTAAGGGCGGCGATGCGTGAAAGGAGTGACCGCCTGCATAAGCCTAACGAGAGGATGTCCCACGTAGACAGCGGGGACGGCGTACTGCGCATAGAAAGCCGGCTCAAAGGGCAAGATGCAGAGCACCTGGATGAGAGGACTCTTGAGCGCGCGTACCCGCCCGGGGTTCCAGGCCCATAACTGAGGCGGAATGAAGTAAGTGACGGGGATTTGCGCCTTCTGCAGGCGACGGGCCAAACGTAGATTGAGGCCTGGATAATCAATCAGGATGACGCGGTCGGGACGCCAGCGGCGAATGTCCTGCCATAAGTAGCGGTATAGGCTTACATAGCGTGGGAGATTTTTGAGCACTTCCCAGAAGCCTACTACGCTATAGGGCCCCCAATCTACGGCAATATCGACCCCAGCTTGCGCTAGGAGGGTACTGCCCATGCCACGCTGCTGGAGGCCTGGATTTTTTTCTTGAAGGCTTCTGGCGAGGGGCGCGGCGTACATCTCGCCCGAAAGCTCGCCAACGACCCAGTAAAGGCGGGGCATTTCGTACCTTCGCTTTAGTGCAAAGCTACGACCTGTGTATTATAGGAGGCGGGGCCGCGGGTTTTGCAGGGGCTATGCGGGCTATGGACCTTGGCAAGCGAGTGCTCTTGATTGAAAAGCATCGTATAGGCGGTACTGCGTTATTCAATGGGGCCTTGGCTAGTAAGACCTGGTGGGAGCTCGCCAAAGACTTTGATAAACTGTTCCTTACCGATAGGGGGTATCGGGTTTTGGCGTATGAGGTGGATTTGAAAGCGATCCAGCAGATCGTGGCGGCTGCCGTGCAAGAGCGTCAGGCGCAGATGCTTCGCCAGCTTAGGCACTATCAAAATCTGGGGCAGCTAGACTGGGTCATTGGCCAAGCGCAGTTTCGGACTCCCCATGAGGTGCTCATTCATCCCCCTGACAGAGAGCCTCATACGGTGCGAGCGGAGCATTTCCTAATCGCTACGGGGAGTCGTCCTCGTCTACTACCTGGTATTCCAATAGATGGCCAGACGGTTTTGACCAGCGATCATTTAGAGACGTTAGAGACCTTTCCGCCAGACCTTCTCATCATCGGTTCGGGTGTGATCGGCTGCGAGTTTGCGACTATCTTTTCCACCTTTCCAAATGTGCGCATCACCATGATTGAGAAGGCCGATCGCATCTTGCCTTATGAAGACCCAGACTTGACGCAGGTCGTGAG
>CAZAXD010000006.1:0-93651 GCA_964489015.1 uncultured Sphingobacterium sp. | reverse complement strand
ATCCCGATTATTCCAGCCGGGGGGCGCACGGGCCTAAGTGGGGGGATGTTACCCGTTCGCGGCGGCTGGGTGCTCTCGCTTGAAAAGCTAAACCGCATCTTAGAGATTGACACGATAAACTTCCAGGCTGTCGTCGAAGCAGGCGTGATTACCCAGCACCTGCAGGAGGCAGCTGAAGCAGTGGGATTATTTTATCCGCCTGATCCTTCGAGTCGTGGCTCCTGCACGATCGGCGGTAATATCGCGCATAATGCAGGGGGGGTACGGGCTGTCAAGTACGGGACTACTCGCGACTATGTACTCAGTTTAGAAGGGTTTTTGGTAGATGGGACGCCGCTGCGTACGGGTAGTCGTACGCTCAAGAATTCCACGGGTTACAACCTTACGCAGCTTTTGGTGGGCAGTGAAGGGACTCTGGCGGTTATTCACCGGGCGGTTCTCAAGCTTATACCAAAGCCCGCTTATCAGCGCACCCTGCTCTTGGGCTTTGCGGATATGCAGGCGGCTTTGGCGGCAGTAGTGGCTATTTTGAGGCGTGGTATCGTACCAGCGGCTATAGAGTTTATGGAGCAAGCGGCGGTACAGGTTGGGGAGGTCTATTTACGGGAGCGGCTGTTTGAGGCGAACGTTTATGGCGGTCTGCTGCTCATCGAGGTCGATGGAGCTTACCCCGAAAAGCTAGAAGAGGAATGTGCCCAGATCGAGGATATCGCTTACCAAGTCGGCGCTCAGCAGAGCTGGTATGCAGAGGGTACAGCCCAACGGGAAGCGATGTGGCGCCTCCGGCGTGTGCTGGGTATCGCTGTGAAGTCCAGTGGGCCCTACAAAGAGGAAGATACCGTCGTGCCGCGTTCTGCCTTGCCGGACCTGCTGGCCTATGTCAAGCACCTGGGGCAGCAGTATGGATTCCGTTCAGTCTGTTATGGGCACGTGGGGGATGGCAACCTGCACGTAAATATTCTTCGAGAAGGGCTGACCGACCAAGCCTGGAACGAGGAGGTGCCTAAAGCGGTTGAAGCGTTGTTTGAATTTGTAGTAGCCCGAGGGGGGGCTATTTCGGGGGAGCATGGCATAGGCTGGGTTCAGCGTCGCTATATGCCTACCCAATTTAGTGAGGCCGAACTCACCTTGCTGAGACAAATCAAAGCGGCTTTTGATCCCAAAGGCCTGCTCAACCCAGGGAAGATTTTCCCTTAGCGTTTCTGAACTAAATACAATGTTCGTTCTGTAGGGGTAAGATCGGCTCTCTCCAAAAGGTGGAAGTATTTATTCAGCTCCTCCTCAAAAGCGGTTTGGGTATGATCAGGGAAGATAGTCGGGGTGGAATGAAGGTAGGCAATCTGTGGGTCGGTGTGCGGGACAAACTCAATGATGAGGTGGCCTTGCGGGACCAGCAGGTCCGCGTAGGTCTGCACTTGATCCGCGTAAGAGATGAGTTCCCGATAGCGCAGGTGATGAATGATGGCTAGGGCCAAGACGACATCAAAGCGATTTTGCAAGCGACTCATCAAGCTCGGGATCCGCTCTTTCCAACCAATAGCTGGGGAAGGAGCACTAAAGCTAGCCCAGATGGGGTAGAGATGGGGGTAACGGGGCCCTAAAACTTCATGGAGCTGATCAAGGGCTGCGGGGTCTGACTCTAGTGCGACTATCCCTTTTGTCGTGGAGGCAGCTAGTTTGGCAGTGTAAAAGCCCGTGTGCGCCCCAATGTCTAGCCCCCATGCAAAAGTATGGCGCTGAAGCCACTGTGAGACGATGGTTTCTTTTTTCTGGCGAGCCTCTGCTGGGTAGGGGCAGGCTCTTGTTGCATAACCTTCCCAGATGGAGGGGGCATAGCGCGGCCACAGGCTGTCGATACCGATCTCAAGCGATTCGATAAGAGCGAACAGCCGCCTGCGAGGTAAAGCAGCCTTCTGGTGCCTCCCCCCTCGCCCGCGGATTCGAAGATGCGGCCAAAGATGAAGCAGGACTAGGGCCGAGAGGCGCTTGCGAAAGGGTAGGGTGCGATACACAAGGTCGAGGGGTAGGCCTTGGGGATACAGTCTGATGAGGTTTCCCCAACGGCGATCATGACCGGCCATGAGAAGCAGTGGGCCTAAAAAACCCTTGATAAATTCTATATAAGCTGGCCAAGGCCTGTCTTCAGGATAGCTCTCTAGGGAAAGTTGATCAAAGTGTACGATGCGTCCCTCATGTAGGGTGAGATTAAAAGGCGTAGCGTCCCGCAGCCAATAACCGGCTTTTAGCGCTTCCTTTTGGATATGCAGGGTTGTGAGTGCTGCTCGCTGCCAAGTCCTCCAGCTCCACTCATGCGGATAAATAAGTAAAGGGAGTACTGGCACCTCATAGTAGCGAAATCGCTCATCCTCAAAGGCAGGCGGCAGCCGGGTCGGTAGCCAATGCCCTTGCTGGGCCAACTGCTCTTGCAAGGGGATGGTGGCTTCGAAGCTAGAACAGTACTTTCTGGCTACATAGCGGTACAGCTTGTCACCTATCTGGGTGATCCCCCCCCTTGGATCACGAGCCGTGCTCAAGGCTATTCAGATTTCTCTTCTTTCTTGCGGAAGAGGGCTTGGAAAAACCTAGGAATGTCTCGGTGAAAGAAGAGCCAAACCGCGGCAGCACCTGCAATTAAGGCCTGCAAAAAAAGCCCCCCTATCCCTGGGTCAATATATAGCCACATGACGTGCAAACTTAATTGTTTTACGTGGATGTTAACGGATCTGTTCCGTCCTATTACCGACAGGCCAATGCTGGACCCAATCTAGAAGCACCTGACCCAAGCAGGCATGGTCTCGACAACTTTTGAAGGCGGAGTCCACCCGAGTAGGAATCGCCCGCGAGGATAGGATCGCCGCAAAACAGCGTGTAGTTATTTCTGTGGCGGCATTGGAGTCCTCTATGCGGATATCATGCTCGCGCCAAGTTCGCGGACCGTGATCAGAAAATACCAGCAGCACATAATCCCGCCTGGTTCCCACAGAATGTAGATTCTGTATGTGCCGTATAAGGGCTAGGGCCACACTATCTGTATAGAGAAATCCCTGGACTAGCCTATCCCGCTTAGAGTAACTAACATTGTAGGCGCCACTTCTGTCTAGCACGTAGGGTTCGTGGCAGCCCATTAGATGAATGTAGGTCATATCGGGTCTTTCGTCCTGCTTGCTACCCAGGATCTTCTGAATGGCGCTGAGATAAAATCTGTTATGCAGCCACTTTCGCCAGTTTGTACGGAGGGGGAAAGAGTGATCGAAGATGTTCCAAGTGTAGCTAAGGTCCCAAGATACACAAGGTATGTGGAAGAGTAAGTGGTATTCGGGCGATGAACTCCTGATGTAATAACCTAGATTCGACAGGGCAGGCGTTAACTTAGCATAGGCAAGCGTATCGTAGGCTTTGCGTTGGATGATGTGTGTAAAAGAAACAGGATTATTGGATAGCGAGAGGAAGCTATTCATACATGAAAAGGTCGCCCTTGAAGGATTTCTTATCTCTTCTGACAGAGAGGCTCCTAGCTCTTGTAAGGCGGTGGGTAATGCCAGAGAGAGGCCTGTAACCTTTTGGACAAGAGACGGTGCGCCGCAGGCATCCAATATAATAAGGTAGATATCGGGTCTTTGTTGCTCCGCTTTAGGCGTAGGAGGCGGACACGCTGGAGGAGATAGACTTTGTAGGACTACACGCTTGTAAAGTAACCTGCCTCCTGCTCGACCCGCCGATGTAAGTAAAAAGGCAATGAGCATAAGATTTAGGAACAGAGTTATTTTGGGACTTCTGAGCCGGAGGAGGTAGATGAGAGGCCAGACTATGAGGCCCATCAAGAGATTGTAGGGATAGTCTCTCCAGAGAGCATCAGGTAGTAGAGGAGTAAGCGCCAAGACCACCAGCGTATAGCCCAATAAAGCCAAATCAGCTTTTATACGGCTACGCAGAAGCAATCTAAATACAGTCCACAAGAGGAGGTTGGCTGCAGCGTAAATAGGTACCCTGCCCATCCACATGTAGAAAGGTAGGTAAGCATAGATATGATTATACAGCGAAATCGCTGGCCAGCTGAGAAAGCTAATCAACGAAAAACGAGACAATGCGGTAAGCAACACCGCTTTGAACTGGGTCTTATTTTCCACCTTCTTAGCTAACGTAAGGGCACAGGACAGTAGGGGAAAGCTCCGAACAAGATAGGAAAAAAGTTTTGCTAAATAAGCTCTGGCGCGGCACCTGCTATTTCTTACTACCTTGAGTCGCACTAGCGGATAATTCTTTTTGCAAATCTTCTAAGTTTCCTTTAGCCAAGAGAAAGTCTGGGGCGATCTTGAGCGCTTCCTCGAAGGCCTCTTGAGCTTTCTTGTATTCTTTTTGCAGGCGAAGGAGGACCCCGCGCACATTAAGAGCGGCAGCTCGCACGGGGACTGCTTGAACCCGTCCATCGGGCAGTGTGATGCGTACCTGGGTTTGGGCAGATTCGGGCTGGCTTAGGACTCGGTCAATGTTGGCTTGACATTCGCCGTAGCGTTGTAGGTTAAACTGGAGGCTGATCACCTGGTATAGGTGAAGCGGCTCTTGGGTTATCTCATAGAGCTTTTCATAGGCGTCTAGGGCTTTTTTCGCATCTTGTAGATAGAAGTAAGCTAAAGCACGCAGCTCAGCGAGTGTAGCATTCTTAGGGTCTTCACTCAGGAGCTCCTCGGCTACGGCGATAACTTGCGGGTACATTCCTGCCTCGAAATACGCTTGGGCTAGGGTATCGCGAAGGGCAAACGAGGCCCCTTCTAAGGCTATACGCTGATGGAGGGCATAGAGCCGCACAAAGGGGTCCTTATAACGTAGCGTTTGTTGGTAAATTTTACTAACTAGGGTATCCCGGGCAGGCGGAGCAGAGGTGGCCGTAGGGCTTTGATTCCTTTTCTGTGCATAAACCAGCATGAGGGCGATGAAGGCTAAATATCGCATGCTGCAAATTTCGTTTATTTACCTGAGTGCAAAGGGTATTATGGGTCATGCTGGGGCTGGCTCTTGCTCAGGAGAGGTCCCCGCAGACAGGTGGTGCTTGGCCATGGCGAGTCCTGGAGACAGGACCCATCCAGGTGTATTATTTCGCGGGACAGGAGAATCTGGCCCGCGAAGCTGCGCTCTATGCCACCGATGCGTACGAAGAGCTGGTGCGACTCCTGGATTTTCGGATTGATAAACCCCTAGCCTTGCGTTTACATCCTACGCCTGTCAGTTATGCCCAGCAGCCTCCGTGGGCTGTGCAAGGGGCTCTCTCCAGCCCGGCCATTATGGCGGAGATCTATCGGTTATCAGACTATCGGGAATTTGTCGGACAGATCCGGGCAGAGGTCGCTAGCTTGTATCTGGCTCAGTTTTACTACGGTCCTGGGATGCGCTTTCAAAGTCGGACCCTTCTTTATCTGCCAGATTGGTTTTTGACAGGCTTTGCGTTCTTTTTTGGAGAAGGCTGGACGGTAGCGGATCGGGCGCGTTTAGCGGGTTGGACTGATCGGCAGCTAGAAGCGGTATGGACGCGACGCGCCCACCCTAGGCCCTTCTATCGCACAGCTTACAAAGCGATCTGGTATTATCTATATCGAACCTACGGCCAGAAGAAAGTCACAGATCTAATCTATATGGTTCGCCTGACGCGCCAAATATCTGAAGCGCTATATCTTACGCTCAATCTCTCAGAAGAAGAACTGACACAGCGCTGGCTCGCTTTTATGCAGGAGCTTCGGGCAGGCGAGCCGGACGTCGAACCTATCCTCCGGGGGACTGTAATGGGGGCTACAGCCGGAGCAAAAGGGCAAATCGCCTATGCCAAGCGGGCGGGTAGCCGAATCCAGTTTTACTGGCGCTCGCCAGAAGGGACCTCGCTGCTACTACCAGGCGGTTTTAGCTGGCCCCCGGGGCATTCGTACTATGAATTTGTGGTGCCGATGGCTTTTTCGCAGGACGGGAAGCTCGCATGGCCAAGCTACGACAAGGTGGGGGTCTCCTTGTGGATTTGGGATGGTACGCAAGCGCCTAAGAGGCACCGGCTTGCCTTGAAGGGAATTAGTGACCTAAGCTGGAGCGATGAGGAGCGGTTACTGCTGACAGGATGGGATGAGGGGACGTCGCAGGTGTATGAACTGCATGGGGGGAATGGCCAGCTGCGGCGCTTGACACAAGGACCGGGTGATAAGCGGTATCCGATTCGCACTGCAAATGGGAGCTTGGAGTTTTTGTGGCAAGCCGATAGTAGTGGCCAGGCAACCCTTCGGGAAGCGTGGCGTCCCTATGGCTGGGCCACTGTACAGGGGGGGCGCCTAAACTGGAAAACCTGGGAGCCTTTTTACGGCTGGGGTGCGGGCTGGCTCCAGCACGGAGCGACCCGTATCGGTGCGCGGGACCTTCCAGGCTGGTGGCAAACTTGGATTGTAGCCCCAGATACCGCTTATGGGAGTAACTGGTCAGCCCCTGGGCTTATGCAGTGGGTAGGCGCTGATGAAAAGCAGGCCTATTTTCTCTTTTATCGAGCTGGGTCCCTGAGGCTAGGGACTGTTTCCCGGGATACCTTGC
Organism: uncultured Sphingobacterium sp.; assembly: GCA_964489015.1. Lineage (GTDB taxonomy): Bacteria > Bacteroidota > Bacteroidia > SpSt-205 > SpSt-205 > JAPYWM01. The sequence continues at coordinate 87,093 of CAZAXD010000006.1, read as the reverse complement.
TTGTACCTGGGAAGAGCTATCCCACTGTCTATGCTGCGGAGCGCGTACAGCTGGACTTGCAACGACAGGGGCGCTATCCAGCCGGCCGTCCGCCCGGTAAGTCGGTGCCGGTACCTGATGATAGCATGGCGACGGACACACCCCGCCGCCAGCGTGGTCCTTTTTACTTTTTTGACGAGGAGGCAGAGCGGCCGCGACGGCGCCGCCGGTCTGCTCCCCTCGTGAGTGCCAGTCGCCCGGTATTTGTCGCCGATTCGGTCCGGATAAGCGGGGGCGGTTCGGCCGCTCCTCAGGTCTTATGGGAAGGGCTTCGGATAGTCCCTGTACTGCATCCGCTTATGCGACTCGGGCTTCATTTTGAGGCCCAGTGGACAAGCTTTAGTGGCCGCTATCGGTGGATAGCTGCTTGGCGGCCTTATGTTGATCTCCGAAGTTCGGAGGCTTGGCTTGGGGTGGAGCGTCCCGTTGGGCGGTTGCAGCCGTTCCTCAAGCTCCATCGGCAGAGCCATTATTTCCCAGAAAGCCGATACGGTCAAGGACTTCGCCTTCTGACCTGGCAGGTGCGGGTTGGCTTGCGCTACCATTGGACTACCACTACTTACGCCACGCTGGAAGGTGTAGCGCTGTATCCCCAGCGGTATGATATGACCTTGCGCGATAATGCTGACTACAGTGCGGCGGCTCGTTGGCTAGGGGCTCGTATGGGGTGGTGGCATGAGCGGAAAGAAGAGCGGGAAGGATTTATCTGGTCGGGGCGGCAGCTCGCCCTACTGGCCGAGGGCTTCCCCAGCGGTGAAAATATAGCCTTTGGGCGGCTTTATTTGAGGGGCGCCTATCATCAACCCTTGCTGCAGCGGGTCGTGCTGACAGTGGGAGCGCAGGCTATTTATGCCGCTCGGTCGGCTTATCAGCCCATTATTTTAGGGGGTATCCCGGACTGGGTCAACTACACCGTCGAAAATCGGGCGCAACTCCCGCTTTTAGAACCGCTGGGAGCTTATTATTTGAGCACGTTTATGCCTATGCCCGGCTTTCCGTATCATGTCCGACGGGGGCGCAATCTGCTGTGGGGGCAAGCGCTTTTGCGGGTACCCCTTCTAGCGCTAAACCAAAACCCGATCCTGCCAGTGCGTCGGATTTATAGCCTGGAGTGGCATACTGGTTTTTACATAGCTACGACCTGGCGGACAGGAAATCCCTTTTCTCAGAAAAATCCTATTGATGCCGAATACATTTATCGCCCGCCTCTCGTCATATCGGTGCAGACGCTCAAGAGCCCCTTTATCATGAGTATGGGAACAGGGCTTACCTTCCGGGTCATACGGCTGCCGATAGGGGTAGATTTTTACTGGCCGATTGAGGAAGGGCGCTTGGGGCGCACCCAGTTTCTGCTTGGGTTTCGGTCTGGGCTCGACTAAAATGTCCTAACTTAGCTAACATGATAGCGCAAGGTCGTCTGCGGGTATGGGGTCTCGTGGGCATTTTTCTCTCGCTGGGTCTGGGCTTGGGTGGCTTTTTGTGGGAGCGTCGGGTGACGGCGGCGCATCAGACCACGGTTTCGCTTCATCAGCAGCTCCTAGGCGCCGGGGACCGTGTGCAGGCAGAGCTATGGCTAGCCGATCTCCGTTTGCGGGCTAGCTTCATCGAGCGCTTGTTGGAACAGCCCTTCCCACCATCGTTATTGCGACAGACTAGTATCCGGCGGCGTTTGGAGGAGATCGAGCGTGCCTACAAAAAGCTGGGCTTGCCTATTAGCGGGTTACGTCCTGTTTTAGAACAGCTTCTGCAGCTTGAAGGGCGATGGAACGGATGGCGTAGCGTTTTAGATCGGCCTCTACCTAAGGATCAGTTCATGTTAGTTTGGGAGCAGTATCGGCTGGAAGCGCCAGCGCTCGTCTCCGAAGCAGAGGCCGCTCTATCGAAGTTTCGTCAGGCTATTCAGCAAAGCCTCGAAGCCGAGCAGGCTGCGTATGCAGCTCAGCGGACGCAACTGGTTTACATCTTGGTCGGGGGGGCGTTTTTGTTGCTTTTGGGGGTAGGGGCCGTCTTATGGCGGACGGGTCGTACGGCGGAGGAGCAGGTCCACAAGGCGCTCAAAGCTCTCAGCCAAGGCCATAAACTCACACCGCTTCCAGAGCCGTTGGCCCCTCTAGCCGAAGCCTACAATCAGTTGCTAATTCAGTGGCAAGCCACGCTCTCCCTTTTGGAGGCTTTTCCGGACAATTTAGCAGCCCCCGATCAGGAGATCCAGGCGCTACTGGGACCTGTGTGGCTTAGATTGCAGAAGATCCAGCAGAGTTTGCAGGCCCTGCAGTCGAGTCTGGCTTCCGAAAAGGCAGCTCATGTGAAAGAAGCTAAAGCTTGGGAGGCTGAGATAGGGGATCTGCGGGATCAGCTAGAGCGGCTCCGGCTGTATCTCGGCGCGTTACAAAATGTCTTTCCCTTAGCGGAGGCTGACGAACAGGGGCAATTCCTCTTTCAAAATGACCTCTTCCAGGCCATAACCCAGTCAGAAGGCTGGCAGCAGCTCACCGACCTCAACCTTTCGCTTTCGGTCATGGAGAGCCTGCGAAAGGGCCTAGGCTATCAAGGATTTCTGCAAACCGCCCATGGCGCTTACGTTGTATACCTTTTGCCGTATCGGGATAAGCGCAGTGGGGTAGAACGCACGTTGATAGCTGTGGCATCGGCTATCCAGCTATTAGAGGGCAAACGAGAGTTAGAATTGGCCTTGCGGGCTGCTCAGGAGCGTTTGGCTGGCTTTGAGCAGGAGATGCAAACCTTGGTTCACAAGCTAGGCCGGCTCGAGCAGAGTCACAAACAAGAGATAGAGCGCCTACTGCGACAGCGTGAGAGCCTCATGGTTTTACTCCGTCATCCGGCTTTGCAGACCGGGGACGTCATGGAGGGTTTGGCCGCTATCGCGGAAGTCGCGGCGAGCGTAGAATCAGAGGCCCGGTTCAGCTTTTGGGTCATAGACGAGGAACAAAACGGCCTGCACTGCTTAGAGCGTTATGACCCCGTGATGCTCCTGCATAGCAATACCGTCGACTTACCGGCAGAGGCGGTAGAGTGGGTGCTTGAGCGGGTAGGCGCTAATGTAGAGGGGCCTTATGCGTGGCAGGAGACGCCTTTCAGGGCTGCCCCAGCTCCTATGACAGCCCCTCATGCCGTGTACCTCTTTCCGCTGACCTTAGACGAAAAGATTATTGGCTCTTTCGTCGTCGAGGTCATGTGGGAAGGCACACTCCGAGATAAAGAGTTTTTGACAATCTTAACCAGATTTGCCTCTTTGCTATTTCAGCAAGGGCATAAGCACCTGATAGAAAAGCAGCTCTTGGCCTCTTTGGATGAAAATCAGGCGCTTGTAGAAGAGCTTAGACAAAATATTGAAGAGCTCGAAGCCTCGGCGGAAGAGATGCGCCGCACGCAGGCAGAGCTTCGGGGCCAGATTCAAGCGCTCAATGCGGCTGCACTGGTAGCTGAGCTCAGGCCAGATGGTACGATCATTTATGTCAATGAAGCTTTTCAACGTCTTTTTGGCCTAGGCGCGGAGAAGCTACTAGGCCGATCCTATACCGAGCTGCGCAGTCCGGAGGAGCATCCAGTGCTCGAGCGGATGTTTGCTCGACTCAAGCAAGGCGAGACCTGGCAAGAGGTGGTCTGCTATCGAAATGCCTTTGGCGAGGCTTTATGGCTTCAGCAGACTATCACGCCTGTCGCTCATGTCGATAAAGAGATTCACAAGATGATCTTGGTAGGTTTCGACATCACGCTCCAAAAGCATCAAGAGCAGGAGATCCAGCTTGCCTTGGAGCTAGCCCATGAGCAGGAGAAACTTTTGCGGGAGAGTTCGGAGGAGCTAAGGCGTAGCAATGAGAGCATACGCTCTTCGCAGCTAGAGTTATCGGCTCAGCTCGAAGCGCTCAATAATGCGGCCTGGCTCTTTGAGACCAATGCGGAGGGGGTAGTTACCTACTTGTCACCTGGCCTTTTGGAGAGTTTGGGGTATGCGACGGAGGCTATTGATGCGAAGCATTACGGGTTTTTATTCTCAGAGCGGCAGCCCCTTGTCTTGCTACAGGGGCACTGGCGCAGTATGCAGCAAGGGGATGTCTGGAAAGCAGAGGTAGAGCTAAAAGGCGCACTAGGTCAGACCTACTGGGCGATCTTATCAAGCACACCGCTCCTGGACCCGCGCACAAAACGACTGCTCAAGACCATCAATATTTTAGTTGACATCACGGAGCAAAAGGAGCAGGAGTTCCGACTCAAAGAGCAGCAAAACGCCTTGTCGCAGCTCGCAGCGCATCCTGTTTTGCGGGAGGGAAATATCGAGAAGTCCTTTCAGATTATTGCCCAGATAGCGCTTCAGACCTTCAAGGCTAATAGGGTGAGCTTATGGCTCTATGAGGAGCCTGATATTGCCCGCTGTGTCGCCGTTGCTGAAAAAGAACCGCACTCGCATGAGGTGGGCACCGTCACAAACCGTTCCTTGTATCCGCTGTATTTCCAAAGCCTGGAGCTTGAACAGGTGATCGCGGTGACGGATGCGTTATCCGATCTGCGTACCCGCGAGCTAGCGCTACCGCTTTTCAAGCCTAATCATGTCATGAGCGTTTTGGATGCGGTGATTCGGGTGGGGAACCGTTCTGTGGGGCTTATTAGTGTAGAGCAGCGCTACTCCAAACGAGAGTGGCGACTAGATGAGGTGAATTTTATTCGGGCGCTAGCGGCATCGGCCGCTTCTGTCATCGAAGAGCAGGCCCACGCTTATGCGGAGCGGTTAGAGCAGGTCAACCGCGAGCTAGCCCAGCGCACTGGTGAGCTCGAAGAGGCGCTCCAAAACATTCAAGAAAGCATCAAATATGCCCGCCGTATCCAGCGTAACATCGTGCCGTCTGATCGAATGCTCGACCAATACCTTGGGCGAGAAAATTACTTTATCATCTGGCGGCCTAAAGAACGCAATGGGGTGGGTGGCGATTTTTACTGGTTTGCCCCGTACGAGGATCGCTATTTTATCGTCGTGGCGGATGGGACTGGACACGGCGTGCCCGGTGCTTTCATGACACTGATCGGTAGTATCTTTTTAGACCAGCTTATTCACCGTAAGCGCGTCTGGGAGCCAGCGCAGATTTTACATGACCTGCACATCGAGGTGCGGCAGACTCTCAAGCAGGATATCGACGAGGGTATGCCCTCACGGGATGGCATGGACATCGCACTTGCGGTGTATTTTCCGCAAACCTACAAGCTCCTCTATGCTGGTGCGAATCTCCCCTTATACTACTGTCTAAAAGGGCCAGACTTGCGCGAGCTTAAGCCCGATAAAAAGTCCATTGGGGGGGAGCAGCTCGAGGAAGAGCGGTTCTTTACCCAGCACGAAGTGCAGCTAGAGCCAGGGGATACGTTCTTTTTATTTACAGATGGGCTCGTTGATCAGCCGGGCGGGCCGGAGGGCAAGCGTTTTAGCACCAAGCGCCTCAAGGAATTCATTTTAGAGACCTACTTAGAGCCCTCGATGCCCAAGCGGCGCGCCCTCCTCAATCAGCGCTGGAAAGAGTGGAAAGATTACACAGGCGACAGTGAGCAGGTGGATGATGTGACGGTATGGGGGATTCGGGTCTGGTGAAGTGGGGGGGGATCGATCTGGGCATCAAGGGCGCAGCGATCGCCATCTTGGCGCAGGTGGCGCCCCAGCGATTTACCCTCTTGCGCCTAGAGACTTTCCGAGACACCGGGGGGCGGGGTGAAGCTCGCTTTAGCGCCTACTATCAGTGGTTGCAGGTCTTGATGACCGAGGCACCTCAGCCGGCTGCTATCTGGGCAGAAGCCCCTTTTGTCGGCCAAAATCCTTCTAGTGCTCTCGTACTCGGGCGCTTACTTGGGCTCACCCAGGCGGCCCTATGGAGTAGGGACTGGCCTACCTTGCAGACCCTACCGCCTGCCGCCGTTAAGAAGATCATCACAGGGCATGGTAGGGCATCCAAAACGCAGGTGGCAGGCTGGCTTAGGCATTATCTAACTAATGCTGAGGACCTGCTTTCCGATTTTCATCATGCGACCGATGCCGTCAGTATCGCTATCACCGGCGCTATCCTTCACCACTCTGCAATGACTCGGAGATTGACCAAGCGAGCCGATAAGTAATTCGGGACCGCCCAGCGTACGCCGTAGACATCCGCGATCCATTGGTAGGAGACCACGTTGTATCGCTCAAAAAGATTAAAAACGTCTAGCCCTATCCATAAAGACTTGAGGTAGCGTGTCGATAAAGGGATCAAGCGACTAAGTCCCAGGTCCACGCGGTTGTAGAAAGGCATCTGAAAAATAGTTCGCTGGCCTAGCTGGCGCGGTACGCCGAATGGCATTCCCGTCGTAAAGACAAATTGAATCTGGACCTTGTACAGAGGATTGGGTGGGACTTCGTCTTGAAAGAAGAAGGCAAAGTTTAAGCGCTGATCGCTTGGGCGGCGCACCCAGGGACCTCCGCTGATGCGCTCACGAGTAGACAATAACCCAAGGCTAAACCAGGAGTCCACACCTTGGAGAAATTCCCCATTAAGTCGCATGTCAAGCCCATAGGCGTAGCCTCGGCCGCTGTTGGCGCCGTAGTAACGAATGCGTACGTTTTCGATCTCATAGGGGATGAGGTCCCACAGGTACTTGTAATAAGCTTCAGCAAAGTAGCGGAGGGGCCGGCTCCACAAGCGAAAGCTATAATCGATGCCAGCGACTAGCTGCCAGCTCTGCTGAGCCTGAAGCTGAGGAATGAGCCGGTAATCTATCCCGCGCAGTTCCCGATAAAAAGGCGGTTGTCCATAATGCCCTAGGCTTAGGCGATATTGAAGGGCGGGCTTTGGCTGGTAGAGCAGTTGAAATCGCGGACTTACTAATAGCTGGCGGTTATTGTGGGCGTAATGCCAGCGAATCCCGCCCTCTAGCTGCCAGGGGCCCCAGCGAAGCGTTTGCTGAATGTAACCGAGCCAGCGGTAGTTAGAGAGGCGCTGGTCGTGGATATAACGTTCATCCAAGCGCACATAATCAGCAGAGTCGATAGCTGACCACTCGTAGACCCGGTCTTGGAAGGCTTCCCTTTGGTGACGGATACCCCACCGCAGGCGATGACGCAGCCCCGGATCCCAGGTCCATTCGCCCTGATGCTCGCCATAAAGGGCGCGTAGGTCTAGGTAGTTTCGGGCATGGCGAATCTGACTGCCAGCTCCTCGCAAGACGACGATCTCGTTGTAAAGGCTGCTACCTAGACTGGTCTGCACTTCACCTAAGAGATAGGCGCCTTCTGTATCGATGAGCTCATCCTCGAGACTTTGAAAGTAGGACGTAATCAGACTGAGGCGCAGGCCAGGTTTCAGGCGAAAGGTCAGAGTAAAAGCAGTCTGGCCTGTGTTGTAGCGCAGGAGCTCGGCACCCTGGAAGTACAGGTTGAGCCGCAGCGCATAATTGATGAGGCCGAAGGTCGCTTCACCGCTTTGTGGGAAGAGTCGGTAGCGGTTAAGGAGCCCCGTACTTAGGACCTCGGCCTGCCAGGCCCCCTTTTCCCAAGCCAGATAAGCTTGTCCGTCGTAAAAAACAGGTCGATATTGACCTTTCGTGGGCAAAGTGCGCAACACATAGCCGATAGCGAAGCGGCGAGCCCCGATCGCATAGTATAAATGCCCCTTTTTGCCTACGAAGGCCAGACCCTGATTGAGGAGACCGACATCTACGATCCGCTCAGGCTGACTACGACGCTTGTAAGTGACCTGCAGCACAGAAGAGAGTCGGTCGCCGTAGCGGGCTTCAAACCCGCCTAAGCTGAAGTAGGCCTCTTCGATGAGCAGGGGATTGACAAAGCCCAGGCCTTCCTGCTGACCACTGCGAGCCGAGAAAGGGCGATAAATCTCTACAAGCCCAGCGTACACGAGATTTTCATCAAAGTTTCCGCCCCGCACCCGATACTGGGACGAGAATTCACTAGAGCTAATAGCGCCCATGAGCTGTAGGCGGCTTTCTAGGTCCGGTTTGAGGCTCGGCATGGTCCGAAGCGCTTCGGTGCGTATAGGGATAGGCTGTAAAAAGGGAATAGCAGCGATTTGCGTGGGTTTGAGCTTCTCAGCTTGGATCGTCAAAGAATCCAGGGTAATCTGGCGACGCTGCAGGCTAAAGGCGAGCGGCGTGGTAGCGCCTGCCTGCACCCAGACCTCCGTCTCGAAAGGATAAGCCTCTAAATGCGAGAGTCGTAGCCGATGACGCCCGGCCGGGAGTTCTAAGTTAAGATGACCTAAAGAATCAGTCTCTTGTCGTTGCGTGCCTACTTCTACAACGGCGTACGGTAAGGGCTGATTGTCCTGGTCCACGACCCGAAGCGCTAGGCGGCCGGTCTGAGCCCAGGCAAGCAGCCCTAAGCACAAGCAGATTGGCGGCTTCAAGGGCAGCCAATATACGACCCGGCCGCCATTCAACCTAAGAGCCCTCGTAGGCCTAGGCCCACAATCAGGACCCCAAAGCCTATCTGGAGCTTCTGACCAGGCAGGCGCTGGGCCAGTAGACCAGCCAGTAGACTCGACACCAAAAGACCCCCAGCAATGGCTAACCCCATAGAGACATCTATATGGCCGGCACGATAATAGGGTAGCATGCCAGCTAATAATACAGGGATGCTGAGGGTAGCGAGGCTTGTGCCCTGAGCAGTATGCTGGTCATGACCGATGAGTAGGCGAATGAGCGGAACGATGATCACGCCGCCCCCCAACCCCGTAATCCCACTGAGTGCCCCGGAAAAAAGACCGATTAAGAAGCCCCGGAAAGCCTTTTGTTTGAGCGGTAAGGCATGAAGTTCCACCTGAGGAGTCGCCCTCCTAAATAACAAAGGCTTACTGATTAGATAAATCCCGAGCCCTACTAGCACGCCAGAAAAAATCCTGGCTAGTGCCCGGGTAGGTAGGCTCTGGGCCAAGGTGCCCGACACAAAGCTGGCTATTACCACACCAAGCGCGATAAAGATCGCAAGCTTTAGGTCTGCTCGCCCCTGCCGATAGTAGGTATACGCACTCGCTGCTAAGACAGGCAGAGAAAATACCAGAAGCGCAGTTCCTTGTGCCGCATGATGGGAATAGCCTATGGCCGCTAAGAGCGGAATGATAATAACCCCCCCGCCCACGCCTACTAGACCGCTAAAGAGTCCCGCCGCTAACCCTATCCCTAATCCTGCAACAATGTTGCTTATTTCCATGGTACAAAGATAGGTTGTAAACGGAACTTAAAAGGCGGGCTTCTCGTAGGAAGCCCGCCTTTTTAAGAAGGTACGATGAGCGATTATTCTACGACGAGGCGGTGGGTAATGGTATAGCCTTCGTAGGTGACGGCTACGAGGTAAGTGCCGGCCGCAAGGGGACACGAAAGCGGCTTTTTGTAGTTTGTAGTAGGGACATACAGGGACTCTTGGTGCAGGGTGCGGCCGGTGAGATCAATGACCCGTATATGAACGGTTCCCGCTTGGGGCAGTTCAAATCGTAAGTAGGGATTCGTCGTGGTCGGATTAGGGAAAAGCGAGACCTGCCAGCGGGGCGGCGTAGGTAGCGTGCTTAAGTCGCTAGTTGTTGCGAGCCTGGCTACGACCCCAATAGAAAAGTCCGTATTTTCTACGTCGCGATAGGACGCCCAGGCTCCGGCAATACCCTCAAAGCTAGCTCTGGAGATCGGTACACTGGCGTCATCAACGACGTAGTTGCTAATCTGTGCATTAGGGGGAGCGGTCGTGAGAAACCCGACAAGTAGCCCTTGTCCCGCCGTGAGATTGATAGGATTATGAAGGGGGATCGTATAACGCCTCAGGTAAAAGGTACCTCCACTCTGGCTCGAGAAGGTACCTAGCAGGGTATCGCCATTCGGAAAGTCGACAGGGTCAAGAGTTAGCGTATCTAAGCCGGCCCCAACACTGCCATTGACGGGGTCATAGCTGTATACCCAGACCGTGACTGGATAATTATTGGCACCGCCATCTTCATAAAGCATGTCGAGGGAAACCGCTTCGACGACGATAGCATCGGGGGCTACGATGGCCATACCGTTAGCGATGGAGCCTATTCCGCCCCCAAACTCATTTTGCGGATCCCAGTTGCCATCATCGAAGCGCAGTTGGTAGCTGCCATTGGGAGCGCCATCGGCAATGACGAGTTCGGTCGAGTTAAAGTTATTGCCAGTGTACCCGTCGCCGCTCAAGGTTAGGGAGGTGATGCAGTTATAGCTCCCTGTCCTGAGATTAGAGGGTGTGGCTTGGGCACTATGATTGAAAACCTTTGTGTAGTTAGTACTCGCCAACTGACCAACATTAAGTGGCGGCTGGATAAACACCGTATCTCGATGGACGATTACATTCGAGCTAGGAAGGGGGCCCCGGAGGTTTAAGATGGCACGCACCTGATTAGTAACTGTCTGGTTGCCGGTATTGAGGATGCCAGTAGCAAAGCTAGGCGCCGCACCACCCTTTAGCGCAAAGCGGCCCATGCCTGCCGAGTTTAAGACCCAGTCTGCCTGCACGTCCGTGCTAGTACAGGCAAAGGTGCGAGGATGCCAGATTTTGATGGCGTAGTCCTGAAAAGGTACGGGCCATGCTGCGGCAATGTCTAAACCAGACTGGCCCGTAATATTCTCCATGCCGACCACGTTATAGTTTCCGTTGCCGTAGCTGCTGTGATAGCCCGCATCGATTTGCTTGTATTGGAGTGTGATGGAGGAATCGCTCGGATCTAGAATAATCTGGAAGGAATTTCGTCCGCTCCACTGGCCAGGTGCACTGCCATTCCAGTAAGCGACGCTATCCCAAGTGATGACGAACCGACCCTGCGCATCCGTGCCGTATAATAACTTCGCGCCTGGTATGGGGTTTCCTGTATCGTCTGTAAAGGTTAAGTCAGCTAAGTAAACGGCGATCCACTCATTGGGAGTAGAAGCGCTAGGGAAGCGCGAAAAATACGGTTGGGCTCCACTGGCTACATTGGCACCTCGGCCAAACACAATATACCCATTGGAGCCTACATAGACCTTGCTGTACGTATTCCAGTAGTATACAAAAGGCGTCGCCAGGTTAATAGGCCCGGCAAAATTATCGTCCCCCAGACCACTAAGGATCTGTCCCGTTCCCGAAATGTCTACCCAGCTAAAGGTAGGTGTAGAATCTTGGACACCCGCTAGATGGGTGTACCACCGATAGCCGCAAGCGTCAACGCCTTGCGGCGCTGGTGCCTGAGCCCAAAGGAGGGTCAGGCCGGTAAGTAGGATAGCATGTCGCATAGGACAAATATACAGGATCTCCCTTGACAATCGCCAATATCTGCCTAAGTATCTGTTTTTACCTTTGACCTATGCTTCGACGCTTAGCGCCGAGCTTTCCGAAGGACTTTGTTTGGCTAAACGTAGCGAGGCCTTTATCGCTTGAAAAGGATCTGCGCGGTCGCTTCGTCCTACTTGATTTCTGGACTTACTGCTGCATAAACTGCATGCATGTTTTGCCCGAGCTGAAGAACTTAGAGCGGGAATTCCCAGAGCTTGTCGTGATTGGCGTTCATTCCGCGAAGTTTTACAACGAGCAGACTGTGGATAACGTACGGGCGGCTATCGTGCGCTATGATATTGAGCATCCTGTGATTTTAGATGAAGACTATCACATTTGGCGCTTGTATGATGCCCACGCTTGGCCGACTTTTGTAGTAATTGATCCGATGGGGCAGCTTCTCTGGCGCTCTTCGGGTGAGGGCATTGATGAGGCCCTGCGTCCTAGACTGCTGGAGTGGCGTGCGGCTTATGCGCAATATCTAAGGTTAGAGCCCTTGCCGCTCCGGCTCGAGAAGTACCAGCAACCCGAGGCCTTGCTAAGCTTCCCGGGAAAGCTCGCAGTAGATACCCAGGGGTGCCGCTTGTTTTTATCAGACTCCAATCACAATCGCATTTTAGTGGTGCGTCCCAGTGGTGAAGTGCTTGTAGTGATTGGCAGTGGCGACGAGGGCCGGCGTGACGGTCCTTTTGCGGAAGCGACCTTTTACCGGCCGCAGGGCCTCGTGTATGTCGCTGCTGAGGATGCCTTGTACGTAGCCGATACCGAAAATCACCTTATCCGTCGGGTCGATCTCCAACGTGCCTGGGTGGAGACTATCGCCGGCACAGGGCAGCAGGCCCGACGCCTCTACCGAGAAGGACCGGCTCTCGAAATCCCACTTAATTCTCCCTGGGACATCGCCTGGCAAGAGGGTAAGCTGATTATTGCCATGGCTGGTTTTCATCAACTGTGGCAGCTAGACCCAGCCCAAAAGCGCATCCAGGTCTGGGTAGGCTCTGGCATGGAGGACCTTCGAGACGGCCACCGGCTAGTATCAGCCTTAGCACAGCCCTCGGGCCTAACCGTAGCACCAGACGGGCGGGTATACTTTGCCGACAGTGAAAGCTCAGCTATTCGTTACGTAGAAGGCGATCAGGTCAAAACGCTTATAGGAGAAGGGCTTTTTACGTTTGGTGATCGGGATGGGAGTTTCGCGCAGGCGCTGCTTCAGCATCCTATTGGCCTAACGTGGCAGGACGGCGCGCTTTGGGTAGCCGATACGTATAATCACAAGATTCGTCGGATCGACTTGGAGCGTCGCCACTTAGAGACCGTGTTGGGTACAGGTCAGCGCGGCTATCGGGATGGAACCGCTTCAGAGGCCCTCTTCTCAGAGCCTAATGACATCAAAGCGTTAGATGGCTTTTTTTATATCACCGATACGAATAACCACCAGCTGCGTGTCTGGGACCCTCGACGAAACGAGGTCGCTACTTTAGAGGTAGGCCCCATCCGCCGCCTCATAACGAGACGTCCCGTCAAGCGATTTAGCCTATGGAATGATGGAATGCGTCTAGCTCCTATCCTTGTAAAGAGCCAAGAGCCCATACGGCTGCGTTTTCGCTTGCCGTCTGAGTTTAAGTGTAATGAGGAAGCCCCTAGCTGGATAGCGTTTCAGGAGAAGGTCCTGGAGATGAGCCCTGCTGAGCCTACGCTTCTCGAAGTAGTACTCGCCCCAGCGGGGGCCAATAGCCTTCAACTGGGCGTGTATGTGTGCCCCCAAGCAGGAACGCAGTGCTACCTGTGGACTTATACCCAGCCAGTTGAATATAGTCCTAATGGAGCCACAGAAGTGGAGGTGTCCTTACCGGTGCAAGCTTAGCGCTGCCAGCCATCATCGAGGTACTCTGGGATTCCCGGCCTTTGGATCGTCTGAGTACTGAGGTAGCGTATCACCTCCAGCCGGATAAACGCGCCGTTTTTATCGGTATCGACTTGGGCTAGGAAGTTCCATTCTTGATAGGGGACCATCGCTACTTCGCCCACAGCACGCAGTTGGAGCTGCTCTAAGAGGCGGGGTAAGACGAGCGCCTTGAGGCGGAGAAAGGCTGGATTTTCCCGATGTAGGAGAGTCAGGATGGTGTCGAGCTTGAGAAGCAACCCTCTTGTAAAGCCAGCTGCCAGCGGGTAGTCTAAAGGCAAGCGCAGTTCATAAGTGATATGATGGCGGATGCAGGCGCGCTGCTCGATCGTTAGCCGCACAGCGGGGGCTAGCCAGAGTATCTCTGTCTTTTGCTGCGGATCCCACTGGTAGCGGTACACATAGGGCCAGAACGACGGGGTGATGGGCCTCAGGGAATCCGCAGACAAGTGGCAGGGGCCCTGTGTCGAATTTTGACTAATCTGAATCTGTCCTAAGGCTAAGCTATGCAGTAAGAGTCCAATCAGGTGGCGGGTCCAGGAGTAACGAACCATGGGAAAGATGAGGATTGGCGCGACGAATTGCCTCGTAAGTGAATTGCAGGGCCTTTTCTACGGCTTGGGGGAGAGGAATGCCGTGCGCTAGGCCGGCAGCTATCGCCGCGGCGGCCGTGCAACCTGTGCCGTGGGGTGGCCGTTCCAGAGTCAATCGTGGATGTGTCAAACGATAAATGCGTCCTGCGTAATAAAGTAGACTGACCACCTGGTCGCCCTGCCATGTGGCGTGGCCGCCCTTGATAAGCCAAGCAGGACCGGGGTATCGTTTAACAAGCGCTTGTAGCAGGACCTCCATGGCTAACGCGCTGGTCGGCTGCGGTGTCTCAGCCAGCGCAGTCGCCTCCGCAAGGTTTGGCGTTACAAGCGTGGCCAGAGACAGAAAGCGCTTGAGAGCCTCCTCCGCTTGGGGGTCTAGGAGCCGAGCTCCCGTGGCTGCTGCCAGTACAGGATCTACGACAAGCGGAATAGCTGAGCCCTGCTTAGCAAGAAACTGGGCGACCGTGTGGATGATGGCCCCGTTGGTGAGCATGCCTGTCTTGATAGCAGCAGGCCGTATATCCGCAAAAACGGCCTCGAGCTGACGACGCACAAAGCGAGCCGGGACTGCATGAATGGCCGAGACCGCAAGCGTATTTTGAGCGGTAAGCCCTGTGATCACGCCCATCCCATGCACGCCAAGCAGGGCAAAAGCCTTGAAGTCGGCTTGGATCCCTGCGCCTCCGATGCTATCTGAGCCGGCGATGGTGAGAACTGGCGGCTTCACGCTTGTTGTAAGACAGCCTGTACTTTCTGAGCCGCTTCGGCTAGCTCCGTCGCAGAAACGATAGGGAGGCCAGACCCTGCTAGAATTTGAGCAGCTAGGTCGGCATTCGTGCCCTGAAGGCGCACAACTAGCGGCACCGGAATATGACCGATCCGCTTGTAGGCTTCCAAGATGCCATGGGCCACCCGGTCACATTGAACGATACCACCGAAAATGTTGATTAGAATCACTTTGACATTGGGGTCTTTGAGGAGGATCTGAAAGGCTTTAGCGATGCGTTCGACATTAGCGCCGCCGCCTACGTCTAGGAAGTTAGCCGGCCAGCCCCCTGCTAGCTTGATAATATCCATGGTAGCCATGGCTAATCCAGCCCCATTGACCATACAGCCGACATTCCCATCGAGCTTGACGTAGCTTAGTCCGGCTTCTCGGGCTTCGGTTTCTAGAGGCTCTTCTTCGGTGGTATCGCGCCAGCTTTCTAAATGACGATGACGCACGCCGAGACCGTTGTCTTCGATTTCTAACTTAGCATCTAAAGCGATGATTTTGTCGTCAGACGTCTTAAGCATTGGGTTGATCTCCAGGAGACTCGCGTCTAAAGCGTCGTAGACTTTATAAAGTCGGATGAGAAAATCTACAGCGTTTTTGAAGGCCTCACCCGTTAGTCCCAGAGCGTAGGCTACTTCTCGCGCTTGATAGGGCATGAGACCGACAGTGGGATTAACGTGATGCTTGATGATAGCTTCTGGGCGGGTTTTGGCTACTTCCTCGATTTCGACCCCGCCCTCGGCGCTCGCGATAAGGACATCTCGTCCTACAGCTCGGTCTAAGGTAAAGCTCACATAAAATTCCCGGACTGGACTAGGACCTGGATAAAAAGCGTCTCCTGTGATGTAGAGTTTATGAACGACTTTGCCCTGAGGGCCGGTTTGGGGGGTGACGAGGGTCATGCCGATCATTTGACTCGCTAAGCTTTTGACCTCTTCCAGAGACTTGGCGAGCTTGACGCCGCCGGCTTTGCCACGGCCCCCTGCATGAATCTGGGCCTTGAGAACCCAGGGCCCTTTTCCCGTGGGGTCAATCTTGCGGGCAGCTTCGACTGCTTCTTCGGCTGACATGGCGACATAACCGCCCGCTACAGGAATTTGCCATTGGCTCAGCAAGTCTTTCGCTTGATATTCATGCAGCTTCATTCTTACAATATTAGCTACTTTTGGTGGAAATGGTCTCTGTCGTGCTTCACACAGGACCTGGACATCATGCCCCCCTCTTGGCCAAGCTTTTACGAGAGATAGGCTATGCGCGGAAGGTGATTAGTTATTATCCAGATTGGCAGGTTTGGGATGAGCATGATCAGGTCATAGCTCGCAGTCGCTTTTACAAGCCGACCGTTCACCTCATGTGGGCATTGTGGCGGCGTATTCCTTATTTTAAGCGGTACGAGCATCCTAAGACCTGGGAATTTATCCTGTATGACTGGCTAAGCAGCAGCTATTTGCCTGCCGAAGGGGTATTATGGGGATGGAGTGGTATGAGCTTATGTAGCCTTAGAAAGGCTCGAAGACGGGGGCTTCGTACGCTTTTAGAGCTTCCCACCATTCATCCTCGTGCTTGGCAGCTCATCGCCCAGTCAGTCTATGGACGCTACTCTGATCTACCTAGTTATGCAGGTTTATTGCCTCCGGCCTATGTCTCCCGCATTGAGGCAGAATTCGCAGAGGCCGATAGCATCCAAGTCCTCTCTTCTTTTGCTAGACAGAGCTGCCTCGCGCAGAATGTGCCAGCCCATAAATTGCATGTGC
Source organism: uncultured Sphingobacterium sp. (assembly GCA_964489015.1). Taxonomy (GTDB): domain Bacteria; phylum Bacteroidota; class Bacteroidia; order SpSt-205; family SpSt-205; genus JAPYWM01. The sequence continues at coordinate 70,733 of CAZAXD010000006.1, read as the reverse complement.
TACCCCTTGGTGTAGATACTGAGCTATTCCAACCTAAACAGCCCATCTCCCACAATCCTTTTCGTATTGTTTATGTGGGTCGCATAGCGCTCTTAAAGGGCATAGATTATCTGTTAGAAGCCTACCGCAGGTTAGCCCTGCCTCATGCGGAGTTATGGCTGGTGGGGCCATTGTGGAGTGAGATGAAGCCGATCCTAGCCAGGTATGAGGGTTTATTCATCCACAAAGGGGCTCATGAACGAGCCGAATTGGTGGACCTTTACAATCAAGCTTCGGTGATTGTTTTCCCTACTCTACTAGATTCGTTTGGGTTGGTGATATTAGAGGCGATGGCTTGTGGGCGTCCGGTTATCACGACTATCCATAGTTGCGGACCGGATGTCATCACAAGTGATGAAGGATATGTTGTACCTCCTCACAGTGTGGAAGCCTTGATGGAAGCTATTCTCCGGCTTTATGAGAATCTGACCTTGTGTCGCGAAGTGGGTGTGGCTGCTAGGACTCGAGTCTTAGAAGCATACACGCTGACCCATTATAAGGATCGTATCGCCGCGTATTTGTCTAATCAGATGCAGCCTATCCATGCATTGGCCTAAAGCCGTTTTTTTGGAGGGACGTCCAGCGGCGCATTGGATCCACAGAGCTTATGCCCAATCTGTGGGTGCTGAGTTGCGCTACATAGACGAATGGGCACGTTGGCATGACCTCAATCTACCTGCTTACAAGCGGTACTGGAGATGGTTTCAATGTGGAGCCGCGTTTCCATATGAGGATTATGAAGTCGTACTTGTAGAGGGGCCGCATGTTTGGCCCCCCGTTGCAAAGCAGGTCCGGGCTAAAAAGACGCCTGTCATCGGTTTGCTGGACAATGAAACGCTTTTTTTCCTCCATAGTCGATATCTTCCCCGACTCAGTCACTGGGGGCTTTTGCAAGCGCTTAGGCGCTATGATGCGCTTATTGTGATAGGTCAGATGCAGGCCGAATTGCTGCGTATGCTCCTAGGAAGGCACACGCCCCCCACCTTTGTAGGCTTCAACGGGGTGCCAGACAAAATCCTAGCGGCGCCACCCCAGTATAATCCGCACAGCTCCATCATCCTTCTCGTGGCTCATGGCCCTGGCGGCTTTAGAACGTGGTACAAGGGGCTCGACCTATGGCTCGAAACCCTATCCAAAGTCAGTCTCTATCGACCTCAGATAGAGGGATGGGTAGTGGGGGACTGGGCACCAGAGGAGATCGAGCGGCTTAGGCGGGTTTATCCTAATGTATCGGTGCGTTTTTGGGGCGCCCAGTCTGAGCTAGTACCGTTTTTCACCCAAGCAGGACTTTACCTGCACTTAGGACGGGGTGAAGCCTATGGTATTACCGTTCTGGAAGCTATGGCGCTTGGTGTGCCTGCCATGGTGTCTGAGTGGACGGGAGCGAAGGAAGTCGTAGCTCAGGTTTGGCCTAAGGGCACTGTTCCTCTTTCGGCTGAAAGAGCTGCCGAGGCGGTGCTGCGTTTCTTTGACCTTTCTGCGGCAGAGAAGCAGCACATTTCCGAGGCAAGCGCCACCCTCATTCGGGAGTCCTATCGGCATACGCAAGCCATTGAAGCCTTCCAGCGCGCTTTTCTTGAGGCCTGTCAAGTGGTGGGTTTGCGCTAAATTTGAGCGATGGCAGAGCTTGTACTCCCTAAAATGGGGGAAAGTGTCATGGAGGCCCGCATCATTCGCTGGCTCAAAAGGCCTGGCGATCGGGTTGAGGCAGACGAACCTGTACTCGAGATTGCAACCGATAAGGTCGACTCCGAGGTTCCCGCACCTGTCAGCGGTACCCTAGCCGAGATTCGGGTGCCGGAAGGGCAGACGGTACCCATTGGGACAGTGCTGGCTATCATTGTCGAAGAAGGAGAGGCTTTAATTACGGCTGCGCCGGCAACGGCTGCCCCAGAGCCTATTGCTACGAATGGTGTACAGGCTCCAGCGCCAGCTGAAGCCACTTCTACGCGTATCCCGGCTCGGGATGGAGAGCGGTTCTATTCACCACTGGTGCGCACGATCGCGCAGGAGGCCGGTCTCACCAAGGAAGAGCTCGCCACGATCGCCGGAAGCGGCCTAGGTGGGCGTGTCACGAAAAAAGACCTCTTAGCCTACCTCGAAAAGCGTTCTACGGCACCGGCTCCTGTTTCCTCCCCTGCTGCACCCCAGCCCACTGCAGCGCCTTCTACGCCGCCTGCATCTGTGAATGAAATCATTGCCTACCTGCAGGAACATTTTATCCTGATACCGAAAAAGGCTTTCACCCACAGTGGAGCGATGGAGGTGCAAGAGATGGACCGTATGCGGCGCCTCATCGCCGAAAACATGGTCTACTCTAAACACGTCTCGCCCCACGTTACAAGCTTTGTAGAAGCGGATGTAACGTCCCTTGTCCTATGGCGTGAACGGGTTAAAGCCGGATTTGAGGAAAAATATGGTGAAAAGCTTACGTTTACGCATGCCTTTATCGAGATTTTAGCCCAAGTCCTGCGGGAATTTCCCCAGCTCAATGCCTCCGTCGAAGGCGATAAGATTTTGCTGAAAAAAGAGATACATATCGGGGTAGCGGTTGCGCTGCCGACTAATAATCTGATCGTTCCAGTGGTACGGCATGCCGATCGGCTCAATCTAGCAGGCATTGCGGCGACTGTCAATGACCTCAGTCGTCGAGCCCGTGCGGGCCAGCTAAAGCCCGATGAGATTACAGGCGGCACTTATACGCTTTCCAACGTGGGCACCTTTGGGAATGTCATGGGCACCCCCGTTATTTTACAACCCCAGGTAGCCATCTTAGCCACGGGCGCTATCCGTAAAAAGCCTCAAGTGCTAGACACGCCCCAAGGAGATATGATTGCGGTGCGGCATATGATGTTTCTGTCACACTCTTATGACCACCGCATCATTGACGGGGCCCTGGGGGGAGCGTTTGTGCGGCGCGTAGCCGATTTGCTAGAGAACTGGGATATTAGCCGCGCCGTTTAGCGGGGCGCTTAGCAGGCTTGTGCGCTGAGCTTTTATCCGGACTGGTCGACTTCTGGGCTACGATCTGCAGGCACAGCCCGGGGGTGAGCGTTTGAAGGTCGACGCCCTTTAGGCTATAGTTTTGGCCCTGGTAGGTAAAGTAAGGGCCAAAACGGCCGTGGCGCACGGTAATACCGGCCTCAGGGAAGGTAGCGAGGGTCCCACTATGGCCCGACTGGGTCAGAATAGGGACGGCTTCTTCTAAAGAGAGGTCATATGGCTCGGTAGAGGGAGGGAGTTTGTAGTTTTTGCCGTCGTACTTGAGATAGAAGCCATAGGGGCCATGATGCAGTTCTACGGGCTTACCCTCGTGTAAGCCAAGCTGGCGCGGGAAGCTCAGGAGCGCTAAGGCTTCTTCCAGGGTCACGGTGTCTAGGCGTTTACCAGGGGGTAAAGCCGTCCGGCGCACATCTGCATCCGTAGATTCCCCTAGTTGTAGATAAGGGCCGTGTTTGCCATAACAGGCATAGATCGCCCGGCCGCTAACCGGATCATAGCCTAAGAGGCGTTGTCGCAGGTTTTTGGTCTGGAGCGGTGTCTGCGCGACCTTAGGTGCGAATTGCTCATAGAACTGGCGAAGTACCGTTTGCCAGTCTATCTCATTGGCGGCGATCTGATCTAGTTCATGTTCAACCTGGCTCGTGAAATCATAATCGACAATATCCGGAAAGTGCTCTAGGAGGAACTGCGTCACCAAAATCCCTAAATCGGTCGGAACGAGTTTGCCTTTTTCTTCGCGGGGCGGAGGCGAAACGGTCTGAGAGGTGGTCTTGTCGTCCCGTTCGATGCGCACAAGCTGATAAGGGGGCAGCGGCGTTTTCGCTGTAGCCCGACGGATATAACCTCGCTTGAAGAGCGTTTCCAAGGTGGGCACATAAGTCGAAGGGCGGCCGATCCCTCGCTCTTCCAGCTCCTTGACAAGGGTACCTTCAGTATAGTGAGCCGGCGGCGCAGAAAATTTCTCTTGAATTTCCAGCAGGATCCACTCGTAGAGCGTATCTTCCTGCAGAGGGGGGAGGGTTTCTTTCGCCTCACTTGGTGCCCCGCGGTAAGCGCGCAAATACCCATCAAAAACCAGAATCTCCCCTTCTGCGGCGAAGGAAATCTCAGGGGAGGTTGGCGGTTCTGGCACAAAGGTTAGCCGAGTTTTTTCATAGAGAGCGGGTTTCATTTGGCTAGCTACAGTACGACTCCAGATGAGCTGGTAGAGCTTTTCTTCGTCGGGCGTATCGCCAGCCGACTGGAGGTTAGGGTCGGTAGGGCGGATGGCTTCGTGGGCTTCCTGCGCAAACTGGGCTTTCTTTTGGCTGAAGTCATGCGGTTCGAGGTAGTTTTCGCCATAGGACGTCCGGATCACATTGTGGATAGCAGCACGGGCTTCTGGAGCGAGATAGGTGGAGTCTGTACGCATATACGTAATGAAGCCCTTTTCGTAGAGGGCCTGAGCGGCCCGCATGGTTCGGCTAATGGCAAAGCCTAAGCGGCGCTGGGCTTCCTGCTGGAGGGTAGAGGTGGTGAAAGGCGCTTGGGGCCGTTCGGCTTGCTGCTTTGTTTGGCGGCTTTTGAGGTGAAGGCGCCTGCCGACAAGCGACCGGAGCAGTTCCTGGGCGCTTGGAAGGTCTTCTAGGGGGGGCTTTTGCAATTTAGCCCAGAGCGGCGTAGGCGTCTGAAGTTGGATCCGCGCCTCAAGGCTGCGGCTGGGCTGATGCTGCTGAATCGCCCACTCGCGTTCTACGATAAGCCTCAGGGCAGCAGACTGCACCCGTCCAGCCGAAAGGGCACTAGATTTTTTGGAAGTCCCCTTGGCGGAGGGAAAGGCTCGCCACAGAAGGGGAGATAACTCATAGCCGACGATTCTATCCAGCAGACGACGGGCTTGCTGGGCATTCACCAGGGCCATGGCGATCGGTCTCGGGTTGGTGAGCGCTTCGTTTAGGGCCCGCTCCGTTATTTCATGAAAGGCAATACGGATAGGCTTTTCTCTATCAAGCTCAAGAGCTTCGCAGATATGCCAGGCGATAGCCTCGCCCTCTCGGTCTTCATCGGTAGCGAGCCAAACCTCAGCGGCTTCCTTAACGGCGCGTTTGAGCTGGTTGAGAATAGCTTGTTTATTCTGCAAAGTCTCGTATCGTGGGATAAAGACCTTTTCAGGCGTAATCTCAATCGATAAGCCGCGCTTGGGAAGGTCCCGAATATGGCCTTGAGAAGCGATGACGTCGTATTGCCCTTTGAGTAGGCGGGTAATGGTCTTGGCCTTCGTAGGAGACTCCACGATGATCAGCGACCGAGCCATGGGGCAAAATAACGCGGTTTGTACCTTTGTCTTGTGAAGCCGACCCTGTGGATCATCGAAGACGACCCCATTTGGGCAGAAGTGCTCCAGGAGCGCCTGCGTGAGAAGTATACCATTCGGCACTTCTCGTCTGCGAGCGAAGCTACCACGGCTATCAAAACCGAAAAGCTCCCGAAGTATATCCTATTAGATTATCATCTAGGGACGGACCAGACCGGCATTAGCATTCTCAAAGCCCTGCGTAAGCATGAAGACCCCGATAAGCCGCCCTATGTCATCATGCTCTCTGCTCAAGAAGACGTCCAAACGGCAGCCGATACCTTCACGTATGGAGCCTATGATTATGTCGTTAAAGGCGATCAGGTCTGGGATCGGCTTCGGATCGCCTTCCGTAATATCGAGCGGGCGGAAGCCTTAGCCCGCCAGGTGATTGAGCTGCGTATCCGGCTGCGACGATCCCAGGTGCTCATTATGGGTATTTTGCTTTTAGCGGTGCTTATCTGGTTGGCGGTTTACGTTCAGCTCTGTCCGGATCAGCGGCTGTGGGGATGGGATCCGTTTGGCATTGGCACAAAGCCGCCCTGTGCACAGCCTTAGCGCTGGCGCAACCGCTGCCTTATCAGGCAGCCTATCGCACGCAGGCCCTGGCGGCCCTGCGCCTGGTGTATGACATCCGCTTTCACGAGGCGCTGGCTCAGCTACGTCGCTTAGAAGGGCAGTACGGCCCTTATGCCGGTACTACCTATCTACAGGCATTGCTGCATAGCTGGCAGATTGAGCTCGACCCCGCTACCACTTGGTTTGATAATGCTTGGGCTAAGGCCATTGCACGGACCGATTCGCTTCTGCGCTGCTGTAGCAAGGCGCCTCTAGAGACTTACTTCATTGGGTTTGCTAATCGGGCCCTGCATGTTCGCCGCTTATACGTGCGGGGGTATCTTCTACGCTCCGTTTGGGAAGCCTGTAGTCTGCTCGCGCTGCTAGAGGGGCTACGAAAGCACGCCCCCGACTATCCCGAAATGCAGTTTGAACTCGGGCTTTATGAGTACTATATCGCTTATTTCAAGCAAAACTATCCTATCATGCGGCCGATCCTAGTAGCCTTTCCGCCGGGCGATAAGGTGCGGGGCTTAAGTCGTTTGGCAGCGTGCGCCCGCGATAGCTTCAATTATACTCAGACCGAGGCTATGTACTTTCTAGGGTACATCTACCTGTATCAGGAGAAGGTGCCGGATAGTGCGCTACACTGGCTCAGTCGGCTCACCACGCAGTATCCGCGCAATAGTCTCTTTCGGCGTATGCAAGCGGAGGCGCTCTACGAGAAGCGGCGATACCGCGAGGCCCGCGCTGTTATTATGCCATGGCTAGAACACTACGAAGAAAGCTGCCCTAAGCCGCCTTGTTATCTCATTACCAGCACGTACCCCACGTCAGAAGCAGCCCAGGCTTATGGGGTGCTCGGCATGTGCTATCGAGAGGAAGGTGCTTATGCCGAGGCAGAAGCGGCTTTTGGTAAGATGGATACGCTGCTTGAGCGCTTACGCACTTTTCCCGCTCCGACCTGGGCCCGCCTGCAGCGGGAAGTAGCCCTTTACTACCAGAAAATCAGCCGCTCTGACCTAGCCCAGGCCCGCCTAGCCCGTATCCAAGCCCGAGACGATGTGCCAGCCTATCTCAAACGCCCGTTGCCATGATTGGATTAGCTTCGTGTCTCCCGTGTCTTTGATGCTGTAAGGGACCTGAATATCATGCCTTTTTAGGGATTTATCCAGCCTATCTGGCAGAATGCTTGTGAAGGGCTCATTTTCTCCCCGTCTCAAGTATTAGGTGAGCTTCCTAGTAGTTGTACCTGATAAGTTGTCTAGGCGTGACCTGGCTATTATCTTCGGTGAGAGTCTATAGGCTAGAACCTTCTGGTTTATATTCCTAGCGTTACATACCCTAGCGGCGCTCGATGAGCTTTAGGCCGATCAGGACCTCTCGTTCCTCGGGGCTTAGCTTCTCGCCTCGCCGTGCTTTCATGCGGGTTACCACCTCTAAAAATTTTCCTAGCTCCCACTCGATGCCGGCTTCCCACTGAAAAGGCGGCACATACTTAGGGGTGAAACTCGTCCCGACGATATTGGCGCCGATGTCCACCACGCAGCCTGTCGTAAAAGGCGTTTGAATCCCGCATCGCGCATAGTCGCCCATGATGAGCCCGCAAAACTGCAGGCCGGTATCTTTCAGCTGGCCGCTGGCGATATCATAAAGCTGCACGGGGCCGTAAGTGTTTTTGAGGTTGGAAGTGTTGGAGCCGGCGCCGATGTTGCACCACTCGCCTATGACCGAGTGTCCAAAAAAACCCTCGTGCGCTTTATTAGAGAAGCCTAGAAAGGTGCACTGGCCGATTTCTCCGCCGAGCTTGCAGGTGGGGCCGATGGCATTGTGCGTGCGTAGGCGCGTACCGGCGGTGATCACGGTCTGCGGCCCGATGACATTATGGCTTCCTACGATAGCCCCATCTTGGATATGGGCGCTGGGGCCAATATAGAGGGGGCCGTCGGCCGCATCGATAAAGGCCCAGTCTATCCGCCCACCGGGTGCTAAGTAGACGTTATCTCGCCCTCGGATGAAAGGCGTCTCTGGTAATGGCGCGCTCGGCGCTTTTAGATGGGCCCAGTCGGCTTCCAGTACAGCGCGGTTCTGCTGAAAAAGGTCCGTCACGTGACGAAGCAGTTGGGGCGGTTTGTCCTGAGGCCAGGATAAGGCGCGGTAGGCGCCATGGAGCGTCTCAGCCTTCCACTGGGTCGGTAGCTTTTTGCTTATATCTGCACGCAGAGCTAGCACCGCGCCATCATGCTCATAAAAAGCCCCCTCCGGTAGGGCCTCCAAAATGCGCACTAGATCAGCCGTATGCGGTAGAAGCCGGGCATTAACCCATAAAAGCTTTTCACTCGGGATTTTGGGCGGATAGAGTGGGTATAGGATGGGCTGAGCGGGGCAGAAGCCCACCACCGGCCAACCGTAGTAGCGCGTCCATTTCTCTAAAAGCCTATCTATGCCCCACCAGATAGCCCAAATGGGGCGTGTGCGGGTAATGGGTAAAAGCTGCTGCCAGCCAGCGTCTTCAAAAAGTCCGATCATAATGGGCTCTGAGGGCTTGAGCCGTGTAGGTCTGACCATGCGCGAGCAGCTCAGCGGGCGTCCCCTGGAAGCATACCTGCCCTCCAGCGTCCCCCCCCTCCGGCCCCAGGTCGACCACCCAGTCTGCTTGGGCAATGAGATCCAAGTTGTGCTCGATGACGATGAGGCTATGGCCGTGTTCGACCAGGCGCCGAAATACCTCTATTAGGCGCGTTACGTCATCAAAGTGCAAGCCTGTGGTAGGCTCGTCAATGAGAAATAAAGTTGGCGCTGCGTGGGGGAAGAGATAGGGCAAAAGGCGGAGGCGCGTCGCTTCGCCGCCGGAGAGGTCTGGCGTGCCCTGGCCTAGCTTTAGATAGCCGAGTCCTAGGTCCTCTAAAAGGGCAAGCCCCAAGTCGATCTGGGTTAGGAGACGAGCTGGATAGCCACTGAGGGCTTTAAGGAAGTGCCGGGCCTCGGAGGCCGTGAGCTGAAGCAGGTCACTAATCGTGTACGGCCCCAGTTTTACAGCCAAGATATGCTTTTGAAACCGCTGACCCTGACACGTTGGGCAGGTCAGTCGGACATCCGCTAGAAACTGCATGGGTTTGATGAGGACGCCTTCGCCTTTGCAGGTCTCACAGCGCCCGCCCTCGACGTTAAAGGAAAAGAACGTCGCTGGATACGATAACCCCTGCCGTTCTGCTGCTAAGCTGTATAGGTCCCGAATCGCATCGTAAATCCCCATGACCGTGGCGATGACCGAGCGCCGGTTGCGAGGAATCGTATCTTGGGCGAGGACCTCCCACCGCTGAAAAGCAGGTCCCGACAGGGAAAACGTGCCGTTAGGGGTACTTAGCGGCTTAGGATAAAGGAAAAGCAAGCGCTCTAAGTGCTGCGCTAGTAGATACCGTACCAGCGTGGATTTACCGGAGCCGCTTACTCCCGTTACCACGCTAATGGCCGGCAGGGGAAATTGAATAGTGATATTCTTGAGGTTGTGCAGACAGGCCTGCTGGACTTCCAAAAGGTACGGCTTGGAGAGTTTCTGCGCAGGTAAGGGAGGGGGATGCATTTGGAAGTAACGAGCGGTGTGGGTATTAGCCTTGAGGAGGTCAAGGAAAGTCCCTTGAAAGACGACCTGGCCGCCCTCTTGGCCAGCTTTGGGGCCAAGCTCTACGATCCAGTCTGCGGTTTGGATGACGGCTGCATCGTGTTCTACGACGATGACCGTATTAGGGGCTTCTTGCAAGCGGCGGATGGCCTTTAGGAGGTTGGCCGTGTCGCGCGGATGTAGACCGATCGTGGGCTCATCGAGCACGTAAATGGCCCCTGTTAGCTGGCCGCCGAGAGTAGTGGCGAGTTGGATGCGTTGGCTTTCGCCGCCAGACAGCGTTTCCGCTGCGCGATCGAGCGTGAGATAGCCTAGTCCCACTTCTAGCAGAAACTGGGTTCGTGCTTTGAGCTCTGCTAGTAGCGGTTTCGCAATGGTCTGGCGAGGCTCGGGCAGCTTGATTTGCTCTAAGTACTGGGCAAATTCGCTAATGGAGAGAGCCAGCACTTGGGGTAGGCTCAGGGCACCTATGCGCACCCAGCGCGTGTCAGGATGCAGCCGGCTTCCCTCACAGGTAGGGCATACGCCCTCGCCTTGAAAGGTAAATAAAATTTGCCCATGCTCGCGGGTTTTCGCAATAGCCTCATAAGACGGGAAAATACCCGGGATTTTATGCAGCGGGTCGCCCCACCATAAAAGGCGCTTTTGTTGGGTGGTGTAAGCGTAATAGGGTAGGTCAGGCGGAATCGCTAAAAGCGCGATGAACTCCTCCCGAAACCTTTGCATGAAAGGCAGTTCCCACAGGGCGACGAGTCCCTCGGCGAGGGACTTGCGGGGGTCGGGGATGACTGCCTCTTCTCGAAGACTCAGGGCACGGCCTCGGCCTTGACAGGTGGGACAGGAGCCGTAGGCGCTTAGGAAGTTAAAGAGTTCTGGCGTCGGCTCCCGAAAGGTGTATCCGTCGGCATGGAGTTCGCCTCGAAAGACAAATTCCCCTTTTCCCTCGACCCAGACCCAAGCGGTTCGCTGATGCGCATACCAGACGGTCTCGAGACTTTCTGTGAGTCGTGCCCGCAGGTCAATCTCTGCTGGGTGGATAAAGACGCGGTCTACGACTTCATAGAGCGGATCGATGAGCGGAAACGGCGGCTCGTCCGACGCTTCATAGAGTCGCCCTTGGTAAAAGAAGCGGTCTTGTCCTTCTGCTAGATGATTCTTGTATGCTTGGCATGGATCCCCGCCGGGCACGGGCCGGAGGATATACACCAAAGTCCCTGCTGGCTGCTGCAGGATACATTCAACGGCTTCTTGAATCGTATGGCGCATTACGGGCTGGCCGCTGACTGGCGAATAAAGTGTACCCACTTTGGCAAAAAGTAGGCGCAGATAGGGGTAGAGGTCGCTGAGGGTGGCCACGGTCGAGCGCATGCCGCCAGTAAAGCGGTTTTGCGCTAGCGCAATGGCAGGCGCTAAACCCTCGATGCGTTTGACCTTAGGGCGGGGTAAACGCGGCAGGAACTGGCGCACATAGGTTTGGAGGCTCTCCACATAATTAGAGAAGCCCTCCGCATAGATTGTATCAAAAGCTAAGCTGCTCTTACCGGAGCCGCTCCAGCCGCAGAAGACAATAAGCTTGTGCCGGGGAAGGTCTAAGGAGAGATTCTTGAGATTGTTTTGACTTGCACCATGGATGCGAATGGGGCTGCTCAGCATTAGGCGGGGAAAGCGGCGGAAGGCTCAGGCTGGGCGCTCTTTATCTCTTCAGACGCAAAGTCCGCATACCGAGCGAAGTTTTGACGGAAGAGCTCAGCGAGGTGAGCGGCTTGCTTGTCGTAAGCGGTGGGGTCCGGCCAGGTCTGACGGGGGAAGAGGTATTCGCTGGGGACGCCAGGCACAGCGGTCGGGATCTCGACGTGAAAGACGGGATCCTTGACATAGCTCACGGGCTCGAGTGCGCCGCTGAGAGCGGCTTGAATCATAGCCCGGGTATAGGGTAGCGGCATTCGCCGACCGATGCCATAAGGCCCGCCGGTCCAGCCGGTGTTGATGAGCCAGACCTGAACTTGATGCCGTTGAATTTTTTGACCGAAAAGCTCGGCGTAGCGGGTAGGGTGAAGGGGTAAAAAGGCCTGACCGAAACAGGCAGAAAAGGTGGCCTGCGGTTCTTTGATACCGGCTTCGGTGCCGGCTACCTTGGCGGTATAGCCCGAGAGAAAGTGGTACATAGTGAGGGCCTTATTGAGGCGGGCAATCGGGGGTAGGACCCCAAAAGCGTCCGCTGTCAGTAAGAAGATATGGCTGGGGTTCCCGCCCACAGAGGGAATCACCGCGCCATGGATGAAACTGAGCGGATAAGCAGCCCGGGTATTTTCTGTAATGCTGGCATCGTCAAAGTTGATAATACGGGTGCCGGGGTAGAAGCTGGTGTTTTCAACGACGGTGCCATACCGGATGGCACTCCAGAGTTGTGGCTCTTTTTCAGCGGAGAGGTTGATGCACTTTGCGTAGCAGCCGCCTTCGAAATTAAAGATGCCTTGGTCATCCCAGCCGTGTTCATCGTCGCCGATTAGGTGGCGAGTAGGGTCTGCGGAGAGCGTTGTTTTACCCGTGCCAGATAGGCCAAAGAAGAGCGCTACGTCGCCTTGGGAGCCAACGTTGGCGGAGCAGTGCATGGGCATCACGCCGCGCTGAGGCAATAGATAATTAAGCAGCGTGAAAACACTCTTTTTCATTTCGCCAGCATAGGCGCTGCCCCCGATCAAAATTAGTCTTCGGGAGAAATTCAAAATGGTGAAGTTATGCTGGCGGGTGCCATCAATAGCCGGCTCGGCTCGAAAGCCCGGTACGGCGATAATCGTGTAATCCGGCTCAAATTGGTCGCGCTCTTCGGCGGACGGCTCAATGAAGAGATTTCGCACGAAGAGATTGTGCCACGGCAGCTCATTCACCACGCGGACGCGGAGGCGGTATTCGGGGCGGGCTACCGCGTAAACATCCCGAACGTAAAGTGTCTTATTTTGTAGGTAAGCCCTTACCCGCTGATAGAGAATATCAAACTTTTCGCTGGGGAGCGGGTTATTGACATCCCCCCACCAGATCTGGTCTGCTGTAAAAGCATCCTGGACGACAAATTTGTCCTTGGCCGCTCTGCCTGTAAACTCTCCCGTGGAGACGACGAGGGCACCATTGTCAGCTAGGGCTCCCAGACCTTGGCGGAGTGTATGCTCAATCAACTCCGATACGGGCAAATTCAGATAGAGTGCATCGGTTAGATTACTTTTGCGCGGGCCAGTAGAAGGAAACATAGGTAGCAAAGGTAAAGAGTTTTTGATATGGTGGGGGTGGTCAATCAGAATAGCGCCTTCTTGAGAGAATATTCCGATTAGTGGGAATTTTGTAACTTCGTGCCGGACATTTCTATTAAGTACAAAAATTCAGCATGCGTATGAAAACGAGAAGAAAAGAAATGGACCGGCTAGACTGGCAAATCCTGGCTTCCTTGGCCAAGGATCCCTCAAAGTCCTTTATGGAAATCAAAGAAGAGCTGAAAGTTTCAGTAGGGACAGTGTACATGCGCGCTAGGCGCCTGCGAGAAGACTGGGGCATAATTAAAGGCCAAAGGCTAGTTTTAGACCCTAAAAAACTAGGCTATGCATTGTCTGCACTCATTCGAGTCCAGGCAATAGAAGCGCAAAAGGTTTTAGACTTTTTGCGGGGGCGAGCAGAAGTGGGCGTAGTCTACCACACCACGGGCGAGCTCAACTTGGCCTTTGAGGCGTACTTCCGTTCGGTCGAGGAGCTACAGGCTTTCACGGCGGAGCTTGCCAAGGTGGGGGTGCAGCGCATCGAGTCACAGCTTATCTTAGATAAGCCCGTGGATGTCGGCGTGCCCATACCCCAGCTTGGGGGCGGTAGCGAAACCAAGACGACGAAGGGGCGGCGCAAAAGTCAGAGCTAATCCATGCGGGGGTTATGGGTTATTCCCACCCCCTTGGGCCACTTAGAGGACATTACGGTGCGAGCTCTCCATTGCTTGAGGGCCGCCGATGTTTTGTGGTGTGAGGATATGCGCCACAGTCAGAAGCTCCTCAGCCATTACCAGATTCGGAAGCCGCTCCGAGCCTTGCATGCTTATAATGAGCATGCGATCCTGGGGCGGCTCTTCGAGGAGGCTACGCAAAAGCACTGGCAAGTAGGTCTCATCACCGATGGAGGGACTCCGGGTATTTGTGATCCGGGTTATTTAGCCGTACGCTTTGCGTATGAGCGGGGCATCCCCGTAGAGGTCCTGCCAGGACCGGCTGCCTTTGTCGTAGCACTCATCGCCAGCAATTTGCCGGCACATCGGTTTGCTTTTGAGGGGTTTTTTCCGCGAAAGGGGCAAATCGCTTACCTCTCTGGCCTGCTGAGCGAGCCTCGAACGCTAATCTGGTACGAGTCACCGCAGCGTCTGGTCAAAACCTTGGCTCTCCTTCGGACGCACTTGGGTCCAGAACGGCGGGCCTGTGTCGCCCGGGAGCTGACGAAAGTGCATGAAGAGGTCCGACGCGGTACCTTAGAGGAGCTTTATGCGTATTACTCGGCACACCCGCCCAAAGGTGAGTGCGTCCTCCTGGTGGCTGGGGCTTCGTCTTAAGAAAGACCCTGTCCAAGCCTTGGTTCGGCTGGGACGATGGTTACTTCTTTATAGGCCGCGTTTAGCTAGCTGGCTGGGCGGGGCCCTTTTAGCCGCTGCGTATCCCCCCCTCTCGGTGCCGGGCCTACAAATCGTGGTCTGGCCTCTCTTGTGGCGTCTAGCCCGTCGAACTAGCCCCTACCGCTATCTCTATCAAGCGCTTCTGAGCTGGAACCTCTTTACGACGTACTGGCTCACGCTGACGGCACTCAGCGCCCCGAATCTGTCTGAAGCCGTGATTAGCTTTTTGGCTGGCGCTCTCGCTATCGTCCTAAACCCTCTGCTCATGCTTTTGCCATTTAGCTTGTGGCGTCTGGTGGGTAAGCGAACAAAGCTCTCCGTCTGGCTCTGGATCCCCCTGTGGATAGCCTTTGAGCTTGTGCATTGGAACTGGGAGCTTTCTTGGAGCTGGCTCATACTGGGTTTTTCGTGGAGTGCATGGCCGTGGGTGGGGCAGCTAGCTGGCTGGTGGGGGCCGGTAGGACTTTCCGCCTGGACGCTGATTGGGGTAGCTCTTTGGGTAGAGCCCTGGGGCAAGCGGTGGCTGAGCTGGTTCTGGATGGTAGGCTGGCCCGTAGCGGCCTCCTTCTGGCCTCGGCAGGTAGGCGCTTCGCGCCCAGTCTTTATCGTACAACCGAATATCGATCCCTATGCCAAATTCAATGAATTTCCGCCGCAGGCCCAGCTAGATACGCTCTTACGGTGGCTTCCGGCGACACCGAAGCCAGGCAGCTTGATCCTCTATCCCGAGACAGCCATCCCCGTTGCGGTCTCGTTGCAAAAGCCCGAGGCGGAGCCCTTTCTTAAACCCTTTTGGGCCTATGTCAAGCGCCACCAGGTCAATATTCTCTTGGGGGTGGTCGGCTATCGGATGTTTGACAAGGGTGAAGCGCCGCCCGAGGCTATATCCCTCTCCAGTGGCGAATCTTATCTGAGTTACAATGCGGCCTTGCTTCTGCGGCCAGATACGATTTTGATTCATGTCAAGCGCCGGCTGGTGCCTCTGGTAGAGCGGGTTCCTTATTTAGAGTGGCTGGGCTTTCTGCGAGGGTTGGAAATTGATCTCGGGGGCGGCTTCGGCAGCTTCGGTAAGCCGTGGTTTGTGCCCAGCCCCCTGCCGCTATTCCCGGACGGCATGCTCCTGACAGTTGGTATCTGCTATGAAAGCATCTTCATACAAGACCTGCGCGCGCGCCTTGGAAGCCTTGTAGCGGTTATCACCAATGATGGCTGGTGGAAAAAGAGCTCTGGCTATTATCAGCATTTTAGTTATGCTCGGCTTTTAGCCCAAAGTTTGGGACGCTTTACGGTTCGGAGTGCTAATACTGGCATTTCGGCGGTCGTTTCACCGCAGGGACGGGTGTTAGCGGCTTTGCCTTATGGCCAAAGCGGACGCATCGAGACCTGGGTCGACCCTGCCCCATCTCGTACGATTTATAGTATTGTCGGGGAGTGGGGGGCCATTTTCCTAAGTACCTTTGCGGTAGCGGTATGGATAAGTCAGTGGTATCGTTGTCGGCGTTGCAAGGTCTAGTTCGTCAGGTAGGGACGTACCTGCGTATGGAGTCCAAGCACTTTTCTCGGCAGGAAGCCGAATACAAAACGGCCCGAGATCCGGTCTCGTATGTGGATCGAACGGCAGAAGCCATGCTTCAGGAGGGATGTGCCAAGCTCCTACCTGAGGCTGGCTTTATTCTAGAAGAAGAAGGGGCTATCGCTAGTGATAAGCCACTACTTTGGGTCATAGATCCACTGGATGGTACCAAGAATTTTGTACACGGCATTCCCTTTTTTGGGATTAGTGTAGCCTTGCTGCAGGAGCGGGAGCCCGTCCTGGGCGTCGTGTATGCGGTGCCTCAAGATGAGCTTTTTTGGGCGGTACGGGGCCAGGGCGCTTACCTTGGCGAGGAGCGCTTGCAGGTTAGCGCTACAGCAGACCCTGATAAGCTTCTGGTTGTGACGGGCTTTATGTATCGGGACCCGGAGCGGGCAGAGCGCTATTTTGCTGCGCTAAGTGAAATTATGCGGCGGTTTGGCGGCCTGAGGCGCCTAGGCTCTGCCGCCCTAGACTTAGCCTATACTGCGGCGGGACGACTGGATGTTTTCTTTGAAATGGATCTAAATCCATGGGACGTAGCAGCAGGTAGTCTGCTAGTTCAAGAGGCTGGCGGGATCGTGACCGATTTTCATGGTGAATCTCATTTCCTCTTTGGGAATAGCATCTTGGCTGGGGGGGCTTGGGCGCATGAGGCTATCAAGCGCGTGTTGGAAGCGCACGGGCTAAATGGCCGTTTCCCGTAAAAAATCTTGTAGTTTTTGCCAAACCCAGTCTGGCGTCAGCGCACGCATGCAGTTGTGGTGTCCTTTGGGGCACCGATTGAAGCCTAGCTTGGAGCAGGGCCGACATCCCAAGCCCGGTACCTCTAAATGGAGAGTAGGCGTTTGCCAAGGTGCCATGCCAAAATGAGGCGTTGTATTGCCCCAGAGAAGCACGATGGGCTTTTGAAAAGCGGCAGCCATATGCGCAGTACCCGTATCATGGCTGATAACCAGCTGGGCGGCGGCGATAGCCGCGCCGCTCTCCAGCAAGGTGTAGCGACCCGCTCCAAGCACGACAGGCACTGATACCCGCTGCGCGATCAACTCCGCCGCTGACTGTTCTGCTGAACCGCCTAAGAGAATAGCAGGCCACTCTAGCCGCTCTAAGACATAAGCATGGTAAAGGCTAGGCCATTTTTTCGTTTCGTAGGTGCCGCCAAGGCCGACAGCCACCCACGGACCCGGGTGTATGGCCAATAACTCCTGCCGAACCGCTTCCTGAACGGCCGGCGGTATGTAAAAGCGAAGAGGGCCTAGCGCTGTAGGCGCCACGCCCCAGGGGCGCAGAACCTCCCCATAGCGCATAACGACATGCGCAATACGTCTTGGGCGCTTCAGACGGACATAAAGCCACTTGCGTAAATTCTCTTTCGGGAAGGTATGCCACCTCTCGTATCTAAGCCGGCGTCTGAGCTTAGCCGTGCGGAGGTTTTTCTGTAAGTCCAGGACAGCATCCCAGTGGGCACTAAGCACCGCTTCAGAGGGGGGCCACGTATGGACAGCCGTCAGCCCGGGATGGTGAGCTAGGAGGTCTTTATACGCTGAGCGGGTTAGGTAATGTATCTCGGTATTCGGTTGAATACTCCGTAGTTTCTCCAAGATAGGTGTAGTAAGTAAAATATCACCCATGCTACTAAGGCGAATGACTAAGAGCTTTTTTGACATAAGCTTGGTATGGTCTGATTGGTGTATAAAAAAGCAGCCTCAAGGGGGATATTCCAGGCTTTGAGAAGCTGCTGGAGGGTATCAGGTTCATAGATCCCCGAGGGTGGATAGAAAAGGTAAAGCGGTTTGTGTAAGGCGACCCAGGCGGGGCTAGGGGGTTCTGTAGACTCAGAAGCGTCGAGGCCTATGAAGTCCCAGATCGACTGAGCGGGGGCCAGTTGTGGGGCTTTTAAGCTAATACCCCAATGAAGGGCGGGCGCTGCCTTGCGGGCGATGCGGAGGGTGATGACCCAAAAAGAATCCGGCAATGCCTCAAAACCACGTCCCCATGCTACCCGCTCAATCGTAGGATAAGTGGATAGGAAAGGGAGAAGTTCGGTCAAGACCCACCGCTGCAAAGCTTCGTGCCAGAAGGCCGCATCTCGGCTTGGATAAAACGCGGTGTCTGCGCGCGGCGCTTCTATGATAAGGGTTTGCGGTTCTAAGGTCTCCAAGGCAACAGCTAAGGCCATGCGGTGACCCGATACCCATTCAGGCGCGTTTTCGATAGGATCTCGTCGTAGAACGAGTGAGAGGGCCCCGTGTGGCAGGGCACGGCACCGTTCTAAGCAGGTCTCAGACCAGGCAGGTACGCTTTCAGCCGTAAGCGTAAGATGCCATCCGATAGGAACGGTGGGAGGCTTGGGCGCTAAACAACTTCCTACGAAACAAATACTTAGCAGGGCTCTATACCTCAAGGGAAGTTCTGCGCTTCTCAGTGAGCGGCTGCGGGTAATCTTTGACAAGTGAGTTGTCGAGGCTCGTTAGCTTGGGCTTATTGGATAGGGGGCGGCTATCTTTCCAAGAGAAGGCTTGCAGACAGGTGTTGTACCAATGCTTGAAGCTTCCCCAGGGCTCTTGATACAGCCAAAAGGTAACGGGGTACACTATCATCAGAAACAATGCCGAGACGAGCTCAATGGCACGCTTTTGAGGCGTAGGGCTTTTCGGTAGGTAGCCAGTCCAGCTACCACGAGGCCCTACGACAAACTCAGCGCCGGGCGGTATCATTTTGAAGCTAAGCTTAGGGGAGGCGTGCCTCGTCATCACGCTCATCATGATGTAATAAGGGATGCTAGTGTTACAAAAAATGAGTTCCTGAGCTCTGGTGCGCGGGATGAGAACGTCTAGCTCTTCGATCGTACCGATGGCTTCTGAATGGGGGGTGGGACTGATAAAGCCAACCAGGTTCATGGGGTAGCGAATGGCTTGGAAGAGAGTCCGTAGACGCGCAAACTGCTCAGGTGCCGCAAGGATGAGCGTACGCTTAGGAGCAGGGAGCCCCAAACCCCAGTGACCTTGCTGCAATCCATTTAGGGCTATCCGCACTAAGGTGCTAAGGCTGAAGCTGCCTAATACCGCTAGCAGGTAGGGCTTAGGATCGGTTGCGCTTTGAATGTAATAATAGCTTAGCAAGCCACCGAGCAGGCCGGTAAGCGCAGCAGCACTACCTAGCCGCTTCAGACTATAAGGAGCACGATAATTGCCCAGCAGACCGTGCATAAGCACCTGCCCCAGCGCATAGAGCCCTGTATGCGGGAAAGCAATCCCACCTATCCACTTCGTTAGCTGCAGACCGCCCCACACTAGTAGGCCATCCAACAAGGGGAGCTTGATTCGTCCTAAAAGGTGCTTGAGCAGGGAAAGCAGCCCCACGAATACTAAGCCAAATTGGTAAAGAAGCCCTACTAAATAAAGAAGCCCGCCTCGATAATATTTCTGAACGTACTGGATAGCCGACTTATAAAAATTAACAAGGGCTAGGAGGGAATGCAGCCGGGTAGTTTCCCCTTTGTAGTGAATCGTTCGTAGCTCGGGCACATAGTAATTTTTGTAGCCGGCCTTGCTTATGCGGTAGCATATGTCGATATCCTCGGCATACATGAAAAAACGCTCATCTAAGTCTCCTACCTCTTCTAGGACCTTCCTGGGGATGCACATAAAAGCGCCTAGCAGTACAGGAACTGCTGTAGTCTCTTCGGGTGATAAATAGGTCAGGTGGTAAGATCCCCAAAAGCGACTTCCGGGTCGAAACTTGTATAGCCCCGTGATCTTGGTAAAGATATTCCAAGCGGAGGGGAGGTCCCGCCTTGAGTCGACCGAAAACCGACCATTAGGTTGTAGGATTTTGGGCCCTACCGCGCCAGCATCCGGATGCGTGCGAAAAAAGTCTAGAAGCGTTTGGAAAGTCCCCTCTTCTAAAATGATATCGGTATTAAGTAGAAGCAGGTACTGCCCCTTGGCCTGACGGATAGCCTGATTATTGGCTTTGGTGTAGCCAATATTTACAGAGTTTGCGATGAGGTGGACGGTGGGGAAGTGAAGACGTAACATGTCAAGTGAGCCGTCTGTAGAGGCATTGTCTACGACCCAGATCTCAGCTGGGAGGTCACTGAGGCCCTTCTCCACGGAGCACAGACACTGGTAGAGGAGGTACTTGGTGTTGCGATTAACAATGATGACGGAGAAGAGCGGCTCTCTCATGTATGAAAGGATTGGCGTTCACGAACAGCTCGGGCCAAAGTTAATACATCGACGTACTCGAGATCTGTGCCGAAGGGGATTCCACTGGCAAAGCGGGTGACCTTACCTGACCAATCAGCTAAGGCTTGGGCGAGGTAGTAGGCTGTCGTTTCGGCTTCGGGGCTGGTGCCAAGGGCCAAGATCACCTCCTGATAGGTGCCACTGCGCAGGCGCCTCCAGAGCGGATCGAGCCGAAGGTCCTTTTCCAAAACGCCGGCTAATGGGTCTAAAACGCCCCCTAAAACATGATAGTGGCCCCGGAAGGCCTGGCTTTTTTCGATAGCTAGAATGTCATTCACGTCACGCACCACACAAAGCACGCGCTCTTCGCGACTGGGATCGCTACAGAGGGGACAGACGGGCGCCACTTGCACTTTCCAGAAGCCGCATTCCGGACAAGTATCTACGTGCTTGTCAACGGCTCTTAACGCCTCCAAGAGGGATTTCCGCTCAGTGGGGTGTCGCATAAGAAACTGGATAAGCCGAAGAGCACTGCGCGGGCCTATGCCCGGCAATTGCTGTAGGCCCGCGCGCAAGACCTCTATCGGCCCCGGTAAAAACCGCTGCTCCACTCTGCAAATCTACGCCTTGTACGGCTATCTTCAAGGATTATATGACATCTTTTGTGAAGCAGTAGCCGCCGTAATCAGTTCAAAATAGATCCGCTCATCAAAAGCCCGCAGCATGACAGTAAGGCCGGGCTCAATTTCACCGCTTAGTAGTTTCTCCGCTAGGGGGTTAAGCACCAGGTTTTGGATGAGCCGACGCAGGGGACGCGCCCCAAACTGCACATCATAGCCTAGATTCGCTAAGAGGGTGATGAGCTCAGGTTCCCATTGCAGGTGTACATGCTGCGCTGCTAAGCGCTGCTGGACTTGTCGCAGTTGCAATTCTACGATGCTCCCCACCATCTCCTCAGAAAGCGGCTCAAAGAGTACAATCTCATCGATTCGGTTTAGAAATTCTGGCCGAAAGGCCTGCTTGAGAAGTATCAGGATTTCTTCCCGGAGTGAAGCCAAAAGGGCGGGCTTGTCCTGGCCGCGGTAGTCGGCGAGGCGCTCCATGATCAGATGGGCGCCAATATTGGAGGTCATGATTAAGATGGTGTTCTTGAAGTTGACGGTACGGCCCTGGCCATCCGTGAGGCGACCATCGTCCAAGACCTGCAGGAGAATATTAAAGACATCCGGATGCGCTTTTTCGATTTCGTCTAGCAGAATGACGCTGTAGGGACGTCGGCGGACTGCCTCGGTGAGCTGTCCCCCTTCCTCATAGCCCACGTAACCGGGCGGTGCTCCAATCAGTCGGCTAATGCTGTGCTTTTCCTGATACTCAGACATGTCGATGCGAACCATGGCCTGCTCGGTGTTGAAGATCGCTTCGGCGAGTGCTTTAGCTAGCTCGGTCTTACCGACGCCGGTAGGCCCGATAAAAAGGAAAGAACCAATGGGTCGATTGGGGTCCTGGATGCCGGCCCGGCTCCGACGGATGGCATGAGCGACCGCTCGTACGGCCTCCTCTTGACCCACGACCCGTTCGTGCAGGATAGACTCGAGCTGCAAAAGCTTCTCCTTTTCGGCCTTTAGCATGCGTGAGACAGGGATGCCCGTCCAGCGGCTCACGATGGCGGCGATGTCCTCGGCCGTGACCTCCTCGCGCAAAAGCCGAAGTCCTTTTTGAGAAAGCTCCTCCAGCTGGCTTTTGAGCTCGGCGATTTGCTTCTCGACGGCTGGCATTTGGCCGTAACGCAGTTCGGCTGCTTTGCCCCAGTCCGTCAGGCGTTCGGCCTGCTCCGCTGATATACGAAGCGACTCTAGCTCCTCCTGCAGGCTACGAATCTGCTGAATCAGTTGCTTTTCGGTCTCCCACTGGGCTCGAAGCTGTTTTCGCTTTTCGTAAAGCTCCTCGAGCTGTCGGCTGTGCTCGGCTACCTTAGCTTCGTTTTTTTCGATTTTGAGCGCTTCTCGCTCGATCTCGAGCTGGCGGATCTTCCGCTCTAGCTCGTCTAGGGGTTCTGGCAGCGAGTCTAAAGCCAGCCGCAAGCGCGCCGCTGCTTCGTCGATGAGGTCGATGGCCTTGTCTGGCAAAAAGCGGTCGCTAATATACCGATGCGAAAGTTCAACTGCGGCCACGATAGCCTCGTCGGTGATGCGTATCCCGTGGTGGATCTCATACCGCTCCTTGAGACCTCGGAGGATAGAAACGGTCTCTTCGACGGAGGGTTCGTCTACGTATACAGTCTGAAAGCGCCGTTCCAGGGCTTTGTCTTTTTCGATATACTTCTGGTATTCGTCGAGGGTGGTGGCGCCGATCACGCGGAGCTCGCCCCGGGCCAAGGCGGGCTTGAGGATATTGCCGGCGTCCATGGCGCCTTCGGCTTTGCCGGCGCCGACGAGGTTATGAAGCTCGTCGATGAAAAGGATCAGCTCGCCTTGTGACTGAATGGCTTCTTGGACGACGGCCTTGAGCCGCTCTTCAAATTGACCGCGGTACATGGCGCCGGCCAGGAGCGCAGCCATGTCCAAGGCTAAGATGCGTTTATTTTTGAGGGTTTCCGGGACATCACCGGCGGCGATGCGCTGGGCAATGCCTTCCACGATAGCCGTTTTGCCGACACCCGGCTGGCCGATCAGGACAGGATTGTTTTTGGTCCGTCGCGCTAGGATCTGTAGGGTGCGACGAATTTCTTCATCGCGGCCGATGACGGGGTCTAGCTTGCCTTGCCGAGCTAAAGCCGTGAGGTCCATGGCGTATTTGCTGAGCGCATTCAATTTCTCTTCGGCGTGGGGGTCTTTGATAGATTGGCCGCCGCGCAGAGCCTCAATGGCTTTTTCTAGCACGTCTTTGGGGAGACCTTGCTGACGCAGGAGGTGGCCTATATCATCTTTGGCTTCTACGAGGGCAAGCCATAAGTGGTCAGTACTCACGTACTGGTCCTTAAGCCTGCTAGCGTGCTGGAGCGCTCGCTGAAGGGTCTCCTGTAAGGTTGGCCCTACGTTGGGGGTGCCACTTCCCCCCTGTAGCTTAGCCTGTCGGCTAAGCCAGGCTTGGACTTGCTGTCTAAGCGAGGCCGGGGCGACTCCTGCTTTTTGCAAGAGGTATGGTGTGACGCTCTCCTCCTTCTCGAGGAGTGCTAAGACAAGGTGGCCATTTTCGACGGTAGGGTGCTGTTGGGCTTGGGCCATCTCCAGCGCCCCGTGCAGGACATCCCGCGCTTTGATGGTAAACTGTTCCCACTTCATGCTGCCTAAATGAGCAAGAACCGAAGCAGCTACAAAGGGTGTCAGGTTTGTTTGTACTTTTGGCCAAGATGCGTGTATGGATGGCAGGCGATCATGCCGGGTTTACACTCAAGCGGCATCTAGCTGCGTATCTGGCAGATCGCTATGAGGTGATCGACGTGGGACCTTTTTCTGAGGAGTCTACGGATTACCCGGGATGGGTGCACAAGCTCATGGCGCAGTTTGATCCGTCTGAGCGGGCTATTCTGATTTGTGGGAGTGGGAACGGGGTATGCATGACGGCCAACCGCTATTCGCAGGTTCGCGCGGCTTTAGCCTGGGAAGTGGAAATAGCCCGCTTGGCCCGTCTCCATAACGACGCAAATGTCCTGTGCCTACCCGGTCGTTTCCTGACACCGCAGCAAGCCGAAGCCATCGTTGATGCCTTTCTGAGCACCGCTTTTGAGGGAGGACGTCATGCGCGCCGCATTAGCCAAATAAACCCGCCTTATGCGAATGAGTGTCCTTAGCCTTTTGAGTGGATGGTTAGCAGCACAATCGCTGCTGCTGGACCGGCTAGCGCCTGATAGCCTTGTCTTGGATACCGTTGTCTTACAGCGACTGAATGTCCTTGTCTCAGAAGCCGAGCTCATGGCGCACCTGGCTTTTTTGGCGAGTGATGCGGTGCAGGGGCGCGAGGCAGGCTCCCCATATGAAAAAGTTGCCGCTACTTACCTCATCTCGCATCACCTGCGGTGGGGGCATCAGCCGCTTTTGGAAGGGGGTTACGTCCATTCCTTCCCTTTACGGCGTTTGCGACCAGAACCGCCTTCTGCGCCAGCCCCCTCTAACAAAAAAGCCAAAAAGTCCACGCCGTCAGCGACTTTACCCCAGTACGATACCTTAGAAGCCTGGAACGTCCTGGCGCTGCGCCGTGGCACCGTGTATCCGGCGCAGTATGTCATTGTGTCGGCGCACTATGACCACCTAGGCACTAATAGCCGCGGCGAGGTTTACAATGGGGCTGATGACAATGGGTCTGGTACGGCGGTATTGATAGAAGTTGCACGACTTCTGAGCCTCCTACCGCCACCGCGCCGCTCGATAGTATTCTTTCATACTGCGGCTGAGGAGAAGGGCTTATTAGGCGCCTTCCGCTTCGTTCGAGATAACCTAGTGCCTATTGACTCTATTGTGGCCGTGCTCAATGCAGACATGCTAGGCCGAACAGACACTCTGCACGAGCCAGGCAGTCATTACCTGTATGTCATCGGCCCAGCGTACACGACTCCTCGCCTGCGAGCGATTCAAGACGCTGTCAACGCCGTCTGCTGTGGATGGACCTTTGACTACCGCTATGATGATCGCAAGCATCCCGAAAGGCTCTTTTATCGAAGCGATCACTATGCCTTTGCCCGGAAAGGGGTGCCAGCGCTCTTTTACTTTGGCGGTCTGCATCCGGACTACCACGGTACCGGGGACGACGTTGAGAAGATCGAGCCTGCTCGCCTGCGAAAGGCGGCTATCCTTATAGCCGCTATGGCGTGGACCCTTGCAAATTTGTAAGCACACCGCCTAGGTGTGTATTTTTGAAGAGTGCACCGTTTACTCTGTCTGGTCGGTTTAGGAAGCGCCTTACTAGCGCAGCTTCAAGATGGCTTTTCGGATGGAGATTTTACCAATAACCCCATCTGGAGCGGGACGGATGCCTACTGGCAGATAACGGTTGATCAGCGCTTGCGCGCCAATGGTCCTGCTGCCACGGCTATCTTGTATCTATCTACGCCTAATGCCCTCCTAGATGATGTCGAGTGGCGGTTTTGGGTGCGAGTGGCTTTTGCTCCTTCTACGCAAAACTATGCGCGGGTTTATCTGGTAGCGGATCGAGCGGACCTTTCCGATCCCAACCTGGTGGGCTACTACCTCAAGCTAGGCGGCATCAGCGGCAGCCTCGATAGCCTGGAGCTGTGGTATCAAAATGGAGCGGCTCATACGCGCTTAGCAGGGGGGCGACCTGGGCGGTTTGGGGGCAGCAATAACGTCCTTTGGCTCAAAGTGCTGCGCACCGCCGGAGGCGTCTGGGCGGCTTTCACAGATACGCTGGGTAATGGCAACTGGGAGCCTGAATTTACGGTCACGGATTTAGCGTATACGACGACGAGCTACTTTGGGGTATATTTTCAGCACACCTCGACCAATCGCCAGAATCTCTACTTTGACGACTTTTATATCGGACCGCCGATTGTCGACACGCAGCCCCCTACGCTGGTGGAGGTCACTGTACTAGATGGTCAGACATTACGGGCTCGCTACGATGAGCCTGTTCAGGCTGCTTCCGCCGAAAACCCCCTTAATTACAGCATCAGCCCTGGCGGGATCAGCGTCTCCAGCGCTAGCCTGATCTCGGGATCAGAAGTAGAGCTCAGCTTAGCAGCTAGTCTCCAGCCCTCGCAGCTTTATACGCTGAGTGCGACGGGCATCTTAGATCAGGCAGGCAATAGCGGGGGTGGTAGTCAACCCTTCGTTTGGCCGGAGCTTCCCGCTCCTGGTGACGTGATCTTTAGTGAGCTCATGGCGGATCCCGATCCCCCTGTGGGTTTACCACCCCATGAGTACGTAGAGCTATATAACCGCTCGAATAAGTGGTTTTCCACGGCCGGCTGGCGGTTTTGTGACGGCTTGGGTTGTGTGGTACTACCTGCGGCGCTGTTGCCACCAGGGGGGTATGTCCTTTTAGTGCCTAGTACAGCCGCAGGCGCTTATCCTCAGGGCTTAGCGCTTGCAAGTTGGCCTTCTCTCAATAATGCTTCTGACAGCCTCACTCTTTTGGCAGACAATGGTACGCTGCTGGACCAGGTTGTATACTTTGACCGGTGGTACCGCTCGAGTGTGAAGAGAAATGGCGGCTGGAGCTTAGAGCGCATAGACCTCGATGACTTGTGTGCGCGAGACTCCAACTGGATAGCTTCTGAGGATTCACGAGGCGGCACGCCCGGCCAGCCCAATAGTGTCCTGGGTCGCTGGCGGGATACCATGCCGCCTATTCTGACTTTTGTGGAGGTGGAGGCGCCTGCCGCTTTGCGCCTATACTTTTCTGAAAGCATGGATACTATTCTGATGCAAAGCCTTGTTCATTATCAGCTTAGTGGCGGCTTGAGTGTCACGGCTGTGTCATTTCTCTCGCCGGAGGTGATTCGCCTTACACTCTCTGCACCGCTTGTGACGAGTCAGACTTATACGCTTACCGTCGAAGCTGTAGACTGCCAGGGGAATGACTCTATCCTCTCCGTGAATTTTGCCGTGCCGGCCCCTCCCTCGCCCTTTGATATCGTTATCAACGAGATCATGGCCGATCCGGAGCCTACAGTGGGCCTACCAGCTTTTGAGTACGTAGAGCTTTTCAATCGCTCTAATCGGTATTTAGACCTTACCAACTGGCAGCTTGTTGTGAATGGTAGTGCCGTGCGCTTTCCGCGTTTAGCGTTATGGCCGGGGGAGTACATCCTTTTAGCCTCGCCTGAAGGGGCCATCGCCTACTACGGACAGGGGCGGACGGTGGGCTTAGACGGCTTTCCAGTCCTGAGTAATACCGGCGCTACTATTCAAATCACTACTGCGGATGGTGACCTAATAGATCAGTTGCGATACCAGCGAAGCTGGTACCGGGACTCTGCCAAAGACGATGGAGGTTGGAGCTTAGAGCGTATCCAGCCGGATGCCTTTTGTGCGGAGAGCCTCGGCTGGCGGGCCTCGCTAGACCCACGAGGGGGCACGCCAGCCCAGCCTAATAGCGTCTATGATCCGCAGCTCTCCCTCGGCGTACAGATCCTGAGCGTTACCTACGTAGCGCCTTATACCCTTGTCATTCGCTTTAGTGAAGCTTTGCCGGAATCGCTCCTAGCCCAGCCATCTCTGTATACATTCTCGCCAGCGGTGGCTGTCTTAGCTTATACGCCCTTAGATGGGGGGCGTGCGGTCGAGTTATTCCTCATGCAGGCCCTAGAAGAAAGCCAGGTGTATACGATACAGCTAAGCGGCCTTTTGAATTGCGCTTTGCAGCCCATGCCGCCCCTAGAGGCCGAGCTATGGGTACCGGCGGTTCCCCAGGTGGGCCAGATTATTGTCAATGAAGTGCTATCGTATCCGCAGTCGGGGGGTGCGCGCTACATCGAGCTTTACAATACCAGTGAAAAGTTTTTCAACCTAGCTCAGTTAGCGTTAGCTCGGGGTGATTCTTTACAGAGCCTAAGTCCCCTGCCAGCGTATCTGGTGCCGCCGGGCGCTTACGTTTGTGTGACTACGGATACAGCAGACGTCAAGGCGCGTTACGGGCCGCCCCCCCCTGCGCGCTTCTGTCAGGCTGCGCGGCTACCGGCTTATGATTATGATGCCGATGTGGTGCAGTTAGTGCGGCTCGCGGATACGCTGGTTTTAGAGCGAGTGCCGTACACCCAGGCGTACCACTTTCCCGATCTTCGTAGTCGGCGGGGCGTTGCCTTAGAGCGGTTATCCCCGCATCGAAGCGCTCAGGAACCGCTCAACTGGTACTCCGCAGCTAGTACGGTGGGGTATGGCACCCCCGGTTATGCGAATTCCCAACGGGAATACCCGACAGGTAATCAAGCGGGGGTTTACCTTGAGCCGCGCACTTTTTCCCCTGATAATGATGGATACGAAGACTGGACGACGATCGTCATTTCTGCGGACAAACCCGCTCAGAAAGCCCGCATCACAGCGTTTTATCCGAATGGCCAGCTCATCCGCGAGCTCACCCCCGGTGCGCTTTTAGAGGTGGGCCAAAATCGGTTTCGTTGGGACGGGACCACTTCGGATGGGCGTCGCCTGCCGGCAGGCGTGTATGTCATAGAGGTAGAGCTTACCGATCTGGCGGCCGGTCGCATTCAGCGGCACCGCTTGGTGTGTGCCATCGCCGAAAAGCTAAACTGAATTTGCTAAATTTGATTCATGCGGGTAGATGTATTACTAGGGGGGCCGGCAGCTTTTCTGGCGGAAGAGCTGGGGATGCCGCTGTCTGAACGGCTCCTGGCCTACCAGGCCTGGTGGGAAACAGAGGGTTTAGCCATTTCTACCCATATTGATCGGCTGGGGACGCCTCACCTCCGGCAGTTTAATGAACGTGGGGAGCGCGTTGATGAGATTTTGTATCCGGCTTCTTACTATTACCTCCTGTCAGCTGGTTATGCCGCGGGTATCGTCTCGGAGGTAGCGCTGCGTCATGATTTGCGGTTGGCTTATCAACTGGGGTTTGTGGCGAGCTACTATGATCCGGGGTTATACTGCCCGTACACCGTGACGTTGTCGACCTGGGTACCTTTGTACAAGTACTTTCAGGGGGAGCAGCGGGAGGGCTTTTTAGGGGGGCTTGGACGTACCGAGCCGCCTTTCTGGCAAGGGGCTACCTGGATGACTGAGGTTGGAGGCGGATCGGACCTGGGGGCCCATGTCCATACGCGTGCGTGTCAAGTGCAGGGGCAGTGGTATCTAGAGGGCGAGAAATACTTCGCTAGCAATGTAGGGGCTGACTTGGCGGTCGTGGCCGCCCGCCCAGAAGGCGCTCCCGCTGGCGTACGAGGACTAGCCCTTTTTGTGATACCGAGGGAGCGGCGCACGGGCGGCCGGAATTATCTCATTCGCCGCCTAAAAGACAAAATCGGCACTCGTAGCGTGCCGACCGGCGAGGTAGAGCTGCGCCAAGCTGAAGCGTACCTCGTCGGCGAAGCCGCACAGGGAATTTATTACATCTTAGAGGTGCTTAACTTTTCGCGGGTCTCTAACGCGATCGGTGTGGTCGCGCATGCCCTCCATGCCTTGCGAAAGGCCTATAAATTTGCAAGCAGTCGGGTCCTCTTTGGTAAGCGTCTAAGTGAACAGCCCTTATTTGTCCGTGAACTCGCCTATCACTATCAGCGTTTATGTCATGCGGGGGCGCTGGCGTGGCTAGCGGAGCAGTGGCTAGAAACAGTCTGGCTCGAACGACCACCCTATTCAGAGCGCTATGCTATCTTTCGACTGATTTCTCACTTAGCAAAATACTGGACCTCTAAAATAGCCATAGAAGCCGCGCGCTGGAATATCGAAATCTGGGGGGGCCTCGGAATCCTAGCCGAGTTTGCACCGGAGCGCTTTTTGCGGGAACTTCTCATAACGGATATTTGGGAGGGGACCCGGCATCGCCATTTATTAGATGGTTGGGAGGTGCTCCGAAAAGCGCGGCTTGTCGATAAGCTGGCAGCGCTATGGCCCCTTGAGGAAAAGAGTCCCGGTCTGCTGGCCCGATTGCAAGGCCTAGCCCAAGCTTCCGAGGAAGAAGCGGTAGCACACCTGGAGCCCACTTTTGATGCCTTGGCGCAGACTCTGGGGCAGTTTACTGCGCAGGAACGGGCCTTCAAGGTCCTCGCTTAGTCGTCTTCTAGGTCTTCTATCAGGGGGGGGTCGTATTCGCCCTGGGTGATCGGCCGTTCAAATTCTGTCTCGAGCTCTGGCATTTCTAACTCCGGAAGCTGGAATTCTGGGTCCAAGGGAAAGTCTGCTGCTGACCCTTCGTCAGCGGGTGTTGGCAGATCTATATCCCAATCCTCGCCATAGAGATAATCCAAACGCATCAACAGAAGCTTTTCCGGGGGGATATCCAGGACAAACTCCACTCGCCGGTTGCGGGCGCGGTTAGCCTCTGTAGTATTAGGCACAAGCGGATGGCTACTGCCATACCCAACGGCTATGATCTGGTCAGGCGGAAGCCCCGTTACACTGAGAAGGTACCGCCGAATGTTTTCTGCGCGCTGCTGCGAAAGCTTCTGATTATGGTTAGGATCGCCTGTAGCATCGGTGTGGCCTTCAATCCGAAGCCGTACAAAGGGATATTTCTGTAAAAAGCCAGCTATGTAATCTAAACGCAGGTAGTCTTCGGTGGTGATCTCCGCGCTATTGGTTGGGAATTGCAGACTCTCGAATACGTAGGGCCGTTGAAGCTCGGCTGTGCTCAAAAAGAGACTATAGGTCGAGTCATCTAAGACTAAGAGGGTGTCCGGAATTCGGATGAGGTGCGTATCCAAGATCATGAGCTGGTATTGGCGATTCTGGATGAGCTGAAACTCAAAGTAGCCAAATCGGTTGGCGATCACGGGGGTGATCTCGGTGCCTTCGGTGAGGTCGATGGCGATAACGATACCGGTAAGCGGTCTGCCCGAGGCGGAGTCTATGAGATAGCCGCTGAGTCGGGTGTATGCATCCGGACGCGCTTCCATGGGCAGTTCGAAGGAGTACAGGTCGAAATTGCGGAGGTCCTTCCGGGAAGCTCTGGCGTAGTAGATCTTGTTACCGCGGCCATCGATGGTGAAGTAGTATTCGTCTCCATCGGTATTGACAAGCGGCCCTAAATTGCGAGGCTCTTCCCAGTACGTATCGGCCCATCGGCTCTTGTAAATGTCATAGCCGCCATAAGTGAACGGCTGCCCCGTCGAACTGAAGTATAAAGTTTGGTGCGTGGCATAAAAATAAGGTGTCACCTCGTCCCCGGCGGTGTTAATGGCGGGTCCTAAATTGGAAGGCGTATCCCAGCTACCATCGGGTCGACGGCGTGAGACGTAAATATCTGATTGACCAAAGCCGCCCGCTCGATTGGAAGCAAAAAACAGCAGGGTATCCCCCGGGGCTAAAAAGGGATGGGAATCCCAGCCGGGGCTATTGAGGAGAGGGCCGAGGTTTTTAGGAGTAGTCCAACGTCCCTCTTCGTACTGCGAGACATAGAGGTCACAAGAGCCAAACCCGTCTGGCGCATCACAGCGCGCAAAGATGAGTAGGGTCCCATCCTCGTTGAGACAGGCGGAGCCTTCGTTGTAAGGGCTATTGATGACGTCCCGGAAACGCTCGGCCGGACGAAACCCCCCCCGTACAAAGTCGCGCTGGACGTAGTATAGCTCCTCGTTTTGGAGCTGGTCGGGGTCTATAGCAGTCAAGACCGCTTCCCGCCGGGAGGTAAACAGCAAAACTTGCCCAGAGGGATGCATGTAGGGCGCATAATCGGGATGCGGGGAGTTGATATGCGGTCCTAAGCTTAGCAGTACGCCTTTGGGTGGCGCAAGCGTATCTACTTTTTGACGGAGGCGCGCGATTTTCTTGTAATATTCCAGGGGCACCCACTCACTGCGCCACCGCTCCTGCAAGCGTCGATAGGCTAGGCGAATCTCGGAAGGGGCTTGATGCATATTTTTGATGCATAGCCCATATAAATAAGCGCTAATAGCCGTATCCCCTAAAGCCTCTTTGACCTGAGCCCAGCGCCAGAGTAGGTTGAGTGAAAGCGTATCTTGAAAGTTTGTAATGTGAAAGTGTGTCACATAGTGCCCTAGTAGGCTATCTAAACGACGCAGGTCCTCTTCGGCTTCTGCCTGCGCGATGAGCCGAAGCAAGCGCCGGTCCTGATATAGACGGGATTCCATTAGGTACGGAAAGCCAATAGGCGGGGGAGGGGCATAGTCCGCCCCCACCGGCCTAAGGTATGTCCCCGCTAATAGCCGTAGGCGCGGCTGTCCCAAACTTATCCCCCATAAAATGCAAAAAGAGGCCCATCTAATCAAAGACATTTAGGCAAAGATACCAAATCAGTCTCGTAATCTTAAGCGCAGCTCTGGGGGAATGGTAGGAGTCGTAAGCGGAATATATTCTCGGGCTACACTGGCAAGTTCTAGCCCATAAACCGCTTCTGCCGAAAGCGATACGCGGTCAAAGAAGTTATATAGCTGTAAAAAGAATCGTGTCGAAGGTGAAAATCGCGGGTCAAAGTTAAACAAGCGACGAACCATGAGAAAGCGAAAATCGCCTGGCTGGCCAAACTGGCGCAGGCTCGGATAAGGACTCAAAATATCTAGTTCCCCTTTTTGCGTCAGAGTCTCGATAACCTGGCGCAAAAGCAAACTGAGGGGCGGTTGGAGCTTATAGCCGATGTAAAAGTCTACTCGGTACAGGTAGCCCTTCTCGTAGGTGTGTAGGGTATAGGTCGCTTCGAAAGGACTGTCTGTGACATGAACGTGTAAGAACCAGTAGGTATGGGCCCGTTTGGGCTGGCGCTGCAGAAGGGCGTACAGCAAGCGGTGCTCGAGCTTCTGCGGAGCTGGGCTTATGGTCAAGCAGGCCAGATGAGCCGCGTAATAGGGTACGGTGGGGTCGGACCGAAGAGCTCGGATACGCGCTATGTACGGGTTGATGTCTACTAAATCAGAAAAGCGCCGCTTGATGCGTTCGCCTAGTGTCCATATCCCCATGACCACGATTACCAGCCCGCCTACCAAAAGGGCTACCCAGCCCCCCTCTGATACCTTATGCAGATTCGCATATAGAAAGAGTAGCTCTATGGGCCCAAAGACGAATATGAAAAACGGCAGTTGGCTAGCCATTTTGGCACGGTATCGGTATAAAAGCAGGGTGGAGAATAGCACCGTTGTTGTGAGCATCACGATATTGATGGCTGTGCCATAGGCGGCTTCCATGGCACTGGAGCGCTGCATGGTCAGCACTACAATCACGATGATGCTCCAGAGACTCCAGTTAATGAAAGGAACATACATCTGGCCGCGGGTAATGGCCGGGTATAAAATGCGCATGCGGGGCCAGAAGCCTAGTCGCATGGCCTCACTAAAGATGGTATAAGCGCCGCTAATCGTGGCCTGGCTAGCGATAATGGTCGCCAGCGTAGCGATAGCTACCCCGCCTAAGAGCCAGCCTTCTGGTAGCATAGCGTAAAAAGGCTTCTCAAAGGCTCCTAGCTGAAGGCCGCGCTTGTAGGTCAGGAGCCATGCCCCTTGCCCGAAATACGATAAAAGCAGAGCCGGCTTGACAAGGGCCCACGCCCGTCGAATCGAGCTCCGCCCTACGTGTCCCAGGTCTGCATACAGCGCTTCTACACCCGTGGCGGTGAGAAATACCGCTCCCAATAACAACAGGCCGCCCGGATGTTCTGCTAAGAAGTGCCAAGCATACCACGGGTTCAGGGCCTGTAGGATGAGGGGATTTTCCCAGATGTGAAAGGCCCCCATGCTCGCAATAAAGACAAACCATATTAGCGTGACCGGTCCAAAGAAGCGCCCCACCCACTCTGTACCAAATTGTTGAATAAAAAAGAGCCCAGTTATAATGATAAGCACGATGGGCACCACAGCAATACTCTGCATGTGTAGCTGAAACCCCTCCACCGCCGACGTGACCGAGATGGCTGGGGTGAAGATACTGTCAGCAAAACTCATCGCCGCTGCCAAGATCACCAGCGGCATGACTCCCGGTGCGACCCCCCTTAGAAGCGCATACAAGGCAAATATGCCCCCTTCGCCATGATTGTCTGCCCTAAGTACAAAGACCACATATTTCACCGTGACTAGCAAGGTCATCACCCAAAAAATCAGCGATACCCCCCCCATGACCACTTCCTCGGAGATAACTTCGCCCCGACAGAGTGCATCTAGTACGTATAAAGGGGAAGTACCTATATCACCAAATACGATACCTAGGGCGAGTAGCACCCCGCGCCAACCGCGAGGTAGAGCCGGATTCGCTTTAGACATAGGTTTCTCGCATTAAGTGCCAGGCTTCCTCCCAGGATTCGGGGAGGGTCTCCTTGGGCTTTTTGGGAATAGGATAATATATCAGCAGCACGCTACGGGGTCGAGTCGTTGCCACATAGTGGAGATTGAGATTTTCCAGCACAGCGGCCTGGTAATCCATTTCATACAGAGAGGCTAAGCGGTCATCAGAACTTGCGACCTTGAAAGGGAGCTCAAGCGTACACCGTACGTCTGGCCTTATATCCAAAAGTATGCGCAAATAATCGGCTAAATAGGCTTCTATATTATCGACAGGGTACCATCGGCGTTTCCGGCTGGTATACTCAAAGAGTGCCCAGTCTACCTTGGGTAAAATCACAGCTTCCCAAGCAAGGCCTTTGGCTTTATGAATCGTGAGTACAGGGTACGTATCGTTTAGAATAGGAACTTCGATGCTTACTTTTTGGCCGTACGTTTCCCACCAGGCTATAGTTTGAGAAATCGAAATCACACCTGTTTCACCCCAAAAGCTCCACAACCGATCAAGAAGGGTTTCCCAAAAAAGCTTTTCCCCGCGTTGGACCTGAAGAATAGCCTCCGCTAACAGGCGAAAATGTTCCCAATATTGTATCGGGGTTTCGGCTTGGGCTAAGGCTTGCTTCCAGGTGTCCAAAGGGAGCCCAGTACTTCTTAGGTACATATACGCTGCTTGATCCGATTGGCCCGCACTCAGGAAGCGGAATAGCGCCTGGATGGAAGGCACTTCGCCGAGCTTTTTAGCAGTGAGTTGGAGATTATAGCCTGGCAGGAGGCGGTTTAGCCATGGCATGTCTTCGTTACGGCGCACTAAGAAAGCTGTCTCTTTGGGGGGCACACCACGCCGTTGTAGCAGCTTGAGAGCTCTTTGCAGACTTTGCGCTAAATACACCTCTTGCGTGTAGCCTCTTAGGCGAATGAGAGGGCGCCTGCCGCGCTTAGCTGGTCGATGGCGACGAGCGGGTTTCTGGCGATGGCCCTTATAAATCTCACTAATATGCGCCAAAGCAGCGCGCTGGCGCGCATACCGCTGTTTATCGGCTTTGCTGGCTCGGCTCTTGAGCGAGAGGCACCGAGCAAAGGCAGCCTGCAAGCGGGCATAAAGCCCATTGTTAAACGCTACCAGGCGGCGATGGTTTCGGTAGTTGATGCTGAGCGGGTGTACAAGGCCTAACTGGGCCCATGTGAGCAGATGGGTAGGGTCTGCTTCTCGCCAAGCGTAAATAGCCTGCTTAGGATCGCCTAAGAGCGTTACCCGCCCTTGGCCTTCTAAAATCTCTTTCATGAGCGGGGTAAGGATGCGCCACTGGGTCGGGCTCGTGTCCTGCGCCTCGTCTACCAAAATATGACCATAGTGGCGATAGGGGTAAGCCACATGGAGCGGTAGATTCTGCGCAGCTAACTCCATGATGTACTGAATGTCACTCAGAAAGAGCGTTTGATGCCGCTGACGGTAGGCTATGACCAAATCTTCGATAAGGGTTAG
Source organism: uncultured Sphingobacterium sp. (assembly GCA_964489015.1). Taxonomy (GTDB): domain Bacteria; phylum Bacteroidota; class Bacteroidia; order SpSt-205; family SpSt-205; genus JAPYWM01. The sequence goes on along the minus strand of CAZAXD010000006.1, from coordinate 35,442 downwards.
GAGGGCTGGGGTTATGAGTTCCTGAGTCGCTTTGGTAAAGTCTAGCTGGGCGCGAGTCACGAAGGGGTCCTCTAAGGCCGAAGGGTGTGCTAGGGCTTTCTCGATCGAAGTACGGATGGGTCCTTGTGCAATAACTTCCCGGACTTGCTGGAGAAAAATCCGCTTGTAATTAGGCAGGTGTTCGTACTGATCCCCGTGGAGGCGACTTACTAGATCACGACGCAGCGAACGATTAGCTAGTACCTCATGCCAGAGCAGGGTCAGGATTTCCGTTTCGAAGCGGAGCCAGTCCGGCTCCTCCACGATGAGGCGTTCCTCAGCCGGCAGCATGAGAAACGGAGCCAAATGGAGAAAAAGGCCCCGAATCAGACTATCCAGGGTACTGGTCTCTAGTAACAGCTGGCCCAAAATAAGGGGCTTCAGAAGCCCAGGACTTTGTTCTTTTATGAGCCGTAGGATGCGCTGGCGAAGCTCCCCCGCTGCCTTGACGGTGAAAGTGACCGCTAAGACCCCCTTATGCGGCTCGCGCAGGACGGAATCTACGACAGCTTGGGCAAGGGTCTGAGTTTTTCCCGAACCAGCGGAGGCGATGTACGTATGCAACCCGGCGTAGGTGGGCATCAGTTTTGGCGCAGTTTCTGTAGAGCCGCGTGGGTGTCGTGCGGGCTATAGCCTAGAAGTCGTTGAGCTTTTTCGATAGAGAGGGGGCTTCGTAGGGGGCGAGGCGCTATCTGTCGAAACTCTTCGCCCGTTAGCGGCCGTATGGTCTCTGAGGACCAGTTATAGGCTTGGGCAATTTTTTGTCCAAAGGAGAACGGTGTTTCTATCGAGGGACCGGCTAGGTGAAAAACGCCTTCAGCCCCATGCTTTAGGATTAGATACAGGCCCTGGGCTAAATCATAAGCCCACGTTGGGGTACGAATCTGATCAATGAAAAGGCTTAGGTCACGTCCGCTCGCTAGCTGGCTCCGAATGCGTAGGTAGATGTTGTCTCTCGTCAGGTAAGGCGCCTCCCCATAAATAAGCGATGTGCGTGCAATGGCCCAGGGGCCACTGTAGCCACGTACGAGCCATTCAGCGGCGAGTTTACTGGCACCGTACACAGAGATCGGAGCGACTGGGTCAGTTTCCTGATAGAGACACCCTTCCGCTATAAAGCCGTCATAGACAAAGTCCGTCGATACGAAAATAAAATGCGCTCTAGGGTTTCGATCCGTTAGGCTAGCTAGTAGATTGCGGACGGCCTGGACATTGTGTTCCCAGCAGAGGGTGGGATTTTCTTGACAGGCATCTACGAGGGTCATCGCTGCTAGGTGTAGCACAACGTCGGGTCGGGCCCAGCGAATCAGGGCGTCGACAGCCTCTGCCGAACGTAGGTCGGCTGAATAGTAAGGATAAGGGGCCGTGTCCGAGATTGCGCGGAGGCCAGTCCCCAGCAGATGGCCTGTCTGCTGAGCCTGCAAAACCGACCACGTATGGTGACCCACTAGTCCCCGAATGCCCGTGATTAGAATCCGCATATGCGAAGCCGCTTGGCTCCTCGAAGGTACTAACTTTGGGCGGTGCAACGGGTGCATGTGATCGGTATTGGCGGCAGTGTCATGCATGCTTTGGCTATTCAGCTAAGGCGTCAGGGGTATCAGGTAACGGGGTCTGATGATCGCTTAGAAGACCCGGCCCGTAGCTGCTTGGCGGCTGAGGGGCTTTTGCCAGCTCGTATAGGGTGGGATCCCGATCACATTACCCCCGCTATCGACCTTGTGATCGTAGGCAAGCATGCGGCGGCTGACAACCCCGAGCTTGTGCAGGCCAAAGCCTTGGGAAGGCCTATCGTGGATATGCCCACGTTCATTAGTCAGTTTGCAGCCCAGAAACATCGCATTAGCGTCGTGGGGAGCCATGGCAAAACCACCACTACAGCCCTTCTGACTTATGCTTTTCGGCAGTTAGGTCTGCCTACAGACTGGCTAGCGGGGGCGCCTCCCCCAGATACCGAGCTCACGCTTTCCCTCTCAGAGGCCCCGACGATCATCTTAGAAGGAGATGAATACCCCGCCTCCGCTTATAACCTGCAGCCCAAGGCCGCTGTCTATCGTCCGCATTGGCTCATCTGCACGGGGATCGCGTGGGATCATGCCAATGCGTATCCGACTCCCGAGAGTTATGAAGCGGCTTTTGCGTTTATCCTCGCGCAGCTGCCTAAGGGCGGCCTGTGTGTGTATAATCAGTTAGATCCTCGTTTGCGCTCGCTTGTGGAAAAGCAGCTTAGACCCGGTCATCATCACATTCAGCCTTATGGGCCGTTGCCGTACTTTATTCGGGAGGGCGTTTGGTACGTACGGGTTGGGCGACGAGTGGCGCCTCTTCACTTCTGGGGACGCTATAACCTTCTCAATGTCTCTGCGGTGTGGAAGCTTCTCCAGCAAATATGGGTAGAGGATAAGGCCTTTGCAGAAATCCTAAGTACATTCCGCTTGCCAGCTGGTCGGCAGGTGGTGTGGCATCGCAGCCCACAGCTCGTCGTGGTGCGGGATTTCGCACATGCGCCTAGCAAAGTCACCGCTACGCTCCAGGCCGTTCAAGAAACGTTTCCTTCCTACACCATCCTAAGCGTTCTGGAACTGCATACCTATAGCAGTCTCATGCCTGCGTTTGCTAGGCAGTACCGGGCTGCGCTCCGAAAAGCACACGAGCGATGGTTTTACGTGGAGCCTTTAGTCGCTCAAAGCAAGGGGCTAGATTCACTTGCTTCGCTTCAGGCTGCGCTTCGGCTCAAGCGGGCTCTCTGGTTTACAGATCGGGAAACGCTGATTTCTGCGCTCAAAAAGCGGCTTGCGCGGGGGCCGCTGGTGGTCGTGCTCATGAGCTCTGGTACCCTAGCTGGACTCAAGCCGGCCGATTTGGGGCTTGCTAACTAAGCCTGTCTAAAGCCCGGCCGGCGGCTGCCGTGCAACCCTAGGCCTAATGTCAGCGTATACCTAGCGTTATGCGCAACGAGCTAAAAATTCTCGGGTTTCTGATGGGCTTGAGCGTAGCGCTCGCCCAAGATGATGGCAGCCGAGCCATTGGTGTCTATGTAAGCAAGGAGGGCATTCGCGCGGTGAATGCGCGCTTCATGGTGGGGGGAGATTTTTCGCGGGTAGGCATGACGGTGATGGGGGGGCTTTTCGGGCGAGGTGGATACATGGCTGGCGTTTCTGTACAGACGTTATTTGAGGTGGGGGGAGGGTGTAGCGGTGGGGTCTGCTACCGCCGGAGCGTGGTGGTTAGTCCCTATCTCGATGCGGGGATGCGATTCGCTTATCGCCCCGAAGGCGGTTCAAGTGACCTTCTGGGGCATATCGGAGGCGGCTTGCTAGTGCCGATCAGTGTAATCGAGCTTTTTGGCGAGGTCGCTCTCCAAAAGCCGCTGACTGCGGAAGGCATACGGTTTGACGTGGGCGGCGGCATCCGGATTCGCTTCTAAGGGGTCTTTAGTTGGGTGGTCTGGGTTTTGCCCCCCTATGGGGGGCTTCCCGCTTTGAGGAGGTCGGTTGAATGTCAAGCGCTAATATCCGCAAGGGGCTCGGCCTTTACCTTTGCGCGGGGTGCTGCGGCGATTAGCTTATCATAGCTTGATTTATGGTCTCACTACCGTACTGGGGCGGTTCTTAAACTGGCTTCTTACGCCCTTGTATGCTTATCGGTTGGCTCCCGAGGAGTTTGGTCGACTCAATGAGCTCTACGCTTATATCGTTTTTGGCTCTATTTGGGCGAGCTTGGGGATGGAGACGGCTTATTTTCGGTTTAGTAAGCAAGCGCCGGGGGTGTTTCGTCGGGCGCTTGGACTTAGCTTAGGCTTAGGTGGTCTCACTGCTTTCGGGCTAGGGCTAAGCCTTCCCTTATGGGGCGAAGCGATAGGCTATGCGGGCCGCGAGGCCTTGCTGTGGTATGCGATCGGCATCTGGAGCGTGGACGCTTGGGCTGCTTTAGCGCTGGCTCATCAGCGCGCCATGGGGCGTCCGCTTCGTTATGCCACCATTCAACTGGCTCATGTGTTCCTGCTCCTGTCTCTCAATATTTATGGGGTCGGCTGGAAAGGGTATGGCTTGGCTTATATTTTAGGGGCTAATCTTTTTGCTTCGCTTTTTAAGCTGGTCTGGGCGCTGGCTTGGGCACCGCTCACAGAAGCACTTACAGAAAGAACGCCTAGCTATGGGACGCTCCTTCGATATGGGGCGGTGCTGGCGGGAATGGGTCTTCTGGGCGCTACCAATGATGTATTGGATCGCATCCTATTAGCGCAGCATGACCGCATTCAAACAGCCTTATACGGTATAGCCTACAAAGTGGCCACGCTATTAGCACTTTTCGTACAAGCCTATCGGCAAGCAGCGGAGCCTCTTTTCTTACGGGAGGCGGCCGGAAATGCGCGCTTGTATGCCCGCAGTTGGGAAGCCTTCCACTGGGTCAGCCTTAGCGGGGTGCTTTGTATAGGTCTTTGGGTACAGCCATTGCTAACTACAACTTGGGGTGGGCTGCTGCCTGCACCGCTTCTGCCACCTTTGTACTGGTCTGCGCTCGGAGTAGTGCCCCTTCTACTTTTTGCGAATCTGCTTATGGGCTCTTTAGTACAGGCCTCCGTGTGGTATAAGCTCAAGCAGCGCCCAGATGCAGGTCTAGGTATTACAGCTATAGGTAGCCTGATCACCCTAGTAGGAAACCTGTGGGGCATTCCGCGCTATGGCTACTGGGCCTGTGCTTGGGTAACGCTATTAGCTTACGGTGCCATGGTTTCTGTTTCGCTCTTTCTGGGGCGGAGGCACTTACAAGGCGCTTTTCCCTTGACTGGGGTAGGCGTAGGGATTGGGTTAGTGGGCTTACTTCTTATTCTGGGGGGGGGCGGGCCCTTAGTTAGTCGAATAGTTTATAGCGTAGTCGGCTTAGGGGCTTTAGGACTTATAGCATTCCGCCGTCTACGACGATGACCTGGCTCGTGATATAAGAAGCGGCGTCGGAAAGCAGGAAGGCGCACACGGTAGCGACCTCGGCTGGCTGCCCGAGCCGTCCTAAGGCTACGCGATCTTTCCAGCCTTCGGCAGGTAGGTTGGCTGTCATATCAGTTTGGATAAAGCCTGGGGCTATCGCATTGACTCGGATATTGCGAGAGCCCACCTCCTTAGCTAGGGACTTGGTGAAAGCGATGAGGCCGGCCTTTGCGGCTGCGTAATTTGTCTGGCCGGGGTTACCACTTAGACCCACGATGGAGCTTATATTAACGATACTGCCTTTTCGTTGGCGGAGCATGAGCTTGAGGGCTGCTTTGGTGTACAAGAATGGACCTTTTAGATTTGTAGTCATCACAGCATCCCACTGCGCTTCGGTGAGTCGCAGGAGAAGGTTGTCTTGCGTAATGCCGGCGTTATTGACGAGGCCATCCAGCCGTCCCCAGGTTTGTACAATCTCTTCGATGATGGCTTCTGCTCGACTACCATCGGTGACATCGGCTTGATAAGCCCGCACGTGCGCCGGATAAGCCTCAACGAGCGCCTGGGCCGCTGCGGTAGCACCCCGGTAGGTAAAAGCGACCCTGGCACCAGCCTGAGCAAGCGTCTCTACGATAGCGCGACCTATGCCACGGCTGCCGCCGGTGACTAGGATAACCATTCCATCAAGGGCAATCACCCTGCAAACATACGGCGTAAAACCCGTACCTTTGTTTGACATGCGAGGGGGGGAAGTGGCCTCCCTGCTAGCACGCATCGCACAGGGGGAAGGGCTACAGCTCGATTTCAAGCAGCGCATCGATAGCGCTAGAAAGATTGCCCGGACGTTGGCTGCTTTTGCAAATACCCAGGGTGGGAGCCTGCTCATCGGCGTCAAAGACAATGGGCGCATCCTAGGCATCGATCCCGAGCAGGAATATCACATGATTGACCTGGCGGCCCGGCGCTATGTCATGCCCCCTGTTTCATTTGAAGCTCGAACCTACGAGATAGACGGGAAGGCGCTTCTAGAAATTTACGTGCCGCCTAGGCCCGCCGAACGCCCCTTTTACGCCCTAGAGGAGGACGACAAGCCCCGGGCCTATGTGCGGGTGGCCGATCAGACCCGTCTGGCCGGGGGCTTTTTAGAAGAGTTCTGGAGGGCCGAAAAGAAACCCCAGCGTATCTACTTTCGGCAGGAAGAGCATATTCTCTTAGAGTATCTCAGGACTCATCCTACTATCAATGAGACTACGTATCAGGCCCTTCTCGGGCGCCGCCGAGCTTGGAAGGCTCGTAAGATTCTCATCAAGTACCTCATCGCAGGCACGCTTCAAATGGAGGTCACCCCAGGGGGAGAAGTCTTTCGTCTCTCCGCCTAAACGTATATTTGTCCTATGCAAGAAGCCTACCTGGTAGCTGGCTATCGTACAGCCATTGGTAAAGCCCCGCGGGGACGCCTTCGAAACGTTCGACCAGATGACATGGCTGTTGCCGTTATTGAGCGTATCAAACAAGATCTGCCTCATATCGGTTTCGCGACCGCCATTGATGATCTAATTTGTGGAAACGCCATTCCCGAAGCGGAGCAGGGGCTGAATATGGCCCGATATATTGCCCTCAAGGCGATAGGAACCCCCTTGCCGGCTGCGACTATCAACCGGTATTGTGCATCTGGGCTGGAAGCCATCGCCATGGCTGTCGCGAAAATACGGTCTGGGGATGCGGATGCCATCTTAGCGGGCGGAACCGAAACGATGTCGCTTGTTCCCATGGGGGGCTGGCGTATCGTGCCTAATTACGAGTATGCGTTGCAAGTGCCCGACTGGTACTTCGGCATGGGCATGACGGCGGAAGCCGTAGCGCAGAAGTATGGTATTAGTCGGGAGGAATCGGATGCCTTTGCGTTACAGTCTCATCAAAAGGCGATAGCGGCTATCCAGGCAGGCCGGTTCAAGGACGAGATCGTCCCACTCGAGGTGCTGGATGTCCGTGTCGTAAAGGGTAAGCGGCAGGAGAGTCGCTATGTACACGATACCGACGAAGGCCCCCGCGCCGATACCAGCCTAGAGGCTCTGGCCAAGCTCAAGCCCGTCTTTGCTGCTAATGGCCGGGTCACAGCGGGTAATTCCTCTCAGACCTCGGACGGGGCTGCCTTCGTGCTGGTCGTGAGTGAACGCTTTCTAAAACAGCATGAGCTCAAGCCTATCGCTGTCTTGCGCGGGTATGCGGTGGCTGGCGTCGAACCGCGTTACATGGGTATCGGCCCAGTGGAAGCAATCCCCAAGGCCTTGCGCCGAGCTGGGCTCTCCCTAGCAGATATCGACCTTATCGAGCTCAATGAAGCTTTTGCGGCGCAAAGTTTGGCCGTCGTCAAGCTGGCCGACCTGCCCGTTGATCGGCTCAATGTGAATGGGGGGGCTATTGCCCTCGGCCATCCTCTCGGGTGTACCGGGGCTAAGCTCACCGTCCAGATCCTAAACGAACTGCGTCGGCGCGGGGGGAAATATGGTCTAGTGACCGCAGGGCATTGCAGGTATTTTTGAGCGGCTGAATTAACCCTATGGCGGAGCGCGTCCGTTATCGCCTTCACATCTATGGGCGCGTACAGGGTGTCTTTTTCCGGAAGTATGCCCAAATGACTGCGCAAGCGCTGGGACTGGGAGGCTATGTCCAAAATGAGCCAGACGGCTCGGTCACTGCCGAAGTGGAGGGATCCTTAGAGGCCGTGCAGCAGTTCGTCCAATGGGCCCATCGAGGCTCGCCTGCCGCCAAGGTTGAACGGGTAGAGATTACCACTGGCCTGGCTCTAGCACAGGATAGCGCCTTTCGCATCCGCTAATCCTTTTTCCCCTTTTATGCCTACGTATAAGGCCCATCTTTCCGTCGGAACCTTCCGGAATGTGCTGCTTATCCCTACAGGCATCGTTCTCAAAGGGCTGAAGCTCGTTCCTCATTCCGTCTTTGATGGGATACCTAAGAAGCACTTTCACCTGTATGCTCTTTACAAAGCCCTAACTCAGCTCACTCGGTTTCCCCGCTTCTCAGAGCAGGCCTATATTATCCATAATCACTGGAGTAATGGGTATTACCACTGGATGATGGAGTCTCTAGTGCGCTTGCTTCATATCTCAGACCCACATGAAAAGATCTTACTCATCCCAGAAAATTATCCAAGCTTTGCCTTTGAAAGCCTGGAGATCTTAGGCATAAAGAAAATACATGCAATTCCACCTAATTCTAATTTCTGGCTGAGAACTCTGGAGATACCAGAAAATCCTTGGTCTGGTTATAGTAATCCTAGCCATCTGGAAGCCCTTCGGGAGCGCTTTTTTGATAAGCTCGGGATTCTATCCTCTCCTCCCCATCGCTTGCTTTATGTCAGCCGACGGTATGCTACTCGACGCAAAGTCTCCAATGAAGAGGAATTATTACCTATTCTACAAAAGTACGGCATCGAGGTGATATATGCAGAAAAGCTATCTCTGAAGGAGCAGATTTTCTTATTCTCGACAGCAAAGCTGATAATCTCTATTCACGGGGCCGGTCTAACGAATGTGCTGTTTATGCCTTCAGGTAGTTGGGTATTAGAACTGTATTTAGCTAAGAACCCTGTACACGCTCCCTATGAGTTTTTAGCTTGTGTCTTGGGTCATCCATATGAGCGGCTACTTTGCAGGTCGTTATCAGAACCTTTTAGGACCATCATGGACATTGCGGATTTGATCGTGGATGTGAAACGTTTTGAGAAAGTTCTGCAGCGCCTTCTCCGCCAGATCTGACAATTTATGCTCTTTATCTTTGTGCATGCCTAGTAGTATAGTCCGTTCCATAGGAATGTATGTTCCGCCGCGGATTGTGACAAACGAAGAGCTAACGCAGTACTGGGATACTAGCGATGAGTGGATAGTGACACGCTCGGGGATCAAAGCGCGTCGCTGGATAGATGAGCCGGCCAGTACAGCTGAGCTAGGCTACTATGCAGCCCAAGAGGCGCTCCAAAAGGCAGGCTGGTCATCCCAAGAATTGGACCTTATCATCTTTGCCACGCTAAGTCCCGATCTCTATTTCCCTGGAAGTGGGGTTTTGCTTCAGTATCGGCTGGGCCTCGAAACGACCCCTGCGTTAGATATCCGGATGCAGTGTTCTGGTTTTATCTATGGCCTTAGCGTAGCGGATCAATATATCCGCTCAGGCATGTACAAGCGGATTCTGGTCGTTGGGGCAGAGGTCCAGTCTACATGGATTGATTACTCGCCAGAGGGGCGTACTGTTGGGGTGCTCTTCGGGGATGGGGCTGGGGCTCTGCTCTTGGAGGCGGGTGAAGAAGCGCGAGGTATTTTGTCGACTCACCTTTTTAGTCAAGGGGCTTATGCGATGGAGTTATGTATAGCGGAGCCCTCCTCACGACAGCGCGATCACCGGATCCCCGGCAGTCATGGCACGCGTCCGTATATGAATGGTCGGGAGGTCTTTCGACATGCTGTTCAGCGCATGACCGAAGCGATCCAGGCCGTCCTTTCTGCCCAGGGCTGGTCACCTGGGGAGGTAGATTTATTTGTACTACACCAAGCCAACCTTCGAATCGTGCAGGCTGTAGCGGAAAACCTGGGCCTTCCCCTTGAGCAGAAGTTTTACAACAATATACACAAGTACGGCAATACGACGGCGGCCAGTATACCGATTTGTTTATATGAAGCCCAAGCAAACGGGCGCCTCAGGCCAGGTGATAAGGTTGTCTTAGCGGCTTTTGGCTCGGGTTTCACGTGGGGGAGTGTGGCTCTTATCTGGTGACGTTCTAACTTCTCTCTAACGTAGCCCTTTTACCTTTGCAAGGATGCGCTTTAGGCTCTTAGGGCTCGTACTACTAGCAGCCGTAGCTTGTCGCAAGGCAGACAACCCTAAGCCCAAGCTCGCCCCGGTGGCCCGCTTCTTTGTAGATTCTATCGGGCTATCTGGGATGGACCGGCTTCCCTCCCGCTTCAAGCTGGCCTGGAGTGGCGATGATCCGGATGGCTATGTGGTGGGGTATGAACTTCGTAAAGACGGCGGGCCCTGGGCCTTTACCACGGCGCAGGAGAGTACGTTTGTCGTGACTTTTGAGACGGGAGAGGTTGAAAAAGATATCACTTTTGAGCTGCGAGCCCTCGACAATGATGGGCTCAGGACGGAACCGCCTGTGCGCTTACAGGTGCCTCTGCGCAATACGCCGCCGACTTGCTATATCGATGCGGTTGTCCGCCTTCCTGACACAACCTTTCCAGTGCTGACCGTATCCCTGCAGGTTGATGACTTGGATGGCTCTGAAACCCTCGATTCGCTTTATGTGCGAATTGGCCCGAATAGCCCCTGGCGTGCGCTATCCCCGCGCAACACCTTGCTTTCCTTTGTCTCCGATAACCCCCGGGCCGTCTCACCTACTCGCATCTATGGCGGCACGAGCCTAACGCCCATTTTGACGATTCCGGAGGCGTTACCCTTGAGCGATACAGTCCGGCTCTACTTCCGAGCCAAGGATAACGGTAACCTCTTTTCAGAGGTTGATAGCACCAAGCCTATTTACATTCGACCGCAGGCAAGCGACTGGCTGGTGCTGGATGGGTGGGGTGACGCCTCTGCCCTCGCTAATCTCGACCCAGATTTCACGGCGGCTTGGGGCAGCTATGACCATTGGAACCTCCGCCAAGTCGGCAACCTGCATCCCCTTTATAATCCCACTTGGATACACCTCTTTCGGCTGTATCCTCGTATTTTTTGGCTGACAGACCAGGGCGGTTTCAGCCGTTTGGAAGAGGTCGAGCAGGTCATCCAAACCTATCTCAATAGCGGGGGGCGCCTTTTTATTTGCAGCCAGATCCTTAGTACTATCTCTACCTTCTCGCCGATTTTTCGCTGGGGGCCCATGGATAGTATTAGCTCTAGTGTGCAGAACGGCCTTTTGGCACCCAATGCGGTCGTTGCAGCCCAAGAGCCCGCCTTCCCGGATCTCCGTAACGGCTTACCGTACTTTATGTCTCTCATTAATCCGCCTTACGTCAAAGGGACAGCGCGGGTGCTTTATGAGATGCCGACCCTCCAGACCGGTACAGGCCAGTCTTGGCCCAACGGCTTCCCGAAAAGCGCCGTCTTAGGCTTTCCTGAGGGGACTACGCCTGGTAAGTATCGCCAGATTTTCTGCATCCTACCGCTTCATCAGCTCGGGGGAGATCGGATTGGCTTTTTGCAAGCGGTTCAAACAGCCTTTCAACCATGAGGGGATTGATAGCGATTGTTACGCTCCTTTGGGCGCAAAAGACCGTCATCCGAGGTACGGTTACCGATAAAGTCACTAGGGAGCCCTTGATTGGGGCGACCGTGACACTCGTAGGCACTTACAAGGGGGGCTATACGGACGAAAATGGACGCTTTGAGCTCAAAGACATTAGCCCAGGGACTTATAGCCTACGAGTGACCTACGTGGGGTATAACGAAGTAATTCTCACGAACCTTACACTCAAGCCTGAGCAGGTTCTCACGCTAAGCGTACCACTCTCTGCGGTAGGTACGAGCCTACAAACGGTAGAAATTATCGGAGATCGGCCGCTCGTCAACTTAGAATCAGGCAAGAGCGATTTGCGGGTAAGTGGAGAAGAAATTCGGCAGACAACGGCCGTAGATGTACAAACCATGGCCTCCCTGATGCCGGGTGTCGCGCAGACGCTAGATGGTGTGCAGATTCGAGGGGGGCGTGTCTACGAAACGCAGTACGTTATAGAAGGCGTGAATGCCCAGGACCCGCTGGCCGGGACGGGCTTTGGCGTCGAGGTCTCGCAAGCAGCTATCGAAGACATGGAGGTGATTACAGGGGGGATGGATGCCGAGTATGGTGATGGGACGTCAGGTGTCGTTGCGGTGCGCCTGAGAGAGGGCGGTGATCGCTGGCGATTTAGTGGCCGCTACATGAGGGACCAGATGGGTGGGGTTTGGCAGCGAGAGGGTTGGAATACGGACATCTTTAACATTGCGCTTGGCGGGCCGCTCTGGCGGGATTCTGCCACTAACAAAACGCGTCTTTCGCTCTTCTCGAGCTTTGACGTTCGCCTCACCGATGAATATTTTGGGGTTACGGCTCGTCAGCTTAGAAGCAGTCTGCTAGAAGAGACGGCAGACCGGGATCAGCTTTATCAGCTTGTACGGGGGCCCCTTGGGCTTGACTCCAAAAGTGCTCTATTAGCCCCCCGGCAGGATAATAAATGGTCAGGCACCCTCAAGCTCACGTACCGCCTCGATGACCGTACCAAAGTAGCGCTTACCATTCAGCAGAGTCTGGCGATCAATCAAAACACCCGTTCCCTGCAGATAATCGGCAGCGATCAGATCATGGTTCCAGGTTTTCAATACCTTTTCTCTCTACAGCCGGATAACGCCAATACTTACACTCACCGTTCGAACCTTACTATCCTGAAATTCAACCGCGTCTTGTCTAAGAGTTGGACCGGCGAGCTGACGTTCTCGCGCCTTTTTGTCAACCTTCGGGCGGATGCGAATGGACGGCCGTTTCGGGATAGCGTCATTCGACAGATTTATGATCCGGCTTCCATCGTGACGGATCCTGTTACGCTTTACAATCCCGGTGACAGCACCGTTTATGTGAATGCGCCGATCGGTCTATTCAACAACGGCGGGATTGCCACCCTCTGGCATGATCATTTTGCGCAAGAGTATACGTTCAAAGCCAAGTTCACTTATCAGCCGCGGTCGACGGCTCACTTCTGGATCGTAGGCTGGGAAAACCGTGTGGCGTATTATCAATGGATCGACGTGACGCGGCCTTGGGTAGGCGCCCCTATCCGTTTAGACAATGGTCAAGCCTTTGCTTCGAACCGGATCGGGGCTACTAATGACATCTGGCGGGTGCGGCCGGTGACCGGCGGCTTCTTCGTAGAAGATCGGATTCGGTATAAGGGGATCGTGGCTAGCTTGGGGGCGCGCTTATGGTACTGGGCGCCTGGACGCTTTGTTGATCAAGCTATTGAAGATCCCCTGGCACCTGTTTTGGAGTCGGTCCGGGTTAACTACAGGCGCCGCACGATCCCGCTCCTTGGCCTTCGCTACAAGGTGCGGCTACTTCCGCGCCTCAGGGTCTCCTTTCCCGTTACGGACAACCATGTTTTATTCTTCAACTATGCTCATACGACGCGCCTACCGCATCCGCGCTTTGTCTATGCGGGGCTCGACCCTGTTTATCAAGATCGGTCCTTCCTGGCCAATCTCGGCAATCCTGATCTGAATCCCGAAGTGAATGTCGGCTATGAGATCGGCCTAAAATCCAATCTAGGGAGAAGCTGGGCTTTGACCGTTAGCGCTTTTTATAATGACAAATTTGACTTTATCGTCAACCGTACGATCACGATTCGCGACCAGACTGGCCGGTTTACGGAGCGGCTCTTTGCGGTGAATCTCGATTATGCGCGGGTACGCGGGATAGATGTCTTCTTGCAACGACAAATAGGCTCTTGGCTCAAAGTAGCCGGTAGTGTCACCTATCAGGTCGCTACCGGTAAGTCTAACTCTGCTTTGGAGTCGGTCTTACAGATTCGACAGCAAGGCCGTGTGGACGTGACGAAAGAGTTCTTTTTAGCCTGGGACCGCCCCTGGGATATAAAGGTGTGGGGCATCCTCAAATCACCGCCTGGCTTTTCTACGCCTCTACTGCGAGACTGGACCTTCTTTTTATCAGCTACCTACAAATCGGGGCTGCGTTATACGCCGGCCCGCTACACGGGGACCGAACCGGTCTCGGGTCGACCTGTGTATGAATTTGATGAGACGCGGCGCAACCTTGGTATCGGAACCCCCTGGCGCTGGGTCGATTTGCGTCTCACTCGCAGTTTCTTCAAGGATCGGCTCTCCTGCTTCGTGGAAGTGCGTAATCTCTTTAGCCACAAAAATGCGGCGATCATCAACCCCGTCACCGGCCGGGCTTATGAGTATCCCGACGACGTACCTATTACCTGGCGTGATCCGAAGTATCCAAGCCCGCTCGATAGTGGACCGCCGCCTACCGATCCGGCCCGTTATCTGCCCCCTCGTCAGATTTTTATCGGTCTCAACTGGAGCTTTTAAGCTATCTTTGCTAAATGGTACTCTCCTTCCTGCGTAGGCAGTTTATCGAGATCATCGAGTGGGTAGACGAAACCCGCAATACGATCATTTGGAAATTTCCAGACGAAGATCGGGAAATCAAAATGGGTGCCCAGCTCACGGTGCGTGAATCGCAAGTAGTGCTCTTTGTTAATGAAGGCAAGCTAGCGGATGTTTTTCCGCCGGGTCGTTATGAGCTTATCACGCGAAATATGCCTATTCTTTCTGACCTGAAGGGGTGGAAGTATGGCTTCAACTCGCCTTTCAAGGTCGATGTGTACTTTGTCAGTACGCGTGAGTTTACGGGGTTACGCTGGGGTACGCAGCAACCCATTAATGTGTCGGACCCGGATTTCAGCTTGGTGCCCATGCGGGCCTTTGGCACCTTTAATATGAAGGTGAAGGATGCGGCGCAGTTCTTTCGGGAGTTTGCGGGGACGGATCCGGTCGTGACCCTAGAAGAGTTTTTAGAGGGATTTCGTAGCCTGGTGGTGACGTACTTTTCGAATGCCCTGAAGGCTTCTGGCCGCACACTGGTCGAGATCAATGCCCAAGCGAATCAGCTCGGGGATGTTTTACTGCCGCTACTCAAGCCGGAGTTTGAGCGGGTGGGTGTAGAAGTGACGCGGTTCTTTGTCGAAAATGTTTCTCTGCCTGAGGAGATTCAAAAGCAGCTCTTAGAGCAGGACTTTGAGCTGCGCCGTCTGCGTAAAAAGGTCGATATGTCGCAGCAGGTCGACGACATGAAGCGGTTTATGCAGTTTCAGATGGGGCAGGCGATGGAGGATCCCCAAGCGGGGGCCGGCATGGCTCAGGCTGCGCTCCAATTTGGCATGGGCATGGAGATGGCTAAGGAGGTCCGTAGTAGCGCAGCACCCCAAGATCGCCAGGCCATCCTCCAGACGCTCAAGGAACTAGCCGAGCTCAAAAACGCTGGCATCCTCTCCGAAGAAGAGTTTGAAGCTAAAAAGAAAGACCTATTGTCACGTTTGTAGGCGGACTGGCTGCTGGGCTCCTACTCGGCACTACCCTGGCGCTTGTACTCCGAAAAAAATCTCATGCATCCCCGGCCAATGTCCTGCAGTCTCCCGCTATGCAGAACACCCCTCCGAAGGAGGTCCAGTTTCTAGCAGAACTCTCCCACGAACTCAAGACACCTATTTCGATTTTGATAGGCTATTTAGATACTTTATCAGACGGCGCTTGGCGTGATACTGCCGTCGCGCCTCAATTTATTCAGAAGGCCCTGGCGCAGGCGCAGCGTTTAGCCCATTTAGTTCAGGATGTACTTTTTTTGGCACAGGTAGAGCAAGGGCGCTGGGTGCTGAGCTTAGAGCCGGTCTCCTTGCAGGGGCTGACAGAAGAGCTTTTTGGCGAGCTTGAAGCCCTTGCCCAGTCAAAGAAGATACGCCTATCCATAGAAGCCCAAGATCACAACACTGCCGTGGAAGCAGACCCCACAGCCCTTCGGCTCGTGCTCAAAAATCTTATTGAAAATGCTATTCAGTACAGCCCCGAAGGGCGTCGGGTATGGGTGTTTTGGACGATGAATGGAGAGTGGGTGCGTATTGGGGTGCGGGACGAGGGCGAAGGCATTGCGCCTGAGCATCTGCCGCATATTTTCGAACGCTTTTATCGGGTTGACAAGAGCCGTTCTCGGCAAAGCGGCGGCACGGGCCTTGGCCTCACGCTCGTCAAAGAACTTTTAGCGGCTCACGGTAGCACCATCCAAGTCGAAAGTCAGGTGGGGCAAGGCAGTGTATTTTGGTTTACGTTCAAGCTCTCGGCATGATTTTTGATAATTTTGCCCAGCCATGTTTCGCCTTTTCCTCTGTCTGCTCGGATTACTATGGGCTCAAGGGGCTCAGCTAATGGTTGTGCCCTCCGAATATCGGTTCGGTTCCGTTTCGCGTGGCACCCTCGTTAAAGCGGTTTACAAGTTATACAACACAGGTGGAAGCACGTTGCAGATTCAAGAGATCAAGCCCAGCTGCAGCTGCTCGGTCTTGGAATGGGAACGTCGTGATTTAAGGCCCGGTGATAGCCTGCAGATTCAGGTCAGTTTCAATACCGCTGGCAGAGTGGGCCCTCAGCGCAAAACCTTTACCGTTCTCAGCAATGCTATCAACTCGCCCACCTTCTTTTACCTGCAGGGAGAGGTCCAGGCTCAGTCTCCTTACGCACCAGCAGATGAAGATTAGCTGCTAAATTTGCGCCTAAGTGAGTCAGAAAGAGGTACAGTATCGTATAAATCGACAGATCACGGCGCCAGAAGTGCGCATTGTGGGTTTAGAGCCGCCAGAACGCAATGGCATTTACCCTTTGGAGCAAGCGCTGCGCATGGCCGAAGAGGAGGGCAAAGACCTGGTCGAAATCACGCCCCAGGCTACCCCCCCTGTCTGTCGTGTGATAGAATATTCACGGCTTCGTTTCGAACAGAAAAAGAAAGCCAAGGAAGCTAAGCAAAAGCTGCATCAGATCGAAGTCAAAGAAATTCGCTTTCGACCTTACACCGATGATCATGACTTTGCCTTTAAGGTGCGGCAGGCGGAGAGCTTCCTCAAAGAAGGGAATAAGGTTCGGGCTATTGTGATGTTTCGGGGGCGTAGTATCGTTCATCCGGAATTTGGCGAGAAGCTACTGGAGCGCTTTACAGAAGCCCTAGCCGGCGTATCCCGGGTAGAGCAGCCTACCAGGTTGGATGGCAAAAACATGACCCTGGTCTTAGCCCCGCAAAAAGGGCGATCCAACGCCAAGCCGTCCCAGTCCTAAGCGGGCGGTTCGGTAGAGCGGGAAGGTAGCTGAGGCTCAGAGACCTGCCGTTTATTTAGTGTCAAAAGCTTTTCTTGTAAAGCTTGGTAGGTAAAGGGCACTTTTGGGGGGGAAGGCTTGGAGTCTTGGATGAAATAACCGTTTCTCAGGAGGTAAGCATAGGCCGCTCCAAGCGGCAAAAGCAAGATGAGAAGTTCAACCAAAGCCAGGTTTCGGTTAAGCTCGCGCTGAACCCAAACCCAGGGCAAGGTAAACAGGACTTCTGCCTCTAATAAGAGTAGTATCGCAGCCAAGTGCAGGAAAGGCCATTCAAAGCCGGCCCAGGGCGATCCGATAGGTTTTTCTCCGCATTCGTACGCGACGGAAGCGGGCGGCGTACCGCGCGGCGCTAAGAGCTTTTGAACCAGCAAGCCAGCTAGGCCGAGTCCTATGCCTAGGAGGCCAAACCAAAGCGTCTGCGTTACCATCGCATTTCGCAGCCAAAGACCTTTCCAAAGGCTTGGGCCAGTCGGTTTTTGACAGTCTGTAAGGGTACTGGGTGGCCTAATTCCTGTGCCATGGAGGTGACCGCTTTATCTCGGATGCCGCAGGGCACGATCAGGTTAAAAGCGGTGAGATCAGTATTGACATTGAGCGCGAAGCCGTGCATCGACACCCAGCGGGAGAGCTTGACGCCCATAGCGGCGATCTTACGAGGGGGGTGGAGTAGCCAAACCCCCGTAAAGCCCGAAAGTCGCGTGCCAGATAAGCCCCAGTCCGCAATGGCTTGAATAATCATTTCCTCTAGGCTTCGCATGTACCAGCTGATATCGCATTTATAGCGTTCTAAACGTAGGATGGGATACCCTACTACTTGGCCGGGGCCGTGGTAGGTGACATCGCCGCCGCGTTCTACATGGTAGACTTCTATACCACGGGCCTGGAGCAGCGCTTCGGGGAGTAAAATGTTTTCGGTATGGGCATTGCGGCCTAAGGTGATGACCGGCGGATGCTCGCAAAAGACAAGCCGATCCTCCCAGGTCTCCGGGTGGGCTATAGCTTCGGCTACATAGGCTTTCTGGCGGGCCCAGGCCTCCCCGTAAGGTGCCAAGCCCCAGTCCTCTACTCGGACGACGGCTTTTGAAACGAAAGGAGCATCAGCCATACAATCCCAATAGAAATAGCGCTATCGGCGATGTTAAAGATAGGCCAGAGAGCCATGTACTCGCCCCCCCAGATGGGCACCCACGTGGGCACGTAACTCTGCCATAAATCGATATAAATAAAGTCAACCACGTGCCCCTGAAACCAGCCGCCTTCGTAAGCGTTTCGACTAGCGAAAAGGACGCCATAAAAGATACGGTCGATGAGGTTGCCTACGGCTCCCCCTAAGATGAGCCCTGCTGGCACCAGGATTTTCGGCTCTCGCAGGGTCCACCGTCCTAAGTAATAGCCGATCCCGATGGTAATGCCTAGGGCCAAAAGGGTCAGCATCAAGCGAGGCCAGAAGCCCATGCTGCTTTCACCAGGGAAAAGCCCTGCTAGCGATAACCCAAAGGCAGCCCCGGGGTTTTCTACAAAGTGGAATTTGAGCCAGTCGCCCCATAGGCGGTATTCATAACCGAGGGGCAGCGTGAGCTTGATGGCGACCTTAGTGGCCTGGTCTAAGAGTACGGTCAGACCGATGACCAGGCTCCAGCGCTTAATGACGTCTTTCATTTAGGGCGCTGCTCCTTGACTTCGACGAGGGTTTCAGCGACCGGGACGGCTAGTAGGCGCTCCCGCGGGATGAGCTTGCCCGTCACTTTGCAGATGCCGTAGGTGCCATTCTCGATTCGGATCAGGGCCCGCTGCAGCGCATCGATGTACTTCACGGTCCGGCTTAGAAGCTGCTCCAGCTGGACCTTTTCCGAATACTCGGCGCCCATGTATTCGCCCGTACGATACTGATCCTCGGCAGCCGCTACGAGGTCCTCTAAAGTCTCTTTGAGGCGCTGGTATTCCCGCTTAGCTTCTTCGAGCTTTTGCAGGATCAGGGCCTTAAACTCCGCCAGCTCTTCAGCGGTGTAGCGCGTTTTTTCAGACATGCTCATAAACTTTGGTAATTGTGATTTGAACTGGAATGTCGTATTCGGTAGCGGTTATAGTATCGTCTGCTACCCAATGGATTTCGCTGGCCAGGCATTCCTGCTGAATGTAGGGGCTTGCTGAAGTGAGCGCGTCCAGCAAGTTCTGGGGCAAACGAAGGTCCAGACGAATCAGGTCGGTCACCTCCAGCTGCTGATTTTTACGCTGGACCTGAATTAGGTGCACTAGCTCTCGGACTAGAGCTTCCCGTTCGAGCTCAGGGGTCAGGCGGGTATCTAGGGCGACGACCAGGTCGCCATCGGCCGCATACAGCCAGCCGCTAAGCTCCTGCGTCCGGATATCTAGCTCCTCCAGAGAGATGGGAATGCCTTCCCACACGAATCCGCCACGGGTTAGGATTTGATGAAGTTCCGTTTGCGAAAGGTCCCTAAGGTAGTTCGCAAAAAGTTTGATACGGTCGCCCAAACGGGGACCTAAGGCTCGGTAATTGGGGCGGGCTTCGTAGCGGATCGCCCCACTTAGTTCGTCGATATACGTCACAGCCTTGACGTTGACTTCGTCTAGCAAAAGAACCTCGAGAGGGGCAAGCCAGGTTTGGTAGTGAGCTAGCACGAGGATTTGCGGCAGGGGCTGCCGTACTCGTACGCTACTCCGCTTGCGTAAGGCGTGAATGAGCGAGGCCAAGCGGCGGGTACGTAGCATAGCTGCCTCCAGAGCAGGGTCGATGACGGCAGAATTTGCTTTGGGGAAGTCAGCCCAGTGTACCGACTCCGGTTCTCCTTTCAAACGCTGCCAGAGCAGGTCAGCCATGAAAGGAGCGATAGGTGCCATTAGGAGGCTCACCCGCAATAAGGCTTCTCGCAGCAGAGAAAACGCCGCCCATTTATCGGTATCTTTTTCGCCCTTCCAGAAACGGCGACGATTCCGTCGTACATACCAGTTTGAGAGCTCCTCTAGGACGAAGTTCTCGAGGAGACGCCCAGCCTGCGTTGGATCATAGCGTTCATAAGCATCTGTCACCTCCGCTGTCAGGCTTTCCAACCGAGACCATAGCCAGCGGTCAATCGTGGTTAGCTGAGCCGGATCTGGTAAAGGCTGTGGGGTGTACCCATCGATGCTCGCATACAGCGCAAAGAAGTCATAGGTATTATGCAGAGTGGAGAAGAACGTACGAACCTTGTCAGCGATGTGCTTTTCATCAAAGCGGACATTTTCCCAGGGGGAGGCATTGGTGACGAGGTACCAACGAACAGGGTCAGCGCCGTACTTGTCCATGAGCGCAAAGGGGTCTACGACGTTGCCCAGGCGCTTCGACATCTTGTTGCCGTTTTTATCGAGGACGAGACCGTTTACCAAGACGCGCTTATACGCTACCTGGTCAAAAACCGCTGTAGCGATCGCATGCAGGGTATAAAACCAGCCGCGGGTCTGATCAAGGCCCTCAGCGATAAAGTCAGCGGGGAATTGACGGCGCCAGAGGTCTTGATGCGCAAAAGGGTAGTGCCACTGGGCGTAAGGCATCGCCCCGGAGTCAAACCACACATCGATGACGTCCGGCTCGCGATACATGGGGCGCCCATCTGGGCTCTTCAGGACAATCTCATCGACAAAGGGTCGATGGGGGTCAAAGTCCGGCCGGTCAAGCGGATTGTCAGGCATAAGGCCGGCCGCTACGGCTTCGGCGGCAGCCTCTCTCAGCTCGGCGAAGGAACCAATACACCGCTCGTACCGACCGTCAGCCGTTCGCCAGATCGGTAGTGGGATGCCCCAGAAGCGGCTTCGGGATAAATTCCAGTCTTCGATGTTCTCGAGCCAGTTTCCGAAGCGGCCTTCTCCGATAGACGGTGGATGCCAGGCGATGGTTTTATTAAGCGCCACGAGGCGGTCCCTTAGGGCTTGCATGCGGATAAACCAGGCGTCTACGGGGTAGTACAAGATCGGCTTATCCGTGCGCCAGCAGTGGGGATAATTGTGCTCATACTTCTCGCTGCGAAAGACTAGCCCGCGCGCTTTGAGGTGCGCGATAATATCCTCGTCGACGGGTTGATAGCTTGGGTCATCGAGGTAGTTTTTGACGTATCGGCCGGCAAAATCGATGACCTGCTGGACGAAGCGTCCTTCTCGATCTACCAAGGGCGTAGGCTGGCCATCAGGCCCTTGGGCTAAAATAAGGGGGATGTTATGCTGCTTTGCGACGCGCAGGTCGTCCGCCCCGAAGGTGGGTGCAATGTGTACGAGGCCGGTGCCGTCTTCGGTCGAGACGAAATCTGCTGGGATGACCCGCCACGCATCGCCAGCCGGCTCCACATACCGGAATAAGGGCACATACCGGCGGTTGACTAGGGCCCTGCCTAGGTGCCGTTCACGCACGCGGTACGGTAAACGGCCCCGCTGAGGGCCTACCTCCTGCGCATCCATGGGAAGGCTTTCGCCTTCCGGAGCAAAGTAACGCGCCAAAGCCGCTTCTGCTAAGATGACGCGAATAGCTTCTTTTGTATAAGGCTGGAACGTTTCTACCTCGACATAGATTAGATCAGGATGAACCGCTAAGGCGACATTGGATGGCAACGTCCAAGGCGTAGTCGTCCAGGCTAGATAAAATAGGTGGGGGTCTTCGCTGTCGCGAAACAGCACGGTAAGCGAGGGGTCTTTTACGCTTCGGTAGGTGCCTGGCAGGTTTAGCTCGTGCTGGCTAATAGCGGTGCCAGCCGCTGGAGAATAGGGCTGTATGGTGTAGGACTTATACAGAAGTCCTTTATCGTAAAGCTGTCGGAGAAGCCACCAGACCGACTCTATGTAGTTTCGGTCGAAGGTGATGTACGGGTCTTCAAGCGCGACCCAGTAGCCCATCCGTTCGGTGAGGGCGTCCCATACGCTCTTATAACGCATGACGGCCGCTCGACAAGCGGCATTATAGTCGGCGATGCTAATCTTCGTTCCGATATCCGCTCGGGTAAGGCCTAGCTCCCTTTCTACGCCAAGCTCGACCGGTAAACCATGGGTATCCCACCCCGCCCGCCGGAGCACATAATACCCCTGCATGGTCTTATAGCGGCAGACCAGGTCCTTGAGGGTACGGGCAAAGACATGATGGATGCCTGGCTGGCCATTGGCAGAGGGCGGACCTTCATAAAAGACGTAGGAAGGACCGTCTTGACGCCGTGCCAGAGATGTCGCAAAGGCTTTATTCTCTCGCCACCAAGCAAGTGTAGCCTGTTCCCACTCTGGAATCGCCAGACGCCCTAGCTGCTTCCACATAAGGCAAAGGTACGAAAGCCATAGTCTAGCATGCTCACTCCAGAATGAAACTTTTTCTATACCTTTGGCGTTGTATGAGTCGTATGCGGTGGTGGTCCGCGTTACTCCTTAGCATGCCAGTATGGGCCCAGATTGGTGCGGATGCTAAAGCGCGCGCGGCCGAACTCGCTATGGAAGCTGCGAAGCAGGCGCCTGCTTTTGATATGCAAGGCCTATTATGGAAAGTTCTGTGGCTAGAGGTGCTTTTGATTGTGCTACTCAGTGCTGCTCTTATTCGCCTTGTCGTCAGGGCCACGGGCTGGGATCCTTTTGCTAACTGGGATCGTGATAAAAACAACATGCGCTTGTGGATGCTGGTGGGCTTTGCAGGAATGGCGCTCGTCTTTTGGAGTGCTGGCCATTACGCGTCTCAGTTTTTACCTGAGTCTGCTTCTTATCACGGGGTCCTAATCGATAAGCTTTTGTGGGGCATTGTAGCATTCACGTATCCTGCTTTCTTTATTGTGCATCTCATGCTCTTTTACATGATATGGCGTTACTACAATGGTCGGGTACGTTCAGCTACTTACAAAGAAACTAGTCATTCGCTTGAGCGTGCATCTCTGATAGCGATTACTATGCCGGTTTTGACCATAGCTGTGGCGGGGATTTACTTGTGGTCGGTTCCAATCCACGGCCAAACGCCGGAGTCCGGACAAAAAGCGCTGGAGATAGAAGTAGTGGCTGAGCAGTTTCAGTGGCGCTCGCGCTATCCTGGTGCAGATGGACAGCTTGGCCGGTATCACTATACTCTTATCGGGGGCGAAAACATCCTTGGTCTAGACTTTACCGATGCCAAAGCGCAAGACGATGTATTGCCCACCCCTAAAGAACTGCATTTGCCCGTCGGAGCCCTGGTAACGATTTACGTGCGGTCTAAGGATGTGCTCCACTCCCTCTATATGCCCCATTTTCGTACGCATGTTTATGCAGTCCCAGGTCAAAAGAATAAGGTCATGCTCGTTCCAACCATCACCACTAAAGAAATGCGCAAAAAGCTCGGCGATCCTAACTTCGACTACGAACTTGCCTGCAATCAGCTGTGTGGGGGCGCGCATTACAACATGCGCATGAAGATCGTAGTGGAGAGCTGGGAGGAGTATCAGGCCTGGGTGACCGCGCAGCAGCGTGCCTATCAGCCCGCCCAGCCGCTGCAAGCCCTTAGCTCGTCAAACCCTAAAACTTCGTAAGAACCTATGGCTACGCAAGGTACCATAACGCATGCTTCTGCTCACGCATCAGAGGCGCATCATGATCATCACCATCATAACAGCTTCTGGACGAAGTACATATTCAGCCAAGACCATAAAACCATAGCGAAGCAGTTCCTTATCACGGGCTTCGCCAGCGGTTTTATTGGGATTCTTCTATCTGGTATTTTTCGCTTGCAACTTGCTTACCCCGATACTAGCTTTCCTTTCTTAGAGACGATCTTGGGTAAGTGGGCGCCAGAGGGTAGGCTAGACCCGAATTTTTACATGGCGCTCGTGACCATGCATGGTACCATCCTGGTTTTCTGGCTTCTTACTGGGGGGCTAAGCGGGACCTTTGCGAATCTCCTCATTCCGCTACAGATCGGGGCTCGCGACATGGCCTCGCCTTTTGTGAATATGTTGTCCTTTCACTTTTTCTTCTGGGGGACAGTCGTTTTGATGGCCTCCTTCTTCGTAGAAACCGGTCCTGCTGCCGCTGGCTGGACCGTGTATCCGCCGCTTAGTGCGCTGCCCCAGGCTATGCCGGGATCGGGCCTTGGGATGATGTTGTGGATCATTGCTCTTACACTCTTTGTCGTGGGGGTCCTCATGGGTGGGCTCAATTATATCACTACCGTCCTCAACATGCGTACCAAGGGCATGAGCCTCATGCGAATGTCGCTGGTCGTGTGGGCGCTCTTCACGGTAGCGGTGCTAGGGCTACTAAGTTTCCCGCCAGCCATAGCTGCTTTCATACTGCTACTTTTTGATCATAGCTTAGGCACGAGCTTCTATCTCTCGGATATATACATTGCTGGGCAAGCGCTGCCTCAGCAAGGCGGAAACGTTTTACTGTACCTCCACCTCTTCTGGTTTCTGGGGCATCCCGAGGTGTATATTGTGCTTCTGCCGGCCTTAGGTATAACGTCTGAGCTTATCTCGACCCATGTCCGCAAACCCATCTTCGGTTATAAAGTCATGGTGCTCTCCATCTTGGGCATCGCATTCGTTTCTTTCATCGTCTGGGCTCATCACATGTTCATCAGTGGTATGAATCCTTTACTGGGTTCGATCTTTACGGCTACGACGCTCCTCGTGGCTATTCCCTCTGCCATGAAGATCTTCAACTACATTTTCACGCTTTGGAAAGGACGAATTCAGCTCACGACGCCGATGCTATTCGGGATAGGAACCGTTAGCTTTTTCATCAGTGGTGGGCTAACAGGCTTCTTTTTAGGAGTCGCACCAGTGGACATACCGCTTCATAATACCTATTTCGTGGTAGGCCATTTCCATTTAGTGATGGGCGTTTCAGCAGTCCTTGCCATGTTTGGTGGCACCTATCACTGGTTCCCGCGCTTATGGGGTCGCATGATGAATGAGAGGCTTGGCTATGTTCACTTCTGGCTAACTTACATTGGGGCGAATCTGGTCTTTTTCCCTATGTACTACATGGGTTTGGGTGGGGTGCCTCGTCGTTATTATGCCTTTACTGAGTTTACGTTTACTAGTAAGTGGCAGGATCTAAACGTATTTATTACTGCGGCGGCTCTGGTGGCCATAGCTGCTCAGCTCATTTTCATTTACAACTTCTTCTACAGCATGTTTTGGGGGAAGCGTGCGCCGCGTAACCCCTGGAAGGCGACTACCTTGGAGTGGAGTGCGCCAGTCGAGCATCTACACGGAAATTGGCCGGGGGCTTTGCCGACGGTACATCGCTGGCCGTATGATTACTCCAAGCCTGGCGCACCCGCGGATTTTATTCCCCAATACATTTCTGACGAGGATTTAGCGCGCGGGGTGCGGTACTGGGAAGACGATTTCGATCCACAACCGCTTTTTGACAAGGCTGATAATGGAGACGGTGGCGCTACGCTTGTGCCTGGAGAGCCTCAGATTACTCAGCCTGTCGTAAATCGTCAGGATGCCGATTCTCAGGCATGAATCATGCTGCGAGTTACGCTGAAAGTGAGCAGCTGGAGCGTCGGTGGCGTACGCTCCGGCTGCTCGCTTATACAGTGTTTGGCTTGTTCTTTTTAGTCGTTTTAGCTGGTGCTACGGTTCGGGTGCTGGGTGCGGGGATGGGTTGCCCAGACTGGCCCACCTGTTATGGTCAAGTAATACCGCCTGTCTCTGAGTCACAGCTGCCTACGGATTATCGCATTCGCTACGCGGTGGCTGGGCGCCTGGCCGAGCCATTTGATCCGTTCAAGACATGGGTCGAATACATCAACCGATTAGTTAGTGTAGTAGCGGGTTTGGCGGTTCTGGGCCTTGTCGGATATGCCTGGCGCTATTTTCGGGCGCATGCTCGGGTACTGGTTTATGTCACGCTTATTCCTATCACGCTAGTTATAGAAGCCTTGGTGGGCTGGCGGGTGGTTTCAACGTACTTGGCAGAGCAGGTTATTACTGTGCACATGCTTTTGACCCTGGCGCTAACCCTGCTCGCTTTTCTCGTGGCTGCTCAGACCTACCGTTTGACTGCCCAGCCTTTGAGTGGAGACTGGGTGGGGTATCAGGCCTTAGGATGGGTCGCCTGGGTGCTACTCCTGGTGCAAATCATACTAGGGGCAGGCCTCCGGTCCCAAGTCACTAAGTTAGGAGTCGCTGAAGGCTTAGAGACTACCATTTTTTACATTCATCGCAGCTTTTCTTGGCTTGTATTAGGGATGTGGGCCTATTTTCATTGGCGCCTTTACCGGGAGCCTACTAAGCTACCCTTAGCGCGTCGCGCTTCGAATATCACGACAGTCCTCCTATTTGTTCAGATTCTGGGCGGGGCGGTTATGAGTTATTTCTCCTTCACGGGATTTTGGCAGGTTCTGCATCTCTTTTGGGCTTTGCTTTCTGCTAATACCGCCTTTATGGCGCTTTATTTTCAGAAGTACAACTCCTATGCCCCATCCGGAGGCCCTTATCACCTCAGCACCGCCTAAAGCCTTGCTGCATTGGCAGTTGACCAAGCCGCGTCTGAGTAGCGTAGTAGTTTTCTCAGCGGTAATGGGAGGACTTTTAGCCGGCATGGCTTCTTGGTGGCAATGGGTTCTTTTGCTAGTAGGCGGATACGGGGTTACTGCAGCTGCGAATATCATCAATCAGATCTTAGAGCGGGATACAGATAGGCTCATGGTGCGCACACGAAATCGACCCTTGGCTTCGGGCTTGTTGTCTATCCGAGAGGCCTCATGGGCTTTGACGGCATGGTTAATAGTCGGCCTTTGGGCACTGGGTATGCTAGGCTGGCAAGTCCTTATTTTAGGATTAGTCGCTTTCTGCCTCTATGGCTTTGTTTACACGCCACTAAAGTGGCATGGCGTGATAGCGGTGGTTGTTGGAGCCGTACCGGGGGCGCTTCCGCCTGCGATTGGCTATTGGGCCGTTCGGCCCGTTTTGGAGCCTATGTTAGTAAGTATCTTTGCCATACAGTTCTTTTGGCAGTTTGCCCATTTTTGGGTGATCGCCTGGCTAAGTAAGGAAGATTACCAGAGAGCTGGGTATAAACTTCTACCTTTTTCTGATGAGAGAAGGAATCGGATAGCGATTATTTTAGCTACAGGTGTTTTGGTATTAGCGGGTTTTGGGGTCTGTGCTCTTTTAGGGCGTGCGGCTGGCTTATGGATGGTGGCCCTTAGTTTGGTCATCTCTGGGCTAGCTGGCTGGTTTGGGTTAAGGCCTGATGCCTTTCGAGGACGAGTTTTGCTGCTCAGCATGACTGTATATCTCTTACTTTCTTACATGGGTTTATGGCTATGGCTGAAAGATTAAGGCCCCGTTTAGAGCCTCGTGAGCTTATGATGTGGCTCTACTTAGCATCCATGGGCATGTTATTCATGGGGTTCTCCAGTGCTTACCTTGTGCAGCGTTTTGCGGAGGGGTGGCGCTCGATGCCAATGCCGGCGGTGACCTGGCTCAATACGCTACTATTAGGGCTTAGCAGCTATACGCTGATATGGGGTCAGCGGGGACTCATTTTGGGAGATTATCGACGTCTACAGCAGGGACTTGTTTTGACGATGGGGTTGGGGGTTTTGTTTCTGATGGGCCAGGTCGTTGCTTGGCAGATGCTCGTACGGGAAGGGTACTTTTTGGCAAGTAACAATAAAGCCAGTGCTTACTTTTATGTGCTAACCTTTCTGCACGGTGTGCATGTAGTGATAGGGCTGATTGTAGTGGGATTTTGGGCGATTCGGGCTCTTTTGTATCGGGTGCGGTTTGAGGAGCGGGGGCGCTTGCGCTTAGCGGGTTTGTTTTGGCATGCGCTCGGCGTATTGTGGGTCTATCTCTTTGTATTTTTGCAGTTGAATCAACTTCTCTAAGGATATGGCTACGGTAGCGACGAAGAGCACAGCGGATGTAGGCTCGCCCTGGAGTGGCGGCCAGTCTCCTTTTGGCAACGTTAGCTGGGGAAAGCTCATGATGTGGGTTTTCTTACTGTCTGATGCCTTTACGTTTGGGTCATTTTTGACGGCTTATGGATTCATTCGATTCAAATCGGCGAATTGGCCTGACCCGGAACATGTATTTGATGCAGCGCCTCTGCTAGGACATGGCTATCCCCTGGTCTTTGTGGGGCTTATGACCTTTATTCTTATCGTTAGTAGTGTGACGATGGTGCTCTCCGTGGAAGCCGGGCACCAGCGCAACCGGAAGGGAGCGGCTTGGTATCTTTTTCTAACCATCATTGGGGGCCTTACCTTCTTAGGCTGTCAAGCTTGGGAGTGGACCCACCTTATCACGGGCGATCCGGCGCATAGCCATGTCACCATCTCCCAGGCTATCATCGAAAATAAACCGATGGCCCCGCAGTTTGGACAGTTCTTTTTCTTGATTACAGGCTTTCACGGAAGCCATGTGCTAAGTGGGGTCATCTTAAACCTGATCGTGCTCATTCAAATTTTGCGTGGTGATTTTGATCGGATCAACAACTACAATCGCGTAGAAAATATCGGGTTGTATTGGCACTTCGTAGACCTTGTGTGGGTATTTGTTTTCACCTTCTTCTATCTCGTTTGAGCCTATGGCCAGTGCAGAACATACCCTATGGTATAAGGTGTGGCGGCCTTTCCTTATCCTCTTCCTCATCACGGCCGCGGAGTTTATTACTGCCTTCACCATGCCCAAAGGAGGCCTTAAGGTGGCCATTTTCGTGCTCATGACCATAGCCAAGGCCTTTTACATTACGGCGTACTTCATGCACATGAAGTTTGAGCGGGTCAGCTTGGCGTATATTATCATATCGCCGATGATCCTGCTGATGGCGCTTTTTATTGCGCTATGGTATGAGGGGTCTAAGCTATTTCAGCTGCTATTTGGTGGATGAAAGGAGTGTGGCGGGCACTTCTAGCTACTTTGGTACTCCTGTTGCCGCTGCTTATCGTGTTTGTACTGCGGCAGGGGCGTAATGTTTACAAGCGTTTGCCTATTTATGGGCACTACCAGGTTCAGCCGGATGGGGACACGGTGTGGCATACGCTGCCGAGTTTTGTGCTTTTGACGCAAGACAGTGTCTCCATCACGGCTGACTCCCTTAGAGGGCGGATCCACGTTGCAGACTACTTCTTTACGCGCTGTCCGGGGATTTGTCCGCGTCTAAGTGCTGCGATGCAGACCTTGCAGCGAGCCTTAGAGGGCAAAGCGCCAGAAGTGCGGCTAGTATCTTATACCGTGGATCCTGAACATGATAAGCCCTCAGTGCTTCGGTCCTATGCAGCTCGTTATGGGGCTGACCTACAGCGCTGGACATTTGTAACCGGTCCTGACACGACGCTGTATCGGCTTGCAGTGCAGGGTTATCTCATCCCTGTTGACAAAGCGGCTGATACAAGTGCGGGAGAGTTGGGTTACATTCATAGCGACATGCTCGTGCTTGTCGACCCAGAGCTGCGTATTCGGGGATTTTATAGTGGGCTAGATTCGGTCCAAGTTCGCAAGCTCCTGGATGATATCAATCTCCTTTTCCTTGAGATTCGCTCTCCTGCTCGTTCTTAGGTCGCTTGGCCGCTGTCATCCTTTGCTAATTTTGTTACATCTGTACGTATGGCCGTGCTAATTCAGCGACTGCTCAGCAAAAAAGTGATTTGGGGGGTATCCGTGGCTATTCCTTTAGTGGTGATCGTGCTTTTGCAGCTTCCTCGGCAAGCGGTAGGATTTGACACGTCTTTTATCCCCCGCCTAAATGCCCTTATCAACTCAGCCGTCTCAGTCTTGCTTTTAGTGGGTTATGGGCTAATCCGACAAAAGCGACGCGAGCTTCATCGGAAAGTCATGTTGACGGCATTTGGCCTTAGCGTATTGTTTCTGCTCCTATATGTGCTGTATCACTTGACGCATGAGGAGGTTCGCTATGGCGGGAGCGGCTTACTGCGGTTTATCTACCTTTTCATTCTCATTACGCACATAGGGCTAAGTGTTTTTATCGTGCCCCTGGCGTTATTCACGCTAAGGCCAGCGCTTATGGGGCAGTATAGTGCGCATCGGAGGTTAGCACGCTGGACGCTTCCGCTATGGTTGTATGTTTCGGTTACAGGGGTTATGGTGTATCTATTTTTGGCGCCGTACTATGGGCGCTAGAATCAGGCGACTTCTTCTGCTCACCACACTACTAGCTATAGGGTGGGGGCAGTGTGCCATGTGCCGGAAGAACGCTGAGCAAGCTAACCCGGGGCTAGCGCAGGGGCTACGGGTGGGTATTTTTGTGTTATTGACGGCGCCTTACGTGGCGGCTGGCGTGGTTGGGTGGTTATGGTATCGGCGTCACTTCCGAGATAGGGGACATGTGGAAGCTAGTTCTGGAGACGGGAGCTGAGAGCTGTCAGGTGGGACTTTTGCGCGGGAAAGAAATAGAAGGAGGGTGGCGATGGGATTGGCCCCGGGCGCAGGTAGAGCGGCTAGTTTGGATGGCACAAGCGGTACTAGCCCAGACGGGGCTAAGCTGGTCTCAGCTAGACGGAATCATAGTCAATCAGGGCCCTGGTTCTCATACTGGGCTCCGGGTGGGTCTATCCGCCGCTAAGGCTTGGGCGCTGCGATGGAATCTAGCTTTGTATCCGGTCCCCCTGCTGCGAGTGCTGTATACTTTAGGACAGGAGGTTTTTCCAGATGAAAAGCGCCTGCTCACGCTATGGCGGGCCCGTTCGCAGGAGGCATATGGTCGACTATGGGAGCATGCTGAGCTGGCAGGAG
Source organism: uncultured Sphingobacterium sp. (assembly GCA_964489015.1). Classification (GTDB taxonomy): domain Bacteria; phylum Bacteroidota; class Bacteroidia; order SpSt-205; family SpSt-205; genus JAPYWM01. The sequence goes on along the minus strand of CAZAXD010000006.1, from coordinate 4,841 downwards.
TGGGCGAGATTCAGCCGCTCGCGACCTGGGCTGCTTCAGGTGTGCCTTGGGTCGGGAACTGCGTGCTCAAGCATCAGCCTGGGATTTACGTGCCGGAGATTAGCTGGCAGCAGGTAGCACGAGCGGCTACGGGGGTAGAGCCCCTGCAGGAGCCTCTAAGCATCGCTAGCTTAGTCCCGCTTTACTTTCGGCCATTCGTTCCTACGACCCGTGGAGGTTCGTCTGCTTAAGGAGACTGAGTGGCCTTTAGTACTAAGGCTTCTGGCGCAGGGCGGTCCTTATGTGCCATCGGATAGCGCTGCTGGAGAGGCAGCCCCCCTTGTCCGAGAAAAGCAAGATTGGGGGTTATGGTTAGAGGCCGAGCTCGTAGGCTGGTGCCAGCTCGCAGGACGGCCCCCCGCGCTATGGGTTGCGCGAGTGATCATAGCACCGGCTTATCGAGGACAAGGCTGTGCGGCGCTACTACTAAGAGAGGTGCTGACGACGCTTCGGCGGCATCGCCGCTATCGCGAGGTCAAGGCGGCGGTTCATCCCGACAATCTGGCAGCGATCCGGCTTTTTAGGTGCTTGGGTTTCGAGGCATCGCCCTACGAAGCGGCGATAGGAGAGGTTATTTTTCGACTCACTCTGGCCTAATGAAGTAACTTTGTGCGGTGCTCATTAGCGTACTAAAATCCAAAATCCACCGAGTACGTATCACCCAAGTCGATTTGGACTATGTAGGGAGTTTGACGCTTGACCGCGATCTGATTGATGCGGCTGGGCTGGTGCGATTTGAGCAGATTCACGTGCTGAATGTCAATACGGGTGCCCGCATTGAGACCTATGTTATCGAAGGTCCTCGGGGAAGTGGCATTGTGGGCTTGAATGGACCAGCAGCCCGCACGGGCATGGTAGGCGATCTCATCATAGTGCTGGCCTATGCTTGGATGACCCCAGAGGAGGCTAAGCATCACCAACCTATCCTTGTTTTTCCCAAGGAAGGTAATCGCTTGTGAAAGGGAAACACCTCTTGCAAGTAGGACTGGGCTTAGGCCTGGCTGGGGGGCTTCTCTATTGGGTTCTTCGGGATTACCCATGGTGGACCCTGACACAGGTGCAATGGCACTGGGGCTGGCTTGTCTTGGCGACTGTGGGTATGACGCTAGCTCATTATCTGAGGGCATGGCGGTGGCAGCTTTTTTTACGACAAGCAACCCACACGGCGATTCCATGCAGTTCGGCCTTCAGGGCCTTGCTAACCGGTTACTTTGTAAACTTAGCTTTACCTCGAGCTGGCGAGGTGGTTCGCTGTGCACTGCTCTACCGATGGCATCGCCTGCCCGTTCCTACGGCTATAGGTACTGTCCTTGGGGAAAGGCTGGTAGATGTTTTGTTCTTGGGTCTCTTGGCGGGTAGTGTGGTGGTCGTAGAGGGGAGCGAATGGCTCGATCGATTGGGGATGCGTCATAGCCTTGTATGGTGGGGTATCGCCTTAGGGGCAGGTGTGCTAGGGCTATGGGGGCTGTACCGCTGGGTGATGTGGTGGCGGATACGTTTCGTGCAAAATCTGCTTACGGGTTTTCTGAGTGTGGTGCGTGTCCGGCCCTGGCAGCTAAACATAGGGTTGTCCCTGGGCATTTGGCTCCTGTATTGGCTCAGCACGTGGGGAGCAGGGCTCGGCGTAGGGTTTTCACATTTTTCCGCGTGGGCAGGGTGGGTGCTTTTGGCGGGGTCTGGGCTGGCCATGGCGCTCCCAGCACCCGGTGGCCTTGGAACCTTCCATGCGATTGGAACCTTGCTTTTGTTATGGTTGGGCTATCCGGATCCAGACGCTAAGACTCTAGTGTTACTAGTTCATGCTTTCCAGACTCTGCTTACGATTGGGCTTGGGCTGGGGAGTGTCTTGTATGGTCTGTTTTACAAGCCTAAAGTCATCTCTACCGAAGGAGGGTAACCGTTCCACTACGGGTCAGGGTTTGACCACCAGAGGTGGTAGCGTGTATCACAAAGACATAAGCCCCTTCTGCACAGGGGGTGCCATCCTTGGTACCATCCCATGCGATGGGCAAGGCGCTACCTCGTGCAATCTCGAGCCCCCACCGGTCGTAAATCAGCCACTGCACGGAGACAATACCTAAAGTGCCTACTTCCCATGTATCGTTGAGACCATCGTTATTGGGGGAAAAGGCATTAGGTATCCAGAGATCTACTTGGGTCGGCCTTACGATAACACGGTGAGTGGCGGTATCTCGACAGCCTTCTGGAGTTTGCAAGATGACGTTCACGAGGTAAATACCCGGCACATGGTAGGTGTAGTTAAAGGTGGGACCAGCACTTTGGGTAGAGCCATCGCCCGGCTGCCATAATAGGGTAGGATTAGGAAGGGAGGGTATGGTATTGGCTTGAAAGGCGACGGGGTTACCCACCTCTACGGTATCAGCAGAGGCGGAGAGGATTACGTCGGCGGCTGGGGCAGAGAATGCCCAGTAAGGTTGATTGAAGTCATTCACTGCGGAAACGGTCCAGCTATTTGGGAAGGTCCCGCTGGTAGCTCCTGTTGGGTTCCATTGGGTTGAGGTGCCACTCCATTGCGCAAGGGGGCCTCGGACAGGGTCACTCGGATCGTAAATGCAGCTAAGGGTGGCCGGATCATTACCGGCCAGGCGGTCGATGTAATGGTAATAAAGCGGATTTATCTCACAGAGGTCGGGATGGCGACTTAAGCGAGGTAGACCTTCTTGGGTGGGGTCTACGTTTGCTAAGCGAACGGCATAACGATGGGGAACTGCTGTACTGGGCGTAACGTAAGCAGGCCGGTAACGCAGGGGCGTGTGCCCCCCCACCGGAAAAAGGTAATCGGCTACCTGATTCGTGCTACGGCCTAGATAGCCCCCCTGTTCACTGGAGACAAAACCATTGAGCCGAACAATCGCAGCGGGTGCAGGGTTCCGTATCTCGGCATAAGTCGTCTGGGTACGAAGTTCTGTATCTCCTAAGTCTAAAAGCTGGTCTACGTAAAGGGGAGTTTGCAAGACCTTAGGCCCGGTCCCTTGGAGAATGAGGGTATCCGTTCGGATAGGATGGAGGCCACGCAGTACCTGAACCCCACCGGATAAGATCAGAGTACCAGGCTGTACGCCTACAATAAAAAGCTGATTAGGGTCATCATTTTGGATGTCGCCGGTTATGTAGACGGTTCCGCTATTGTCGAAAGTGCCCCCAGCTTGGTTAAGCCAGCCGCCTTCACACCAGAGGAGGCCGCCGGGCTGGAGATAAAGAGACACCCCTGTATTAGTGGCTAGTGGTTGAGCGAGGACCCAAGCCACCCCTAAAAGACCTCTAGCGACTAAAGTGGCGAGGCGCATAGCTCTTAATTTGTTTAGTGGTTGGCTTTGGCCCATGAGCGGCTTTATAGGCACGAATCTCCTCTAAAGTGTGACCCCGACGATAACCAGCCCGGGCAGTTGACGGCGCCCCATATAGCTCCGGATGTAGGTACTTGCCGACGTTATCGGGTTCCTTAGGGATCTCTACTAACTGAGTCTCTGGCCGAGAGCGCCAGTAGGGGTCATTTCGGCGTGCGATGACTAGCCAAGAGACCTCGAGGCCGGGTTGCCCCCCTGCGATCACAAAGCGGTTTCCATTCACTTTTTCTTTGATGTATACTGGCGCATAACCGCCAATGCAAGTGAGGTGATAGGTGAATTCGACATTGAGCGCCTCGAAGTACTTCGGTAGCTCCACGATGGCTTCTCCGTTTGCATCGAGTCGGACGGTGCCCCGGTAGAGCGTGTTAGGCTCAGGCCCTTCCGCGCAGAAATGGCGAAGGTAATGCGTGGTGGGATGCTGCGGGTGGTCAATGAGGAAGGCCTTGCCCGCTGCGCTCATAGTACCTAAGATGTCTACATCCCCATCAAAAAGTCCGGCTACCCCGCCGACTATAGCGGCATCGCCTACGCTGCCAAATACCCCCACATCGGTGTAGCCTGCTGGAGGTGCTGTGATCTGACCGGGACCTAAGAGGGTCCAGGCTTGTCCTTGAATGCCAATCCCCTCGTAGCTGTACTGCCCTAAGACGCCGATTTGCTCAGTAGGACTACCCGTTGCAAAGAGGCCGGCTGTTCCCACGAGACCAACCTTGGGACTTCCTGCGACATTGAGATTGTGAGAGGCGTCGGACCACGTGCCTATCCATCGGCCTACGGCGTCAATAGCTTCACCACTTGTACCAAGTCCCAGAATGCCGGCTGGTGTTGTGATGGCCCCGCCGATGGCGATGAGCCCTGCGCCACTTTGATGGGAGTGGGTTGCCACCACGCCTACGCCGCTGCTGGGTGTCGTGTGATTGGCGATGCCGTAGACACCATGGCCCTGGCTGGTGTTGATGCCGTACACGCCGAAGCCGCTTCCCGTGCTTTGGCCAAATACCCCCGCGCTGCTATTGCTAGAGCTGCTTACGGTGCCGGCTACCCCATAAACGCCGCCTGTCGTGTTTTGGTGCTCGCCTCGGATAGCAGCCGTGCTAGCTGTGTTGCTATTAGTAAAGACTGAGAGCCCGTGGGTGGCATTCGCATTCTGCTGCTCAATGAGTACCCCAGCGCCGCCGGTGATATCCGTGTTTCGAATATGGACCTTTGAGGTGGTAACGGGTGTGGTAAGCCCTACCCCTAGGCGACCGTTTAGGCTAAAGGTGAGGAAGTAGCCAGAGAGATTGATATCAGTATTCTTAGTGAGAAATCCCCCTAGCTCTATAGAGGGGGGAGCGGGAGTCGGCACGACTGCAAGGCCATTGCGAACGGAAGGTACTGCGGCGACCCAGCTTGTGCCGTTCCAGGTGAGGACCTGGCCTGGGGCGGTGC
>CAZAXD010000005.1:0-106965 GCA_964489015.1 uncultured Sphingobacterium sp. | reverse complement strand
CCTTTACAAAGCCCAAACCACCCTAAGTAAACTGAAAAGTCGAATGGACTTATCAGGGCGGGGAGAAGTACCGTAGCCCCCCACCAGTTGATCGCTAGCCAGAGAGGCTTAACCAGCCCCCAGTACCTACTCCGCCCAATTCCATGACCATATATGCCAATGTACCCAAGAGAAAGGCAGAAAAGCCCAAGGACGAGCAGTTTCACGGGAAGGGTCGCCTCCCACCAGAAGCGCAGACCTACCACGCCGGTGCCTGCTACCGCCAACCAGGTCCACAGACTTGGCCATGTTCTAAAGGGATAGAAGCTGTAAATAGTTAGGATACTGCTTGTAAGCGCCGCCGCATAAGAGGCTGAGAGGTTGCAGCCTAATACATGGCGCCACTGCAGCAGGATGAAGAGTACGCCCAGTAAAAGCCAAGCTAAGCGGCACCTGTGTACCCCGCTTTTATCGGAAAATCCCAATCAGACGCTTGCCTTGCGCATCTATCCCCGCCCGATACATGCCGGGCGTATTGAAATGCATAAGAACCTGCCCCTGTGGTGTAACGGCGATAATCCCTCCTTCGCCCCCGATCCGCTCTAATCTATCTCCGAAGGCTCGCAGGATGCTCTCTTGGGGCGTAAGGCCAGCGTACTTGATACGGGTAGCCACGTCGTAGGCCAAGACACTTCTAATAAAAAATTCGCCTCGGCCCGTAGCGGAGATAGCTATCACGCCGTTTTCAGCATAGGTGCCCGCTCCGATTAGCGGCGAATCTCCTACACGACCAGGCAACTTACCATCGATACCGCCCGTCGAGGTAGCTGCTGCCAGGTTACCGTATCGATCTAGCGCTACGGCCCCTACTGTGCCATAGGACCAAGGCACTTCTGGAGGAGTGGGCACTTCATTCCGCAAGGGCAGCTGCCAAGCCTCAGCCAGGCTATCGGCACCGGCTCCCACGATAAATACATGACGAGTCCGCTCCATCACATAACGTGCTAACGTGATAGGATTTTGCGCTTTTCGCACGGCAGCGACTGCCCCACTGCGCAGCGTGTACCCATCCATAATCGCCGCGTCAAGCTCCACCTCGCCCTGTGTATTACGCACAGCACCACGCCCGGCGTTAAAGTACCCGGCATCCTCTAAACGTCGCACAGCTGTCTCTACTACCTCTAAAGCCGTGCGCCCTGCCGCCAAGAGCTGGTACCCTTCCTCAATGACCTGACTTAGATAAGCCTCCACCTTCTGGGCTTTATCGGGGGGGAGGTTTTCCGGACGGATATCCCCCGCCCCTCCGTGAATCGCAATGGCTATCGGCTGTGCCATCAGCACAAAGGTAGCGAGGAGCAGGGCGAGCCCGAAACGCATCTCACTTAGTGTAGCGCATAAAGGGTGCCTGCCGTCGTAACTACGTACACCGACCCATCTAAGATGTGGGCTGTCGCTAAGATCGGCGCATCAAGCTTCGTTTTCCAGACGACTTTGCCCGTTGGAATCTCGACCGCATAAAACTGCCCATCCATGCCGCCGATATAAACATAGCCCTCAGCCAGGGACGGCGAAGCTTTGAAGGCGCCCTTGATGCGGAAAGTCCACTTTTCCTCGCCGGTTTTGGCATCTAGCGCGGCTAAAAGCCCTGACTCACTCGCTACGAAAATCACATCGATATCTTCTGATTGCGCTGGGGAGCCGGTCACCTTGCCACCTGTATTGTAACGCCAGCGCTCCTTGCCAGATTCCGCGTCCAGGGCATATAGATACCCATCATCCGATCCGAAGTAAACCACCCCTTTTGACACAATCGGCGTGGTGTTGACCTCGTTTTCAGTCCGAAAACGCCAGAGCTCCTTACCTTCCTTGAGTGAGAGGGCATAGAGATTGTAATCATCAGAGCCAATGTAAACCACGCCTCCCGCAATCGCAGGACCGGACTGCACGACACGCCCTGTAGTATACTCCCAGAGCTTCTCGCCTGTATTTCGATCTAAGGCATAGACGTTGTAGTCATGCGAGCCAAAGACGATTACATCTCCCGTGATAGCCGGAGGACTTTGAATAGAAGCATTTGCTTGAAAGCGCCAGATCTCCTTCTTGCTCTCCTCCAGTGCATAAAAATAGCCGTCATCGCTCCCAAAGTAAACTTTGCCTTCATAATAAGCAGCAGGACACCCTACATAATCGCCAGTCGTGTACTTCCAGAAGATCTTGCCATCGGCCAGATTGATGGCATACATGTTCTTGTCTTTACCACCCATATAAACGCGCAGACCTGCCGCAACCGGAGCAGCCGTTTCCGCAACACCATTTTGGATTTTGATCTGCCAGCGGATCCCGTTGAGCTTGGGAAGAGCCTTCGTGCGAAAAGCCCCCGTCCGCCGAGCAATGCTGCGATAAAAGCGAATGTTTTTGTTTAGTTCTTCCTTCGCTTGAGGGTCGGGTTGAGCCCACAACAGCACCCACCCTATGCCGACATATCTCCAGAAAGCCATGCCGCAAAGATAAGACATGCATAAAAATATCCCAGCTAGCTAGAGCCTATTCTTCCCGGAACGCCCTCTGAACGGACAATCCTTAGGCCTACAGGGTAGCCGTTGACCGCGGCGACCGGCCAGGACTTCGACAGGCGCACAAGCGCTCCCAATCTATATGAACACTACCGCCGCCGGCTAGGTGCCGCTGCTCCCACTTGGCTATCCATTCAAATCCAGTGTAATCGATATAAGCTCTAGGTGGATATGCACGCGAGCTCGCGGAGCAATGGCCTCGAAGGCCGTAGCCAAGGACGCCAGCCGTAAAAAGGTAACCGCTCCCTCTAAGTATACATGTACTTCTGCCCCCGCCCGCTCTTCTACTCGGATGCGCATCTAGCTAAGCGCATACAAGAGCTTCGCTACCGCTGCTAAAAATCCAATAAAAACCCCCTCCAGCAGATCAAGCCCTACCACCAACCCCGCCGTAAGCACGAAAATCATCGCCTCTGATCGATCTGCCCGCCAGAGGATCTGAAGCGATCGCCAGTTGAGAAGTTTGATACCGGTATAGACAAGAACTGCCCCTAAGCTAGCGACCGGCACATGCTGTAAAAGGTCCGGAACGAAAGCCACTAAACACAAAAGCCATGCCCCCTCTAGTATGGCTGCGAGTCGCGTCTGCACGCCTGCCAAGACGTTGGCAGACGAACGGACTATCACGCCCACTATCGGAAGCAGAACCAAGGCACCCGCCAGCACATTCGCTATACCTACACCTACCAGCTCGCGGTTATAATTAGCGCGGGGAGCTCTGTCCTGCATCGCATCAATAGCCGCAACTGTCAAAAGGGATTCAATACTTACCACAAAAGCCATGAAAAAAGCGGATAGCCAGATGGCCCCCCCCTGAGCCGACTAAGGCTTTCGAGCGTCGGAAACGTAATAGCCTGACCCAGACTATCAGGCAGACTCACTAACCGTAGATTCCAACTCCCAATAAGGGCCACTATCGTTGCCAAAATCACACCCACCAGAGGGACTGGGAATAGGCGTAATCTCGCCGGTGCATAATGCTGCCAGGCTAAAATACCCCTATCGTCAAAGGGCCAATCCACCCCGCCGGATAGAGATGCGGTTCCCATAAAAACCGAAAGATTGCCTGAGGAAGTTGTATAAGATTAGTGATCCCATCCGCGCTAGGCGGCTTTAGGTCTAATAAAACATAAGCCTGGGAAATGATGATTAGTACGCCAATCCCACTTATCATCCCATCGACCAGGGCCGGTGAAACCGAGCGAAAGATCGGACCGAAGCGTAATGCGCCAATGAGGACTTGCAGCAGCCCAGATAGGATGACTACGATGAAGAGATCCTCATAGCCTACGCGCTGGATGATAGCTACAACGACCGCAACCAGACCCGCAGCCGGTCCCCGAATGAGGTACCAACTCCCGCCCAGCGTTCCGCCGACAATGCCACCTATTGCCGCTGTCAAAAGCCCCTTAGGCGCTGCCTGATCTAAAGGAAGCCCTGATGCAATCGCTATCCCGATACTTAGGGGCAAAGCTATCAGAAAAACGACCAGGGATGCAAAAAGATCCTGAATATACTTTCGTCCAAAGGTCACAAACTACATAAGCCGTCTAATTTTACGAGCCAGAAGACCTAGAACTAAGGCTCCACCGAGCCCAATCCCCGCTAAAACAGGGTACAAAGGCAAGTGATAGCGCTCTAAAATAGCTTCCGAGACGCCTGCCATGTAGTTACCGAAGGAAGACGACAGAAACCATACCCCCATCAGGAGCGCCGCCACGGAGGTAGGGGCCGTTCGCGTGACCATGGACAGTCCGACTGGCGAAAGACAGAGCTCACCCAAGGTATGTAATAGGTACACAACCACAAGCCACCAGGGAGACACCAAAGTGCCGTCTCGAGCCTGCTGAGCGGCTAAGCTCATAACCACAAATCCGAGCCCTAAAAGCAAAAGCCCCCAGGCCATCTTGGCAGGCGTAGAAGGCTCTAAACCTCGCTGGGCGAGCCACACCCAAAAAGCTGAAAACAGCGGCGCAAAAGTGAATATAAGCAGCGGGTTAAGCGACTGAAAGTATGGAGCGGGAAAATCCCACTGCCAAAAGCCTAGGTCCAGGATACGGCGCGTATTTTCTTGGGCGAAAAGGTTCAGCGTCCCCCCAGCCTGTTCAAAGCCCATCCAGAAAAGAGCTGAGAAGAAGGCCAAAATGAATATAGCCAGGGTACGGCTCCATTCAGCACGGGTGCGCAGCCGCAAACCTAAATAACCCACCACGCCTAAAAAGGCCGCTAAAAAAGCCCAGCGAAAAAGCGCGGAGACAAGCGTCCGCCCCAGTAGTTGCCGCGCCAGCTCGACAGCCCCCACACTGAGCGCAGTACCCACCAGTATCGTAAGGGCGACTCGGCCAAGCTCAGCGCGCCCAAGTGGCTGCCAGGGGCTTTCTGCAGGCCGCAGCCAGGGTAAGCCCCCCAAAAAGATTACCAGACTCACCAGCATTCCCACGCCCGCCGCTGCAAAGCCCCAATGGGGGGAATAGGCTTTACCTAATGTACCACACACCAAGGGCGACAAAAAGGCCCCCAGGTTGATGCCCATGTAAAAGATAGTAAAAGCCCCATCCCATCGAGGATCCTTAGTTGAGTATAGACTGCCGACGATAGTGGAGATGTTGGGTTTGAAAAGGCCATTGCCCAGGATCAAAAGAGCCAGCGCAGGAAAAAGCAGACTCGGCACCGCCATCGCAAAATGGCCCAATAGCATCAGTACCGCTCCGGCCAGGACCGTCCCGCGATAACCCAGCCATCGATCTGCCAAAAATCCACCTAATAACGGAGTAAGATAAACAAGCCCTATGTAAAGACCATATATTTCTAAAGCAGCTTCTCGATTATAGAGCAGATTTTGAGTGAGGTACAAAACCAGGAGCGCTCGCATGCCATAATAGCTAAAGCGCTCCCACATTTCCACTCCAAAGAGTATGTAAAGCCCCTTTGGATGCGCCCAAAAACTAACCTTGGCCTTGGCTGGGGCGTCCAATACTCCTAAGCGGTTACCTGTTTGGCGACCCAGTGGGCTAGCTTGGACTTGAGGCGAGCCACCTTATTGGGGTGGAAAATACGCCTCCGTCCCATCTTGTCTAGAATAGCATGAATTTGCCGCAAGAGTTCTGGTAATTTAGCTTGATCGGTTTCTTTGCGGAGGCTTCGCAATGCAGCCTTGTAACGCGCACGCCACTCGAGATTTCGAGCACGCTGCCGCGCAATCTTACGCTGTCGCTTGAGCGCAGACTTAGAACGGGCTGTTTTCTTCTTTTTCTTGGTAGGTGCAGCCATGGCGGGCAAAGATAACGCAAAGCCGGCATTCTGCTCATAGTGCAAGTTTTTGTACTTTTGCCGCCGCTATGCCATGTGGAAGGAAAAGAAAGCTACGCAAGATCAAACGTCATAAGCTCAAGAAGCGCCGCCGCCTCAACCGCCACAAGAAAAAGCTCCGATAGATTCCCTTGCGGGAGCTTGTTTTAGCCGAGCGGAACGATAAGTTAGAGGCGTATCTCTTGGAAGATCGGCACCTGGTAGAGTATCATTCGGTGTCGAGCGCTTCTCCTTATGTCATAGGGGATATCTTTTTAGGGGTGGTTACGCTGGTCCTGGAGGGGCTTAATTCCGCCTTTATAGATATAGGCCTAAGCAAAGAGGGGTTTTTGCACTATAGTGACATCGGACCTGCGTTTAACTGGAAAAAAGCCTTTCTGGATTTTGTCCGTTACCATAAGCCCTTAGGCGCCTGGGACGAGCTGTCAGAAGGACCCAAGCGGGAAGGAAACATAAAAGACCTTCTCAAGGTAGGGGATTGGGTTCTTGTTCGGCTCGAAAAGGAAATGGTGGCTTCTAAAGGCCCACGGCTTAGCATGCATCTTTCGTTAGCAGGGCGTTACCTCGTTCTTACGCCACTCTCGCCAGAAAAAGGGGTCTCGGTTCGAATCATCGACCAAAATGAGCGCCAACGCCTGCGTGAGGTTGTGTACCAGCTTTATCGGCCACCTTATGGCCTTATCCTGCGCACCTCGGCTGAAAAGGCTTCTATGGCTGAGCTTCAGGACGAATACCACCACCTTATCCTGACTTGGGAAAAGCTTACCGAACGGCTGGCGCACCTCATCCCCCCCGTGCGCTTGTCTGAATCTGCGTCACCCCTACAAAACCTTCTGCGGGAAATCGGCGGCTTATGGCCTGATGTCATTCATGTAGAGAATCCTGAGTTTTACGAGCAGTTACAAAGCACCCTGGGTGAGTCCCCTAGCACACCTTGCCACGTCCGGCTGCATCGGCGCCGGGAGCGGCTCATCGAACACTTCGGCTTAGACAAGACCCTACCACTCCTCCTAGGACGAACGGTGACGCTACCAAATGGCAGTTATATCGTTATCGAACACACGGAAGCCCTCCACGCTATCGACGTCAATAGCGGTTCTGTACCCACCCAAGGCAAAAATCCCGAAGAGGCTCTACTTCAGACCAATATTTTAGCGGCGCGGGAGGTGGCCCGGCAAATTCGTCTTCGGGACCTAGGCGGGATTATCGTCATCGACTTTATCGACATGCGGCGGCCGGAGCACCGCCAAAAGGTCTGGGAGACTTTACGGGAAGCCATGAAAGCCGACCGCGCTAAGCACCACATTCTCCCTATGAGTGAGTTTGGCCTTGTGCAAATCACACGCCAGCGCCGCCGCAATCCCCTTCAGATTGTCAGCACCAAGCCGTGCCCTTTGTGTCAAGGCACGGGGCAGCTGTCCGACATGGGCGAAGCGCTAGAGCACTTACAGGACACGATTCGCTGGCACGCGCAGCAGTGGCGACGAGTGCCGCTTCGGGTGTGCGTGCACCCACTCCTAGGTCTTTACTGGCAGACTCGCTATCTGCATCGAGGACCTTGGATATGGAACCTCGTACCCCACCGCTGGACGCTGCTGGACCTGAACCCCGCGCAGAAGCCCTTTACCTTAGCAATTTATACCCTGACGGGACAGCTTATTGTCGATTTAGCCTAAATTTGTTTACATGCTCATGCGAGCCATGCTTCTCGGTGCCATTGTATGGGCGCAGGCCCCTATGCGCTATCTGGTCTTTTTTGGGCCCAAGCCCGACTCTCTCCTTGATCAACCTAGAACCTTTCTGTCTTCTGCCGCCCTTCATCGTCGACTGGTCCAAGGCATCCCTATCGATATCCACGATCTACCGATTCCACCCGCTTGGCTAGACACCTTGAGTCGTTATGGCCGCGTGTTAAGGTCCTCCCGCTGGCTCAATGCAGCCTTGATAGAACTGTCAGAAAACGGCCCTCTCCCTTCCGCCTCTTTCATTCGCTGCCTGGAAGCTTTCCCTGCTGAAGGCACCCGGCGATCCGAGCTCAAATCCGCGCCAGCCTCGAGTCTACAAGGGATGGAGTTTGCGCCTACCAATCAGACCGATACGCAGTTAGACATGCTAGCTTTGCCCAGCCTCCACAGCCGGGGGCTACGAGGCAACGGCATCCGAGTAGCCATTCTCGACGCCGGCTTTCCAGGCTTTGACCAGGTGCCTACTCTCAATCATACCTTGACCCGACTCATCTCCAAGTATGACTTTGTACAGAGAGACTCCATGGTCTTTGATGATAACTCGCATGGTACGTTGGTCGCTTCGGTCATTGTAGGACTCGATCAAGCCCAAGGTTATGTCGGCGGCGCACCAGAGATAGAACTCATCCTCGCTCGCACCGAAGATGCCCAATCGGAGAGCCGGCAAGAAGAATGGAACTGGGCCCAGGCGGTAGAATGGGCCGACTCCTTGGGGGCTTATATCATTCAGAGCTCCTTAGGCTACAGCACCTTTGACAATCCCAGCGAAAACTACACGTACGCAGATATGAATGGGCAGACCGCCATCACGAGTCAAGCGGCCCGCCTTGCAGCCCAGAAAGGGCTGCTGGTCGTCACATCTGCCGGGAACGAGGGGATGAGTTCATGGCGTTATATTACCGCCCCGGCCGATGCGGATAGCGTACTCACGGCAGGAGCCGTCGATGCCTCCGGCCAGATTGCACCCTTCTCATCCCGAGGGCCTACCGCCGACGGCCGCATTAAACCTGATGTTTGTAGCATGGGCTGGGGCACGCGCGTAATCCTGCCTAACGGCCAGATAAGCAGCGCCTCGGGTACTAGCTTTGCCGCCCCGCTTATCACCAGCTTAGCAGCCTGCCTCTGGCAAGCAGCGCCCACAGCCCACGCCCAAGTGCTAAGACAGGCCATCCTCCAAAGCGCTGACCGCTACACCAACCCCGACACCGCTTACGGCTATGGCATACCAAATGCCACCCAAGCCCTTGCTCGCCTCACAACATTGACATCCTCTACAGCCCCCACCCCCCAGCTCTTTCCCAATCCCGTCTCCGAATCTCTTACCTTCTTCCTGCCTGACTCTACCCTGAGTAGCTACACGCTTAGTGTCTATAACACCCGCGGACAGCAGCTTTTACAAATACCCTATCGGGGGCAGACCCAGATCACCATCCCTACCTCGAGCTGGCCCTCGGGCCTTTATTGGCTGGAGGTCCACAGTGCCCAGCATAAAAACCTAGTGCTCCCTTTTGTACGGCTATGAGACGCGCTATCATAGTAACTTTTTTACTACTAGTACCACTGGGGTGTAAAGAAAATGAATCAACGCCAGGTTTCAATGCTTTTACCGTCGAGGATGATCTACAGCTCGGCCAAAAGGTAGCTAGTGAAATCGAGTCGGATCCGCAGACATACCCCCTTTTAGACTCGGCTCAGTATCCGACTGCTTACCAGCACTTATACCGTCTTAGAGACTCGATCTTAGCCACGGGCAAGCTCACCTATGTGACCCGCTTTCCGTGGCGACTTCGGATTATTCGGGATGATAGCACGCTCAATGCCTTCTGTGCCCCGGGTGGTTATATCTACGTGTACACGGGCCTTATCAAGTTCCTTCGGACGGAAGCGCAGCTCATTGGGGTCCTTGGCCATGAAATGGCTCATGCAGACCGGCGTCATACTACCCAGCTTTTGACCCAGGCTTATGGCCTGCAGACCCTACTACAGCTCCTCACGGGTCGAGAAGACCCGGGGCTGCTCGCGCAAATTGCTAGTCAATTAGCCTTGCTCTCTTTTAGTCGTGACCACGAGCGCGACGCTGATAACCACTCTGTTATCTACCTCTGCCCAACGAGTTACCGAGCTAGTGGAGCCGCTGACTTTTTCGAATACATAAGCCAGCAAGGTGGCATCAGTCCCCCAACTTTTCTAAGCACCCACCCGGACCCCGGTGAACGGATTCAAAATATTCGTGACCTAGCACGGTCCATGGGCTGTAGCGGAACCGCTGAGTATGAAAGCCGTTATGCCCAGATCATCGCCTCCCTCCCTTAGCACGCTCAAAGAGGTTTGCCTATACATTCACGATACAGCCCCAACTAGGTTATTTTACGAGCATATTTTAGGCCTACGCTGCCTTATCGAACGGCCGGGTCAGTATGTTTTCTTTCATGCCGGGCCCATTATGCTTTTGTGTTTCGTGCGTCATTATGCTTTAGCCAACCTCACTCTGCCAGCGCACGGCGCAGAAGGCCCCCAGCATATTGCCTTTGAGGCTAGCTCAGACAGCGACTACGACGCATGGAAAAGCTATCTGGCCGCAAAGGCAATAGAGATAGACCGCGAAATAACTTGGCCAAATGGACGACGCTCCTTTTATTTCTGGGATCCGGACGGACACGCTATCGAGATTTTGGAGCCGGGCGTATGGCCAGCGCCTTAGGCATCCAAGGCTCGATCCAAAAAGTCTAACGCTAAGGTCTCTATTTGACCTTGAGAGGGCAAGCTGCCCATCATACCATAAAGCGCTGCTGTACGCCGGGGGGGTTGGTCTAGATTTGCTGTACGTGAAACGAGCCTCGCCATGGTACGCACCCAGCCCGCCGGTAAAACCCGTAGCCCCGTTCGCATAGCCTTGCGCCCGGCCCGATCAAGCCAGCCGCGGGCCCGCCGTTGGCGTTCCGCCTCCACGGCCGCCCGCAAATCCGCGATAAACGCGTCCGCGACGCGAGCATGTCCCCGGCTTACCGTCAGGTGCAAACTCGCTGGCAGCTGCTGCCGATCTACAAACCACCCCCGCTCCGAAAGACGATCCCCTATGGCATAGATGTCTATCGGCGCATGAGCACCGATCGCTAGTATGGTCATAAGCGGAGAACCTACAATGTATAACTCCGGAATCTCCGCAGCGGCTTGCTTAATCTTTTGGGCCGTCTCGTAAGCCACCTGAGCGGCCTCGATATAGCCTTGGCGCCCCAGATACTGCATGACCGCCCACGCTGCCGCAATCGCTCCGCCAGAGCGTGTGCCTAGAAAGGTCGCCGAGGGATATATACCACCGGACCAGCCTGCATACACAAAAAACTGATAGCGCCGCAGCTCCCGCGTTCGATAAAGTAAGACCGAAGCCCCCTTAGGCGCATAGCCGTACTTATGAAGATCGACCGACATGCTTAGAACGCCCTCGACGCGAAAATCATACGGCAGCAGATCGATCCCTATCTGCTCCAGAAAAGGTAAGACCATACCGCCCACACAAGCATCTACGTGACACCAGAGCCCATGAGCCTGGGCTAGCGCCGCAATCTCGGTCACAGGGTCCATCACACCATGGGGATACGATGGGGCTGAAGCTATGAGGAGAATCGTCTTTTCGGAAATAGCCGCCCGCATAGCTTCGACATCGGCGCTACCATCGGGGCGCAGGGGAGTGTGGATGACCCTGAGACCGAGGCAGTGCGCGGCTTTATCGATGGCGGGATGGGCAGAGAGGGGGGCTATCACCTCCGGCTGCGCTAAGTAAGGTCGCTTAGCCCGGGCATGATCCCGAGCCGCTTTGAGCGCTAAAAACAGGCTTTCCGTTCCCCCACTGGTCATGGTACCGGCTCCCCCTAGCGGGCAGTGCAGCAACTCGCCCACCATACTTACCACTTCCCGTTCCATCCGTCGCAAACTCGGAAAGGCCATAGGATTTAAGGCATTTTCGGCGATAAACTGACCGTAGACCGCCTGAAGAAACGAGTGAAGGTCGGGGCTATGGTAATACACTAGGCTCCAGATACGACTACCTATGGCGTCCGCATCCTTGGCCTTGAGCTCGGCCAGCCGCGCGAGAATCGCCTCAGCCGTGGTGCCTTCTAGGGGCAGAGAAACCTTCTGAACCATTTCAGAAAGTTACGCAATCTTTGGCGTGTGCAAATAGCCGTAATTGGAGCCGGTGCCGTGGGGCAAGCTTTTGCGCAGCGGTTGGCCACCATTGGCTATACAACCTACCTCGTTCATAGACCGCACCAGCAGCTTGCCCTCAGTGCTGTAATCCCACTCTCAGACTGGGCCGACCTGCCTTGGGCTGACCTTGATTATCTTGTCCTGTGCGTCAAAGATTACCAGATCAGCCCACTCGTCGAGACCTGGACTCATCTTTACAGCCCACTTCCTCCCCTGGCTCACACAGCTGGCAGTACCCCTATAGAGGTATTAGGTCCGGGACCCGACAAAGGCGTGCTATACCCGCTCCAAACCTTTTCCGTAGGACAGACCTTGACCTGGGGACGCTTCCCAATCTTCTGGGAAGGGGCCCCCTGCTGGAAAAAGCTGGCGATAGATCTAGCAGGGACCGATGCGGTCGTCTATCCAGCTACCAGTGCCCAGCGACTCCGTTTACATATTGGGGCCGTCTTTGCCGCTAATTTCGTAAATGCCTTAGTGGAAGCAGCCGCTCAGTTGGCTACTCCCGACTGGGATCACCACATCTACCTCCCCCTAATCCAAACGGTGGTAGAGAAGCTAGCCCACATGACACCCCGAGCGGCTCAGACTGGCCCTGCCAAGCGGGGCGACCTGCTCACTATCCAAAAGCACCTAACCCATCTAGCCCAGTATCATCCAGCTTTAGTCCCCATCTATGAGCAGCTGACGGCGTATATCCAAGCTCAATCGCTCCAGTAGTCATAAATCTTTTCTCGCCGGACCTTTGCCTTTTCAGCTAAATACTTAGCTAGGCGATAAGCAGCAATCGGGTCCAGGATGGGGTAAGTAGGCCGAAGGGTCCGTTGGTAATAAAGGTCTTTATAGCGCTGCTCCGCGATCTTGATACGCTCTTGCGGGTCAACGGGGAGGTTCTGGAGGAAGTAAGCGATCAACTCGGGGCTGACGTTGTCACGGGCGACCTGGGCTTGAGTTTCAAGGGGGATATTAAGCAAGGCGGTTTTGAGCTCTTCGGGCGTGCGTATAGCCGTGATGCGCACCGTAGGAAGCTCCACCGTATCCTCCACTAAATAATGTACAGCATAGAGGTAGCCCTCCAGTGTATCCCCGACATACGCTTCCAGATACGGCGTAATCAAGAAACGGGCCCGCTTGTAGCCTATCGCCGAAAAATACAGCGTATCGCCACGCACGACCGGTAAACTGTAAAACCCCTCCGCATTTGCGACGGTGCCCCGACGCGTATGATTGATGCGGATAGAGACATACGGGATGGGCTCGCCTGTGGCGGCATTCAGGATCATCCCCGAGAGCTGATAAACCTTAGGCTCCTGAGCCCACAGTAGGCTAACCAGACCCAGCAGGCGAAGCCCCCTGCTCATATTTGAACCGCAACCATAAGTACATCATCTGTGAGCACGGCCCCAGCCCGCCATTCTTCAAAGCGATTTTTGAGGCTCTGAAACCACGCTTGTAAATCCTTCGGTGCATTCTCGGCGAGCCAGTCGCGAATCCCTGCCCGGCCAAAGCGCTTCCCGCTCTGGGCACTAACCAGCCGCTCCCACCCATCCGTGAAAAAGAATAAAACAGAGCCTTTCTCTAAAGGCACGATAGTACTATTGTAGATGCGAGGGCCGGACTCTTCCCCCTTTTGACCGATGAGGCGCTTATCCGGCTGTAAAGCCTCCCAGCTACTCAGGACAGGATTATAAAGCCATAGCGGAATCATCGCCCCCGCATAATGAACCTCGCCCAGGTTGGGGAAAACGACGCTAATCCCCGCTTGAAAGCCCTCTGCGCGCATCTGCTCTAGAGCCGGATTGTCTTTCTTGGCAGAGGGATAGAGCAAATCTAAAAGGCTCTTGTGCAGCTGGCTTAGGATACGACCCGGATCGGTCACGCCTCGCACGGAAAAGATCTCATACAGCAGAGTGTGAGCCATGGTAGACAAGATAGCCGCTGAGACGCCAAAGCCCGAAGCATCCAGGACCGCCAGGAGCTGGGCGCCCTCTTTGCCTCGGCCTACCCATAAAAAGTCCCCACTTACCGCCTCTTTGGATCGAAGCCAGTAAACACTCTGTGGAAAGACCTGACGTAACTCCTCCTCCCCATGCAAAACGATCTCCTGAATGCGCTGGGCCACTCGCACCTCTTCCCGGACACCCCCCTCTAGGCCAACTAGCTCTTGGCGCAGAATGCGATCTAGCGTAGCCAGCGTGTCTTTATTGAGTGCACTGAGAAGCGCTAGGCGATTGTCTGCGTACAGTCTTAGAAAGTGGTAAGCCTCGGCCCAGCGTCCTTCTTGCTCAGCTAACCTAGCCTGCAGTTCTGGTAGAAAGTATGAAAAGACCCGATCCTTCACACTCTTCTGTAGCTCTTCTAGGCGAGCTAAAGCTGTCCGGGCTTTAGCAGTCTGCTTGAGCGTGAGAGACGCATCTGCCATGAAAGTCAGGACATTAACAAGGAGCGAGGGGTTGTCCAGTTGGTCCGCCAGATTTTCGGCACGCTCCAAGGTTCGCAGGGCGTCTTCGTGACGCCCCTGAGCATTGAGATTTTCAGCTTGCACGAGCAGGGCTCGAACTACCAGGTCCTTCTCGCCCAATTCCATGGCTACGTCTAGGCTCTGCTTGGCCATCTCGGAAGCAGCGTCCCACTTTTTCTGGGCCTGGTAGATGCTAGACAGGGTGACGTAACTAAAAAAGGTTCCCCGAATATGCTGATTCTGCTGATGCAGCGCTAACGCTTTTTGATGATAGGCTTCAGCTAGATCTAGCTGACCTAATTCCGCAAAGAGCGAGCCGAGATTGGCTAGGGTCTGGGCATAAAAGAAAGTCAGATCGGGGACAAGTTCCAGATAACGGAGGGCATGCACGAGGTACTGGGCTGCCAGCTCGATGCGACCGGCTTGCTGGTACGCCGTACCGATATTAGACAGGGTGAGCCCCAGGCCCCGAAAGTCCTCCATCGCCTCAAAGCGTTGCAGCGCTTCTTTGAGGTCGGTGACAGCACCCTCAGAATCGCCCTTGATGGCTTTAGCAATCCCCCGGTTGCGAAGGGCCCAGGCTTCTCCAGCTTGGTAGCTGATTTTACGGGCTAGCTCCAGCGCATCTTCAGCCAGCTTATAAGTGAGATCTGTGTTATTGTAGCGCTGCTCATAAGCCTGCTCGTTGAGCTGGTCTACGAGGCTTTTCTGCCGCTCGACATCGGGCATGCTCATAGCACGGCAGGAATAGGCTGGGCTTGATAATAACCTGTCGCTAGTCGATGCGCTATAGCCCGAAAAGCCGCTATGGTACGCTCCACGTCGGCCTCGGTATGGGCCGCCGTAGGGATAAGTCTGAGAATGATTTTTCCTCTTTCAATTACGGGGTAGGTAACCGCCGATGCAAAAATGCCAAAGTTTTCCCGCAGATCCTTGGTCAGGAGGATGGCCTCTTCTTCGGAGCCATGCAGATAAACAGGCGTGACGGGCGATTGTGTATCACCGATGTCAAAGCCATTCGCTCGGAGACCTTCCTGTAAGTGACGGGTGATAGTCCAGAGCTTCTCACGACGCTGGGGCTCGTACCGGACCTTCTCTAGCCGTTTTCGCGCACCAATAACCAGCGCAATAGGCAGCGCCTTGGCATAAATCTGACTGCGAAGGTTATACCGCAGGAATTGTATGACCTCCTTCTCTCCCGCTACAAACGCGCCGATGAGGGCCATCGTTTTAGCGAAGGTCCCTAACCAGATATCGACAGCCGCCTCGACGCCGAAGTGCTCCGGCACGCCACGTCCTGTTTGGCCCATGACCCCAAACCCATGCGCATCATCCACAAGCAGGCGGAACGGATATTTAGCCTTTAGGGCTGCAATTTGATCAAGCACCCCCAAATCCCCTCGCATGCCAAAAACACCTTCGGTAATCACCAAAATGCCACCGCCGGTCTTTTCCACGTGACGGAGGGCCTCCTGCAGACGCAGCTCTAGATGCGTGCTATCATTATGCCGAAAGTTTAGATGGCGGGCCGGGCTTAGGCGTACGCCATCAATCAGGCAAGCATGCGCCAGCTGATCGTAGATGATAACATCATGCCGGTCTGTCAAAGCATCGATAACCGATAAAAATCCTTGATAGCCATAATTCATAAGAAAGGCGTCCGGCTTGCCTAAGTAATCGGCAATTTCCTGCTCTAAAGCTTCATGTTCATCTGTATTGCCGGTAAGCATGCGAGAGCCCATGGGATAAGCAAACCCATAGGTAGCAGCGGCTTCTGCATCGATCTGTCTGATCTCTGGGTCACTCCCCAAACCCAAGTAATCATTGAGCGACCAAACGAGGACCGGCTGCCCCCGAAACTGCATGTGGGGCCCTAAGGGGCCTGTTAGCTTGGGGAACGCCAAATAGTGGTGGCCAAAAGCCGCATACTTCCCTAAATCTTGGCGCATGCGCGCCCGCACTTTCTCGAATAGTTCCATACAATTCAAAGTTACAAAGGAATTGGCGTAATCTGCTGCGCCACAAGCCGCAGGATATACCGAGGTTCGCCTTGAGGGGGGTACCACTGCCAGCCCTTTATGACGAAGGTCACCTCAATGGACGATTTAGGCGCAAGCTGAAGAAGGGCTTCTCCTACGGTATCGTACGCCTCGATAAGAAGTCGCTGCGTGCCCACCTGGAGAATAAAGCTATACTTAGTCGTACCGCGAGCTAGCTTCACAGGAGGCTGCATCTCCTGTAAAATTCCATGACACGTGTAGGGTCCCACCCCCTCGGTCATGACCGGTGACGCGAGCGTAAAACCCCTTCCACGTCCGCTAAGGTGAGCCCCTGGCTCCTAAGGAGTACCAGCAAGTGATACAAAAGGTCCGCCGCTTCGTGGGCGAGCGCTTCAGGTGACTGAGCTAAAGCAGCCACGATGACTTCGGTGGCCTCCTCCCCGACTTTTTGAGCGATGCGGGCCATGCCAGCTGCTGCTAGCTGACTCGTATACGACGTTGCGCTAGGCGCTTCTAGTCGGGCAGCGATCACACGGTCTAAATGCGTTAAAAAAGAACCCCACTGCGCCCGCACTGCTTCCATCGTAGAAAAGCAACTATAAGTCCCGCGATGACAGGTCGGCCCCATCGGCTCCGCCCAAACCAGAATCGCATCCCCATCACAGTCTACGCTCATTTCTACAAGTTTTAGATAATGGCCACTGGTTTCGCCCTTTTTCCACAATTTTTGGCGAGATCGGCTGTAAAACGTGACGAAACCTGTCTCTTGCGTCGTTTTGTAAGCGGCCTCGTTCATATAACCGAGCATGAGGACGACCTGCGTACGAAAATCTTGCACGATGGCAGGCAAAAGTTCTGCTTTCGAAAAATCTGGCAGACTCATAAGCGGATGGATAAACCTTTTTCGGCTAGATAAGCTTTGACGGCGGCGGGGCTACAGACCCCCTCATGAAAAAGGCCTGCTGCCAGAGCGGCATCGGCCCCGCCCGTCGTAAGTACGGCATAAAAGTCTTCTAATCGCCCGGCCCCTCCTGAAGCAATGACGGGGACACGCACCGCCTCGGCGACAGCTCGGGTGATAGTTAGATCATAGCCTTGTCGGGTCCCATCCCGCCCAATAGCAGTGAGCAGGATTTCCCCGGCGCCGAACCGCTCTGCCTCTTGGCACCATGGCACGGCTTCCCAGCTTGTGGCATGCCGCCCGCCATGGCTATAAACCCGATAGCCATGGCCATCCCACTTCGTATCCACGGCCACGACGACGCTCTGCGAGCCCAAAACAGCTGCAGCAGCCGAAATGAGCTCCGGATTAGTCAGAGCTGCTGTGTTGATACTTACCTTATCAGCACCAGCTTCCAAAAGACGGCGCACATCCTCTATAGTGCGAATCCCCCCGCCCACTGTAAAAGGAATCCTCAGGTACCGAGCCAGCCGCTCCACAGCTTGTGTAAAAGTACGACGCCCCTCCACAGAAGCGGAAATATCTAGGTAGACAAGCTCGTCAATCCCCTGCTCCGCATAAAACACGCCCAGTTCAACGGGGTCCCCCATGTCACGTAAATTTACAAACTGAACGCCTTTTACGACGCGGCCTTCCGCCACGTCTAGGCAAGCTATTAAGCGCTTAGCTAGCACGCAAGAAAGCCCTTAGACGCTCAGGACTTAGCGCAGGTTCGTATAGGGCTCGTCCTACGACCACCCCGGCCACCCCGACCTGCGCCAAAGCGTCTATATCTTCCTTTGCTCGAATGCCCCCCGAAGCCCATATCGGCACGCCCCCCGAAAGTCCCACAAGCTTCTCATAATAACTAGGATCCGAACCGCTCAATAGGCCATCTCGCTCAACCTGGGTACACAAAAAAGCCGCTATACGCGTAGGACTCCAGGCTCGGATGAATGCATGAGATAAGAGCGACGCTTCTTCCTGCCATCCCCGCAGGGTAATCCGTCCATCCCGAGCATCGGCTGCTAACACAAAACGTTCCGCTCCGTAGCGCAAAATCCATGACCTCACCAGCTCAGGCTTTTGTACAGCCAAACTACCTAAAACGATCCACTCAAAGCCCTGATCCAAGACCCAGCTTAAATCCGCCTCAGAACGGATCCCTCCCCCTATGCTCATCCGAATATCAGGAAAAGCCTGACGCACCTTAGCCAAGGCCGCTTTCTGAACTAGCTCACCAGCTCGGGCCCCCTCTAGATCAACCACATGCCACTGGCTAAGCCCACCCGCCTGTAACAGTCGGCCCACCTCTTCCCAGGTCCCATATATCGTACGCTGCGCAAAATCTCCCCGCTGCAATCGTACCGCCTGCCCCTCCCATAAATCTATACCCGCTATGACCTGCATAAACGTAAAAAGTTCTCAAGTAGTTTCAGGCCAGCCTGTCCGCTTTTCTCAGGATGGAATTGAACCCCCCAAAAGTTCTGCTTTCTAAGAGCTGCACTAAAAGGCTCCCCATAGGTAGCCTGCGCTATCGTTTCTGGCACCAGCATAACCCGGTAACTATGTACAAAGTAAAAGTATCCACCATTTTCTAAGCCCTGCCAGAGAGGATCGATTGCTAATGGCTGCACAAAATTCCAGCCCATATGTACACTGCGGGGCACGGCCTCAAACCGCCTAACTGCATACGGAAATAATCCCAACAGTGGTACCTCTCCCTCTTCTGTAAAGTCACATAAGAGCTGCATGCCCAGGCATATCCCCAAAAAAGGCCTCTCCCAGCTAAGAAGCCAGTCAGAAAGCCCCCGAATCTTGAGGTCGGCCATTGCGGTAGGGGCAGCGCCTACACCGGGAAAGATGAGGCCGGCTACTTGTCTCAGATCCCGCTCCTGATCACTATAGACGACCTCCACGCCCAAAGACTCCAGCGCACTCTGAATAGAGCGCACATTCCCAGCCCGATAAGCGACAAGTCCTATCTTCATAAAAGCCCCTTAGTAGAAGGCAAGGTGAGTGCCTCCCAATCTCGACCCAGTGCTTCCCGGAACGCCCGACCTAGCCCCTTGAATAATGACTCTAAAAGGTGGTGATCATCTTCACCTTGCGCCCAGAGGTGGAGGTTGAAGTGGCCCTCCCTCGCTAGCGTCTCGAAAAAGTGTTTCCAGAGGGAAGCAGGAGCACCGCCAGGCAAAGCTGTACCAAGCGAGACCTGCCACCGACACGCCCCGCGCCCACTTAGATCCACCGCTACCACCCCCAAGGCCTCATCCATCGGCAAATAACGTCGTACCTCTAGGGGTGCCTGTCCATACCGTCTAAGGCCCCGCTTGTCTCGTAGTATCTCCGTAAGCGCTTGCCCCAGAACAATCGCTACATCCTCTATCGTATGATGCGCATCCACGGCTAGATCGCCCTGCGCACTTAGCTTCATATCCCACCCGCCATGAAAAGCCAGAAGCGTTAGCATGTGATCAAAAAACGGGATCCCCGTTTCTACCAGAACTTGTCCCCGTCCGTAAATACCTAGGTCAAGCGCCACTACCGTTTCCTGCGTCTGACGCACCCGACTGATGGTAAAGCCCGCCTGAATGAGAATACGGCCAATTTCTATCCAACCAGAAGCCGTATGCGCATAGGGCGCTAGGGCTTCAGGTAAGGGATGCCACGGATTCCGCAGCCAGATCGCCCTAAGGCCTAACCGCCGAGCGAGCTCCACGTCTGAAGGCCGATCTCCTATCACAAAGGAGACATCCCGCTCTACATCGCCCGTTAGATAGGGCAGAAGCGACAGAGGTGAAGGCTTCCGATAAGGTGAGGGAGCCGCGGCCGAGCTTCGATCGATGTGCTGACCATACCAGATGATACCCTCCGCCGCTAAAGTGCGCATCAGGAGCCGATGAGGCCCCCAAAAAGCCGCCTCGGGAAAGCTAGCCGTGCCTAATCCGTCCTGATTGGTAATCAAAACCAGTCGGTAGCCCAAGCGCTGCGCCAGCCGCAGGGTCGAAATCACCTGCGGCAAGATTTGTAGCCTTTCGTAGGTATCGATCTGCTCAGTATCAGCAGGCTCCTCTATAAGGGTACCGTCTCGGTCAATAAAGAGGTATCGCATAGAGCTGATAAAAGCGCTTCATTCTCTTCAGGTAGCCCTACCGTAAAGCGAATCGTCTCCGCGCACAAAGGAAGCGTACCGCGATAACGGGTCACGATGCCTCGCGCCAAAAGCGCCTCATAGACAGCTTTAGCCCGGCGTACCTTTGCCAGCACGAAGTTCGCTTCCGAGGGAAAAACGGCTTCCACCCATGGACACGTTATAAGAGCCTTAGCCAAGCGCTCACGCTCCGCTTTCAAGAGACCGATCTTAGCTTGGACCTCAGCTCCACGACTCAGGACTGCCAGAGCCTGCTCCTGCGCCGGCTGACTGAGATTATAAGGTAGCTTGGTCTGATAAAAAAGTGTTACGACGGACTGGGGGGCTATCGCATAGCCCACTCGCCAACCGGCCATGCCCCAAGCCTTGGAAAAGGTACGTAACACAATGAGATTCGAATAGCGAGAACGCCGATCTAGCCAGTAGTTGGGGATCTCGGCAAAGTCGACGTAGGCCTCGTCTAGCACCACCCAGCCGGAAAATGCCTCCAAAAAGGTAGCGATGGCTTCAGGGGCAAACCGGTTGCCAGTCGGATTATTGGGAGAGCAGAGAAAGGCGACTCGGGTTGTGGGTGTAAAGGTCCTGAGCGTGGCTTCCAAGTTGAGAGAATAATCTGGATTCAAGAGGACCCGCTCAACGTTTACACCATGGATCTGCGCATAGGTCTGATAGACCCCATAAGAGGGCTCTAGAGCTAAAACCGTATCAAAGCCGGGCTCGCAGGTTACTCGTATGAGCCAGTCTATGATTTCATCGCTTCCCGCGCCGCAGAGCACCTCTTCTGGAGAGACGCCTAGGTAGGCAGCTAATTTTTGGCGGAGCGCTTGGTGATACGGGTCGGGATAGCGGGCAGCTGCCCCCGCCCAGGCCACGCCATAAGGATTTTCATTGGCATCCAGATAAATGCGGGCTACGCCCTTAAACTCCTCTCGGGCACTAGCGTAGGGCGTGATAGCTGTCAGATGCTTACGAAAGGGCGGCATAACGAACTCGCATGGCTTGCGCGTGCCCAGGGAGACCCTCGGCCTCGGCCATTGTCGTTACGATCGGAGTCAGGTAGCGTACGCCCTCTGGTAAAAGTTCCTGGTACGTAAAGCTACGTAGAAAGGCATGTAAGGTCAGACTACCATAAGAGCGAGCGAAACCACCCGTCGGCAAGACGTGATTAGTACCAGAAGCGTAATCCCCTGCGCTTTCTGGCGTAAGGCGTCCCAAAAAGACCGATCCGGCGGTCCTCACGTGTTCTAAGAGCAGGTTGGGCGCGCCCACAGCTAAAATCAAATGCTCGGGGGCTACTACATTGGCTACCTCGATACCCGTCTCCAGGTCCGGAACGAGTAGGGCCCAGCTATGTGCCAGCGTTGACTCGATAAAAGCTCGGCGAGGATGCTCCCGGAGTATCTGCTGGATTTCCTGGAACACCTTAGTGATAAGGTGCTCTGCAGGCGTAATCAAGCCCACAAAACTATCTGGGCCGTGCTCAGCCTGAGCCAGAAGGTCCCAAGCAATCCAAGCAGGGGGAGTCGTCTCATCAGCAAGCACTACTACCTCGGAGGGACCCGCCGGCATATCTATCGGAATGCCTCGCCGAGCCGCTTCTAGCTTAGCGGCCTGAACGTACCGGTTGCCGGGGCCGAAGACTTTATCCACGGGCCTAACGCTTTCCGTCCCGAGCGCCATGGCCGCGATCGCCTGCGCGCCCCCGACCCGATAAATCTCCGTAATGTCACACATAGCCGCTGCATACAGGACGGCTGGATGGATCGAACCGTCTTTTTGAGGCGGGGTCATTAGCACGATTTCCGTCACGCCCGCCACCCGGGCCGGCACGCCTAACATCAGCACCGTAGAAAATAACGGAGCCGTCCCCCCCGGCACATACAGCCCTACCCGCTCAAACGGCACATAACGGACCCCACAGCGCACACCGGGTGCCGTCTCGAGTTCAAAAGACTGAGGCCACTGCCCTACATGAAAATGATAAAGGTGGTGGTAAGCGCTTTTGATGGCCGCCGACAGGGCCCGAGATACAGGAATCCGCTCTTTGGGCGGAACGGGCACGCGCAAACCTGGCGTGAGGTCTACACCATCCCAAGCCGCACTTAGCCGGACTAGGGCAGCATCGCCTTCCGCTGCCACCTCTCCAAATACCGCGCTTACCTCTGGCAGAGGCGGCTGGTGCCGACGAAGAACCTTGGCTGAAAAATCAGGACTCCACTGATATATATTCCACATAACGTATTTTCTAATGAATCAACTTGCCTATATCCATGACCAAGATACCCTCTGCTCCGATGGCTTTGAGGCGATGAAGCGTCTCCCAGAAGCGGCTTTCCTCGACCACGGTATGAACGGAAACCCATCCTTCTTCTGCTAGGGGCATTACAGTAGGACTACGCAGACCGGGTAACACTTCTAATAACTGGGGGAGTTGCTCCCGAGGCAAATTCAGGAGGATATACTTGCGACTACGAGCCGTTAGCACCGCATCAATACGGAATAGCAGCCGATCAACCTCTGAAGGCGGGGCCTGAGGCGCTGCCACCAAGACCGCCTCACTGCTCAGGAGAGTATGAACCTCCCTTAGACCATTCGTGAGAAGCGTGCTGCCCGTAGCTACGATATCTACGATAGCCTCTGCAAACCCCAAACTCGGCGCAATCTCTACCGAACCCTGCAAGGGATACAGGTTAGCCTCTATGCCCCGCTCAGCAAGGAGTCGCCGAGTGAGATTAGGATAGCTCGTCGCTATGCGCTTTCCATTCACATCTTCTATGCACATGACAGGACTCTCACGGGGCACAGCCAGGGAAAGGCGGCAGCGTCCAAACCCCAATCGCCTCAGAATCGGCATCGTAACCTCGGCCTCAGCCAGTGTATTTTCGCCAACGATGCCCAGGTCAGCGATCCCGTCCGCCACATAAGCAGGCACGTCGTCATCCCGAAGCAAGAAAACCTCCAGGGGATAGTTGAGGGCCGGTACTCGAAGTCTCTCCCCATGTAGTCCCAAGCGGATGCCTGCTTCGGTTAGCAAACGGACTGAGTCCTCATGCAGGCGCCCCTTCTTTTGGATCGCTACCCGCAGCACACGTTTTATTTAGTCATGAAAACGGGACGGCTAGTAGAAGTCGCGTATCGCCTTAGGAGCGTTCTGAGACGGCTTATCCCCTCATCGATTTCGGCCTCAGTTATGGTCAGGGCGGATCGCGATCGGATGGAGCGTTCCCCAGCCCGCAGAAGCAGCATGTTGGCGCGATGGAGGGCGTCCTGGACGAGGGCCTCACGGTGTTCTCGGCTCGGCAGATCAAACGCTACCATTAGGCCGCGTCCCCGCACATTACTGATGAGCTCGGGAAACTCCGCACTTAGCTCTAGCAAGCGCATATGAAGGTAGTCGCCGGCGCGCTCGGCATGCGCTACAACCCCGTCCTCCTCGATGATCTGCAGGATCTTATCGGCTCGCACCATGTCTACTAAGTTTCCGCCCCACGTGGAGTTGATACGGGAGGGAACTCTAAATGCATTGGTCGGGACCTCGTCGATGCGAGAACCGGCCAATATCCCGCAGATCTGCATCTTTTTACCGAAGGCGATGATATCCGGCTGGGCTTCTGGTCCAAAGTGCTCGTGAGCCCAGAAGCGACCAGTCGCCCCGACACCTGTCTGTACCTCATCATAAATGAGGAGTACGTCGTTTTCGTCAGCCAGCTGCCGCAATTGCCGCATAAAAGCCGGACGAAAGTGATTATCACCGCCTTCACTTTGAATCGGCTCAATAATGATAGCACAAATGTCATCCCGATGCTCCACAAAGGCTTGCTTGATCTGCGCCACGGCCAAAGCCTCGACCTTCTCTACCCGTTCAAGCTCCTCCTCCGTAAGAGGAAAGCGCAGCTTGGGGTTAATAATACGGGGCCAATCAAACTTGGCAAAATGCCGCACCTTGGCCGGATCGGTATTCGTGAGGCTTAGGGTATAACCCGAACGCCCATGAAAGGCCTCCTCAAAGTGAATCACTTTTGTGCCCACCTCTCGTCGATAGCCTTTCTGAAAATTTTTCTGCACTTTCCAATCCATCGCCACCTTGATAGCATTTTCTACTGCCAAAGCACCACCTGCTATAAAAAAAGCATACTTAAGGTAAGGCAGGATCGCTATCCGTTCAAAGGTACGCAAAAAGTGCGCATACTCTTCCGTATAAATGTCGGCATTGGTGGGATTGATAAGGGCTGCCCGAAATAGATGCTCCTGGAAAGTCTGATCCGCGAGCATCTTTGGATGGTTATAGCCAAGGGGTATAGTGGCATAGCACCCAAAAAAGTCTAGGAGCTCCCGCTGGTGCAGCTTGTCATACAGCCAGACCCCATGGCTACGCTCTAAATCCATCACCAGATCTAAACCGTCCCGCAAAATGCGCCGCTGTAAGATTCCATACACTTCATGCGGCTGAATGTCCATGCGATAAGCCATATTTGCAAAGATAACAAAAGAGAGGCGATGTCAGGCTTCTTCGTGCCAGACTTACCTAGAGCCGGGCGCGTTTCACTTCCCCCCGCTGAAGCGACCCACGCGCTGCGCGTACTACGGATACAGCCGGGGGAAAGAGCGTATCTCTCAAATGGGCAAGGTCTTTTGGCGCTAGCAAGGTTTGTACAAGTCCTTCCGGCCGCAGTCTTAGCAGAGATCGAAGCTGTGTATGAGCGGCCCGGGGAACCGCCCCAGGACATCGGCATCGTCTGCGCCGACCTTAAGGCCCCTGAGCGCTTGGCCTGGCTTGTAGAAAAGAGCGTCGAGCTTGGCGCCACGGCCTTGTACTTCGTGCCCTTGGCCCGCAGTACACCCCGCCGGCCTGACCTGGCGCGCTTACAACGGGTAGCCATCGCAGCGCTAAAGCAGAACCTGCGTAGCGTCTTACCCACTATCCATCTATGCAAAGACCTGTACGAGGTGCCGTGGAACAGATATCCGCATTGGTGCTTTGGCGAAATCGGGGCTAAGAGGCTTTTGCGTGAAGCCCTCCCACCCCCTGATGCAGCGACCCTATGGGTCGTCGGTCCGGAGGGGGACTTCACGCCCCAGGAGCTTGCCTTCCTGCAGCGAAAAGGAGGCATCGGCGTGAGCCTAGGTCACCTGCGCCTACGAGCAGAAACCGCCGCCATCCTGTATCTCTCCGCCCTCAAGACCCACTGGGGCTTCTAGCGGAAGCGGACATTCGGCCCTACCTAGCGGCCCCACAACCAAGCGTATTGACGCTAGCTCTTCTGAAAATAGGCTCTTACCTGGGCTAGGTCTTGCTGGATACGGGTCTGGACGGCCTGAACCGATAAGCCGGGTTCATCTGGCCGCATAAAGTCCAGAAAATGCACCGTTATAGGCTTATCATATAACATCCCGGGCTCAGCGTCTAAAAGATGTACTTCTAAAGGGCCTTCCACTCCCAGATATAATAAGGCCGGCATGCCCGCCCCCTGGATAGGCTGAAGCGGACCGATCCAGGCCCGCCCAGCATAAACGCCGGCAAGCGGCCGCACCTTTTCCAAGGGCCAAGACACATTAGCCGTAGGCGTACCGAGCTGACGAGCTAGGCCGCGTCCAGCAACCACCGTGCCCTGAATCGCATAGGGATAGGATAGTAAGCGCGCAGCAGCGTCGACAGCACCTGCCGCTATCAATCCTCGAATCCGAGAACTGCTCACGATAGCCCCCTCTGATTCATAAGGGGCTACCTCTTCTACAGCGAGGCCAAGCCCGCGAAGCAGCGCAGCATTGCCCGCTCGCCCCCGCCCAAAATGGTGATCATACCCTAGGATCACCAGATGCGGCTCTTCCAGCGCTAGCAGCCACTCCCGCACAAAGGTCTCCGCTGACAACCCAGCTAGGGCTTCCGAAAAATGTACGACTCGCACCGCATCTACGCCCACTGCCTCAAGCAGGGCCAGGCGCTCCGCTAAGGTCGTCAGCAAAGGCACGGCTTCCCGTCGCAGCACGCTACGGGGATGGGGATGATAAACCCACACATGTAAAGCCACGCCTAATGCGTGCGCATGCTGCCGGGCTATCTCCAGTAGATGACGATGCCCTCTGTGTACGCCATCAAAGGTCCCAAGCGTCAGTACACAAGGCCGCTCAGCCTTTTGGGCTTTATCCTGCCAGACAAGCATCGGGCTGGATGGCATCCTTGACCTGATACGGTCCGATTTGTGTACGGCGCAATGCAGCCAGGTAACCCCCACAGCCCAGTGCCTCCCCAATGTCACGGGCTAAACTACGCACATAAAAGCCCCGACCACACCGCACCTCTAAAAGCAGCCGCTCCGGCGGCTCATAGCGGATCACCCTGAGGCTATAAGCCTGAACAGGCCGAGGTGGTATATCCACCGTCATGCCGGCTCTAACCAACGCATAAGCCCGTTTGCCTTTGAGCTTGAGCGCAGAGTAAGCAGGTGGACGCTGCCATTGCAAGCCTACATAGCTCTTAAGCAAAGAACCCCATGCTTCCATGGAAAGAACAGGCGGCTCGGCTATGTGTACCGGTGGAAATTCTGCATCGTCGGATGGCGTCTGATAGCCCAACCGTATCAAGGCATAATACACCTTCTCCATATCCATGAGCGTCTCGATCCGTCGAGTATAGACTTCCGTGGCAATAAGCAAAAGCCCCGTGGCCAGCGGGTCTAGCGTGCCTGCATGACCTACTTTGCGTACCCGCCAGCGCCGGCGCACCCACCGCACCGCCTGCATCGCAGTCCATCCGTAGGGCTTATCCAGTAAAATTAACTCAGCCATAAAAGCCCCAATACCCCCAGACCTAAAATAATCCGATATACCCCAAAAGGCTTGAGCCCATAGCGAAGTAGAACCCGGACCATAAGATGCATCGCACCCAATGCCACCACAAATGAAATCATCATACCGACGCCTAATAAGGCCACCTGATCGGTCGTAAAGCTTATGGGACTCTTAAGTAGCTTATACGCTGAAGCGGCCCCTAAGGTCGGCACCGCCAAAAGAAAAGAAAACTCGGCCGCCTCCTGCCGCGAAAGACCCATAAACTGGGCACCCAAGATCGCCGCCGCGGCCCGCGATACACCCGGCACCAAGCTAAGACCTTGTATCAAGCCCACTCCCGCTGCTTGTAGCCAGGAGAGCTGACCTATCTCCCCCCGATAATGACCAAACCACCGATCCATGAAGATTAGGATCACACCCCCTAACCCCAAGCTCGCAGCTACCACGCCTGGCTCATCTAAGAGCGCTTCCACCTTGTCCGCCAAAAGAAAGCCTATAATAGCTGTAGGCAGAAAGGCTACCGCCACCAGGGCTAAAACCTGCGGACGCCATACCCGCTTCCAGCTATGTACCACCACCGCTAATATCGCCGCGCCTTGGATCGCTATCTCAAAATCCTGAACAAAAGCTTCCTCGGCTCGCCCTAAAAGCGCTGATGCTAGAATAAGATGACCTGTCGACGATATCGGTAAAAATTCCGTCAGCCCTTCGATGATAGCCAGAAAAACCGCTTCCCACCAGCTCATCGCCTCAGGATCGCATAAAGCAGAACCCCCATCCCGGCCAAAATCACGACCGGCGCGACATAAAGGGCCATGGAAAAGCGGCTCGCATCTACGAAGTATCTCGGCACCCCCAGAAGCCCATAGCCTACTATCAATAAAATAGCACCTAATCCCAGTAACAGGTAATTCTGTCGCCGAAAAGGCATCGCCGATCCAGCCCCCGAACGTACAGCCGATGGCTTCACTTCTGCTTTCTGACTCATATGATATGCTCTAACTTTTGATGCAAAAAGCGCCGAATCGCAAACTTACTCGCTAAAAACCCTATGCCTCCGCCAAAAACTATCAGCCCTCCATAGAGTAAAACGAGACGCCGATCTACTAACAATTCGCCTATGGGTAGCACATACCGATCGACTAGCCATAAGCCCAGATGTAGTAAGCCCACTGCCACCAAGGCCCCCACGATACCCTGAAATAGCCCCACTACTAAAAAGGGACGCTCAATATACCCCGCTGTGGCTCCAACTAGTTCCATCGTGCGAATCTCTAACCGCCGCGCAAAAATAGCCAACCGCACCGTCGTAAAAATCAGGAGGTAAACCGCCACTGTCAGGATCGCGCCCACGCCAGTCCCTATCCATCGCAAAAGCCGAGCCCGCTCCTCTAAGATAGTCAGTAGGCCTAGCGGATAGTCTATCTCCCGAACGATCTCCCAGCTAAGCAGCCGACTGCTTAAGACCTTGACGCTATCCGCCACGAGTGCTTCACCCCGTAGCTGGACTCGGTACATGGGTGGAAAGGGATTGACGCCCTCTAGGGCACGCAGAAATTCCCGGCCTACGACCCGCTCAAAGTCTTGTAAAGCCTCATCAGGAGACACATAGCGGACCTGTTTCACCAGCGTCTGCTGCACTAACCAACCCCCTAATGTTGTCACCGCTTCCTCATCAGAAGTAGGGTATAAAATAACGCGATATTCCAAGTTTTCCCGGGCCCGCTCTAAAACATACTGCCCCGCTAGCAAAAAGACCCCATACACGCCTAGCACGAAGAGCGATAATATAATGCTCACCAGCGCATGCGTGAATGGCAAGCGCGGTCCTATCGGCCGCCCCACCCGACAAAGGTAGCAAAATATTCCCCCTGCATTCCCGGCTTCTCTTTATCTTTGTGACATGAATGAAGTCCTCCTCCTTAGTAGTAGCCATCAGGAACATATGGCCTTAAACCCAGCCCGGGCCCTGCTAAGCCGGCTTGGTATCACTTATGTAGACAAAAGTTTGCCTGAGACGCCTACCCTTACTCATTTGCAAGCTTTCGTTAGAGAGTTGGCAGCTTACCCTGTCTGTGTCTGGGCTGCTGGTGAAAGCGCCCATCTCCTGCCCACCCTAGCCACGAGCTTGCCCGGTACGCTCTTCATTATCCTACCCTGTCCCGGAGACAACTGCCCCGCCACCTACTTAGAAGTGATTTTCCACGAGGCCGCAAGCCGTGCACCTATCGCCTTTTCCCAGCCAGGCTCTAGTGAAAGCGCGGTCCTACTCGCCGTACACTGGCTCGGCGCCCGCCACTCTAGCTATCACGATATTCTCCAGGCTTACCTCCAGCAAAAACACCGCCTCCAAGCCGTTTAAGACACAAGAAGCGAACTCGGCCCCCCTGCGCAAATACGGCACCTGGCCTTAGAACGGCATCAGGCTTCGATCTGCTAAGCTGTTTTTTCACGTAGTGCTTTGCATTTACTTATTACATGCTAAAGGGTCCACTTGTGACCTAGTTGGAATTAGGCTATTTTACCAAATAGGCAAGGCTGTTTACGAATCTCGTCGCTAGTCCTATAGTGACAGATTTGGCCCTCTCTTAGGGAACGTTTTCTTATGCCTCCGAACCAAAGTTCCGTTTACCACCCCTTCAAGCAACCTTCCCAAAACCCATCTTGTATTTTATCTCATACAGTCAGTAAGCGCACACCCCCCAATTGTGCGCCGCAGTAGCAGCAAGGGGTGTGTGTTTTTTCATTACAAATTGCATTGAAATCTTGACACTGGGCTAGGGTTTCGAAGGGCATAAAGCAAAAATAATTAGTACGCGAGCTTCGCTTCCATGCTTGTCCGGCCCCTTCGTCACTCTGACATGGTTATTGTGTCTAATTCATTTTGAAAAAGTTTCTGTCCATGACCGTTTACGATGCTACCCAGGATCCCCTGCGTATGATGCAGGAGGTGATGGACGATTTTTCCAAAAAGCTACGATCGTCCCAGCAGGAGCTACGCGACCGCCTCGCTATTCTAGATCGCTTTGCCCTCATTAGCGAAACCGACACCCGCGGCGTGATCCAGTATGCCAATCCCAAATTTTGCGAGGTCTCCGGCTATACGTTAGAAGAACTCCTCGGCAAACCCCACAATATCGTACGACAACCCGACATGCCCAAAGAAGTCTTCAAAAACTTCTGGGAAACCCTCAAAGCAGGCCAAATCTGGCAAGGAGAAATCAAAAATCGACGTAAAGACGGCTCTTCTTATTGGGTCTTAGCCACCGTTGGACCTGTCTTAGATGCAGAGGGGCATCCTCAATGGTATGTATCCGTACGAGTCGATATCACCCACCAAAAAGAGCTAGCTGAGGAAATCTTGCAAAATCTGGCTTTCGCTGCCCACCTGCAGAAAGCCCTCATGCCTCCCCTCCTGGCAGAGCGTCATTTTATCGACTTACCCTACTTTGTCTTGCATAAAGCGCTCCGTTGGGTTAGTGGGGACTTTGCCTGGGCTCACCAGGACAAAGGCCGCATCGTGCTCTTCGTAGGAGATAGCATCGGTCATGGCGTCAGCGGGGCTTTCGTAAGCGCTTTGTTCATACGAGAGTTGCGATGCTTTGTCATCGACCGAGGGCTCTGGAGCCCCGAACTGCTAGCAAGGAGCTCGATAGGCGACTAGGGCAGCTATTCCGTCAAAAACTGTCGCAGTCCGTTACTGTGGATGGCACGATTGCCATGCTCGACCTGAGCCGCCGTAAGCTCCACTACGTCGCCCTAAAAGGCAAGGCCGCTCATTGTGGCAATGGCGTTATCACTCGTCTCGAGTCCTATCCCTTCAGCTTTGGCGAACTGCAAAATAGACCCATCAAAGAAACTATCATAGAATTGGCCCCTAAAGACCGACTCTATCTCTATACAGACGGCGTTTATGATCAGAAAGGAGGGCCCCGAGATAGACGATGGGGGTCCCGCTCCTGGATGGAGTTTCTCAAAGACATTCAAAGCGTTCCCTTTCTAGGGCAGCGTGAAAGCATCGAAGAAGCCATTAGCGCTTGGCAAAAGGACCACCCCCAAACCGATGATATCTTGGTGGTAGGGCTTGAGGTGGTCTAAGGGCGGGTGTGCGCTGTGGCTGGTTTAGGATAGGCCGCCCAAGCTTCAGGGTCTCCCCAAAGTATGCTAGCAATTATTCCTAAATTATTCCTAAATTTGTCTGGTGCCCTGATCAGCCCGCGTTATGAGTATTCTATCCAGTGACATTGTCAAGCTCGTTCAAGAACTTTCTTCCCACCTCTCCCAGTATGAGAGTTCCTACGCCCAGATCTCTGAGCAGATGGCGGCCTATCAGCGTGAGCTTCGTGACCGCACAGCGCTTGTTAACCAATTTGCCTTAGTCACTGAAACCGACACACGGGGTATTATCACCTACGCCAATAAAAAGTTCTGCGAGGTCTCGGGCTATACGATGGATGAGTTGATTGGAAAGCCCCATAATATCATACGCCACCCCGATATGCCCAAGAGTGTCTTCAAGGAGCTCTGGGACACTATCAAGGCCGGCAAGATCTGGCAGGGTGAGGTCAAAAACCGCCGCAAGGATGGCTCCCACTACTGGGTGTTGGCCACAGTCGGCCCCCTGTTAGACAGTGAGGGTTACCCTTACCGATACATCTCCATGCGGGTGGACATCACCCGCCAAAAAGACCTCGAAGCGCAGCTACGCCAAGAAAGCGCGCTCCTGTCCGAAGAAATCAGACAAAATCTCCACTTCGCTGGTCAGCTGCAAACGATGCTCATGCCGCCCCTATTAGAAGGGTCTGCTACACCGTACAGTGTACCCTACTTTGTGCTATATAAACCGCTTCAGATGGTAAGCGGGGATTTTGTGTGGATGCACGAGGAGAAAGGCCGTTTGATTGTATTTGTGGGGGACAGTATCGGTCATGGTGTGAGCGGAGCGTTTGTGAGTACATTATTTATCCAAGAGCTTCAGCATTTGGTCCAAGATAAAGGCCTATGGAGTCCTGAAATGCTGGCCGAAGAGCTAGACAGCCGGCTGGGTCTTCTTTTCCGACAGAAGCTTCCCCATTCTCTCACGGTAGATGGTACCATCGCCCTTATCGACCTCAATCGCCGTAAGCTTCATTACGTGGCGCTCAAGGGGAAAGCTGCTTGGGTCCGAGGCGGTGTAGTTACCCGCCTCGATCCCCATCCCTTTAGCTTTGGGGAGCTCGTCGGACACGCCGCCCAGGAGATCACGATCGAGCTTGCCCCCGGGGACCGCTTGTACTTCTATACGGACGGCGTTTATGATCAGAAAGGAGGGCCCCGAGATAGACGATGGGGGTCCCGCTCCTGGATGGAGTTTCTCAAAGACATTCAAAGCGTTCCCTTTCTAGGGCAGCGTGAAAGCATCGAAGAAGCCATTAGCGCTTGGCAAAAGGACCACCCCCAAACCGATGATATCTTGGTGGTAGGGCTTGAGGTGGTCTAAGGGCGGGTGTGCGCTGTGGCTGGTTTAGGATAGGCCGCCCAAGCTTCAGGGTCTCCCCAAAGTATGCTAGCAATTATTCCTAAATTATTCCTAAATTTGTCTGGTGCCCTGATCAGCCCGCGTTATGAGTATTCTATCCAGTGACATTGTCAAGCTCGTTCAAGAACTTTCTTCCCACCTCTCCCAGTATGAGAGTTCCTACGCCCAGATCTCTGAGCAGATGGCGGCCTATCAGCGTGAGCTTCGTGACCGCACAGCGCTTGTTAACCAATTTGCCTTAGTCACTGAAACCGACACACGGGGTATTATCACCTACGCCAATAAAAAGTTCTGCGAGGTCTCGGGCTATACGATGGATGAGTTGATTGGAAAGCCCCATAATATCATACGCCACCCCGATATGCCCAAGAGTGTCTTCAAGGAGCTCTGGGACACTATCAAGGCCGGCAAGATCTGGCAGGGTGAGGTCAAAAACCGCCGCAAGGATGGCTCCCACTACTGGGTGTTGGCCACAGTCGGCCCCCTGTTAGACAGTGAGGGTTACCCTTACCGATACATCTCCATGCGGGTGGACATCACCCGCCAAAAAGACCTCGAAGCGCAGCTACGCCAAGAAAGCGCGCTCCTGTCCGAAGAAATCAGACAAAATCTCCACTTCGCTGGTCAGCTGCAAACGATGCTCATGCCGCCCCTATTAGAAGGGTCTGCTACACCGTACAGTGTACCCTACTTTGTGCTATATAAACCGCTTCAGATGGTAAGCGGGGATTTTGTGTGGATGCACGAGGAGAAAGGCCGTTTGATTGTATTTGTGGGGGACAGTATCGGTCATGGTGTGAGCGGAGCGTTTGTGAGTACATTATTTATCCAAGAGCTTCAGCATTTGGTCCAAGATAAAGGCCTATGGAGTCCTGAAATGCTGGCCGAAGAGCTAGACAGCCGGCTGGGTCTTCTTTTCCGACAGAAGCTTCCCCATTCTCTCACGGTAGATGGTACCATCGCCCTTATCGACCTCAATCGCCGTAAGCTTCATTACGTGGCGCTCAAGGGGAAAGCTGCTTGGGTCCGAGGCGGTGTAGTTACCCGCCTCGATCCCCATCCCTTTAGCTTTGGGGAGCTCGTCGGACACGCCGCCCAGGAGATCACGATCGAGCTTGCCCCCGGGGACCGCTTGTACTTCTATACGGACGGCGTTTATGACCAGCGGGGCGGTTCCCAGGGGAAGCGTTGGGGCTCCCGCGCTTGGCTGGAGTACTTACGAGACCTTCAAAATTTACCTATTAGTAGCCAAAAGGAGACGCTTGCGGCTACGATCGCTTCGTGGCAAGCCGATCATGTACAAACCGACGACATCCTCGTCGTTGGCTTGGAGCTTTCTTAAGTTACGACGCCTTGTGTATTTGGCTGTGTAGTCCTAGCCGCTGGGAAGCGCAGGCGATACAGACTGCTATGCCCAGTGTGAAGGTCTTACAAACGGGCGTAGGGGCGGTTCGCACTACGGAGACGCTCTGGCAGTTATGGCAGGGTAGTAACGAGACGCCTAAGGTCCTTATCGCAGTGGGCTTGGCTGGTTCTTATCATCGGGGCCTTCTTCCGTATACCGCGGTACAAGTACAGGCCGAGCGGTGGGGGGACCTCGTGCGACGAGCCGTTCGCCATGCAGCCCCCCTCCCTCCTAGCTTATTTGAGGGCTTTCCGCTGGAACTCAGGCAGACGGGCCCTTCCGTAGGCTTACCTCTCGTAGAGGGGCTCACCTTGCAAAGCGTCAGCGCAACCCGCCGAGAAGCGCGTTTTTGGAGGCGATCCTATCCCAGGGCCGCTATCGAGACCCAGGAAAACGCTGCCTATTTTCGGTTTGCGCTGCTTCACCAGATCCCTTTATATAGCCTAAGGCTGATCTCTAACTATGCTGGTGAGCGCGGCTGGTCTGTCCAAAAAGCCTTAGAAGCTCTCACGACCTTTGCTGCCCATGTGGTGGACCCACTCTATCAAAGGCTCTTGGCGAAAAGTTAGCCCGCCGCATCGGGGTCTGATCTTTGGGGATGGGCTCTTTGAAACAGTGCGGGTGCGAAAGGGATGCGTTTGCTTTGCGGCTGATCATCAAGCGCGTTTAGCAGTGGGGCTTAGGGCTCTGGGATTGAAACCGCCCTGCCCCGACAGCGAGGTGTGGCAAGCTGTGCATCGCCTAGCTAGGCGCTTCCCGGAAAGCCGAATCAAAATCGTCGTTGCCCGCCTCGGCGAGGGAGCTTATACCCCGCCTACC
Organism: uncultured Sphingobacterium sp.; assembly: GCA_964489015.1. Classification (GTDB taxonomy): domain Bacteria; phylum Bacteroidota; class Bacteroidia; order SpSt-205; family SpSt-205; genus JAPYWM01. The sequence continues at coordinate 72,067 of CAZAXD010000005.1, read as the reverse complement.
CCCCAAAGCCGCGTCTGGATTCAGGTTTCCCCCCTAACGCCTACGACGACTTACCCGCTAGGGCCCCCGCAAAACCTCATTGTGTACCCGCATGCCCTTAGCCTGCTTACGCCGTGGAGTGCTTACAAGACCCTGAGTGCTATAGGATACGTGCAGAGTAGCGCGTACGCTCAAGCGCACGGCTTTTCGGATGCGCTGCTCACAGCAGCTTCAGGTACCTATACCGAAACCGCCCGAGCGAATTTCTTTCTATGGGATGGGCACACGCTCTATACCCCCCCTCTAAGCGAGGGAATCGTGGCAGGCGTCTTTCGCCGCAATATCCTAACCCTTGCCCAAACGCTCGGCCTCCCTTGCGTCGAGACCCCCATCACTACAGACCTTTTGGCCTCCGCTCAAGCCGTCTTTACAACCAATGTCATCCAGGGCCTCTGCCCTATTGAAACGATCACACACCAAAAGACCTACCACTTTAGGCGGTCGCCTATCCAGAACCTATTGGCAGAAGCCATTAAAGCACAGCTAGACTAAAAGCACATAAAAAAGAGCTCCTGCCGTATAGCTCAGGAAAGCTATCCAGCTAATACGCTTAAGGTACCAGAAAAATTCGATCTTCTCTATACCCATGGCGACTACGCCTGCTGCAGAACCGATAATCAGGAGGTTGCCCCCAACCCCCACACAATACGCCAAAAATTCCCAAATGCGGTGATCGGTCGGAAAGGTGCTGAGTGGAAACATCTCTATGACAATCGCCACTAAGGGCACATTATCGACGATAGCCGAGATCAGGCCTAAAATGTAGATCACTACATCCATGTTTCCAATCTTATTTATTAGAAAGTTGGCCATGCCCCTTAGTATACCCACCTCTGATAAGGCACCGACTGCCAAGAGAATACCTAAGAAGAAGAGGAGGCTGGGTGTGTCGATGACCTGCAAGGCACTATCGATTCGCAGCCGAGCGGGATCATCTATGGTGCTTTTGAACCGCTGATAAAAGAGTTCTGTTATCATCCACACTATTGCCATCGATAGAAGCATCCCCATGAAAGGGGGTAGCCCTAGAAAAATCTTCATCGCAGGCACGGCTAAAATGCCCCCTAATCCCACCAGAAAGATCACGAGGCTGCTACGCTTCGGCAGTTCCGAGTCCGCCTGCGTAGGAATCTCTAACTGAGCCCCTCGAAGAAGACGGCCTAATATCAATAATGGGATAGCTACTGAAACCAAGCTGGGCAAAAAGATTTTCAGTATGATATTTTTTTCGGTGATACATCCTTTGATCCAGAGCATGGTAGTCGTGACATCGCCCAAAGGACTCCAAGCGCCCCCTGCGTTAGAGGCTAATACGATAAGGGACAAAGCCAGTAGTCGGACATTTCGGTTTTCAGCAGGTATTACGCGCTGCAAGATCGAGCCCATTACGAGCGTCGTGGTGAGGTTATCTATCGTAGCCGAGAGGAAAAAAGTCAAAGTAGTGGCTAAAACCAAAAATCCCCATAAGGACCTAACTCGAAGTAATCGCAGAACAAAGCGAAATCCATCATAGGAGTCAATCACCTCGACTATCGTCATAGCGCCGAGCAAAAAGAAGAGTATAGAAGCCGCTTCCGCTAAATGATGCATGAGGCCTGCCTCGAGCGGGGCCAGACTTTGACCTAAAGCTAAATGGCCTATAAATAGCGTTAGCCAGCTTAGTACTCCTATGAAGATAGCGGTAGCCGCCTTATCAATATTGATACGATACTCTAGAGCAATCAGTAGATAACCTAGAATGAATATGCTTGTTACGAGGAGGGTCATCTAATACGAGCAGTGAGTCTTTCGAAGGTTTGGATGACAACTTGTGTGATGTGAGCAGCGTCATAACCGGCCCAAGCATATTGCTGGGCCTGGGTAGCATGCTCCATAACAAGGTCAGGGGCCCCTAAACGTACGACTGGCACCGTATACCCTCGATCGCTGAGCCACTCAAGCACAGCCGAGCCTACACCTCCTATTCGCACACCGTCCTCCACGGTGATGAGGTAACGATACTTCTGGGCAACGGTTTCTAACAGCGCTTCATCTAGGGGCTTGGCAAAGCGCAGATCGTAATGGGCTGGATAGTAGCCGGCCGCCTGAAGCTCAGCCAAGGCTTTGGCCACTTCATTTCCAATATGCCCGTAAGACAAGATAGCTACGGCTTCACCCTCTACCAGAAGGCGACCCCGACCAATCGGCACCTCTTCCAGAGGGGTGCGCCACTCTAAGAGAACGCCATTCCCGCGGGGGTACCGAATCACGAAGGGCTGTTCGGCCTTTAGCGCCGTGTACATGAGATTGCGAAGCTCTGCTTCGTTGAGCGGCGCGCTTAGAATAAGATTCGGGATAGGACGCAGGTAAGCAATATCGTAGAGCCCCTGATGAGTGGCCCCATCAGCCCCTACAGCCCCAGCCCGGTCCAAACAAAAGATGACAGGCAGGTTTTGAATGGCCACGTCGTGAATCACCTGATCATAAGCCCGCTGTAAAAAGGTGGAGTAGATATTACAGAATACCTTGAGGCCTTGGGTGGCCATTCCTGCGCTAAAGGTGACGGCGTGCTGTTCGGCAATACCCACGTCATAGCAACGGTCCGGCATGAGTTGTCGCATCTTAGTAAGGCCCGAACCCGAAAGCATGGCCGGCGTTACGGCCACCACACGAGGGTCTTGCAGGGCCAGCTCGATAACCGTTTCGCCAAAGACATCTTGATACTTAGGAGGTTGGGGCTTGGAAGTGGGCGGATCCAGGGGCTCTCCTGTCTCGATATCAAAACGAAACGCCGGGGCATGCCACTTGACCTGGTCCTCCTCTGCCGGAGCAAAGCCCTTTCCTTTCACTGTCCGCGCATGCAAGACCTTAGGACCTGGCAGCTGACGAAGGTCTGACAAGATATCCACGAGCCCCTGCACATCATGACCATTGACCGGACCAAAGTACCGAAGGCCCAGGCTCTCAAAGAATACAGCCGGCCGCGAAAAGAAAAACAATAGCATTTCCTCTAATCTGGCTACATAGTCCCGAACGCTCACCCCTAAGGTCTCCTGCAGTTTCGTCAGAAAACGCCAGATGTCATCCCGCAAACGATTGTAGGTTTTAGAAGTCGTGAGGCCCGCCAGGTAATCCCGAATAGCACCAACATTCGGGTCGATAGACATCTGATTGTCATTTAGGATGATCAGCAGGTCACTATGCAGAGCACCGGCGTTGTTAAGGCCCTCATAAGCCATGCCAGCAGTGAGCGCCCCGTCACCAATCACGGCCACGACTTTACGCTCCATCTGGTTTTGATGCTTGAGCGCTTCGACCATACCTACCGCTGCTGAAATAGAGGTAGAGGAATGGCCTACGCCAAAGGTGTCGTATATCGATTCGTCTCGCTTAGGGAAACCGGCTATCCCGTCCTTGAGTCGATTTGTATGAAAGACTTTTCGGCGGCCTGTCAAGACCTTATGGCCATAGGCTTGATGGCCTACATCCCAAACCAGAAGGTCGCGCGGCGTATCGTATACATAATGAAGCACCACCGTAAGCTCAACCACGCCTAAGCTGGCCCCAAAATGTCCACCAAACTGTGAGGCATGCTCAATCAAGAACGCACGCAGTTCCGCAGCCAACTGCGGTAGCTGCGACCGATCTAAGCGCCGCAAATCCTCAGGCGTCTCTACCTGAGCCAGCAGCGCACGAGGCACTATCAGGTTTTCACTGGACATAGAAGCACAAAGTTAGCTTAAGAACCTAAGCGACTCGAGCGGACGCCAAGCGGGCACGACCTGCTCATAAGCACACTGAATAGCCGACCAGGATGCATCTGGCGTCAGACCGGCGCCCCCCAGGGCCTTGAGCCAGGTAACCGCAGCCAGCCGAAGGGCGCTTTCGACAGAGGGCGCCTGATCAAGCTGCAATAAACCCCACCGCACTAGACCAAATAAGTCCGAATCCGGGGCCACTAAAACCTTATCCAGCAGTTCCAGTGCTACAAGGAGGCAACGAGTACGCGGCGCTTCATACCAGAGCCTCTGGTACACGACCTCCCAGTCTGCTTCTACGAGCTGCTGCACCTCGCGATGCGGTCGATAATAGAGCCGCCCTACTAAAAGCGCTCCCGCAAGCAGCGGCCCCCGCGCAACTTTGCCCCGGGCGACTACCGCTAAACGCCCCATGGAGGGACTATACACATGGGCTAAAGTCCCTCTCTCCTGAAAAGGAAAACGTCTAAGAACCAAAAAGGAGGTCTTCTGCTCAACCTGCGTCATGCGATGTAAGCGGTTAAACGACAAGGAAACCACTCGCGCGCATACGCCAGGTCCTGCTCAAGCTCTTCATGTACCTGAGCCCAATGCAAAAGCTCGGCCGACTCACGCAGCATCGGCTGCTCTTGTAAAAGTGGATTTCGTAAAGAGCTCGCCACAAAACGAGTCTCTTGAATGAGGGCTTCACGCTGAAGGTGACGCCATAACTCATATAGGTGCGCGTGAGGCGCACTAAGCACCAGCACATCGACTGGCTCTAAAAAGGCCGCAAGGGTCGTCTCATGCCAGGGACGAGTCAGCACCTCTTGCCAAAGGCCGGGACGCTGGTAAAGAGGCAACCAGCGGTTCGGGATACCCTGTTCTGACAGCGCTGCACTTAGACGCCGAGATAAGAGCGACTCGGCCGCACCAGTTGCCCAGATTAGGCGCTTACCGCCCTGAAACGGGCCGCGCACCCGCCGGTGAAACACTTCATTCCGTGCTAGCGCGCCACTCAAAACAACGACCTGCATGCTTAGAAAACAACAATTTTCCCGATGCGACTGCGCTGTCCATCTGCATCCAGAGCAGCCACCAGATAAATACCCGGCGAGACACGCTGGCCATCCGTGGTCTTGAGATCCCAAACGGCCTGGCCCCCAAATCCCATTAGATAACGAATAAGCTGACCATCTGCGGTAAAGATCCGTACCGTGGCGCCCTCTGACAGCCCCCGAATCCCAACTAGACCCTCAAAATTTCGTCCCACCGGATTCGGGAATATGTAAAGGGAATCCAGACTCTCTGACGGCTCGGTGGCCCAATCTCGATAACTCACTACGCCTTGCGCCGTGACTAGAAAAACTTCCCCCGTCAGATCCCATGGTTTGATCTGATAGACATAGTTATCGGGAAGAGGGCTATTTTCCACGTTGAAAGTAGCGAGCTGACGGTTTCCTTCGGGGCTGATGACATACACGCCACTGCCCACGGTGCCAAACCATTTGCGATTTTGACCATCGACAGCAATGGTCGTGATAACCTCCTCCTCCAAAAGGTATCGGTTATCAACGACCGGTAGAGATAAGCTGAGGGTCGCACTAAACGGATCTCCATACAAAACTGCCACCCCGCGCTCGGTCCCGAGCCAGATAGCATTATTTCGATCCGCAGCTATACAGCGAATCTCTTGATCGGGTAGACCCGCTAAGGCACCGCTCCCCGCATTTAGCAAAACGGTTCTAAACCCCGCAGGGTTGGCGGGATCACCCCGGTCATCGATAACCCGAATCTGGCCTCCACGGTATAGAATCCATTTATACCCTCGGCGATCCTCTACGATTTGTAAGACGCTGCCGTCCATATAAGGGAGGACTAACCATTGACCCTGCGGCGTGTACAGGCTTAGGTTGCGATTCCCCCAGAGCTTCCCCACCCAGAGGTAGCCGCGCATATCCCGATGAAGTGCAGAAAAACAGAAATACGTAGGTCGGCCTAAGCTATCAGGAAAAAGACCGTCCCATACCGGTACATTAGAAGATCCAAAGTATCGCAACTGCCTAGAATCAGACTCAGACACATACACGATCCCCCCCAGTCCGCCTAACCATACGCCCTCTCCATCTGACTCTATAGTAAAAAAGCCAGAAGCATTTATACCGAGAGACAGGTAATTAGGCGCGACCAAAAGGCCTGCCATTGCACCATGCGGATAAAAGGTGAGGTGATTCCCATAATTTACTCCCCAAAAGCCAGAGCCACCATGAACAAACCAGAGGCCCTTAGCAGTTGGATGCACATGTGTAGTTTGCGCATCGCGTAAGCGCGCATACTGCTCCAGTCCTACCACCTCATCACCTATAGCAATCGTGGCGCCCGCTCCCCAACCGGATCCTAGCACCAAAAGACGCAAATCCGAACTGCACCAGAGCGTCGGAGCACTAGGATTCCACAAGCGCCGAAGACGACCATCCCTAGTAATGTAATACGCAAACGTGTCAGCCGCTGCCTCCGTTGAAATAGCCCAGACCTCTTCATTGCCAAATAACGCCAGTACCCTGCCACGAAATGTGAATTCCGATGGCCTAAACGGCTCCCAGTCTTGCCCATTCCAACGGTATAAGGAGTCCCTTAGCCCCACCAACAGTCCGTGAGGCGTATAGGCCCAACTCGCATATAGGGTATCCGGCAGACGATATCCACTTCCACTGACTTTCTGCCAGCTAGCAAGCCAGGCGCCGCCTAAAGGCAATCGATACAACCCCTCTTCAGCTATGGCCCACAACGCACCCTCAACCCATAGCACCCGTCTAACTGCCGTACCAAAACCTTTAGCCGGGAACTGCGTGATACTTGCAACCACCTGGCGCCTTCGTTTATCCCAGATCACAATTCCAAAATCTGTCGCTATCGCAAGCGAGTCTCTCAAAGCTGCAAAGTCCCATATGCGCTTCGCGCTAAAAAAGGAATTGGACGCTATGACACTGAGGCGCGCCAGGGATTGGGGTGAGGCGCCGTATTCAATCATGCCATCTCCATAACCAAGAAAAATCTGCCCACTGTACGGATCCGCATATAGGGCATTAGGCACATTCGCATAAAGGCCGCGAGCTTTACTAAGCTCTTGATAAGACCTCGTCTGCTCCTCTACCACAAAAACGCCCTCCGAAGACAATCCCCAAATGTACCCTGGCGTATACCCCACCTGCTTCACATACAATGGGCAGTAATAGGCCCCCCATTGTCCAATCGCCACCCCCCCTTGCGCCCAAAGCCAGCCGGCCACTAATATCCACCGCATAAGTCAAAGATAAGGGAAAATCGTTCACTATACCTTGAACGCTCGCGATCGATCAGATAAGAAAGCCTATATTTGCATAGGTAGGGACGCGCCATATCTACTTAAAGCGTTATGCGGATTTTCTTAGGTCTGATTCCGACCTTGGCTAGTCGGGCCTGGATTCTACAAGCTTACCCGTTAGCTTTGCCCAACGGCACCCGCTATATACCCCCCGACCAACTGCACCTAACCCTACTTTTTATAGGGGACTATCCCGAAAAGGATGTGCCCCAACTTTGTACGCGACTGGAGGCCATACTCAACGGCGAAAGGGCATACCAGCTTACCCCGCATTCTCTACATTGGGTGCATCGAACCCTCTGGGTAGTGCTCGAGGAGGACCTGCGCTTGCGCGCTCTAGCAGATAGACTCCACGAGGCAGTCGGCTTGCCTAACCCCAAATCGTTCCGTCCCCATATTACGATAGCACGCGCCCGCAGACCTATCCAACAGCTTTCCCTGCGCATGCCAGCCCCCCAACCGCTGGCTTTTGCAGAAGCGCATCTTTTTCGGTCAATCCTCAAGCCAGATGGCGCGACTTATGAGTCCCTAGCGCGCTATTCCTTAGATGTGCGTCTAAGCTAAGGTACTTCTAAGAAAACGAGTTCGGTACGGCGGTTGCGAGCCCGGCCTTCCTCTGTGCGATTATCGGCAATGGGACGAGTGTGACCGTAACCCCGCGCTGTCAAACGATCCGCCGCTATGCCTTGGGAAATCAGAAAGTCGCGCACGGCTTCCGCGCGTCGCTGAGAGAGCTGCAGATTATAAGCGGCACTGCCCACACTATCCGTATGCCCCTGGATCTCTACCCGAGCCCGAGGATAGGCTAAGAGCAATCTAACGACCTCCCGCAGCTCGACCTCGGACTCTGGCTTGAGGGTCGCCTTATCAAAGTCAAAAAAGATATTTTGTAGCATGAGCTGACTACCGCGCACGGGACGCTCTAAAACTACCACCAGTTCATAGGCCGTGTCTAGCTGAGTCAAGTCAAAGTGGCCACTATAAAATAAATAACCGGGCGCCTGAGCATACAACGCATAGCGCCGCCCCAGCGGTAGAGACGTCAGAAATTCACCAGAGACCCTGTTGCTGGAGAGGCTGCGCACCGTATCTCGCCGCGCCAGATCCACGATGAAAATGCGGGCCTCTAAAGGCTTAGCCGAGGCTTTATCCCGAACAAGACCTCGTACATAAGTAGCCACCTCTTGCGGCCGAGCCTCCGGCCAGAGTGGAAAGCGATAAATATCTAGTCGCCCTAGGCCCTCCGCCCGCTGTAGCGCAACATACGCCATCTGCCCCGCTGCATCCACACACAATGTCTGTTCGTCTCCAGCCGTATTGAGCGGATAACCTAAGTTTCGTGGCTGGGTCCAGCCTGTATCCGTAAGGTAAGCTACAAATAAATCCATGCCCCCTAGCCCTGGGTGATAATCGGAGGCAAAGTAAAGGGTGCGCCCATCGGCTGCGATCATGGGGGAATACTCATTGCCGGGCGTATTGATAGGAGGACCGAGATTGACAGGCGGCTGCCAGGCCCCCTCGCGCCACTCCGTGTACCAAATATCCGCCCCCCCTGCTCCCCCTTTTCGCCCGGAGGCAAAGTACAAGCGCCTGCGATCATGTGTTAGGCTCGGATGGGACTCCCATTCAGGACTATTCACGAGAGGCCCTAAGTTTTGAGGGGGTAACCACTCTTCACCCTCTAGACGAGAGAAGTACAGATCACAGGAACCGAATCCGTCCTTTCGGTCGCAAAGGGTCAAAAAAGCCCATTGGCCATCAGCTGAAAAAAAGGCCGCCCCCTCGTTTTGGGGGGTATTGATAGGGGAGCCCAGCGGCTTGCAGGCTAGCCAGTCCGTTCCTTCCCGCTCAGACCAATACAGGTCCTCATCGGGCCCCTGCAACGGATTGACTGGCACCCCCGACTTAGGGCGGCGAGAGGTAAAATACAATCGCCGACCATCCGCTGTTAGGCTCGGCAGATACTCATCATAAGGGCTATTCACCGCAGGACCTAAATTTTCAAGGCGCAGCGGAACGGGATTCGCCCGAAACTGCGCTGCGTGTCGGCTCTGCACCTGAAGCAGAGCCGCCTCCTCATAAACCCGCTTGGGAAGTATACCGGCTCCCTGCCGAACAGTACTATCTAAAATCGCTGCCGCATCTGCATAACGCTCTTGGATGAGATAAGCCTTCCCTTGGAAGTACCATCCCCAGGGCTTAGCCTCTGGGGAACCTTTGCCTAATCTCAAAAGCCCCTGACCTGCCTCCAGAAGACCTATCGGGTCACGTTCCGAGAGCGCAACCCGCCCTAATAGCACCCAGGCCTCTTCGTACTGCGGCTCGAGCCGCAGAGCTTGTTCTAAAAGGCTGCGCGCTTCTGCCATGCGCCGCGCCTGCATAGAGCGAATAGCCTGATTATACAGTTCGTACGCCCGCTTGGAGATGCCCCTGGGCGGCTGAGCCAGGGCCCAGGCTATTATTACAAAGAGGAAACGTATCACTTTACTAAGATACAACAAATCATCGCACCAAGCCCCAAACAAAGCGCCCCCTTACGGGGGCGCTTTATGCAGGCCTCTCAGCAAAAATAGTAGCCTTGAGCAGGATAAAATAGACGTTAATTCCTTAGGGCAACGAACGGCCGCTCCTACCTTTTCAGGGTGCGTCTACGAAGAGGAGTTCTACGCGACGATTTTGGGCTCGCCCAGTCTCGGTACGATTGTCTGCTACGGGCCGATTAGAACCGTAACCCCGCGCTGTCAACCGACTTGGATCGACGCCCTGCTCTACTAGAAAAGACCGTACCGCTTCGGCTCGCCGCTGAGAAAGCTGCAGGTTGTAATCCGCTCGGCCGACACTATCCGTGTGACCCTCGACCTCTACCCGCACCTTAGGATTTTCCCGCAGAAAGCGCACCACTTCCATGAGCTCTGTCCGAGACTCAGGCTTCAGCGTCGCTTTGTCAAAGTCAAAAAAGACATTCTGCAGGGTTAGCCGACTTCCTTTCTTGGGCTTTTCTAACCACACCTCTATCTCATAAGCGGTATCAGCCCGCATGAGGTCAAAATGTGCAGTGTAAGACAAATAACCTGGCACCTCTACAAATAGCCCATAGCGCTCCTGGAGCGGCAGCGAGGTTACAAACTCGCCACTTGCTTTATTACTACCTAAGTCACGCAAGGTGTCCTGCTTCGCCAGGTTGATAATGATGACTCGCGCTTGTAAGGGCTGACGCGACTCTTTATCACGCACAAAGCTCCACACATAGGTCGCTAACTGATAGGGCCGTACCGCCGGCGGAAGTTCAAAGCTGTAAATATCCGCTTTCCCGAAACCTTTCGGCCTTTCCAGCGAGGCATAGGCTATCTTACCGGAAGCATCCACAAAGATCCCTCTCTCATCAGCGGGCGTATTGATAGGCGCGCCTAGATTTTTAGGTTTGTCCAACCTGTGTCTGTATAATAGCTCACAAAAATATCAAGGCCGCCTAAGCCAGGATGCCGATCAGAATTGAAGTAAAGCGTTCTACCATCTGCCGTTACCATGGGATGGTATTCATTTCCGGGTGTGTTGATAGGGGCGCCTATATTGACGGGCTCCTGCCAGGCACCATTTCGCCATTCTATGTACCAAATGTCTGCATCACCTAACCGCCTGGCCGATCCGATGAGAAGTATATTCGCTTCCGGTCGTGCGAAATGCAAGGCTGGGTATCCCAGTTGGAGCTATTGACAGGGGCTCCCATGTTTTGCGGAGGCAGCCATTTCTCCCCCTCTAAATAGGAGATATACATGTCACAACTGCCTAGGCCATCCAAAGCCCAGCAGCGCCCGAAGCATACCCATTGCCCATCCGAAGAGAAAAAGGCTGCCCCATCATGTTTAGATGTATTGACGGGTCCCCTATGGGCTGAGCGGGCAGCCACTGTCCTGTGGCATCACGCTGACCCCAGTATATGTCTTCATCCCCCTCTTTAGTTGACGAACTGCCCCGCTTGGGTCTCGTGGTAGTAAAAAACAGCTTACGACCATCCGCGGTTAGTCGGGGGAAGGTCTCTTCATAACCGGTATTCACGGAAGCGGGCAAAAGTTTGGGACGAGACTGGATGGAGTCTTGGACGATCTTAGCCACCTCCAACGCCTGCTCAGCTAGCCGGCCAGCCTCCTCATAAATTTCCTCGGGCAACTGCTTAGAAGGCCACCGCAAAAAGGTTGCAAAGGCTGCCTTGGCAGAGTCATACCACATCTTGTAGTAGTACCCATGGCCTTCTAGGTAGTAACTCAAAGCCCGGGCTGTTCGCGAATCAGGCATGAGCCCCCGAAGAGCCCGCCCCAGCTGTAATAGGGAGTCCGCTTTCAGCTGATTACGCAGCGTAGGCACATATAAAATCCATGCTTCTCAAAAATCAGGTGCTTCTTGGATCGATAGATTTAGCTGCTGCACGGCTGCCTGGTAGTCTTTACGCTGATGGTACTCCACAGCTTTGCTGTAATACGCACGGGCCGTCTCAGAGGGCCCCGTAAGCCCCATGACCACGATCCCGACCAAAGAGATTATCGTTGAGCGTTGCATACAATAGAACCTAAACGCAAAGGCACAAACATTCTCCGCACCTCCTAAAATACTATGCTAAAACGGAAAGCTCAGCAGAAACCATAAGTAAGGCTTGCCATGTAGTCGATCGTTATTTCTAGTGCCTTCGGACTGCCCGTTGAAGGACTACTACATAGGCTTTAGGAAAGGCAGGCAAGAATAGTGCACGCTCAAGGCAAAGCCAAAATACGGTGTATCTGCAAGCTCAAGCGCCAGTGGGGATGGGATCGGAGGTGGGCCAGTATCCACTCTACGGCCCCAGGCTGGTAACTGTCCGGTTGGAGAAAGGCCGGCTTTTGATGACCAAATCGAGTACACTGTGCTTCGGCCCATCGCAGATCGCTCTGGGCATGGATGATGACCTTGAGTTCATCAGCCTCTGCGTAGTAAGTCTCCAACGGTGCTTTGAAGCGCTTAGGTGAAAAGGTAATCCAATCCGGCCGCACAGTTGGCAAGGGACCAATCCCCGCCGTTTCTATCTGAACAAAATACCCCCGGGTTTGAAGCGCCTCGACTAGAAATGATAGGTCGTGTATCGTGGGCTCACCGCCAGTGACCACGATATGACGTACCGCATGAGGCGCGACCCAACCCAAAATCGTTTCTACGCTGTACCGAGGCCAGCCTGCTAACGGCCAAGAATGCCGCGTATCACACCAGCTACAGCCGACTGGACACCCCCCTAGCCGAATAAAGTACGCCGGCTGTCCCACCCAGTACCCTTCCCCCTGTACACTTAGAAAATGTTCTACGATCGGGTAGTGCATTAGACGCCTGAATTTACAAAGGAAGTGGGACGACGACGCTGTCGCATAAAGTACTCCTGTGCACTAAAGAGCGGGGACTGGGGCTCAAGGGCCGACCGCCGCACATAGCTGCCATCAGATCGCAACACCCAAGCCTGCTGGGTATCTTGCATGAGCACCTCTATGATACCTAAGGCCTGCTGACGCACCTCTGGGTCCAGTAAGGGGTAGACCAGCTCGACCCGTCGGTCCAGGTTTCTAGGCATCCAGTCTGCACTCCCAGACCATACCTGCACCTCATCCCCAGCCTGGAAGACAAAGAGCCGACAGTGCTCCAGAAATCGCCCCACAATGCTACGCACCTCTATATTCTCACTGACAGGCGTACCAGGTACTAGGCAGCAGATCCCTCGCACAAAAAGCACAACGCGCACCCCGGCTAAAGAGGCCTTGTAAAGCGCGCGGATCATATCGGCATCCACCAGGGCATTCATCACAAGCGTGATTTGACTAGTCCAGCCAGCCTCTCGCGCGGCTATGCAGCGGGCTATCTCCTCTAAAAAGACCTCACGCATGTTTTCTGGCGCCACGGCTATGCGCCGCCAGGAAGACTGACCTGTATTACCAGTCATGTAATTGAAAAACTCTAGAACGTCCCGAGTTATTTCCGGATTGGCTGTCAATAGCCCTAAATCTGTATAAAGATTAGCCGTACGTTCGTTGTAGTTGCCAGTACTAAGGTGGGCATATAGCCGAAGGCCGTCTCCCTCCTGACGGATTACAAGAGCCGCTTTAGCATGAATCTTCAAGCCCAGCATACCGTAGACCACATTAGCACCAGCTTTTTCTAGCTCTCTAGCCCAGTAGATATTAGTCTCTTCATCAAATCTGGCCTTTAGCTCAATCAAAACTGTAACCTGTTTGCCGCGCTCGATAGCCTCCTTGAGCGCGGCCACGATGAGGGATTTTTCGCCCGTGGTGCGGTAGAGGGTTTGTCTAATCGCCACGACCGCCGGGTCTCGGGCAGCCACTCGAATAAACTCTACCACCGGCATAAAGCTATCATACGGGTGATGTAGCAGAATATCTCGCTGAGCAATGCTCTCAAAAAGGTTCGTAGTGCCTTGGAGGGCGGTGGGTATCGCTTGAACCAGCGGCCGATGCAAAAGGCGTGGCTCATCTATTTCCTGAATCAGGCTGCTGAGGCGTTCTATCCCCAGCAGGCTACCTACCCGATAGACCTCTTCCTCGCTAAACTCAAGCTCCTCCTTGAGCCGATGCAGCGCTTCGGCAGCCATGCCTGGTCCTATCTCTACCCGTACGATATCCCCCATGCGTCGACGCCGAAGCTCTCGCTCTACTAGCTCTAGCAGGTCATCCGCTTCGACTTCTGAGATCTCGATATCCGCATCCCGCGTAAGACGGAAAAGACCGTAGCCCAGTACCTTGCGCGCCCGAAAGACATCCTTTAGAAAAACGCTTACCACTTCTTCGATCGGCACAAACACATATCGCTCCGCCGTATGAAAGGACAGTAAACGAGGCAACTGATTAGGCAACGGCAGGAGCGCCATCCCCCCTTCCAAGTACACCCACATGATGAGCTCTAGACCGCGCAAGGGCGGCAATGGGTGGGCGGGGTCCAGCGCTAACGGCGTAAGCAGGGGAAAAACCTGATCCCAAAAGCGCCGCTCTAATTGTCGCCGGGGGAACTGACGGACGCGAGCGCCTCTGTAAATGTAAATATCCTCTGCTTCTAAAGCAGGTAGATAGATCTTCTCGAGAATATCCTCGGCCCTCGCTATGAGCTGCTCTACCTTTTCGCGAATGCGCTGTAGAGTTTGTCGCGGCGTGAGTCCATCCGGGCTCTTCTCTCGAACGCCCGCCCGAATTTGATCCCGCAAGGCAGCCACCCGGATCATAAAAAACTCGTCTAGGTTGTTATAAAAGATCGATAAAAAACGCAGCCGATCTAGGATTGGATGCACCTCATGGAGGCTTTCTTCTAGCACACGCTCATTGAAAGCTAACCAGCTAAGCTCTCGGTTTCGATAATACTCCGGGCGAGTAAGATCAAGGCTAGGCTTTGGGGAAATCTTATCTTGACTGGGCATAGCGATAAACAAAATACAGAAAAGGCGGCGAAGGTTGTGTATATCCCTCGGCGGGGCGATAACCTGCTGCGTATATAATCTCACCCAGATGCTCTAGTACAAATGCATGGCGTCGCCGAAAGCCATACCACCCAATCTCAGGCCAAATATCGCTAAGACACTTAGACGCACCACGTAAGCCGGCCGGCCGCATGCGGTCACCCGGCTGCCAGAGCCGAATACGTACTGGTAACCAGGCCGCCGTTATCCGTACAAAGGGTGACGCCTTAGGCGGCTCTGCCAAAAGACGAAGCTCCCACAGGCCCCATTCCCAGGCGCCAGGGCCCGTAAGCTCTAGGGGGAGCCAGTCTACTGACCATAGCCGTTCTTCTCCCACTTCTAGCCCCTCAGGGGTCTTGATGTAAAGCGTATTACCAATCGTTCGATAAGCCCCAGAAGAGCGGTGACGATACAAGTCGTACAGGGCTTGAGCGAGGGTCCAACTGAGCCGCCACTGACGCCCCAGCCAGAAAAATACATCCCAGGCCAGCCCCGGTTTCACAATGAAGCCAAAAGGTCTAGGCTCCACATAGCGAGCGACTAGATGCTCATAAAAGCGTACTAAACGTCGTCGCTGAAGGGCGTGTAAGCGATAAAGCTGCATGAGGTGTGAAGTCAAGTTCGGATTAAGGTACAGCAGAGGGCGTACAACCTGCCAGCGTAGTCGGTTGCGAAGGTACTTAAGCTGGTAGTTAGAGCCGTCTAGCCAGTAGGCTTGGCCTCGAGCTCGGAGATAGCGCACCAGATCGGCTCGAGACTCTTCCAGCAGCGGACGCAGCCAGCGTCCTCGTCGAAAGGGAATACCTCGCCATAAAAAGGGTTCTTTACCTCGGACTAGTCGATAAAGCAGGGTTTCTACTTGGTCTTCCAAGGTATGGGCCGTAAGCCCCCAAGCTAAACTATGCGCATCCAGAAGCGTTTCCATCCATGTATAGCGAAGCTGCCGAGCTGTGGCTTGTAGGCCTCGGCCCTTAGACCACATTTCGGACTCAAGCCCATGAACTTCCAAAGGCAGTCGCCAGTAATCGGCAAAGGCCCGAACAAAATCCTCTTCCTGCTTAGAAGCAAGTCCGCGCAGATTGTGATTAACGTAGGCCAGCACCGGCCTGTAACCGGCTTCTAAAAGGAGGAGGGTGAGGGCCACAGAATCGGGGCCTCCGCTGAAGGCTACCAGTACAGGCGCTGGCGGCCTTAGGTATCGGCTTAGCCGCAGCGCTAGACGCTCAGAAAGGGAGGTCGTCAGCCTCGTCGATCGAGACAGATGGCAAGTCAGGCTCTTCTGCAGGGATACTCGGTGCGCTTTCTGCCGCTACCTCTCCAGGCCGCGGCGGAAGGCTGAGTACACGCAAATTGGCAACCCGGCATTCAAAGGCGACACCAGGCGTATTGTCACTACGTACGTACTGGCGCACCCAGGGTGTGCCTTCCACCAGGACGATCGTACCCTTTTTGAGAAGCTTGAGCACCTCGGTACTTTCGCCAGGTCCCCGAAAGTAGCTACACTCCACCCATAAAGTCTCTTCTTTATCGCCCCGCCCTCGCGATAACGGTACTGAGAAGCGTATAACCTGACTCTCTCCGACTGGGCGGAGCTCCGCATCACGCCCCAAGCGCCCCGCTAGGATGAGCTTGTGATACATACCTTAAAGCAAAAGTAAGTATTTTCGCGGGTCAAGCTTGGCCCCTTTATAAATAACCTCATAATGAAGATGAGGGGCCACCGAATAACCCGTCGAGCCCACATACCCAATCACATCACCCCGCTGGACCGAGTCCCCCGCCTGCACAGCTACCCGAGATAAATGGGCATACTTCGTGACGTAGCCATTTTGGTGGTCGATCTCGACCTGAATGCCATATCCGCCGCCGTAATCCCAACCAGCGGTGATTATCAAACCGGGCGCCGTAGCCCTGATGGGGGCTCCATAGGGTGCGCTAATGTCCACGCCGGTGTGCATTTGCCAGTGCCCGTGAAAAGGATCTCGTCGATACCCAAAACCGCTACAGAGACTGCCCTGCACAGGCATAAGGCAAGGATACCGCTTGAGAGCCTCCGCTTGCAGGGTCATGGCCTGGGCTAGATTTTCATAAGATCGCTTTAGGATACCCAGATGGTAGGCGAGCGCCTCCTCCAGCTCACGCGGTATACCGCTCCCACCCACCGCCCCCTCCCACTCAGCTGGAGAGATTAGAGCCACATTTACGAGCGGCGCATAAAATTGATTATACCGTTCTTGCAGGCGCGCTAAACGTACTACTAGCCCGCCCATGATCATGCGTTTAGCCTGGAGGTCCTGCTTCAGACGCTCATTGACAGCTTCTGCTTGCTTTTCAAAGTACTGTAACCACCAGGGATAGCCCGCCCCGACAAACAAAGCACCCATTAAGAGCGTACGGAGCCAGAGGCGCACACCACCGCGCCAGCTCAATCGAACGGGCGACCGCACGTAGGCTAATTTTCTGGCATCCCACTCATAGCGACTCAAAATCCACTTCATGCTGCAGCCGGTTTCGCCGCAAAGGTATCAAAAATCTGTTGTTAAGCGCAAGCGCATAATTCGTTTATTACCTCGATCGCAAACGTATAATAGGCGATTTTCAAAAGCTACAGCGCAAGGGCTGCGCATTTGCAGAGGGCCACTGCCCTGACCGCCAAAAGAGACCCTGACTAGCTTCCGACTCGTAGCGGCCGGCGGGGGGCTAACCCCCTCTAGCCCCTGCAGCGTGAAAATAAAAACGGAATCTAGCCCTGCGTCAGCTACGATAAGGTAAGGCTGACTACCACTCGTGAGGGAAAGGCCCTCAGGCCTTTGAAAGCGGCCAGGTACCGCTAAGAAGCCTTCGGCCCGGCTCGTGTCCCCTACTACCCATCGCATATCTACCTGATAAAAAGCTCCTTGTTCTCCTACACTGCGTACAATATGATGCACGCGCAGCGGCACACCAGGCCCTACTAATCCTACCCAAAAATCTTCCTCTTGTGAAACAAGCGGCGATTGCGGAGGACGAGCTCGCCCTACGAGCCCCCACGGCGCCTGAAAGAAGTCCGGTTGCGAACCTAGCGCCCCCTCCACAATAACCGCCTCTAGCCAAGTGTCGCCGGCATCAAACCGAAGTACCGTATTATCAGGCCCGCCAAACTTACCAGGATCATTATCAGGGCCGGTGCGTGTGACGTAATAGCCATTATCACCCAAAACTGCTATGCGACGAAACCGTACCGCCGTATCACTGAGGCCAAAGGTCGTCTGAAAATAAAAGGGATGCACCAGGCGCCGCACGACTCGGGCCCGACTTAGCCCATAACCGGCCCCGTCGTAGAGAGACAGCCGATATATAGCATCGAACCGATAACGCTGCCCCGCTATTACCGTATCTACAAAAGCCGCTGCTAACAAATCTAATCGTCGGTCTTGAGCCACCGCATGAACCCCAGGCAAGCTATACCGCCCTAATTCGCGACCTGCTTCATCTAGACAAACAATGGCATTGGCACCAGAATCCGCTACATAAATCAGCCTATCGTAGCCTATACACAGGTCCACTGGCGCCACAAAGCCCTGCCAATAAGGCAAAACAGGCACATAGCTTACCAGCGCATTATCATATTGGGGTACGTCGATAAAGTCTAGCTTGGTCTTGCGGCCCCAGGGGTCGCCGCAGCCACTTAGCAGCAGGGCTATGAAGAAGAGGCTTCTCTTTGCCATACGACACCTATGCGATGTTTGAGGCCCAGAGGACCTATCCATTCGGCTGCATAATCTATACGCAGGCGTCCCCTGCCCCAGCCCCGCTGAATGCCTATCCCAGCTGTGGGCACGCTCTGCTCACGAACCCCCACCTTCTGTCCGGCCCGTAAAAATAAAATAGAAGCATACGTGTACTCCAGCCCGAAACGAAGATTTTCCGCATTGTCATTAGGATGATTGAGCTGCAGGGCTGCCTCCAAGCGATGTTTTTCACGATGCCAGAGGCAAATGGCGGCTCCCAAGGCAAAAAGTGTCGGCGGAGGGTAGGTCCCTAAACCAAGACCTCTATAACGCTGATCACGTGTGCGCAGGCGGGAATTAGGCCCAAAATTTTGCACCAGCACCCCAAATCGAAAATCACGTACGTCAGTCCAGTACAAAAGCCCCATATCCACGACCCAGGTCGTCGCCTGAAAAAGATCCAAAGCCTCACGCACAAGCTTGAAGCTCCCACCGGCGGAAAAGCGGTCGCTAAACTCATAAGCATAGGTCGGGCCGATAGCCCAGTAAGTGGCGGAGAAGTATTCGCCGGTGCCCTGCGATTGCCACTCGGTACGCCGTTCAATAGGGCCGCTCGTCAGAAACTGCACCTGACCACCTAAGCGGTGTGACGCACGCCAGGGCCAGGAAAAGGTCGCGTAGGTGTAATCCAGGCCGGCGATCCAGAAAGCGTGAGAGGCCCCCAAACCTCCATGGAGTCGCGTGAGAGCCCCGGGATTCCAATAGGCGGCGAAGGGGTCAGACCCCATGGGTACAAACGCACCGGCCATTCCCACCGACCTAGGGGAGGGGTCGATCTTAAGAAAGGTTAGCGCTGAGATGCCCACCCGCTGCCCGCCAAGATTTGGCAGGACTTGGGCCCAGACCAGCCCCACTATGAGGAGGCACCACATAGGCCAAAGGTCTAGCTCGCCGGTAAACTGTCCGCGAAGGCAGGCATAAGTGTCAGCCCCAAAACCGCAAAAAGCGCTGCATCCGCTTCCAGCGCAGCGTTCGGGGTCGTTAGGAGCTTTTCGCCTACAAAAATGGAGTTGGCCCCCGCTACGAAACAGAGCGCCTGCTCCACATCCGAAAAGCGCTCACGTCCCGCCGCGAGACGAATATAGCTTTTGGGCATAAGCACCCGCGCCGTGGCTATCATGCGGACCATCTCCCATATCGATACGGGCGGCTGTTCGGCTAAAGGCGTGCCAGGAATTGGCACTAAGGCATTTATCGGAACGGACTCGGGATGGGGATGCATAGTGCATAGGGTATGCAACAAATCTATGCGATCCTCCTCGCCTTCTCCCAAACCAAGGATACCCCCGGTACAAAGCGTCAGACCTGCCGCCCGCGCCGCTCTTAGAGTCTCTAGGCGATCCGCATAAGACCGAGTCGTAATGACCTGTCCATAATAATCGGCAGAGGTGTCGAGGTTATGATTGTACGCAGTAAGACCGGCCTCCTTTAGCGCTTGGGCCTGCTCGGTCGTGAGCATGCCGAAGGTGCCGCAGACCTCTAAGCCTAATGCTCGAACCCGCCGAATCATCTCTAGCACCTTATCAAAGTCCCGGTTGGTACGCACCTCCCGCCAAGCGGCCCCCATGCAAAAGCGTGTAGACCCATTCGCTTGGGCCCTTTGGGCGGCGGCTACCACCTCCTCGACATCCAGCAGCCGCTGAACGGTGAGGCCAGTCTGGTAGCGCACGCTCTGCGCACAGTAAGCACAATCTTCGGGACAACCGCCTGTCTTGATAGACAAAAGCGTGCAGGCCTGAACCTGACCCGATTTCTGATACTGGCGATGAACAGCCGCTGCGGTCTGCAGCAGTTCTAAAAGCGGCTTTCGGTACAGGGCAACAACCTCTTCCCGATGCCAATCGTGCCGAATCGGAAAGGACTCCATTCGCACAAAGCTACGAACTTTGACCATCCATGAAGCTAAAAAGAACCCTTTGGGTGGCTCTGCTCCCGTTACGTCTCGTGGCGGCTCTGGTTTCTGGCTTCATCCTCCTGGTACGAAATGCGTTATATGACCGGAAGCTCCTGCCTACTCGACGCTTGCCCCGTATCGTGATTAGCGTAGGGAATCTCACCCTTGGCGGCACCGGCAAAACGCCTTTCACCCTTTTTCTCATTCAAACCCTTCGCGAGCAAGGTCTCAAGGTCGGCTATCTGAGTCGCGGCTACGGTCGCCAGAGCCGAGCTACTGCGGAGGTCTCTCTCTCCTGCGCAGAGCCCGCCCTGCAATTTGGCGATGAACCCGTCCAAATCAAGCTCCGCTTTCCAGAAGTGCCTGTTTATGTAGGCCCGAGTCGTCACCAAGCTGGCCTCGCTTTGCTAGAGAAGTACCCCGACACCCAAATCCTCGTATTGGATGACGGCTTTCAACATCGACAGCTAGTCCGAGATGCCGATATTCTACTCATGGATCTCATGCGCCCCCCCTGGAAAGACTGGCTATTCCCCCTAGGCTATCTCAGAGAACCGCTTCGGGCTTACCAGCGGGCAGATCTATTAGTCCTCAATCAAAAGCACGCTAGACCCAAAAAGATCCGCATACCTCTCCACGGAAAAGTCACCGCCCGGTTTATCTATAAACCGCTAGACCTCTGGCACCCCACCAAAGGCAGTCAACCCCTTTCGCTCCTGCAACGTAAGTCAGTCCTGCTTTTTTGCGGTATCGCTGTTCCCACTAGCTTTCGGGACATGGTCAAAGAGGCCGGCGGATATCTAACCGAGATTCATACCTTTCCTGACCATCACCACTATGCAGAAAAAGATATTAAGCGCCTGCGTCACAGCTACCGCCGATTGCAAAAGCGCTTTGAGCTAGCCGATCTCCTACTTTTGACCACGGAAAAAGACCTGGCTAGACTGTATAATAGTCCCCTGCTCTATGAGATCGATACGCTACCTTTGTACGCCATGCGAATTCATATGGAGCCCTTCGCGCCAGAAGATTTAGAAAAAGTGCGGAGCCTCTACAAACTTTTATCTGCCTATGGGCACGCCAGAAGCTTATAAACACTTTCAAGAAACGCTCGAATATATTCGACGCTACTACCAGGATGAGGTAGAAGTCGGAATTGTCTTAGGCACAGGCCTAGGGCGCTTGGCTGAAAGTATCGAGAAGGAAGTTCAGCTAGCGTATAACTTTATTCCGCATTTTCCGATTAGTACCGTAGAGAGCCACTTTGGGCGGCTAATTTTTGGGCGGCTGGCTGGCAAGAAGGTCGTCGCCATGCAGGGACGCTTCCATTATTATGAGGGCTATACCATGTATCAGATTACCTATCCGATTCGCATCATGAAGCTCCTAGGGGTCCACACCCTCCTGCTTTCCAATGCCGCCGGTGCTGTCAACCTCACCTACAAGCTGGGTGATCTCATGATCATTCGGGATCATATCAACCTCTTACCGGAAAACCCCCTTCGCGGTATCAACCTCGATCAGCTTGGCCCCCGCTTCCCTGATATGAGTCAGCCTTATGACGCTCAGCTTATCGAAAAAGCAAGATCGATTGCCCAGTGCTTAGGATTTTCCCTCCAGGAAGGGGTATACGCCGCTGTAGCCGGTCCCAATCTAGAAACCCGAGCCGAGTACCGGTATTTACGCATCATTGGTGCTGATGTCGTGGGCATGTCTACTATCCCCGAATGCATTGTGGCCAATCACATGGGTATGCGTGTCTTTGCCATGTCTATCGTGACAGACATCGGAGACCCAGACAACCTCAAGCCCGTGTCCCTAGAAGAAATCATCCACGTCGCCAACGAAGCCGAACCTAAACTAACCCGGATATTCACAGAGTTAGTGCAGGCGCTCTAAGCTGTCTTGTGCTCGTCTGGGCTCAGGTCACCCAGCTGTACCCAGCCTTTCCCGATACGAGCTACCGCGCTGGGCCTATTTATGACCCTGTGCGCTTACCTTATTATGACCCCTTGGACACAGTAGCTATGCCGCTCTGGCGGCTAGGTTACTTCAAACCCTACGGCATTCCGATAGCTCCGCCGCGTAGTGTGCTCTCCCCTGGTCTTTGGCCTAGTCAACAAGAGGCTTATCTGCTTTGCTCTATGACCCCCTCTTATACCCAAAAGCCCTACACCCGCTTACGCTTCGATCAATCGAGCCGCCGAACCCAGTTACTTTTTGTGAATCATGCCCAAAACTTCTCGCCTACAGCGGGTATCCAGGGCATCTACCAGCGGAGAACCCGCACCGGTGAGTACCTAGGCCAAACGACCGACCACTACAGCGCCGGCCTGAGCTTGTACAAGTACACATCGCGCTGGTACATTCAGGTCCAAACGCTGTGGAATCAGCTCTTAGACCAAATCAATGGCGGAAGCTTATATGATCCAGCCGGGGGGCTAGAGGCTGCTTTCCAAAAAGAGCGGCAACCTGTCTACTTCGTCAGTAGCCTATGGCAAACCTGGTACCGCCTCTTAGAGACTGAGGCCGGACTCAAGGTCAATAAGGCCTACGTTGGCCTTCATGGTCGGGTTGCAGAACGGCGCGGCGGCTGGCGAGGCGAGCCTAGTCGAGCGCCGGTTTCGCCTTTCGGCGTGGATACGCATACCTTCTCGACTTACGTGCAGGCTCTAGAAACTCAGCTAGGCCTGCGTGCGCAGGTGGGGTCCGCCCAATTAGCAGCTCACTACTTGACCTGGCAAGGTCGGGGAATCGGATGGCGATTCTTTTCTCATACCGGCCTAAAGTTCCTCTCTTCCTTAGAATGGCCCAGAGCCCGCCTTGAGCTAGCCTATCAGCGCTGGCTCTCTGCCGCCGCACCGCCGCCCGAATGGCGATTAGGTCTGCGCCTAGGCAATAACCGACTTCAGGTTCAAACCAGTTACAGTTCCCAGAATCTCCCCTGGTTTTACTATCAAGCTTATCCGCTACCTAACCCCCAAAACACGCAAACCCTCTTAGCAGAAGGGGGCTTTACGCTAAGCCAGGACACGCTACCCCCCCTTAGGCTGACGGGATGGGGGCTCGTCCAACGATATCCTGTCCTGGCACAGGGCAGTCGCCTCTATCAGCCTAGCGCCGTGATCGCCTGGTATGGGATGCGAGCAGAGGGGCGCTGGGAAAGACGCTGGTTTGGCGTATGGCCCACGCTAAGCATCCAGCAGGCCACTGGACCCGATAGCCTTCAGTTTTGGTTTCGACAAGTACCGCTACTTAGTGGCTGGCTTGGCCTGTATGGTCGGTGGCAGCTTCCGGGGCGTAAGCCCGTCTATCGACTAGGGCTTCGCTTGCGAGGCAGTACCTCTTACAAGCCACCCCGCTATGAGCCCGCTTATGCCCTCTTTTATAGCGATCCAGCCGTGCCCATCCAGGGTGGCTGGCTCGGTGTCGATGCCTTTTTTACCGTGCACCTGGGGCGCGTGCTGGTCTACCTACGAGTAGAAAATGCCACAGAAGGGCTACTAGTACCCGGAAGCTTCTGGAGCTACCCCTATCCGTGGCCTGGCCGAGCTTTTAGCTTCGGTGTGTTGTGGGACCTTTATAACTAGGCAGCGAACCGCCCCTAGGATGGGTCTGAAGGACCCGTCACCTGCTCTCTCTTTTTAGGTGAAAAGTAAGCCCGTTTTACCCAACCGGGCACAAATAAAAGCGCTATCAATAGACCCAAGGAGATCCCTCCGCCCCAGCTCGCATAACTGTCTGCATGAAAGCCCTGTCCCCGCAAATCCGATAAAATCTCCTCGCCTATTCCCAGTAAAAAGGCTAGCTCGACCGCGATAAAAAAAGCGCCCCAGTTGAGTCCAGCAATAGCACGCCTATCGCTTCGCAGTAGCCGGTAATACGCTAATCCCAAGAAGCCAGCCGCCACCAAGGCCCATGTGACCGCCAAAAGGTAGGCTACAACCGATACACTTGCCTGAAGCGCTGTGTGTCCACCCCAGAAGTAGATGTTTTGGGCTTGCCGAGTCTCCCATACAACGATATGAAGCTGCGGCAGGCCCAGAACCGAAATAGCCAAAGCCGCTATGGCCATGACTGCGTATCTCCAGAAAACCCGCCAAGACACGGCGCGAAGGTACGACTACCAGCTTTCTGAAAGGACGGTTTCGGGCAAAGCAGGACTGACTAAGAGAGTAGGCTCCTGAAGCTTCTCATGCAGAAGCAGACCATACCGGGTCGTCTCCAGACGAGCCTGTTCGAAGATAGCTTTTAAAGACTTAGACCCGCAGGACTCTCGCAGCGCTTTTAGCAGGAAGTAGGTAAAGAGCCCATGCTGGGCTTGGTGATAGGGAAGAGCCTCCTGGTCGGCACTACTAGCGGCCAATAGTACCGTTGGCCCTCGCAGCTGAATGGGACGCGGGCGAATGCGGATACCTCGGCTAGCTAGGGGGCTCTCTTCGCGCGCGCCCCCGCTAAAGCACGCATCGACCACAAGCCACACCCGATGGGCACCGCTCTCTGCCAATTGCCGAATAATATCCGTCAAGCGAAGGCCACCCTCCTCCGGCTGCCGCGGCGAAGCATCGGTTGGCAAGAGATAGCTCTCCTTTGTCTCTGGATGAGGCACGCCATGCCCCGCATAATAAAAGAATATCTCGGCTTCTCCCCGACTCGCCTGGGCTAAAATCAATAGCTTGTCTAGCTCGCGGCGCATCTGGGCACTCGTGGCATTTTGAAGAAAAACAATATTCTGCGGGGGTATCCCCAAGATCTGCTCGGCGTAGACCCGAAAGGTGTACGCATCCCGAACGGCATATGGGACATTCATAGCCGGGGTAAAAGTGGGCTGAAACAAACGATAGTCCTCATTGCCGATGATATAGGCGTACCGATAAGGACGCGGTTTTTGGCAGACCGGCACATCGTCTTCGAGCACAAGGGGAGGGGTGTAGAGTTCATCCCGAGGTGAAAGGATTTGGGCCGGGCGAATTCCAAGCTGGTCGATACGCCACAGACGCAAAAAGCCCTCACTACCGCCAGCGACGAGATATTGGCCATTGGGGCTAAAGGCTACCGCCCACAGAGAACTCGGCAAGGAAAGGCTTTTCGCTAGCTGACCCGTCGCCACATCCCAGATGCACAAGAGTCCATCCCGTCCCGCACTCGCTAAATATCGACCATCTGGGCTAAAGCTAACTGCTCGAACCCCGTCCTTATGCCCCTCTAGCGTCCGTATCCGCAAACCCTCCGGTAATTGCCAGACCATCACTTTGCCATCTAAGCCCGCGCTAGCTAGCAAGCGATCATCATAACTAATCGCCAGCCCTCTCACCCCATCTCGATGTCCCCGTAAAACCTCTTTGGTTGATAGATCACTAGGGTCCAAGGCATATATGGCTCCGCTGCCACTCGCTAAGTACAGGACCTTGCCATGGGTCGGCATCGCTAAAGCATAAGCAACCTCTGCCGTGTCGGTATACGTCTGGAGCCACTCTTCTTGGATGTCCCAACTGACTAGCCGGCCGTACCGGCTTAAGGCAAACAAGAGCGGCTTTCGGGGATGGATAGTCACCGCTTCCCATAAAATAGGCGGTCCCGTTTTTTGAAGGCGCTTAGATAGGTCCACGGCTTTGTCACGAGAAACCCGAGACCAGTTCTCCGCTCGCCACTCTGAGGGTTTCCGAATCCGCCACTGATACAACTTCCCATCGCTGGAGGCGCCCCAAAATACACCAGAACTATCGGGCAGTAGCGCCAAACCGTTTACGCTAGCCGTAGCCCCCTGAAATCGGCTAACGAGATCTCCACCTGGGATCGACCATAAAACGACTTGCCGGTCGCTACCCGCTGATAGTAAATAGTGACTATCGTAGGTAAAGGCTACGGCGTTGATAGGACCCGCATGCCCTTCCAGATCTTTATACGGTTGAGCCCATGCAAGGACTCCCAAGAGACACCAGAACCTTTTCATTTTCGTATGCTTATATCTAGGATTTTCAAGGTTAGTTTTTCATCTCGAAGGCGCTCGCTCAAGAGCCATTCATGAAAAGCTTGCATGTCTACCCCATGAAAGCCGCGCCGGTCATCGTACCGTTCTGGCGGAGCAGCTAAAGGATTCGGCGAAAACAGAAAATACAGCCGATGTAACACCTCTGGCTGCTCTGCCGTGAGAATGAGCTCATCTGTCCAGAAGGCTTCAGAACGGCTGCCTGTGCGTAAAGAAAAGAAGAGATAGGTCGTATCTGGTCGGACGGGCACCGCTTGTACGCGCATACCCTGATACGGCAAAAGGCGATAAATCGCGCCCCCTTCTTCCCAGAATACCTGCACGAAGCCAGCTACCGGCACGCGAACATACAGATAAAAGGGGTCCCCGTCCTTAAAATCGAGGGTAAAGCAAGCTGTATCTTGACAGCGCAAAGGACGTACCTCCACGGGAATAGCCGGCACTTCGCGGGCACGGGCTCGACCTTTTACTCTGCAAGTGACTACGACCGTGCCGCGCTCTATCTGGGTCTCGTATTTAGCAGACAAGGTCTCGAGCCATTCGGCGCCAAGGTACTGGTCTGCCGTGAGAAAGAAGTATGTCGTAGTCTGGGCTGACTGACCCTCGGTTCGGTTTTGAAGAAGGTACTTACTAGCTTGGGCGACTTGGGTGGGGAAGCCCGTCTGGAGCGCATTGAGGATCGCTAGTTGGTAGGCTTCTCGCTGCGCCCGCTCCATAGACCAGCCAGGACGCAGTTCGACGCTGGCTGTACCACTGACGACCTTGACCTGGGCCCAGACGAGCCCCACCACCCAGATGACCCGCATAGGTTACTGCAATGGCAGCAGCTTGTCTACTTTGTCTTGCAAGCCCCTGAGCCTTTCCCGCAGCTCTTCCCGAACTCGCTTTTTGGCTTCTTGTACAACCTGATCCCGACTCACCAGCAGCTTGACATTGACCTCCACGTTTCTATTAGAAAGGTTACGGTAAATCTTGAAGGCCGGATCTACCTGTGAGATGGAAGTAACGATGATATTCTTAGCTGCTGTGAGAAACTCCGTTACAGAAGCCGCTTCTTCGGCATTAAGCTGGGCATTGGCAATATTTGCCTCGATGATAGCCCGGATGAACGTCTCGAGTTGGCCAGCAAGGTTGAGCTTGGCGGCTTCGAGCGCTTGCATCTCCGCCGCTGTCCGGGTTTCTGCCACAGCATTCCCATCAGCGCTTAAGTACAGGGGTTGGCCCTTCTCATCGCGCTGATACAGCTTGATCCAGGTGTACTCAAGCTGCTTTTCCATGGGCAGCGAGCCTGGCATGACATCATAACCCTGTTTTTTGAACTTTTTAGCCTCTTTTCGGGCTTCTTTGATAGCTTTTCGCTGAATCTCTTTTTTAGCCTCTTTGTCAGAGACCTGGGCGAGCCCTAAGCTCAAAGCCCCTACCATCAGGACAATACGCGCTAGCATAGCAGTGGGTGAAGTCACAAACTTTATGCCAGGTCTACTCTAAGACCACCAGCTTATCATAGAAGCGCTGGCCGGCGTACTCAGCGATTACGACGTAAACGCCAGGGGCCAGCCTCTCGCCCTGTAGCGTATGCAAATCCCAGCTCAATAAAGTTTCCCCTTTAGCTTTTCTCAGACGAGTGCAGAGTGCACCATCTGCTGACAAGATTTGTACAGTGGTCCCGGGCGGCAGCCCCCCAAAAAATACGGCTCGATGCTGCCGACGGATAGGATTGGGAAAGAGCGCCCACTCTACTAGCTTCTCGGCCAAGGGCGAAAAAGCTATCGTACCCTTACACGTAGAGTCCCAAGCCCAGACTAAACTAAACGGCACCCGACTCGGAGAAACGGACAACTGAAGCTGTAAACGGGTAGGCGTGATTCGTGTGATAGCTTCCACTTGGCCGGCCGGGAGTATCGTATATGAGGTAAGCTCCTCTGCTCTAGGACCCGGCGCCTGGGAAAAAGTCACTGCTATGCTGCGCTCGTCAACAGCCTCCCATGTAATGGCTTTTGGACAGGTATCGCCAGGTAAGGCCGGCACAATGAGAAGTACCGTATCACATGCAGGGTCTAAATAGCGGGCGTCTTCATCTTGGAGAAGCGTATCGATGACTAGCCGGTAAGCCCCTGCCTGCAAAGGCTCTGCAAATTGTAAAATCCACGTAGGGCCACTGCCCAGCGCCAAAAGAGGTTTTAGGTTCCCTGGTTCCAAGGTAAAAGCAGACTCACCGTTTTGCCACCAACTGCTATTACCCTGGAGGATCACCTGACCAAGGTGGGGCTTTAGGTCTATCACGCTTAGGCAGGGACGGGGGCCTAAGTTCACCACGCGGACCTCACCAAAGGCCCCGCCAATGGCCCGAACGGCATAAGCATATCGCCCCGCTACCAGCCCTGTGTCCACGTAATCCGTCTGAGCACCTGCATAAACCAAAGTGGCTTGATTACCAGTTATACGCCAGAGCTCATAGCCTGTAGCACTGCCGACTGGAGACCAACTAAGGTCTACGGCATTCACGCCTAACGCTCCTACCCGAATCCAGGCCGGCGCTAGGAGGACAGGCGGGGTATATTCTACCACACAAGGGACTGAGTCGAGACCAAGAAGCCAACCTTCTCTTAGTGGCCCAAAGGCGCCCCAAGCCGCCGGTCCATAAGCCCACCAGCGGATACCACTCATACTAAGCTGGCCAACGTACACGTACGGAGGCAACCACAGCAGGACCGTATCGGCGCGCAGAAAGAGTCTAGGCGCATAATCACCCTCGTACCAAAATACGCTTTGAGCTATGTGCTGCCAAGGTCGCCCGCCTAAGATGCCTAGCTCCCACAGTTTGGCCCCAGGCCGCTGCCCCAGATAAACTAATTCGCTCTGATTATCGCCGTTTAGCTCGACAGCCTCGAGATAGGAGCCTACCCCCCATAGGCTAGTAGGATAAGCTTCTACCAGCGAGGACCCCCGATAGGCAAAAATCCAACCTGAATAATTGCCAAAAACCCAGAGAGTCTCTGAAGCAGCAGGCAGCAGCAGCAGCCGAGGGATCGTGGTAGAGCCTTGCCAGGTAGTGGTATCCAGCAAGCGCGCCAGGACCTGTCCCTGCTGAGAGACGCGCTCGTAGTGCCCGTTTTCCGTGCGTCGCCAGATGGTCTGGTTGGCGTCTAAGCGGGCAGCCCGACCGGCCCCTCGCCATACGATCTCTTTGGGCGGACTACCGCTACACACAAAGAAGCTGTCTACCCACACGCCTAGCAAGTCTGGCTGACCATCGGCATCCCAGTCTCTCACGTCCCGGATAAGCATAGGCCTCGCCGTCAGACTGTCGTACGCTTCATACACCGCCCCTCGTCGTTCTATATAAACGACATGCTGAAAATACCCCTGCTCGTCATAAACCGCAGCAGCGTAATCGGGCAGCCCATCCCCACCCCAGTCTGGGAGCGGATAAGGCCAGTAAAAACCAGCAGGCGCCGATATATTTCGAATGGCGTAGGCATCAAAGGCTAGCGCTTCATAGGCGGGGGGCGGCGTGCTGCGCATGACCTGGGGTGTATCCAAGCCCCCAAGCGCTTGAAAGGTCCAGGCCGTGGAAGGCCTGATGCCTAAAAAGATCGCGCCAATGGTATCGATTTTATCGGCACATAATCGGTCAGAGGCGCTCTCCACACAGACTGGAGCGGACGCATTGAGTAGGTAGTTAGCCACACGGCCCTGGAAACCCTCCCGCCATGCAGGGCCTATCTCAGCCTGCTCAAAGCGCAAACCTCCTTGCACAGCCTCTAAGGGAAGGATGCTCGCTTGCGCTTGACCATTCCGAAGCATAGCAGAGAGGCGCAAATACCACTGACCCTCGCTAGACGGTTGCCATGTAAAGCTTGTATCCCAAGCGGGGCGATGACCTCTAGCGATCACGAGCCAGGGCCCCTGCAAGCTTCTAGCTTGGGCCACTTCCCAACCTACCAGGAGGCTATGATAAATCCGGAGTCGAAGCGCCACAGGCGCGAGCGGCGCCGTTGTATGAGGCGCCGGTTCGAGCCACTGAATGAGCCCTTCGTGTGGCTGGTCTAAGCCGGGCAAAAGCCTAAGCAGGCCTGCGCCTGTATACACATCCCAGCCCGGCCCGCCTAAGTCTTGAGCAGAAGCAGCTAGTGTAGCGCGGACGGCTTCCGGGGTTAGCCCGGGAAAGCGGCTTAGTAACAGAGCTATCGCCGCACTTGTGAGCGCCGCACTGAGGCTCGTCCCACTTAGGCTAGCCACCTGGGCCCCTGGTAGGAGAACGGGAATTCGGTCACCAGGTGCTATCCAGTCTACCCGGCTATACCCCGAGAAGGGCCACAAAAAGGGCCGACCACTCTCAGGGTCATAGCTTGCGGCACCCACACTAATTACCTCGGGAAAGCTTGAGGGAAAGTGGGGACGTCCTCCACTGCCATTGCCAGAAGAGGCTACCACCACCACGCCACGCGCAGCCGCATACCGGATCACAGCGTGCATCATTTGCGAAGGGGCTTCATCGCCAAAGCTGCAGTTGATGACCCGAACTCCCCGCTCTACTGCATAAAGTACACCTCGCGCGATATCATCATCCTCCCCGTAGCCGTCTGCACTAAAAGCCCGTATCACCAGAATCCGACAACCTGGCGCTAAGCCGCTTATCGGCCCTCTATCCGATCGCGCAGCGATCAAGCTCGTTACAGCGGTGCCATGCCCATTCTCATCTACAGGGATCGGGTCGGGTGTCCAAGCATCTCCCGCAGCAATACCCCGAGCCTGGTCCGTAAAGTCATACCCGATCACATCATCGATCCAGCCGTTACCGTCGTCATCGAGCCCATTGAGGTCTGCAGAATCCAAGCGACCATTGCCGTTAAGATCCTCTGGGGCATTGACCCAGTACTGTCCTGTAAAGGCCCCTAAAGCAGTATCTAGCCCGGTGTCGATGATAGCGATCGGAACGTTCGCGTGTCCCATCGTGCGGGTCCAGGCTTGCGCCGTACCCATGATTGCATGATGCCACCCATACAGGTCTGCACACAATCGGCGGCGGTGATTGGGCTCCACCACCCAGAAGTATCCGCTTTGTAGTAACCGCTGCACCACCGCAGCGCTGTCCTCTCCCTGAAACGAGAGCACAAACCAGTGGCTCAGGTCTGTCAAACTCGTATCAGCTACTAATGGAGTTACTCGCGAAAGACCTTTCCATAAGGGTCCCTGACGGACCGGCGCAGCGAGTCGATTTTGACGCAGGACCCGCGCCAGTTCTTTTTGCTGAGGGGCCACCGCTACACAGAAGCTCTGAGCCCACATAGCGCCTATCCATCCCACGATCCACCAGCGCATAGCCTAAGGTAAGCTTTTCATGCAACCAAGGGGACCCTCTTTTTCCTCGTGCTGAGCTGCTCAGCACGAGGAAGCTGCTGAACGTTGTGAAGCGTGTGATGCGTAGCCGAGCAAAGCCATTTCCCTCAGTGCCTCCACTCGCTCGCCCGCGGGCAGGGACGAGAGGGCCTCGCAAAGGTGTTCACGCCTAGCAGTAGGCTCGTCCCCACACGGCTCCGAACGGCTTCATACCGTTCTACTTGCGTTTTCATAGGCATTGAAGTTTGTGTTTCCCTGGAATACTCATCAAATTCTGTACCACGCGGGGCACCCTAGAACCCCTCGCCATACTTAGCATGCCACAAAATATAACTTTCCCAAGCTCATGCACGCCCTCTACTCGCTCGCCATAAAGTGCAAATGCCATGATGTTGCAAAAAACTTTTTGGAGTGGGTTTAAGTGTATCTATTTAGATACACCCTCAAACCAAGAAGCAGAGGGGTGTTACACTTGAAGTGCTCTTTGACCCTTCTTCGTGCTCACTATCTGTTACAAATACGTTTCATAAGTGGCTGTAGGACAGCGACTTCCGAGCCTGATACACATCAAGTGTATCTCTTTCCAAATAGATACACTATAAAAAAAAGATATAAGAGGGTTAGCGAACGCGACACTTGATGTGTATCAGAGACGGAACCCATTGGCGGACAGGGACTTATGAGTGCTTTGTGTGACAGATCTTGTGCACGAAGCCGCAGATTTGAGCAGATATCCGCGCGCGCTTACCACCGATGCAGATGCCTAGCAGCGGGCGCGGGGCAGCGGATAGGGAAGCGGCCAGCGGTATTCAGAGCCGATTTGAGCGGGGTTTTCGGGCCTGGGCGGGATCACACGAGTGATAGGGGTAAAACGGCTCTTTTTGGCGTTCTAACGCTTTTGGCGGCCTGTTCTGTTTTATGGGGAGGCTGGGGGCCTTGGGGAGCGGTGCTAAGGGTGGTGAGGCGGGCAGAGTGCTTGGCTATGGCATGCTAATTGTAATGGTTGTAGTGCTAAATTTACCATATGGACCTGGGCGAGTATACCCACCTTCCCCGGCTTGCGAAGGAGCTGGGAATTTGTACGGCTACTGTACGCAGGCACTTAAAAGGGTACAAGGTTCCTTATATTGACATAGGGCACAAGACGTTTGTGCATCGTGCGGAATATCTAAAACGCGTAGTCAAGATACACAATCATGACGGTAACAGTTGAGCGCCTGGTCCGAGACGGGTACAGGGTATACCCTGCCCAGGGCAAGCGTCCGCTAGCAGCGGGCTGGCAGGCGTATAAGTATAATCCCGCCACCTGGCCTGAAGGTGCAGATGTTGGCATTCTTACGGGCCTGGGCCTTCTCGTTGTCGATGTGGATGGCAGCACCCTGCTGCATACCTCCCTGCATCAACTGCTTCAAAACACGGAGTGTGCCTATTACCGCACGTCTCGAGGCGCGCACTACTATTTTCGTGCTGAGCTGACAGAGCTTCCCCGCAAGGTGTTGGAGGGGGTTGATTTTCAATGGGAGGGGCGCGGGGTCATTGCTCCACCCAGCTGCGGGCGGGTGTGGGCGCGGTATCTTCCGTTTTCTGAACTACCCCTTATTCCCGCTTGGCTGTTTGCGTTATGCAGGCTCAAAGTATCTTTACCGCAGGAGTTGTACGCTCATCCTTTGCCCCAAGCTCCTGGCGAGGGGCGTAACCATTTTGTGCACCGGTACCTTATCAAATACACGGCGGAGCGCTCCCCTCATTTCGACGAGTTAGAGCAAGAAGCTGAGCTAGTAAATAGTTTGTTTCCCGATCCCCTCGTATTCATAGAGAAGTTTAGATCTTCTACGCAAAAACTGGATGTGAGCGAAAGCGCCCTTAGAAGGCTCTTGC
Source organism: uncultured Sphingobacterium sp. (assembly GCA_964489015.1). Lineage (GTDB taxonomy): Bacteria > Bacteroidota > Bacteroidia > SpSt-205 > SpSt-205 > JAPYWM01. The sequence continues at coordinate 38,600 of CAZAXD010000005.1, read as the reverse complement.
TCTTCACACATCAGTTGCGATCTTGTCAGTCCAGCCGGTCGGCCCCCAAAAGGGGGCCTTCTTCATTTTAGGACCAACTTATAAGACCTATCGCTAAAAGACCCAGCAGATAGCCGCTGGCAACTGCCCACGTCAAGCGCTCTCGAAAAAGAAGCACACCCAAAAAACCAGACAGCATGACAATACCCAGGTTCAGGATCAAGAAGAATATCACCCCTGGTAAGGTCTGAAGCCCCATGACGTAAAAAATAACCGAAGCAATATTCGTAAGACCCAATACTAAGGCGCCTATCCACAAACGGACACTGATTAGAGATCGCCATTCGCCCTGCAAGCCATGTATGACCAGTCCTAACAGGCCAGCCGTGCCCATAATCAGGGGGGGAATATTTTCCGCTGGGATTTCCGTCCAGTACACCTGCCCAGACTTGAAAGCGATGTCTATAACCCCATTGCCTACCCATAAAAGAAGGCCGAGCCGCATCGCCTGCCAGAGCCGTAGTAGCCCACCTCTTTGTAAGTAAGGCACATGCACAAGGATAATAGCCCCCAAAGCTAAACCCACGCCTACACCCTGCCTAAAAGAAAACGGCTCTCCCAGGAATAGCACAGAGTAAGCAATCGGGAGAACGAGAGAGAGCTTTGAGAGCATGCCAGCTATGCCTACCCCCATCTCTCGCGCAACACGACCCGTTAGGAAAAAGACCGTTATAAACAACACACCTAGCCCCACCAGGTGTAGCCACCCCACGAGGGGAAGCCGCTCAAGCGGCTCCTTCGCCAAGGGCCTCAAGAGGAGGGCGGCCGCCACCGCCACCAAGTAATTAGCTGTGACCAGGCTAAAGACAGGCAATCGCCACAGCCGGAGCCACACCAGGAGCAAAGCACTTGTCACGATACAGCCAACGACGTACCCCACGCTGCAAAGATGAGGAAACGTACTTTTGTTTGGTGTTGGACGCCTTTTTACAGCGCCTCGAGATAGAGGGCAAAAGTCCCCGCACCATAGAAGCGTATCGGCGCGATCTCGTGGGATGGCAACACTTTTGCCAAGAGGTTTATGGAGTGGATATTTTGGGAAGCGTAGAAGGCTGGCAAGCAGTACGGCCTAATATGCTTCGGGCCTGGCTCAGCACCTTCGATAATCCCACTACTCGCGCCCGTAAAGCCACGACCTTAAGGCGATTTGATCAGTTTGTGAAGACCATCTCAGGAAGGGAAGGCCTTCCCTTCCGACTAGAAACCCCTAGCGTGTCGCCAGCTTTACCTAAAGCACTGAGCGAACCCTCGCTACAAGCTAGGCTATCAGCTCTAGACCAAGAAACGGACACGGATCTCGTCAACCTACGTGACCGCGTCTTAATTGAACTGCTATATGGCTTAGGGCTCCGACGCAGTGAGGCTTTAGCACTGGAAGTTCGTTCGATTCATTTTGAACTCGGACAGATACACATATTAGGCAAGGGGCAGCGTTGGCGCGTGTTGCCCCTTTATCCCCGTTTAGAGATGCTTCTGCGGCATTACCTGGCCGAGCGAAGCCGGCTTCATCCCAGCCATGCCCGCCTCCTATGCACCCCAGCGGGGCGTCCTCTCTACAGCCGCGCGGTGCATCGCATCATCCGGGCTCGCCTCGGAACGCACCCCCATGCCCTGCGGCACAGCATCGCCACGCATTTGCTAGACCGGGGGCTGCCCGTAGAAGCCGTAAGAGACATGCTCGGTCACAGCAGCCTCGCCACCACGCAGAAATATCTAGTCATCTCTCCCGCTCAGCTAAAAGAAGCTTACAAAAAATATCATCCCCGTGCCTAAAACGCTTCTCCCTCAAAATTATGATGCGCTATATCTATTTACTGAAGCTCCTACGAGCCTGGTCTGACTTAGGCCAAATCACGGATCGGCCTTTCAAGCTTTGGTGGCGTGCCCTGCTTGGCCAATCTACCCTTCCCCTCCGTCTCGGGGGAAAGGCCGTTTCCCTTCGAATCTGGCTTCCTAACGTCTACGGACTCCTTCAGCTCCGGAAAGCAGGCTGGCAACCCACCGTGCTAGACGCGCAGACATTAGCTTGGGAGCTTGCTCCCGGCCGCTTCTTTCATACAAGACTAGCCGAGGGGATGGACCTAATGACGCTTTACGAGATTTTCATCCGAAAGGATTACGGGGACACTTTCGCTGGGAAGACCGTCATAGACGTAGGCGCTTATAATGGGGACTCGGCCATATACTTTGCCCTGCGCGGCGCCCAGCACGTGATAGCCCTGGAGCCGTATCCGCCTAATTACGAACTCGCTCAGGCCAATATCCGCCGCATGCAGATAGAGAACCTCATTACTCTCTTACCCGCCGCTCTGGGCGCAGAGGATGGAGAAGCTACGTTCCACGTCTCGTCTATAGAGCCGGATGCCAATAGCCTCCAGCCCACCACCCTCACCAAAAAGCTCATTGCGTTTGATAAGCAGGTCCAAGTGCGGGTTTATAGCCTCCAGACGCTCTTAGACCACCTACAGGTAGAGGAGGTAGATTATGTCAAGCTTGACTGCGAAGGATGCGAATTGGCGCTTTTAGGCGTGACGCCGGCCGATACTTTGCGTCGGGTCCGCTTTTGGCATATCGAATACCATGGCGACCCACAGCCGCTTCAAACGCGTCTCTCAACTTTAGGGTATAGGACCCAGAGAACTTTTGACCGGTGGGGCTTAGGTTACCTCCTAGCTGAGCGGCGGTAGCTCTAAAAGGCACACAGTTACATCATCGACCTGGGCCGTACCGCCCCGGTGCTGCTCCCATCGAGTAATTAGCTGGTCTTGGACAGAAACAATAGGTTCCCGCTGGAACGAAGGCAAATCCCTTTGAAGGTGTTTCCATGGAAACTTTCGTCCTGCTGGGCTGAGCTGGTCGCGATAGCCATCCGAAAAGAGGTATAGACGTCCCCCGGCGGATATGTCGACTGGGCACTCGGTCCAAGCCATAGGGCGTCCGAGTGGATTATAGCCGAGGCCAGGCCCTGTAGGACGAATCTCCTCTAAACACGCTGGGCTGACCCACCAGCCCCGCATACTCCCACCAGCGTTGATGTAGCGCATCTTGGCCGAGCGTAGATCTAGTTCTATTAAAACGAGCTCAGCCCCATCCTGAACCCCCTCGTGCTTATCGGCATGCAGGTGCTCGCGCAAACGATGACTGATAAAAGCCGCTGCCCCCGATAGATCAATGGCTTCTTGTTCTAGAGCCGTTTCTAGAAGTGCTATCAGCATCATGGTCATAAACCCGCCAGGCACGCCATGACCGGTACAATCGCCTATGGCTATAAGGTAGCGGTCGCCTTCTCCTATCCGACGTAGCCAGTAAAAGTCCCCTCCTACCTCGCCCCGCGGCTGAAACCATATTCGGCAAGTAAAGGGCAGCTGCTGCATGCGCATCGGATCGGGGAGAAGGGCTCGCTGAATGCGCTGCGCATAGCGTAAGCTTTGGCGCAGCTCGTCATGCTGTGCCTTGATCACAGCATGCGCCTCTTGCAGACGAGCACTGCTTTCTGCAATAACATCCCGCTGCAACTGCATTTGACGATAAAGCCGATAAAACCAGAAAGCCCCTAGTCCCACCACCAAAAGCAGGATACCCATAACCCCCAGCCAGACAAGCTGGCGCTTTCGTCGCTCCTCTAACTGAATCTGCTGGGCTAGTAAGCTGCGCTCGCGCTGCTGCCATTCATACTGGTAACGAGACTCGATGGCAGAACGTCTAGATTCTTTAGAAAGCAGGCTATCGGAAAGCGCAATGTAGATCATGTAATCCCGAAAAGCCCTAACCGTATCGCCAAGGTTGGCAAAGATCCGATAGGTTGCAGAATAAAAGTTCCGTACGAGATCTACTTCCTTGACATGTGGCAAGAGGGGCAGCGCTTGCGTGCGCCAATGAAGGGCCTGCTGAGAGAGTGTACGCCGCAGAGTGGGCTTAGCCTCTGACTGGCGATAGTAAAAGCTTAGCATGGCCAGATAGGCACGAAATCGTTCGGATTCTGAAGCATTTTTTCGAAACTCGAGAAGCTGATCTAGACAAGTCCGGGCAGAATCCCAAAGGCCTGCGTCCGCATAAAGCCGACTTAGATTGATCAGGGCCAGCGCTTGTGCGTTCTTGTAATTAGAGCGCCGAGACCAGTATAATGCGGCTTGTAAAGCAGCCTTCGCAGAATCTACTCGGCCTAGCTCCTGATAATAGGCGCCTAGGTTGGCGTAGGTGATAGCGGCCCCCGCCGTGTCACCACTCTCCATACGAAGGGCTAGCGCCCGCTTGGCATAACTCAGCGCGCTTTGGCATAGACCCTGATCGTAGTAAAACTTCGCTAAGTTATTCAGTACAGTGGCCACCAGGTCTTTAGCGCCGAGCTTTTCCCCATAGTCCAACGCCTTCAAGTAAAAGCGCGTCGCGCTGTCTTCTATGCCTATCTCCTGAAAGATAGCAGCTAAGTTATTGGAGGTATAAAACAGTAGCCTCGTGTCATCCAGGGTCTTTGCCAGCTCGAGGACTTTGTAGTTGGCCTCGATAGCAGACACAATTTGCCCCTTTTGATGGTGATAATAAGCAACATTGCCTAAAACGCTAGCGGCTTCTCGGATGTAACCCGTCCGCTCTAAGAGCTTGTAGGCGGAGTCACTTAGCAGGAGAGCTGAATCGAGCTTTCCCTCAAAAAAGAGCGCATAAGCCCACAAGTCGAGAACCTGTGGGGCATATTTTAGACACAGGGTATCCTGAGGGCGGCTAGCACAAGCCGCTCGAGCAAGAGGCAGCATTCTCTGAACGAGGCCTGGAACCTCATGAGGGGCAGCCTCCTCCGCTGCTCGGATAAGTCCTACCAACTCTATTTGCCCCTGGGCCCAAACTAACCCCAGAAGTGCCCAGAGAACGCGGAGCATGACCTACGGATTAGGACAGCTTTTAGGCGCTTTACGAGAATATTTAGCGGGCTTCTTTTGGGAGCGGGTCTGCTTTGCTAAGCGAGAAGCCTGCTGCTCTCGTAGGTAAGCCTCGTGCTTAGGATGATTGCAGTTGGCTCGTGGATCCCGAAACAGGCCGCACCCTGTCAAAGCTACCACTAAAGAAACTAGACTGATCCATCTCATAAACGCTCAAAATATGGATTAGCAGTGGAAGCGTGCACAAGCGGGGTCTTTGACCCTTCTAAGGGGTTTCTGTAAGAGGGCCAGACCCCATCCGCTATGAGGTTCCAGAACGCAACAAGGCCATTAGCAGGACCAAAGATCCTCTTTAGGTGAATAGGAGGGGGCACCTCAGAGATACGCCTACCGCAAAGCGCGCTAAACCCCACTAGCTCGACCGCTCTGCAGGGCAGCAGAAAAGATACGTAGCGAGACATCTGGTACAAAGATACGTTTTTCGTAGGATTATGAGGCGAAATACAAAGAGGATGTAATTTTGTTTTGCGTCAGAGATTTCTCTTTACCCAGCATTATGCCTAACGCCGCGATTTCCATGCTAGGGCCCCGGTTGGGCCTAATTGCCTTTTTACTGATAGCTCAAGCCCAAACGCCGAGTTACACGCTCAGCGGGTACATACGCGACGCCGCCAATCGCGAGGCGCTAGCGGGAGCTCGTGTACTTATCGTTGAGCGCGGCACAGGTACCCTTACCAATGCTTACGGTTACTACGCTATCAAGCTGCCCGCCGGTACCTACACCGTAGTGGCGGCTTTTGTAGGGTACCAATCCGATACCCTACGCCTCACCCTAAATAAAAACCTCCAGCATGACTTTGCCCTCTCAGAGGAAGGGGTGATGCTCGGCACCGTCGAGATCGTAGAAACCTATGAACAGCGCCGCTTTGAGACAGGGGCCATGAGCGAAAACCGCTTAGAGGTTCAGCAGCTACGTAAGCTTCCTGCTTTTTTTGGAGAGGTCGATGTACTACGATCTCTTAGCTTTTTGCCAGGCGTCACGACCGCAGGTGATGGCAGCAGCAGCTTTTTCGTGCGAGGGGGTAGCTTTGACCAAAATCTAGTTTTGCTCGACGAGGCGATCGTTTACAATCCCGGCCATATTGGGGGAATCTTCTCTGCTTTCAACGCAGACGCTCTCCAAGATGCGCGACTGTATAAGGGCTACATGCCTCCAGAATATGGGGGGCGCCTTTCTAGTGCGCTAGACGTGCGGCTGCGCGAAGGCAGTGCGCCTTCTTGGCGGGCCAGCGGTGGAATCGGTCTCATTTCCTCCCGACTATGTCTAGAAGGGCCGCTTTTGAAAGATCGGGCAGGCGTCCTCATTACGGCCCGCCGTAGCTATGCTGATTTGTTTCTGCTACTGGCTCGGGACCCCGGGCTACGAAGCTCGGCCCTTTACTTTTACGACCTCACAGCCAAGATCAATCTCAACGTATCAGACAAGCATCGTCTTTTCGTATCGGGTTACTTGGGCCGGGACGCCTTTAAGAGTGGCGACTTTTTAGACTTCAACTGGGGAAATGCGACGACGACGCTCCGATGGAACTGGATCCTTTCGCAGCGTCTCTTTGCGAATACGGTATTAGCCTATGCGAAATACGACTACGCTTTTCTCGTCGAGCAGGGCAATAACCAGGCCAAATACGGCGCCGGGATCGAGGATCTAAGCTGGCGTACGGACATGGACTACTTTATGTCCGAAAAAATACGCCTGCGGTGGGGAGCGGGCCTCACGCATCACCGCTTCTTACCTGGACGGTTGGAGCCGACTTCCGACTCATCCAATGTGCGGCCCTACAGCGTGCCGACCCTACGCGGCTTAGAAGGCAGCCTGTACTTGCAAGCAAGCTGGCGCGCTTCAGTTCGGTGGCTAGTAGAAGGCGGTCTCCGTTATGCGGGGTTTGGGTTATTCGGGCCAGCCAACCTGTATACCTTCTCTCCCAACCGCGAGGTGCAAGATACCCTTCGCTATGGCAACTGGGAACCGGCGACGTTCAGCGGGGGACTTGAGCCACGGCTGAGCGTGCGTTACGGCCTATCTGACGCTTGGGCGCTCAAGGCTGCCTTTGGCCGCATACAGCAGTTTCTGCACGTGGCTACATTTTCTCCCGTGGGTTTGCCTACGGACATCTGGTGGCCCACCACTCGGAATGTCCGGCGCCAAGATGGTTACCAAGTCGCCTTAGCACTGCAGGGCATACCCCGATGGAAAAATCACGCTTGGGATATAAGCTGGGAGCTCTTTTACCGCTGGATGGAAAACCTTCTAGATTTTCGCTCCGGCGCAGATATCTTCTTGAATCCTCTCTTAGAACGGGACCTCGTCCAAGGCCGTGGCTGGGCTTATGGTTCGGAGTGGATGATCCAGAAGCGCACCGGCAAGCTCACCGGCTGGCTTAGTTATACGTATAGCCGGAGCTTTCGTTATATCCCGCAAATTGCAGCCAATCCCTTTCCCAACTACGTAGACCGTCCACACAGTGCTACGCTCGTTTTACAGTATCCGCTCTCCTCCCAGTGGGATATTGGCCTCACGGGTATCTACGCCACAGGACGCCCTATTACCATTCCCGTAGCCAAGTACGAGTATGATGGCCAGACGGTAGCCGTTTACAACGACCGCAATAGCCGCCGCATGCCCGATTATCATCGGGTTGATATCTCGATCACCTGGACCGCGCCTAAAAAAGAGGGACGCCGTTGGACTTCTAGCTGGAACTTCTCACTATACAATGTGTACGGCCGTCGGAATATGTGGGCGCTTCGCCTCCGGCAAGACGAGAATAACCCCAACCTTCAGCGGGCTTATAACCTTTACCTTTTCCGTTGGGTACCGGCCATCACGTACAATTTCTCCTTCCAGTAGGCGGTTATTGCCTGGAGAAGGCCTATCTTTGCTTGGTGGCCGAAGTAGCTATTGAACCCTCCTGGAAGGTGGCTCTGGCCGAGGAGTTTGAGAAGCCGTACTTTCAAGCGCTTGTCGCCTTCATCAAGGATGAGAAGCGCAAAGGCAAGGTCATCTATCCACCGGGCCCTCAGATATTTCGAGCTTTTGAGTTGTGTCCCCTTCCGCAGGTCCGGGTCGTAATCTTGGGCCAAGATCCGTATCACGGCCCTGGGCAGGCGCATGGGTTATGCTTTTCGGTACCGCCCGGGGTACCGCCGCCGCCTTCGCTGCAGAATATCTTCAAAGAACTCGTTGCTGACCTTGGCCTCCCGATGCCGACCACTGGCGACCTTACCCCCTGGGCCAAGCAAGGGGTCTTTTTACTCAATGCCATCCTCACCGTTGAGGCTCATCAGCCTGCCTCTCATCGCAATAAAGGCTGGGAGACGTTTACGGATCGTGTGATCCGCATTATCTCCCAGACCCAGGCGCATGTAGCCTTTCTGCTGTGGGGAAGCTATGCCCGCTCTAAGCGCGCCCTCATTGATACGACTCGTCACCTCGTCCTCGAAGCCGCTCATCCCTCCTCCTACTCCGCCGATAAGGGATTCTTTGGGTCCCGGCCGTTCTCCCAAGTCAATGCCTTCCTAGAGAGATACGACCTTGAGCCTATTGACTGGCGCTTACCATGATCGTGAGAATCGTCCGCATGGTCTTTCCGCCCGATCTGCGGGAGCCCATCGCCCAGAAGCTCTTAGCCCAGGCCCCTAAGGTTCGGGCGTTTGCAGGTTGCGAGGGATTAGCTTTGCATCTGGATAGCGAAAGGAGCGGCGTTTTTTACTCGATTAGTCGATGGGCCTCCTTAGAAGCCCTCGAAACCTATCGAAACAGTGAGCTTTTTCGCACGTTTTGGGCAGAATTACGTCCGCATTTCATTGAGCCTCCTCAAGCGTTTACCCTTCGAGATGCGCTGGTCTCTCTTTAGTCATCCTGTCTTATGTAACTATTACCTTACCTACCGCTGCAATGCCGCCTGTCACTTTTGTGACATTTGGGAAAAGCCCTCGCCTTACGTCAGTCTTGCCGATGTCTACCAAAATTTGCGCGATCTGCACCGATTAGGCGTTCAAATCATCGACTTTACAGGCGGAGAGCCGCTTTTACATCGGGACTTACCTCGATTTCTAGCGATGGCTCAGGATCTCGGGTTTCTAACCACCGTGACGACCAATGCCCTTTTATACCCGAAGCGCGCCCATGAGCTGCGGGGCAAGGTCGACCTGCTACACTTCTCCCTGGACGCGGCCGAGGCTCAAACGCACGATGCGATGCGGGGCGGTGTACCCTGCTTTGCCTTCGTAGAAAAGAGTATCCAGATAGCGCTTGAAATAGGCGAACGGCCGGATATTCTTTTTACCGTGACGAATGAAAACTGGCAACATATCGCTGCGGTATACGATCGCTTCATTCGACCAACGGGTCTTACCCTTATTCTTAATCCGCTCTTCTCTTACCGAGGGATAGGCGGCGATTTAGCGCCGAGTACTTTGCAGGCCCTGCGTGCATGGGCCAAAGAGCCCCACGTTTATGTAAATGAAGCCTTCTTAGCGCTTCGGGAGGCGGGGGGCAACGATCCGCAAGACCCCTACTGCCGGGCGAGCTCCGCCGTCGTCGTTATTTCCCCCTTCAACGAGCTACTCTTTCCGTGTTATCATGCTGCCGAAGCCGGTTATGCGCTGCCTATCGCTGGCAAACTATATGACGTATGGCACAGCGCGCCTGCCAGGCATCTTCGGCAGCTAGAGGGGCGCTTTTCCTTCTGTACAGGGTGTACGATAAACTGCTATTTCGAGCCGAGCTTTGGGTGGGAGGTATCGCACTATTTCTGGCTATCGTTGCCTAGCACGTGGAAATACGTTCGGGAACGCTGGGGCCTATGGGACGCCTTTCGTTTGTGGTGGAAACAAAAAAAGAAGCGCTGGCTTGTGCCAGCGCCCTGGTCTAGTCGACCTATCAGCAAACCGCAGCCGGCGCTTACAAAATCTGCGTGATCGCTTCGCCTACGTCGTAAACGGGCCTTTTCTCGGCAGCTAAGAGGATACTACTTCCTACGGCCGAGCGATAGCCGCCTGCACAGTGGACCACCACAGGGCGATCATCGGGGATGGTCTGCAGCGACTCGCGAAGGTCTGCTAGCCGAATCTTGAGGCTATGGGCTATGCCCGGTTTGGTACTCACCTCTTCAGGGTCCCGCACGTCAACCACCGTGTAGGCTTTGCCGTCATGACGGAGAAGGTCCACATTCGGAAAGACCTCGGGGCCCGTTTCTTCACTATATTCAGACGCCAGGTACACCCCTCGTAGATTCTGCTCATAACCGATGGACAGTACCTGGTCTAAAGCGTTTTTCCGGGCTATCTCGCTCGAAACGATGAGGTAGTACGGCTCCTTAGGGTCTACGATAGTCCCCAGCCAGGTATTAAAGCTTTTTCCAAGCGGGATGTTGATAGCACCCTTGAGGTGACCTTTGCGGAAAAGGGCAGCAGGACGCGCGTCGATAATGAGCGCTTGTCGGTCTAGCTTAGCGGCCGCTTCTGCGGTGAGCACGCCACCGTTTTGGATCGCCGCTAAGGCCTCCTTATAGCCGATTGGCCCTTGACGATTGACCTCCACGCTATTAGGGAAGTACTTTGGGATGTGCGGTTGCCCAGTCACGAGCGCTTCGACGAAGGTCGCTTCATCGGGGGTATGCGCTAGGATCACGGCCCAATTATCCAGCCGCTCCGCGCCGATGGTACTCGCATTGAAAGACTTGAGGGCTTTACCGCACAAGGTGCCGGCGCCATGGGCCGGATAGACGAGCGTCTGCGGCCGCAGGATGGCAAACATGCGTCGCAGGCTGTGATACATGTCTCGAGCTTGATCTTCGCGCTGCTTTTTGATGTTGCCGGCCTTGGAGCGTAAATCGGCCCGACCCACATCACCGATGAAAAGCCAGTCCCCCGTAAAAGCGGCATACTCTCGGCCCTCTTCATCATACAGCACATACGTCATGCTGTCCGGCGAGTGACCTGGAGTTAGGAAAGCCTTGAGCTTAGCCAGCCCGATCTGAATCTCATCTCCATCTTTTAGCCCTTTGTGAAGGACGGATAGTCCCATCAGCTCACTAGCATAGATGGTCGCGCCGGTCTTTTGCGCTATTTCGTAGTAACTGCTTACAAAGTCAGCATGGGGATGCGTCAGAAGCGAAGCCACAATCTTAGCTCTAAGGGACTCCGCCAACTCAAAGTAAGGCTGGCTATTACGACCCGGATCGATAACGGCCATTTCACCATTACTCACGATGGCGTATCCATATTGAGCCAAAGGCTCATCCAGAAACTGTTTGACTAGCATACTTGTTAGCATTTGAATGGATAGGCTTAGTCTCGTTCATAAGGAAAGCCAGCCTGAATCAGCTCACCAATACCCCCCGCATTGTAGACCTCTGAGAAGCCGAGGCTTTTCATGAGCCCCATGGCAGCTTGACTGCGTCCCCCCGAAGCGCAGTACAGAATGTACGTTTTGCTTTTGTCCAGCTTCTGGACTTGCCGGTCAAAGCCATTGTAGAAGTCTGCATTTTGAGAGCTAGAGATTCGCAAGCTCCTATACTCCGCTGGCGTTCGCACGTCCAAAAGGACGACCTTATCGGGCTGAGCCCGATGTTTCTCCAAAGCTTCTGTCGCTGTGATACGCATAGGCTATCTAGGTTTAGGTTTTTCACTCTGTAGGAAAGCCGGCACGGGCTACCTCCGCAAAACCACCAATGTTATAGGCGCGAAACCCATACTTGCGCATAATCTCCGTGCCTAGGCCACTGCGTCGACCCGAGACGCAATGTAAAAAATAGGTCTTGTCCTTCGGAAGTCTCTGCACGGCCTCCTCAAAATTCGCATAAAAATCTAAATGTTGGGCGCCTTGGATGTGCCCGCTTTGGTACTCCTCAAACGTTCGCACATCCAAAATCACGATCTCATCGGGACTAGCTTTCCACTTTGCATAAGCCTCCTGGGCACTTAGGCGAATCGCTTCCATGGTAGTACTTGCTTCGCTCGGCGCTTTACCCGCCTGCTGGCTACAGGCTACACCTCCCCAAATTAGGAGGGAGAGTATTGCAACATTGTTGCGTATCATGAGGATAAAAACAAAAATAAAGTCGGGTAAGTTCCACTTAGGAAGCTTACATAGGATGGGAGGGTCATTCGGTCGGGGCTTTGTACCTTGCGGTATGCGAAAGTCTGTAGTCGTGTTGGCGGCTTGGCTTCTGGCCGGATGGGCACAGGTAACCATCCGCGGTTCAGTTTTAGATGAAGACGGGGAGCCGGTCGTAGGGGGAACCGTTTTGCTATTACCGATACGGAAGGGAACCTTAACAAACGCCGAAGGCCTCTTTTCGCTTGATAACATCAAGCCGGGGACTTATACGCTCCAGGTCAGTGCTATAGGCATAGACACGATTCGGCAAGAGGTCGTACTAGATGGTCGTCGTCCTGTCATCACCCTCAAACTGCAAGCCGCTTCCCGGGCTATAGAACTGCAATCCGTTGAGATCACCGAGGCCTTAGCCCCAGCCCGCATTGATCCATCTCGGGTTACCATTGCCGTGACGCCGATTGCTCCTCGGCAGGTGTATCTGCTTCCGAGCTTCGGCGTGCCTGACATCGCTCAGTACTTGCAGGTTTTGCCGGGGGTGGTCTTTACGGGAGACCAAGGTGGGCAGCTTTATATTCGGGGCGGCACTCCGATCCAAAACCTTACCCTCCTCGACGGGGCTATCATTTACAGCCCCTTTCACACACTATCTCTTTTTAGCGTGTTTGAGACCGATATCATTCGGCAGGTCAATCTCTACTCAGCAGGCTTCGGCGCCGGATACGGTGGCCGCCTCTCCTCGGTTATGGATATTCGCACCCGTCCCGGCAATTTTGACCGATTTAGCGGGCGCGCGTATGTAACCCCTTTTGTAGGCCAGGCTCTATTAGAGGGACCGAACCCTTTCGTACGCAATAGCTCCTGGATCCTGAGCGCGCGCCAGGGTTATATCCAGCAAAGCACCCCACGCCTATACCCCTATGTCAAGGACTCCCTGCCGTTTCAATTTCAGGATGTTTACGGCAAGATCACTTTCGGCCGGGGGCCTGATCAGCTTAATCTTTTTGGCTTTCGGCAGACCGATCGGGTCGACCTTGGCGCCCAGGGGCTCAATACTTGGCAGCAGTGGGGGGTGGGTGGAGCTTTTACGAATCTTCCACAAGGGACCCGGGTGCGTATCACGGGCAGCATTGCTTATTCCCGCTTCCAAAACTCCTTTTCCGTGCCGCAAGAAGTACGGCCTCGTTACAGCGAGATCGGCGGCTTCAACGGCGGCTTTACGTTTTCGTACCTCTATGGGGCCAATGAGCTAGCCTATGGCATTGAAGTACGGGGCTTCAGTACGGACTTTCTCTTCACGAATGCCCTGGGTTTCATCACCCAGCAGCGCCAGAGCAATACCGAAGGCGCCGGCTATTTTCGCTATCTGAAAGTCTTTCGCCGAGAAAGCCTCGATGAGGAAGGCAACCCTTCCTTCCGCACAAAAGCCCTCATCGAGCCTAGCCTCCGGCTTCACTTTTACAATACTTACGGCTATTTCTCAATCGAGCCGCGTTTAAGAGCCAAATACAACGCCGATCGCTGGAGCTTGCAAGCCGCAGCGGGTCGCTATGTCCAAAACTGGGTCGCCGCGGTGTCTGACCGGGATATTGTTATTCTCTTTCAAGGCTTTCTCACGGCGCCAGAGCTTGCAGCTAACCAGCAGTTGCAGCACCCCCTCCAAGAAGCCTACCACGCCCTCATAGGTGGGGAATACCAACTCGGATCTGCACTCCTCCTAAGCCTAGAAGGCTGGTATAAGCGCTTCTTTCAACTCACTAACGTCAACCGAGAGCGACTCTTTCCCGAGGATCCGGCTTTCATCACCGAGATAGGCTACGCCTACGGCGCGGATGCTACCCTCCGCTACCAAAGCCCCCAAACCAACATTTATGCCACCTACAGCTATCAGTACAACCGCCGAACGGACTTTCGGCAAACGTATTTCCCTCTATGGGATCGCCGTCACACGGTCAATTTCGTCACCAGTCACAGCTGGGGCCCTGTGCTAAGCGTGCCTCGTGGCCGTGAGCGCCGCTGGGAAGCCTCGCTGCGCTGGACCCTAGGCACAGGCCTCCCTTTTACTCAGACCTTGGGCTTTTTTGAGAAGCTGCTCTTCTTTCAGCAAGGTTCCCAGGCGCCCTATCCTACCATGCAAGGCACTTTAGCTATCCTCCTGAGCCCCAACTACAACGCCGCCCACCTCCCGGCTTACCACCGCTTGGATCTCCTGCTAAAGTACCGCGTAACCTTGACGGGGCGCGCTCTGCTCGAGCTTCAGGCCTCGATTTTGAATGTCTACAACCGGCCTAACGTCTTTTACATCGACCGCATCACCGCCCGCCGCTATAATCAGCTGCCAATCTTACCGATGCTAGGCGTGACGATATCGTGGTAGTTAAGTCCCGACCCTATACTTCAAAGACCAGCAAAAGTGCCCCCCACTGAGTTAAGGTCCGACTTTATCCAGAGCTGGCAGATATTCGCCTAACAGAAAGGCTACCGATAGCTATAACGACAGATCTCAGCACAAAAGACTGCTACCCCCTCTAAACTTCTATAAGAGCATCCAGTTCGTGGGTCGGCTTATCACTGCATCTAAAGGAACTCTACGTCACAGGCCGCCTTTCTTTTTATGCTCGGCTTTTTTCTTAATATGGATCAGAACGTTGAAAAGGTACCAGCTTTTTCCTTCTAAAAGTGTATTTCCATTTGTCAGTTCTGTCAGCTTGAACTGTCCTCGCTTAGAAACGACATAACCGTGCAGGTGTGGCGGGTTTACGTCCCAGAAGCTCAATTCCTTCATTAGCGCGGGCTGTTCTATTATGTCAAATCCCAAGAGTTTTGACTCTTCCCAATCTGTAAATATCTCTACAATCCTTCCCGTCGAGAAGTAGCAATACCTAGTAGCACCGACTCCTGTTCCCTCCGTTTTTGCGTCTACTAGATAAGCAATCCCCGTCTTGAAGATAAACTCGGTTGGCTCGTCAATCCGCGAAAATTCAACTATGCTTTTCCAAACTGTCTGGGGGTCGGCGTCGATTTCCATTGCGGTTGTTACCGGAATGAGGGTGGGCGGGTTATTTTTCTCTATGAACGCCATTGTCGGAATCATACCAACCAGGACCAGCATTGTCGCGGAGGCATTGCCTGGTTTCTTTTTGACTATTACGTAACCGATCAGACTGCCGACCAAAGTCAATAGGAGGCCGATCGGCGCAGCCATTGCAATGCAAAGGATTCCTTCGATTGCAAAGACTAAGAGCCCTACCATGTAAACGGCGAGTGTCAAAATGCTAACTAGCAGGGCTTGATGGAAGGTAATTTCTCGCTTCAGGCCGTACAAATTGGTCGAATTGGCTCCGATAAAAATAGGGGTCAAAACGAATAAAGCAAGTCCATAATCCTTAGCGCCGTAAACGGCCCAAACCGTTAAGAGTCCTGCAACGACGGCGGTCAAGCCCACCGAGATCCATTTTCACTTTCCGTCGCTCAGAAGTAAACGAGAAAGGTTTTTATAAATAGACATGAGATAAATATGCTAAAGAATTTCAGGAGGCAAGGTGCCTCGATCACAACCGTATAAGCAAAAAACGATAGATAGCAACAGAAGTAGGCCTATCCCCTCGCAGCTTGAGCCACAGGGCACGGCGCAGGGTAACGAACCTCCTGCACGATATATAGGCCGGCATTTAGGCCCTGCACGTCGATAACCGTCGAGCGGCTGCGAAGCACCAACTCCCCCGTAATCGCATAGATCGTAAACTCTGCTTCCCTCAGGCCTTCTCCCGAGATGTAGAGCATTCCCTCCTGATAGTGCGCCTGCAAAGGGGCCTTCTCTCCTTGACCCAGCCCGCTCATGGCAGTCGCCTGGGCCTGAACGCCGCTTCGCGGGTAGTTTGTGACGACATCTCAGACCATGTTTTGAATGTACGCCGCCAAGGCAGGTGCTAGGGTGACATTAGGATGGATAGCGTTGCTGAGACCCACAGGACTTTTGTTGAAGAGACACGCATAATGAATCATCGTCACCATGTAAGCGCCGGTGTCATTGAGGTGAACACCATCCGTGAAAATCTGACGCACATTAGTAATGCCAGGCACTAGGTTATTTTGCACATCGTCATAAAAGCGCGCCATCATGCGATTACCGGGGATGATGTAAACCGGTGGGCAGCCGGCGGGTCTATTGGCGTTGACATAATCCTGAAGTCTCTGCCAGCCGTACTGGTTGCCCACCCCCTGAAACTCCAGAAAATCCAGCATTTGTCGCCAGCCCGAAGCGCCACCGCTATTATCTTCTGGAATGCCGTAGCCTGTAAAGAAGCAGCCCGACCCATCTAAGCAGGGTCAATTCGTCCAGAGGAGGACCGGCGTGCCGTTACCCCCGTTCCCGTTTTGCCAGGCATGCTGGACAAAGTTTAGGAGGTTGGTGTGCGTATTTTGCATCGTGAAATCCGCTACGCCCTGATAGTTTTCGGTAATGATTAGGAGCTCCCACTTGTCAATGTCATAGCGCGGGTTGTAATTCGGATCGTAGCAGTTTGGGTTACAGGCGGCGAGCGTCTGGTCCCAATGAAACCGGATCCAGGCCCCAGGTAGCGTTGCCTTGCCCACTAGCACATTAGCGAAGGGCGCCGGATGAAATATTTGCCACCCTCGTAGGCCATTAATGTCCACCACCAGTTCTACAAACTGTCCCGGCCAAGGATAAAATAGGGGGTCTGTCAAACTGTGACCACAGTGTGGCTGTTTGATGCCAAATGGATACGCCGGCTTTGGCGGCAGTTGTGCATAAATACTCATCAGCAAGCCCAGTGAAAGCAGAGAAAAACGGTTTACACACACCTTCCGCATATGCATGAAAGTAGATTTTGCAAGTCAGGCCACCTGGCAGGACCTAGGCTGCCTGCCATCAGGTATTTGGCATTAGGCGCTGAGGCGCTTTATCCACGGGCGCCTTGAGAGGCTACATAGAGCTTGGCGGAAGGCGCTCTATTTAACCATCAAAGTGCTTCTTAGGATAATGCTTTGCTATGAGGCTCAAAAGCTAGAACGACATGCCACACAGACCAAACAAGACACAGAACAGCACCTATACCCCCAAAGATAAAGGACCCTTCTAAGCGTATCCCAAACCCCAACGTTTTTTCCTTTCAGAAGGGTGGGCACTAATCATCGGATGAAGGGTCGCTGATCGTCTCCTCTTCAGGTCCTTTTTCCATTTGAAAGGAGCCTTGGTCGGCTAAAAAGGTTCGCAAGCGCTCGATCTTGTCTGGCAACTCAGGCGGGCAGCCTGTTCGGCAAGTGATGGATTTCTCCTGACCGTCCAAGCGATACTTCAGCTCCAAGCTAGGCAGATCCGTGATGCCCGGATTGTCATACACGTCAGCGTACTGGCCAAACTTAGCCTCCACTAAAAGTCGTCGTAGAGTGTCTAGCTCTTTAGAAGAAAGCTGGCGCTGGTAAATACCGAGCCTTGGGACGAAGCGCTTACCTTCGTAGCGGACCTTTCCATCGGCGAAGGCTTCGACGACATCGATGGGGCAGCGCCCATAGCAGGGCGTTCGCTCGATACGGACATACAGGTCTGGGCTCATCACCGAAGCCTTTTCGGAGGCTGCAGATTTTTTAGAGCCGCCGCACTCTGTGACGATGGAACTTAGCAGGAGGTACCATCCTAGACGCATCTGTAAGCAAAAGTAAAACTTTTCCCACTACACAAGCAGTTAAGGTTCCGTTTTACCTTTGTCCGATGACCTGGCTGCGCCTGGTAGCCGCCTTTTACGGGTTAGGCGGCATAATAGGGGCCACCCTTTACGCCCATGCTCGACCCGTGCCTGCTCTCGGACAGGCCGCCGTCCTTGCGCTGGTGCACGCCCCTGTCCTTCTCTGGCTCAGCGATAAAAAGGGGCGAGGAACCTTGCACGCACTGATAGTTAGCTTTTTTGCCCTGGGGATTCTGCTATTTATGGGCAGCATCTATCTAAAATACCTCGGTGGCTTTGAGCGGGCTACCGCGATAGCACCAGCAGGGGGAAGCTTACTCATCTTAGGCTGGGGGCTTTTGCTAGTACGAAGCCTTAGACCGTGGACCTAAGCGCGCCAGCGTACACGCCAGTCGTCCAAAACTTCAATATGACCCTCTGCGATGAGCGCTTCCAGCACTTTTTCTGCTCCATTCGAGAAGTGCTGATACAGATACTGCCGCACCTGGGTGATCGGCTTGGGGACTCGAAGGTAGTGCCCACAAACGGCTTTTGCCACCATTATAGCCGCCTTATCTGGCTTCTGATCTACGTAATAGCCCCGGCATACGTCACATTGACCGCATGGCGCGTGCTCTTCCTCAAAGTACCGCAAAAGGTACTGGGCCCGGCAGGTGGCCCGCTGCTGGTAGTACCCCAGCATAAAACGCATGCGAGCCTGGGCTTGACGCAAGAGGTGCTGGTACTTATGACGGATGGCTTCCCAAAGGGTAGGGGTAGGCTGCTGCTGAATGCCCAGGCGCACTTCACCTGCAGGCATCGCATCATGCTTTAAAAAGCCCATTGCCCGCAAAATTTCCAGCTGCGCATAGAGCTCTTCATACGAGACCCCTAGCTGATAGGCCCACTCTGCCAAATCTACATAGGCTCCCTCTGCAAAGAGCGCAGCCCCGCCCAATCGCAAGATCCACCCTTGTAGCGGTGTCTGATCCGAGGCTTGCCACGCTTCCGGGGAGAGAAGACTCTTGAGGTAGGCACGGTGCTTGTCTAGACCCCGCACCCATAGAATGCCCTCCTGCTCCAAAAGATGTAAAGTCCGCTGCAGCGTAGCCGGCTCTATTTTGAGTTCCTGCGCTAGCGCCGTGATCGAAGTATAGCGCCGAGGCCCGCTTAGCACTCCCTTGGCTAGGTAGTTATACAAAGTGGCCAATAGGTGGTACGGCGGATACCGCGCCTGGGTACGCTGCTCCAGATCCAACGCATCCCGCGGATGATAGAGCGTCACCGCATACGCCAGGGACCCGTCTCGGCCGGCCCGTCCCACCTCTTGCAGGTAGGCTTCCGGCTCTGCAGCTAAATGGTAATGAATGACAGACCGAGTGTCTGGCTTGTCTATGCCCATCCCAAAGGCGGAGGTCGCTACAATGATCCTTACTTTGTCTTGGGTCCAAGCAGCCTGAATCTCCGCCCGCTGGCTCGCCGGCATATTCGCATGATAGGCCGCGGCAGAAAAGTCCTGCATCCGAAGCTTCTCCGCAAGCTGAACCGCCGTCCGCTGCGAGCTCACATACACGATCCCAGCGCCTTGTAACTTTTTCAGCGATTGCACTAGCCGCTTGTCCTTGTCGATATCGTACACCACGGCGTAGTAGAAGTTGGGCCGGTAAAAAGGCTGCTGAAAGACCTCGGGATCCCGCAGCCCGAGCGAAGCTAGAATATCCGCTTTGACTTGGGGCGTGGCGGTAGCCGTGAGGGCTATCCATGGGACCTCGGCAGGCATATAGCCCCGCAGGCGTCCTAGCTCTAAATAGGCCCCTCGAAAGTCGTGTCCCCATTGGCTGATGCAGTGGGCTTCGTCTACAGCTACAAGCCTCAGAGGTAGTTGGCGTAAAGCCTCGCGAAAGGTCCCTAAGGCTGCTCGCTCTGGCGACACATACAAAAACTGCACACGTCCTGACTGGGCATCCGCAAGGGCCTTTTCCTGTAGGGGCTTGGGCAGGGAGCTATCCAAGGCAATAGCCGAAAGGCCCCGCCGCTGTAACCCCTCCACTTGATCCCGCATGAGGGCTATCAGGGGTGAAATGACAAGCGTAACGCCCCCCCTCACTAGACCCGGCACCTGATAACAGATAGATTTACCCCCGCCGGTAGGCAGCAAAGCCAAGACATCCCGACCCGCCAAGACCGCTTGTATGATCGGGATCTGCGGGGGCCGAAAGTCCGCATAGCCCCACACGCGCTGAAGCACCGCCCGAGCTGCCTCTAGCACTAGTCAAAAATACACATTCTAAGGCGCCATAAACGGATACCGATAGTCGAGCGGTGGCAAAAAGTTTTCCTTGATCGTTCGGGGGCTCACCCAGCGCATGAGATTCCAGGGCGAGCCGGCTTTATCGTTTGTACCGGAGGCTCGGGCCCCCCCAAAAGGCTGCTGGTCTACCACCGCGCCGGTAGGCTTATCATTTAAGTATAGATTGCCAGCAGCATAACGAAGCCGCGCTTCTGCTTTCATCAAAACAGCCCGATCCTGAGCCCAGATAGCACCCGTCAAACCATAGGGCGAAGTGTCATTCACTAGATCCAAGCTGGGCTCCCATTGCTCGTCTGGATACACATACACCGTTAGCACAGGACCGAAAATCTCCTCAATCATGAGGACATGATGGGGATTCTTCGTAAGAAACAGTGTAGGCTCGATAAAGTAACCTGCTTTCGCATCATAGTTTCCACCTGCGACAAGGGTCACTTCTGGGTCAGCCTTGCCCCGCTCGATATATGTGGTAATTTTATCAAAGGCCTTCTTGTCAATGACGGCTGTGATGAAGTTCTGAAAGTCCTCTGGGGGGCCTATGCGGAAGTCTTTCATCATTCCAATAAGCCGATCTAAAATGTCTTCGGCTAGGCTCTGAGGCAAATAAGCCCGAGAAGCCGCCGAACATTTCTGCCCCTGATATTCATAAGCACCGCGGGCAAGCGCTGCCGCAACCCCCTGGGGGTCAGCCGTGTGGTGCACCCAGACAAAGTCTTTTCCACCAGTTTCCGCCACGATGCGCGGATAATTTCGATACTGAGGGAGGTTTTGGCTAATCTGTTGCCAGAGAAGATTAAGCGTAGCCGTTGACCCGGTGAAATGTAGTCCAGCAAAAGCCGGATGATGCAAAGCTACTTTGGAGAGGGTAGGGCCATCCACGACTAAAAAGTTTATAACGCCCTCGGGCAAACCGGCTTCTAACAGCACTTCTAAGATCACTGCAGCCGAGTAGAGCTGCGTTTCTGCCGGCTTCCATAGCACGACGTTACCCATTAGGGCTGGGGCCGTGGGCAAGTTTCCTGCGATAGAAGCGAAATTGAAAGGCGTGATAGCTACTACAAAGCCTTCCAAGGGTCGATAATCTAATCGATTGTAAGTGAGGGCGGGGCTGCGGGGCTGCCAGCTTTGGAGCCATTCCGCATAATGCACATTAAAGCGCCAAAAATCTGCTAACTCGGCAATGATGTCTATCTCGGACTGAAAGACGGTTTTAGACTGAGCGACCATACAGGCAGCATTGGCTACTGCCCGATACTTGTGCGAAAGGAGATCCGCTGCCTTGAGAAAGATCTCGGCTCGGCGCTCAAAGGGCCACTGACTCCAAGTCTTGTGTGCCTGCAGGGCCGCTTCTATGGCTTTTTCAACAGCTGCCGGTCCTGTCTTGTAAGCTGTCCCGATAACGTGCTGGTGTCGGTGAGGCGGCGTTAGGGGCAGCTCGGTTTCGCCGTCTAGCCAATGAGCTCCTACATAACTGCGTACAGGCTTGTGACCAGCGTACACGGCCTCAAGGGCCTGTTGTAACGCCAAACGTTCTGACGAGCCTGGAGCATAAGCAAGGACCGGTTCGTTGCTGGGCCGAGGATAACGCTCCATGCGTCAAAAATACTCACGAGCTGCCAACCAGCCTTTCCACCACCCGCTCTAATTGGGCTTTGCGGGAGCCTTTGAGATAAAGTACCGGGGCCGTCTCCAAACAGGTAGGCCAGTGGTGCAGAAGATCCTGAACTGATCCGAACCAGCTCCACCCCGTCGGAAGGGCTATATCTGCAAAGTGGGGACCTACCAAAGCTACGCCTTCGATTTGACCCTGTCGGGCCAGCAAATGACCCACTATCGCCGCATGCGCCTCCTTCGCATACTGGCCAAGCTCCTCCATCTGCCCCAGTACAAAGCCAACCCGTTTTCCCCTCACCGTTTCCCAAAGCGCCGCTAAACTTGCCATCATCGAGGAGGGGTTCGCGTTGTAGCCCTCAAAGACTATCACTTGCGCGCCCCGTTTTACAATCTGACTGCGGCCCGTCTCAGGTGAAAAAGCACCTAAGGTTTCTTTGATTACCTCCCATGTAATACCCGCATGGCGAGCGACCGCTATAGCAGCTAAAACATTGAGGCGATTGTAGGAACCCCACAACTGCACTGGTAGGGAGAAAGGCTCGCCATACGCCTCCCCGGAAAGGACCGATGAATCCCATCCCTGCGTCGTCCAATGCCCCCACACAGCGCCCCCCGAACCAAAGCTAATTAGTCTCAGATTAGCCGGTACAGGCATCCGCTGTAGGCCGCCATCTTCGCTATTGAGAAAGAGAACTGGCTCCGGCGTAAGCTCGGCTAGTGCTTCTACGAGCTCCCATTTGGTCCACAAATTAGCTTCGTAGGAACCGTAGCCCTCTAAGTGATCGGACCCAACGTTGGTGATGACGCCCCAAGTAGGCCGCACAAGGCGAGTCAGAAAGGCTACCTCTCCCGGGCGATTATCGCCTATCTCAATGATGGCATAGCTGTGCTCCGGCTGTATACGCAGAAGTGTCAGGGGAATACCCAGGTGGTTATTCCAGCTTTTTGGGGTGAAGAGGGTAGGGGCGACCCGAGAGAAAATCTGCGAGAGTAAGGCACGCGTCGTAGTCTTGCCATTAGAGCCGCCTACCGCAATCACATGTAAGGCTGGGAAGCGCTGCCGATGCAAAAACGCCTCTTCCTGCAGAAGGCTTACAGGGTCTGGGTGTACAAAGACCTGCAAGGCAGGTAGTCCCTGCGCAAAGGCAGGAGGTACGACGACCGCCGCCGCGCCTCGGTCTAAGGCTTGTCGAGCATAGGCACCCCCGTGCTGATGCGTGCCGGGAACACCAAAAAAAACCTCGCCCGGTGCGACCGTACGGGAATCTAGGCTGGCCCCTGCGCCGGATGCCAGGACGGCCTGTAACGCCTCGCGCGTCAAACTTCCTTTACGCCAAACTTAGGGACTCGCCAGTAAAGGCCATCATGCTGGGGAGCGTTCCTTGCATAAGGCTCGAGCTCGGCCGGAGCTACCGGCTCGTCCTCCCTTAAGTAGCCCGACGGCTCCCCCACAAATAAAAGCGGCTCCACCCCCTCCAAAGGAAGTTCGTTGATTTTTTCGACAAAGTCTAGAACCCGAGCTAGGTCGGCCAGAAGCGCGGCTCTCTCCTCCCCCTCGATCGAGAGCCGGGCTAGCTCACAAAGCTGATCCAAAAGCTTATCATCCACCCTCATAGCGGACTAAGGTCTCCTGCATCCAAAGGTATACTTTTTCTCGCAGCTTATCCGGCGGCTCATCAGGCTCTAGCAGTGGATGAAAAAAACAATCTACCTCTCCCGGCTGCATGAGAAATCGCCCATCCGCCGTTAGACACCGGTCACTACCCACGATTACCATGGGCAGCAGAGGAACCTGAAGCTCATGCGCTAATACAAAAGCTCCATCATAAAACTTACCCAAGGGGCGCGGGTGCTTGGTCGTACCCTCCGGATATATCAAGACAGATTGGCCCTCTTGGAGCTTTCTGGCAACGGCCAGTAGGCTCTTTTTACGAGCTTGCGGGTCCTTTCGATCGACTAATACATGTAGGCGACGATAAGTCCAGCCATATAAAGGAATCCGCCCAAGCTCTACCTTGCCTAAAAAAGCCACACTAGGCGGAAAGCTCGTATAACAAACGGGTATATCCAAGTAGCTGCGGTGATTAGCGACAATGATACAAGGCCGATCTGGCCAGTAAAAACCGTGCTTCCGCACCCGGATCCGCCCCATGAATAAAATCAAAAAGCCCCACCATCGATTTAGCTGGTGACCCAAGCGAGTCGTCCCCGGGGTGAGCCGCCATAAAACCACTGCGTAAACAGGAAAAAGTACCAGGAAGTAGCCAAAAAGCCAGAAAGCAAACCACAGACTCCACAAACGACGCACCCAGAAAGGCTTCATAGCTCCTCTGTAACCAAGGATTCTAGAGAATGCGTACCTGTGGCACGCTTCCACCCAGCAAAAAGAAACAGGCCTACCGCAGCCTCCACCAGCGCAAAAAATAAGACCAGTAGAAAAACGGCTAAACTCTCCACCGTGCCCGTCGCTACCAGTAGCAGGGCACTAGCGTTTAGCATGAGCTCCAGGCCCAACAGCAGCCACAGCGCCTGAGCTCGGGAAAGAACGATGTAAAAACCAATCGCAAACGCTGTACATGCCAGCAGAATAGGCATCTTGCTTATCTTTGCGACGAAGATAAGGCAAAGCCATGGATACCAAGCTTCAAGATTTTCTCCTCAAAGGGGACTTAGAGGGTCTCCAACACCACCTTCCTGACGAAGAGATCACCATCCGGGACGCTAACGACGCGACGCTGCTGCATTGGGCTGCCAGAGGGGGGCATGTGCCGACAGCGGCTTGGCTCCTTAGTAAGGGACTCTCCCCGAACGAGCTTGATCAGAACAGCGAAACGCCCCTTCACGTAGCTGTCAGGCACAACCACGCCACTATGGTAGAGTACCTTCTCAAAGCTGGTGCGAACCCCGACGCAGCCACCGTCACCGGTAGCCGACCTTTGCACCTTGCCGCCCACGCGGGCTACCTGGATATCGTTCGCCTGCTCGTAGACCATGGCGCCACCATAGATATGCCCAACGAAAATGGCTCGACGCCCCTTCACTTGGCCGTTTACAATGGACACATCCCGGTAGTGGAGTTTTTGCTAGCAAAGGGAGCCGATCTTCATAGTCAGACTCTCAAGGGCGTTCATCCTATCCACTGGTCTGTCATCAGCGGCAATATCGAAATGGTAGAACTGCTTTTGGCTAAGGGCGCTTCACCGCACAGCCGTGACCACGAAGGACGTACACCCCTCCATGAAGCTGCCTGGCGCGGTCACCTCGATATCGCCAAGCTCCTCGCCGAAAAAGGCGCCGATATCAACGCAGCGGACGCCAAGGGCCAAACGCCTCTCTATTATGCCGAGAAGCGTTGGCATTCCGAGATCGTCGAGTGGCTCCAGTCCTTGGGTGCAGAAGAGTAAGGTATGCGTTATCTCGTCACGGCCGCCCTCCCTTACGCAAATGGGCCGCTCCATATTGGTCACATAGCCGGCGCTTATCTGCCTGCTGATATTTATGCGCGGTACCTGCGGCAAGCAGGGCATGAAGTGCTTTTCATTTGCGGCTCGGATGAACATGGGGTCGCTATCACCTTTCGAGCGCTGTCAGAAGGCACTACGCCCCAGGCCATTATCGACCACTATCATCCTTTGCTCCAAAAAAGCTTAGAAGGTCTCGGCATCGCTGTGGACTTTTATGGCCGGACTTCTGACCCGCTCCATCACACTAACGCGCAGCACTTCTTCGAGCGCCTGCTAGCCCAGGGCGCCCTAGAGGTTCGCGCAACGGAGCAGTTTTATGACCCGATAGCCAAATCGTTTCTGCCAGACCGTTATATCATCGGGACCTGTCCGCATTGTGGCTACGAGAATGCCTATGGCGACCAGTGTGAGCGCTGTGGAGCGCTGCTCAGCCCTGCGGAACTCCTTCAGCCGCGCTCTCGACTCTCTCAAGCAGTGCCTGAGATGCGCTCTACTAACCAGTTTTTCTTTCGCTTGGACCGCTTTTCTGCGGACCTTGCGCGCTTCGTAGAGAGCCGCAGTTGGAAGCCCAACGTCGGGCCCGTGATTCAAAATTGGCTCAAGACTGGCCTGGCCCCTCGCGCTATCTCTCGCGATTTAGACTGGGGAATACCCGTTCCCGGTCACCCTGGCAAGGTCCTCTACGTATGGTTTGAAGCCCCGATCGGCTATATCTCTATCAGCCAGCGCTGGGCTCAGAGTCAAGGCAAGCCAGACTTGTGGCGAGCTTTTTGGCAAGACCCACAGACCCGTCTCGTGCACTTCATCGGTAAAGACAATATCGTCTTTCATACGCTCATTTTCCCAGCGATCCTAATAGGGGTGCATGAAGGATATATCCTGCCAATGGCCGTCCCCGCTAACGAATTTCTCACCCTGGAAGGGCAAAAAATCTCCACCTCCCGCCGCTGGTCGATTGACATCGATGCCTATTTAGCCCTGGCTCCGCATCGCCTTGATGAACTTCGCTTTGTCCTGACGGCGCTCATGCCTCAAACGAAGGATCGCGACTTCACCTGGACAGAATATCACCAGCGCATTCAGTCCGAGCTCATTGGAAATCTCTCCAACCTCATCCATCGCATCCTGAGCCTTCTATGGCGTATAGGCTCAGAGCACCCTGTCGACCCAGACCCCGAGCTTCTCAGGGAGAGAGCAGTCGCAGCTCGGGATATCGGCGCGCTCATAGAGGAGTTTGATTTTAGCGGTGCCTTGGAGCGCTTATTGAGTCTAGCTCGGCTAGCCAATAAGCGCCTGACAGACCTGGCTCCCTGGCATTTGCCCCAAGACAAAGCTCACCAAGCCCTGCTAGGCTTTGCGGACCTTTTGCTGGCTTTTGGCTCTTTATTGGAGCCGTTCTTGCCTGTACGCTTAGCGCCCACGCTGCGGCAGCTTATTAGCGCTCCGCTTTACAACTGGCAAGCGCTAAGCACCGAAAAGCCGCTTTCGCCCAAGCTTGTCATTACTGCACAGCCTATGCCCCTAGTAAATAAACTCTCGCAAGAGGAGTTTACAACCCTTCGCCAGAATCTTTTACCGCAGACGCCGCCACCCGCTCCAACCTCCCCGCCTGAGCCTCCGCCTACGCTGTCCATCGAAGACTTTCAAAAAATCCGCCTCAAGGTCGTCTCGGTCCTCCATGCCGAAGTCGTACCTAAAGCCGATAAGCTTCTAAAGCTCCGCATTTTAGCAGATGACGGCGAGCACACGGTCGTCTCAGGCGTAGCCAAACACTACGCGCCCGAAAACCTCATCGGGAAACAAGCCATCTGGGTCTCCAACCTGCCTCCCAGACGCCTACGCGGGATAGAAAGTGAGGGCATGCTTCTTTTTGCGGAAAACCCCGATGGACGCCTAACCTTGGTAAGCCCCATTGATCCCTGTGAACCGGGCAGCTCTGTAAAATGAATTGACCCCCTTATATTTGTTGCTAACTGTATGGCACTCCAAGATGTCCTAAATCAGCAAGGCTTCTTAACCGCCAAACTGGATGACCTCATCGAGTGGGCTCGTAGCAACTCCTTATGGCCTCAGCCCATGGGCTTAGCCTGCTGCGCTATCGAGATGATGGCTGCCGCTGGTCCCAAGTATGACATTGCCCGCTTTGGCTCGGAGCGATTTTCCTTTTCGCCTCGGCAAGCAGATGTCATGATAGTAGCCGGCTGGTGCACCTACAAGATGGCTCATGCGATTAAGCGCATCTGGGATCAAATGGCTGAGCCCAAATGGTGTATCGCTATGGGTGCTTGTGCTTCCACGGGGGGTATGCATCGCGTGTACGGCGTGGTACAAGGCATAGACCAGTTTCTGCCGGTAGACGTTTACGTGCCCGGCTGTCCGCCGCGGCCCGAAGTGCTCTTACATGCCCTCATCGAGCTCCAGCAAAAGATCAAAACGGAGCACTCTCTCCTCCAAGAGAAGCGTCTACCCAGTGCCCTATAAGTAGATAAGCCCCGCTGACGGCTAAGGAAGCCTCAAAGTACCAGATTCGCCGGGCTAATGTCCAGAGATTTGAGGTGAAGATCAGCTTTTAGTAAAGTCTCTTGCCATTCCTTCGTGGGATCAGACTGATACGTAATGCCGCTGCCGACCTGAAGCACCAGCTTTCTGTTGCGCGCGTCATACACCCAACTGCGAATCACCACCGCAAAATCACCTTCTCCCTCGGGTGAAAGGTATCCCAACGCACCCGAGTAAATGCCACGCCCTACCGGCTCATACTTCTGGATATAACGCATGCCGGCCTGTAGGGGCGCCCCCGTCATGGACGCCGCCGGAAATAAGCACTTTATCACGCGCTCGAAACTTACGCGGTCCAGCCGCTTACCAGACACGCCGGACACCAAGTGATGAAGCCCGGCATACGTGTGAAGGTCCGCCCACTTATGAACTGCCACGGTAGAGGGTAGGCTAAAGCGGTAAAAATTATTGCGAACCATGTCCAAGATCATCGTATTTTCAGCGATTTCTTTAGAATCTCTACGCAGAGCCTTCATAATCTCGACATCTTCTTCCAAGGTTTGTCCCCGCCGAGCCGTTCCTTTTATAGGCTGCTGAGCGACATAGTCGCGCCAGAGCCAGCAAAACCGCTCCGGAGAAGCACTTATTACGTATTGGCCCCGCCATTTGAAGAGAAAATTGTACAGGGTAGGGTTCTGTTCCAAAAGCCGGACGTAAGCCCGCAACGGATCTATCTCGCCTTCCCACAAAAATGCCGTGCTAAGATTGACTTGATAGACCTCCCCACGATAGATATGCTCGCGGATGACGTCTACGGCCTGCTCAAAGGCTTCCCGGGTAAGGCTCGCTTTTACAAATCTCAACCTTCCTACAGGGTTTCCTCCTTCTTGTGTAATCCAGCTAGGAGCCTCCGCGTGACACAATACCCACTGTGGTTCAAAGAACGCGCTAGTAGGAAACTTAATCCACGGTTCACGATGCGGGGCCTGCCATTCATAAGTCCATCCCCCCATGTACCACGCGCCGGGCTCCAGAGGACCCCGATGCGGACGACGACCCATTCCCATCACCCACCGATATAATCCTAAGTCATCCTGAGGGTCATTTTGAATTAGGAGAAAGAAGTATGGGTACTGATCGGCCCATTGGAGTATATCTAGCAGCCGCATCAGTAAATAGGCCTATAGTACAATTTCTCTAAAAAGCTCTCTAAGGTCTCAGCCACCTGAATACTCAACTCAGGGCGATACCCATGCCAGCGAACATACACGCCTTGCCCTCTCATATCCCACAAAATAGTATTTCCGAACGAGTCATAAGCCAAAGGTAGCCAGCTTATCGGAAACAGCGCTTTCATCTGCTGCCAGTGTGCAAAAATATCCCAAGGAGAGTTGCGATCCGGCACGAGAATATGCACTAATCGCACCGAGCACAAGGTTCCTCCTCGCCAAACGTCAAACATTGGGTACCGATGCACCGTTGCTAACCATTCATAATACACCTGTGGTAAGGTTAGCGATGCCCGAACGCCGTCCTCCACTATTCAAATATAATCACTTTCCTCTATAGAAAGCTTATCTTTGGATATGCTGCGCTACTTACTGGTACTTCTTACGGCTTGGACGGTACAAGCCCAGCAGTACGACCCTAACGAGGTCATTGGGGATGAGGAGACAACCCCTACGTCCATGCCCCTTTACGTAGAAGAGGCGGTTATCCAGATCAACGGCCAACCCTTTACTTGGCAGGACCCCTTGGTCATCAAAGGCGGTCAGACTTATAACATCCAGATCAGAGGGCTCCGGCCAGGGTCCAAGTTTATCATAAGACTATTCAAAGCAGGTCAAAAAGCGGGGAATACCCACTTCGATGCCAACGAATACGGCGAGCTTGAGCTCGAAACAACTTTGGACCGAAAACGCTTTCAAGGAGAAGCCGAAGTCGTCTATTACCCCGCCAAAGGCGGCAAGGAAGTACGGCGCCGCTTCAAGGTAAAAGTGGAATAGAATGGTGTAAACGACCTCTACGGCTTAGTGTGAGCCTCCGCATGCCCTTAGCTAACCTGCACCGGCTTTTAGGGAAAAAGGAGTCGTCGCGCCCAGTAAGTTTCTAAACCTATCAGCAGAATCGATAGCATGACCCAGAGGGACCAAGCGCGCCAAAAGCTTTGCCTCTCGGACGTTGCTAGGCCCACTTGTGCCGATCTAACTCGCAAACCGGCCCTTTCCCAAGCCTCAAAGGGTAAAACCGCTGAAGATGATTCCCCCGATGAGATATTGACACCTAAATACCCCAGCTCGCTCTCGCCCATGTAAGCCCTATACAAGCCTGCTTTCATGGGATACATACCAAGTACGACTTGAGCTCCCTCTCCGGCTGCCATGACAGTAAATACCACCTCCGAACCGTCCTCCTGTAGACGCAGTCGCAGAGGCTGGCCAGCCCTCCATTGTGAAAAGCTCAGTACGGTTTCCTTTCCTAACTGGATAGCAGGGGGCAATTGATCCTTACGGGCCTCTATATCATACATCCTTGCAAAAAGAGGAACGAAAAGACTTGTTTCACCAAAGTTACTACGCGAAATCGGGAATGTAAAAAGAAAAACACGGCCTTTATCCCAAGGTATTTCCCACAAAAGCGTTTGCCCTTGTGATGTAGAAAGAACCGGATAGCCGCCTTGGGGTGAAAAGCGATAAAGCCGCTCTGTACGAAATACATCTGGAAGGACGCCAGTAGACGTGCGAGTTACAAAGACTTCTTCCCATAGGTAGTGAGACCGGGGCTGAAGGTCCAGACTAAGGCCTGCTACCTCCTCTTGTGCCTCCATCGCCACGCGGCGGCTAAGAAAGTGATCTGCCCACTGCTTAGGTATAAGCCCATCCGGTGGAAATACAATAAGAGTGGCACCCTGTTGCAGTTTAGCTAGCCAGCTTGACTCCGAAGGAAGATAATCTACCCACAGAGCCATAGCACCCTCCTCCTGATGAAGAGAGAAACCCAACAAGCGGCTCAGCCGCTCGAAAGAGGGTCTGGCCGCTGGTAGTCCCTTCCAAATAACACGTCGAGATCGTGGCAAATACCTTATAAGCCCCGCATAATAGGTATTATCAAACTCTTTAGTGTCGCCACTCAAACTAAGCGTCAAGTAAGCCGCCCCATCAGGCCAGGGGGTCTCATGCCAACCTGCCGCTGCTAATACGGTCCGATCCCCAACCCGCACCGAAACGGTTTTTTGGTCAGGACCGACTACATGCCAACGCAAAAGACGATTTCTATCAGTCCCCGTAATCGCTACTGAATCGATGTAGGCATTCCCTGTTAGATCTAACGGAATGCTAGCTAAAACATACTCCACAGAATCACTTTTGGGTATCTCACTTATATTTCCCACAGCGCTAGCCTGAAAGTCCGACACGACATACACGCGCCTGCGCGAAAACTGACTGCCCCGAAAGTGTAAATCTAGCTGACGTAGGATTTGACTTAGAGGATAGCCCATATCGGCCGGTCGGATCTCTTTCAGGACCGCTAGAGCCTCTTGTCTAGAGATAAAGCGACGGTCACTATATAACTGATCCGTAGAGATGATCTTGACTTCTGAGATTTCTGCGTCTTTCTTCAAGAGCTCTTCCGCTAGAGCCAAAGCCTGTGAAAAGTTCTCATGAATAGAGGGTGACACATCTACGATGAGAATAGCGGAGACTTTCTCGCTAGACCATTGCACACGACTCAAGACCGGCCTTGCAAAAATTAGAACGATAACCGCCACCAGCGCAAGCCTAATAAGCAGCAAGATCAAATGACTGAGCCTGATGTAAGGGCGATTCGCCTGAAGGAGCCGCTCTACAATCCGAGTATGACTAAAAGGATACTTTCTACTGCGGCGCAGGTAGAAAAAGTGAACAATCAGGGGGATGGCCAGCCCTAAAAGGCCCCATAAAAATGCGGGGTGTAAAAATGTCATGCTGGCTTATTGGGCTTCACATGGCGCTCAGAGTGGTAAGAAGAGCGCACCAGGGGTCCACTCTCTACGTAGTCAAAGCCCATTTGTAAACCTATCTCCCGGTAGGCATCAAACTCCTCAGGAGTTAGGAAGCGCTCTACCGGAAGGTGCGCTTCGGTAGGCCTTAGGTATTGGCCTAAAGTCAACACATCACAGCCATGATCTAAGAGATCTTGCATGAGCTCTAAGACCTCTTCTTTCGTTTCACCTATACCCAGCATAGCCCCAGACTTCGTTCGAAAGCCTGCGTCTTTGGTACGACGGATAAACTCTAGGCTTCGCTCGTAGCGAGCTTGCGGGCGAACCTTTCGGTAGAGCCGCTTAACGGTCTCCATGTTGTGAGATACGACATCGGGCTGCTCCTCCAGCACTCGATAGAGGGCATCCCAGTTACCCTTGAAATCGGGCAGAAGCACTTCTATGGTCGTACCCGGGCAGCGCGTTTTGATAGCCTTGATGGTACGAGCCCAGATTTCGGCGCCACCGTCTTTCAGCTCATCCCGATTGACCGACGTAATGACGCAATGCTGGAGCTTCATCAGCTCGACGGCCGTGGCGACGCGCTCAGGCTCTTCCCAGTCAAGCTCCGTGGGCCTACCCGTCAGCACGGCACAAAAGCCACACGACCGCGTGCAAATATTGCCCAGTATCATGAGCGTGGCGGTGCCAGCTCCCCAACATTCGCCCATATTCGGACAATGAGCGCTTTCACAGACAGTGTGGAGCCGGTTTTCGTCGATGACCTGCCGGACAAAACGATAATTCTCACCCGAAGGCAGACGGACTCTCAACCAGGGGGGCTTGGGGGCAAAGGAGACGGCCATAACCAATCCAAAGATACAACGCTTTTGCAAGCCTCTACCGCGCGCTGCGGCATAGGGGGCTGATCAGCTAGCGCCGCCTCTATCGAGGCCCTAATACACGGTTCCTGCATTTCCCAATGTAAACGGCACGCCGCCTCCCGAGCTTTAGAGACCCACTCGCCATACTCATTTGGCATGGCTTCGATTTGGGCTAAAGCCCGCGCTATCTCCTTCGGGCGCCACCGTTCTACGACATAACCCACGCCTAAACCTTGTATAACAGCCCGTATTAGCGGAGCCTCCCCACCTAATACAGGAATGCCCAGTTGAATGTAGTCGAATAGTTTATTAGGCAAGGC
Source organism: uncultured Sphingobacterium sp. (assembly GCA_964489015.1). Taxonomy (GTDB): domain Bacteria; phylum Bacteroidota; class Bacteroidia; order SpSt-205; family SpSt-205; genus JAPYWM01. Next base: position 5,827 of record CAZAXD010000005.1, on the reverse strand, counting down.
ATACCTATGATTAGGGGTGATAGGGACTTCGCCTGAAACGCCCATTGTCGCCTCCATGGTATACCGATCTAGCGCAACTGGCGGGATAAGGCCTAAAAAGAGCACCCGATCTGTGAGCCCGTGCTGCTTGGTAATGGCTTCGAGATAAGAACGGTGAGGACCTTCACCAGCGATCCACAGTCGCCATCCGCGCACATAACTCAAAGCTATGATAAGCTCATCTAGACCCCTATACGGATGCAAGACTCCCTGATAAAGGAGTAATCGCTCAGTAAGCCGAGGATTCCCATAACCCCGGCGGCGCATAGGAAGGTTATAAACTAGCCAGGCCTGTAAGCCGTACTTCTCTCGATAATACGCTGCTATAGGCGGACTCACCGTCCAATGGTGCTTAATCCGCGGATAGAGGTAAGCCTCTAGCTTTTGCCATATCCATCGACGAAAAGGCCTCCGATACAAGGAAGGCAGGCCCGGATATAGCTCACGGCTATCTAAGACTACCTTTCGCTTACGAATTTGCGCAGCTGCATAAGCACCTAGCAAGGCATCTAAGTCTGCTACCAAAACAAGGTCCCACCGACGTAGTAGAAGGAGATAAAAGAAGATCTGAAGATTAGCTAGTAAAAAAAACAATATTCCCCGAGACACCGGCACAAAAAGTCGCTTAGTTTTATAGGGTCTAGTCGATAAGGTACGTCTTTTGCGAGGAGTACTAATGCCTAGTAGTAAAAAGTCATAGCATTGAGCAAGCGTCATAGCGATCTTGTGGGCACGCTGCTCATGAGTTAGATCATTTAGGATGCAGTGGACAAGTCGGGGCATAGCTGGAGAAAAGATTGCGAAAAAGCGACCCTCACAAAGGTAGAAGAGATGTGTGCAGAATGCTCCTAACCTTTATTCACTGCCAATTGTGTAACGTTTTTCCATGGAGTTATGCACGAGGGGGTCTGCGTGCTTATCGGCCTTAGCTGCAGAGCCAGAGCGTATTTTGTTATCTTTGTTACCCTATGTCCACACTATCCACACCCTTAAATCAAGCTACAAAAGAACTCATAAACACCTATGGCTACATTCCGGTAGAGCCGCCTGTTGACATAGACCTCTTTGAAGAGATAGACTGCCTGCGACGAGAAAAGAATGCTGTTCTCTTAGCGCACTACTATCAAGATGCGGATATTCAGGATATTGCCGACTACGTAGGGGATAGCCTTGGTCTCTCGCAAAAGGCGGCTCAAACGGATGCAGATATAATCCTTTTTGCTGGGGTTCATTTCATGGCTGAGACGGCTAAGATCCTCAACCCGACTAAGAAGGTCCTCATGCCTGATCTCAACGCTGGGTGTTCCCTTTCAGATAGCTGTCCACTCGAAGCCTTTGCTGCCTTTAAGGCTCAGTACCCTGATCACAAAGTTGTAACTTACATCAATACCTCCGCTGCCATCAAAGCAATGAGTGATATTATTGTAACCTCCTCGAATGCGGTGCCCATTGTCCAAAACTTACCACCCGACTGGAAGCTCATTTTTGCGCCAGATAAAAACTTAGGCGAGTATGTCGCTCGCAAAGCAGGAAGGCCCATGGTTCTATGGAATGGGGTCTGCATGGTCCACGCTATTTTTTCCCATCAGCGCGTTCTCAAGCTTCGCCAGACCTACCCGGAAGCTGAGCTCATCGCTCATCCTGAGTGCGAACCCGCTCTGCTGGAGGCTGCTGACTTTATCGGATCCACTACGGCCTTACTCCGGTATGTTACGCAGTCTCCGAAGACTCAGTTTATCGTAGCGACAGAGCCGGGCATTTTGCATCAAATGCGAAAAGCTGCCCCGGATAAAACGTTTATTCAAGCTCCATCTGAGTACTCCTGCAGCTGTAATACGTGTCCCCACATGAAACTCAACACGTTAGAGAAGATTTACAACGCTCTCTTGTATGAAGCGCCCGAAGTCACTCTCTCTGAAGAGCTCATACAGAAAGCTCGCCTGCCCATAGAGAGAATGCTAGAGATGAGTAAAGCCCTGGGATTAGTAAGCGGATCATGAGAGAGGAAGAGCTCATTGAACGGCTTCTTAAGAAGGTTCCTCTTTCTCATTCCCGCTTGATTGTCTCAGCAGGGGACGATGCTGCTGTTTGGGACTGGGATGAGACGCATTTTGGCCTGTTTTCGGTCGATACCCTTCATGATGGGTTTGACTTTGATAAAGTCTATCAAGCCCCCCTCTACATAGGTTACAAAGCGGTTACGACCGCCGTTAGTGATATCTGCGCCATGAATGGCGAGCCCCTGTTTCTTTCTATTGCTTTAGGGATACCTAGAGGAGTGTCTGCAGAATATTTAGAGGGGGTGTATGAAGGTATAGGCCGAGCAGCTCACAAATACGGCCTTGCCGTCATGGGAGGGGATATTTCCCTGAGTGCGGCTCTGTGGCTTTCGGTGGGTGTAGTTGGGCGTGTCGAGAAGTGCCGCTTGACTCTTCGGCGCGGTGCTTGTCCAGCCGAGGTCATCTGCGTCAGTGGTGACTTGGGCGGGGCTTATGCCGGACTCAAAATCCTCCAGCGAGAGAAAGCCGTCTATCTGTCTAATCCGCATATCCAACCTGACGTTAGTTCCTATAATTACATCATCAGTCGACAAATCAAGCCGGAGGCCCGTTTAGATGTCGTTCAGTTCTTTAGAAAGCAAGACATTGTCCCCAGTAGCATGTTGGATCTTTCTGATGGGCTAGCCCAGGGCCTTCATGCTTTGGCTAAAGCCTCCGGCGTAGGTGTGCGAATCTTTTCCGATCGACTCCCCTATCATGAGCAGACGCAGAAGGTGGCTGAGCTTTTTGATCAGCCTTTGTTACCCTATCTGCTTTACGGGGGCGAAGAGTATGAGCTTCTTTTCACGGTGCCACCTAGCTCCTATGAAAAGCTAAGCGCTTTTCCTGGACTGGTGGCTATAGGATACATCATAGAGACCCTAGACCTTCTGCTTGAAGACCCAGTTGGTCAGATCATTCCCATTGAGCAGATAGGATGGGATAGTTTGCAAGCCACCAGGGCTCCCGAGACGAGAGGCGAGTCTTAGTTCTTAAACTGAGCCTCTTCGGTAGAGCCTTTCATGGCCAAGGTGCTGGCGAGCCCACCCGTAATGACCTCCTGTACTTTATCGAAGTAACCTGTGCCGACAAAGCTCTGGTGCTTGACAGCCCGGAAACCTTCTGACTGAAGGGCAAATTCTTGCGCCTGAAGGTCGGCATACCCGGCCATGCCCCGTTCCCGATAAGCTTTCGCTAGCTGAAACATGCTCGTATTGAGCGCATGGAACCCGGCTAGGGTAATGAACTGATACTTGTAGCCCATCTCAGCTAGCTTCTCTCGAAAGGTCAAAAGCTCCGATTCTGACAAAAAGGCTCGCCAGTTGAAGGAAGGTGAGCAGTTGTATGCTAGTAGTTTGCCGGGAAATTTTTCGTGTACAGCTGTAGCAAAAGCCTTCGCTTCACCTAAGTCTGGCGTGGAAGTCTCGCACCAGATGAGGTCGGCGTATGGCGCATAAGCCAAGGCTCGACTAATCGCCATGTCTAGTCCTGAACGAATGGAAAAGAACCCCTCTGCCGAGCGCGGTTGGGTTTTGTCTATGAAGGGAGCATCTAGGGGGTCTATGTCTGTCGTTAGGTAGCTTGCGCTATTGGCATCTGTACGCGCGATCAAAGCTGTAGGTACGCCTAGTACATCTGCAGCTAATCGAGCAGTGATGAGCTTCTGGATTGCTTCTTGGGTGCTAACGAGGACTTTGCCGCCGAGGTGACCACACTTTTTCGCTGACGACAACTGATCCTCGAAGTGAACTGCAGCCGCCCCAGCCTTGATCATGAGCTTCATCAGCTCAAAGGCATTTAAGTTGCCGCCAAATCCCGCTTCTGCATCGGCCACTATGGGAACTAGCCACTCTCGGTCAGAACCCTTCTGCGGGTTTTGACTATAAGCAATCTGGTCTGCTCTTAGCAGTGCTTGATTAATGCGGCGCACCAAGGCAGGCACACTCTCTACAGGGTAAAGGCTCTGGTCGGGGTATGTGTGACCAATCACATTGGCATCTGCAGCCACTTGCCAGCCGCTGACGTAAATGGTAGGCAGCCCTGCCTCGACGGCTTGCACGGCTTGAAGGCCCGTTAGGCAGCCTAGTCCAGAGACACAACTCTCTTCTTGCAGAAGCTGCCATAGCCGTTCCGCGCCCTGCTTGGCCAAGGTATAGCTGAGATCGTAAGATCCTCGCAAGGCGATGACTTCTTCCGCTTGGTAAGGGCGAAGAATGCCTTTCCAGCGGGTCCCTTGCCACTCTAGCTTGAGCGCGTTGACGCGTTCTTCAAAGGATTTCTTGGGGGACGTATCGTTCGTACGCATGGTTCGTCAAGAAGGGTATAAAATCAGGACTATACAGGAGATCCTGCAAAAGTCGTACTGCCTGCGGAGAAATGGTAGGATGTTTTTCACAAGCTTTAGCTATAAGGGTTTCGTAGAGCCAAATAGAAAGAGGTTGACCACCAAGGGTGAGTGGCTCACGGTGATGTAGCCAGTGATATAGCTGAGTCCGAGCGATCTCCGCAGTAGCAGCGTCCTCCATGAGGTTGAAGATAGCTACTGCGCCTTGGCCCTGCAGCCAATTGGTGAGGTAGAGGAGAGCGACTTCTAGCTGTCCTAGGAGAATCGGTTCTGTCAGGTCTTCCTGACCTATTTTGGGAAAGTCTAGCAGCCCTTCTAACGACGAATTAGGGATTTTCGATAGCTGATTGGGTCGGTTACTGAGCTTAGTAGCAAAGGCATTTTGGATGACGGACACAAGGTCCGGGTGGGCTACCCAAGCCCCATCGAAGCCTCTACTAATTTCTAACGCCTTGTCATTTTGAACGGCGGATAAAGCCTTTTCGTTGAGGGCGGGATCTTTTCGGCTAGGGATGAAAGCAGACATGCCACCTATCGCCAAAGCGCCGCGGCGATGCGCAGCCCGTACAATCTCTAGCGCATAGGCTTCCATGAACGGCGTTTCCATCGTTAGCAGATGCCGAGGTGGCAATGGCGGCTTGCCCTGGGCAATGAGGTGCTTGCTAATGCTAAAGAGATAATCCCATCGGCCTGCGTTTAGTGCTGTTGCTCGATCTCGCAGTTCATAGAGAATCTCTTCTGTTTGGCAGGCGGCTGGCAGGGTTTCAATTAGGATCGAGACGCGCACACTCCCTAGCGGCAGCCCCATGTATGCCTCGCAGTGGGTAAGCACATCATTCCATAGACGAGCTTCGTCGGCGCCTTCAAGCTTAGGTAGGTATAAGCTTGGAAAGCGTCCGCCTGTTAGCAGGGCCTCTGCATTATGTAGTAGGAATACCGCTGCATCAAAGAAGCTGGCCGGGTAAGGCCGATCCCAAAGGTACCTCTCTACTAAGTGCAGACCGCGAGGCCTTACATGCAAAAAAGTAGGGGAGCTTGGATCCTGGACATAGGTTTTTTGGGGGGTTTGGTGCACGAGCCGCTTTCGGACGGCGTCAAATAGTGCTCGATGGGCTTCTAAAATCTTTTGAGGATGCGGGGTAAAGGCGTCCTCAAAATCAGCCATGAAGCCATCGGCTCGGCTTGCTAAAGCATTGATGATCATCTTCGGATCAGCGGGCCCCGTTATTTCTACGTAACGCTTCTGAAGAAAGGCGGGAAGGGGAGCCACCTGCCAGGATCCTGCTCTAATGGCTTCCCGTGCCGGATGCTTTAGCGAAGACCGCTTTGAGCGCTTCTCCAGTAGGTTCTTCAGGGTCTCCTCAAATTGGCTTGCTAGGGTGGTCAAGAGGTCTCGGAGACTCGG